>JAMCWB010000004.1 GCA_023475025.1 Gammaproteobacteria bacterium
TGGACACACTCCCAGCGTCATCGCGAGCCGCGTAGCGGCGTGGCGATCCATTGCTGCGCACTCAACCCTGGTCAACATGGATGGCCACAGGCCTACGGCCTTCGCCATGACGGTGAGAAGGGCTGGAGGCTGTAGGCTTGACGCCACTTGGATTGCCACAGGCCTACGGCCTTCGCAATGACAGCAGGGACACAAAAATCTGACACGCCCCTGACACTCCCCTACGCCATACACCAAAACCTGCAACCATGCAAATCTCAACCTTCCAGCTTCCAGCTTCCAGCCTTCAGCCCCTAGACCCCAAAACCCGCAACCACACTTGGCCACCGTTTACGCCGGCGCCGCAAGCGGCACCTAACCACCACCCTTTTCGATAAGATAACGAAACTCCCCCTCCACCTCTTCCTGTGCCAGCAGCTGGTGGCCGAGGAATTGGCAGAAGCGGGGTATGTCGCGCTGGGTCGAGGGGTCCGTGGCGAGGACTTGCAGGCGCTCTCCGGGCTGGATATCACGCACTGCATTGTGCAGCAGCATCACAGGTTCCGGGCACAACAGTCCCCGCGCATCCAGTTGTTGATCACTCATGAGGTCAGTCCAATCCGTTTGCCAGCGAAGGGGTTATTATCGCCAAAGGCGGCGCTGACAACCAGCAAGGATGTGGGCAAAAATTCTTTGCCATGTTGCGCAAAACCCTGCTCACAAGACCTATAATCGGGGTGTCAACACCACTGCCTGAGCTAAGGAACCAGCATGATCAAAGTCCTGATCGAGCGCATTATCGCCGAAGGTCTCGAACAACCCTACGAAGAAATCGCCCGCAAGATGCTACAGAAGGCTATTCAATCACCCGGGTTCATCTCCGGGGAGTCGTTTCAGGATCTGGAGCGGCCAAATCACCGCGTTATCATGGTGACCTGGCAGAATCGGCACTCCTGGGAGCGTTGGGAAAACTCATCCGCGCGTCAGGAAAGTATTGGCGCTTTTTCGGCCATTCTGCAGCAGGAAGAGCGCATTACCTTGCTGGAACCCATCTGAATCATCACACAGGCAAGCCCCTTGAGGGCTTGCCTGTCAGCGTTTGACCCGGGCGTGACAGGTCACTTCCTCGCGATCACTGTAGAGCTGCTTGCAGGACAAGGTCGCCACGACGCCCGCCGCGTCCAGCTCGTCCTGCACGTGTTCCAGGCACTGCATCACCTCTTCATAGCGGCGCTTCATCGGTAACTTGAAGTTGATCACGGCTTCACGGCACCAGCCACGGCTCAACCAACGGCCCAAGAGCGCACTGCTGCGGGCGGGCTTGTCGACGATATCGCAGACCATCCAGTTGACCGGGCGCTTGGGTTTGAACAGGTAACCGTCGGCCTGGATATGTTCGACCTGGCCACTGTCCATCAGGCTCTGGGCCATAGGCCCGTTATCTACTGCGGTGACTTTCATCAACCGGTTGACCAGCTGCCAAGTCCAGCCGCCCGGGGCAGCACCCAGATCGACGGCGGTCATACCCGGAGCCAGCCGGCTATCCCACTCATCCCGTGGAATGAAGTGATGCCAGGCCTCTTCCAGCTTGAGGGTGGATCGACTGGGTGCCCCTTTGGGTACGCGCAGACGCGGAATACCCATTGGCCAGGGCGCGGCATTATTCGCCCAGGACCAGCCGACAAAGACCCGCTCGCCACTCTCGAAGCACAGGTGCAAACGTGGCAAGTCGGTTTTTTTCGGGCGCAGGAAGCGGGTTTTTTCCAGCGCCGACTGCAAGGGGGCACGCAGCTTTTTCAGCAGTGCCGCCATGGCCTTGCCGTCGTTGGTGTCGGCGGTCTCCAGCCACAATTCCGCGGCCAGCGGCCCCTGTGAGCAGGCGCTGAGAATCGGGCTGATACGGTCATCGGCTGGCACCTCAAGCCAACTCCCGAGCGCCCACTGGCGGACAAAAATCAGCGAACGAAAGTCCAGCTGGCGCATCAGGCGTTCGGCATCACCCGGCTGCGGGCAAACAAAGCGCGCGACAGCCTGGCCCGCCTTGGCCACCGGGTAGCCGGAAATCCCGACGTCTGCGGCACGCTGCTGCAGCTCTGCAGCCACTTCACCTTCAAACCCCGGACGACAATGCAGCAAGAGTTCCTGCATCAGTTGCGCACCGCGGCCAGACCCAATGCCAGGTCGGCCTGAATATCACTGACCTCTTCCAGGCCGACCGCGACCCGGATCAGGCTGTCCTTGATGCCGGCGTCAGCACGGGCTTCCGGGCTCAGGCGACCGTGAGTGGTGGTTGCCGGGTGGGTGATGGTGGTTTTGGCGTCACCCAGATTGGCGGTAATCGACAACAGGCGCGTGGCATCAATAAAACGCCAGGCCGCCTCTTTACCGCCTTTCACTTCAAAGCTGACCACCGCACCAAAGCCGCTCTGTTGCCGTCTGGCCAGCTCATGCTGCGGATGCGAAGGCAAGCCGGCGTAATACACCTTGTCCACTTGCGACTGCTGCTCCAGCCAGGTGGCCAGCTGCAGCGCACTGGCGCAGTGGGCCTGCATGCGCAGACGCAAGGTCTCCAGGCCCTTGAGAAACACCCAGGCATTGAACGGGCTCAAGGTCGGCCCGGCGGTGCGCAGAAAGCCGACAACCTCGGTCATCTGCTCACGCCGACCGGCCACGATGCCGCCCAGGCAGCGGCCCTGGCCGTCGATATATTTGGTCGCCGAGTGAATGACGATATCCGCACCCAGTTCGATCGGTTTTTGCAGCGCCGGGGTACAGAAGCAGTTGTCCACCGCCAGCCAGGCACCCTGCTCACGGGCAACCCGCGCCAGCTCAGCAATATCCACCAGCTCCGCCAGCGGATTGGATGGCGATTCGACAAAGAACAGCCGGGTATTGGGTTTGCACGCGGTCTGCCAGGCCTGGGTATCGGCCAGGGTTACGTAGTCCACTTCGATCCCAAAGCGCTTGAAGTACTTTTCAAACAGGGTAACCGTGGCGCCAAACACGCTGCGTGAGACCAGAATATGATCACCGGCTGAACACAGGCTCATCACAGTGGCCAGAATCGCTGCCATGCCTGATGCCGTCGCCACTGCCTGTTCGGCGCCTTCGAGCGCGGCGATACGCTCTTCGAAGGTGCGTACTGTCGGGTTCATGTAGCGTGAATAGACGTTGCCCGAGGCTTCGCCGGCAAAGCAGGCAGCCGCATCGGCGGCACTGCGAAACACATAGCTGGAGGTCAGGTACAGTGCTTCGCCATGCTCGGCTTCAGGCCCGCGGCGCTGGCCGGCACGAACCGCCAGGGTATCAAAGCCTGCGGCCAGCAGGTCACTGTCCAGCCGGCCGGCATCCCATTCGTTACTCATAATAAACCTCTGAATCAGATCTGATCGACGGGATGCGGGTAGCTGGCAACTGCAGGGCATCAACTACCCGTGATCATCCGGGTTGCCAGGCGTGGCTATCTGTCGATCAGTTATTGTGCAGCTCGATCACCGCATTACCGGTATCGGTCAGCGCCTTGGCAGAATCATTGCGCGCCTGCTCGATCTTGCCGAGATAGGCCTCGTTGACATCGCCGGTCACGTACTCGCCATTGAACACCGAGCAGTCATAGTGGTGAATGTCCGGATTGCCTTCGCTGACGGCTTCGACCAGGTCTTCCAGATCCTGATAAATCAGCCAGTCGGCCCCGATCAGTTCAGCCACTTCTTCGGTGGTACGTCCATGGGCAATCAGCTCATGGGCGCTGGGCATATCAATGCCATAGACGTTGGGATAACGCACCGCGGGGGCTGCCGAGCAGAAGTAGACATTCTTCGCGCCGGCTTCGCGCGCCATCTGGATAATCTGCTTGCAGGTGGTACCACGCACAATGGAATCATCCACCAGCATCACGTTCTTGCCACGAAACTCCAGCTCAATGGCATTCAGCTTCTGGCGCACGGATTTCTTGCGCGCTGCCTGACCGGGCATGATGAAGGTGCGGCCGATGTAGCGGTTCTTGACGAAGCCCTCGCGGAACTTGACGCCCAGATGATTGGCCAGCTCGACCGCCGAGGTACGGCTGGTATCCGGAATCGGAATCACCACATCAATATCATGTTCAGGGCGCTCGCGCAGAATCTTCTCGGCCAGCTTCTCACCCATGCGCAGGCGTGCCTTGTACACCAGCACCTTGTCGATCATGGAGTCCGGGCGAGCCAGGTAAACATGCTCGAAAATACAGGGTGAAAATTCCGAGTACTCCGCACATTGACGCGTGTGCAGCTCACCGTTTTCGGTGATATAGACCGCCTCACCGGGCTCCAGATCACGGATCAGATCAAAGCCCAATACATCCAGGGCAACGCTTTCCGATGCCACCATATACTCGGTGCCATTCTCGGTTTCGCGCTTGCCGAACACGATCGGACGGATAGCACGCGGATCACGGAAACCGACAATGCCATAACCGGTGATCATCGCCACCGCAGCATAGCCGCCCTTGCAGCGCTTGTGTACGGCACGCACGGCCTTGAAGATATCTTCTTCATTGGGTTGCAGCTTGCCGCCCAGGGCCAGCTCGTGGGCGAACACGTTGAGCAGGACTTCGGAATCCGAATTGGTGTTTACGTGGCGCAGGTCGGATTCGTAGATTTCGCGCGACAACTGCTCGACATTGGTCAGGTTGCCGTTATGCGCCAGAGTGATGCCGTAGGGTGAGTTGACGTAGAACGGCTGCGCCTCGGCTGAACTGGAGGACCCTGCAGTCGGGTAACGCACGTGACCGATACCCATACTACCGACCAGGCGCTGCATGTGCCGCTGATGAAACACATCCCGTACCAGGCCATTGTCCTTGCGCAGGAACAGGCGACCACGGTCGCAGGTCACTATGCCGGCGGCGTCCTGGCCGCGATGCTGCAGGACGGTCAGGGCATCATAGAGCGCCTGATTGACGTTCGACTTGCCCACTATGCCAACAATGCCACACATGACTCACACCTTCTGTCGTCGATCAGGGCACGCGCCGGGCGCGCACCCAGTTACTCAAAAAAACCCAGCGCCTCGGCCTTGGACCAGTCGGCAACCAGGAGGAAATGCGGGATCAGCGACGACTGGCGCCACCAGTCGTCCTCTTCAACCGGGCCCAGACTGAGCAGGCCAACCGCAACCACCACCAGCAAGACGCCGCGAGCGGCGCCGAAAATCATACCGAGAAAGCGATCCGTGCCACTAAGGCCAGTAAAAACGACCAATTGACCAATCATGTAGTTGATCAGCCCACCAATAATCAATGTCAGAACAAACAGCAGCACGCAGGCCACAACCACCCGTACTGACGGTGTTTCAATCCAGGGCGTGAAATGTTCTGCCAGTGCGCCACCAAAGAGCCAGGCCACCAGGCCGGCAAGCAGCCAGGTGATCAGCGACAGGGCCTCCTTGACGAAGCCTCGCGCCAGACTGATCACTGCGGATATCGCAATGATGGCGATTATCGCCCAGTCAACCCACTCAAGCGCCACGGCCACAACCCCTGCTGGAAAAGTGCGTCATTCTAACAGAGCCCTTGGCGTGGTCGAAACACAAATCACGGCCGCTGCGTGTTCTCATCGTGCGCAACCACAAAACCTTCTGCCTCGTGATTGCGTTTGAGTTCATCACGCAGGCGAGTTGCTGCGTCGCGGGTCTGCAAGGGGCCGACAAATACCCGGGTAATACTGCGGCCATCCGTCTCGGCGCTGCGTGCATAGGCATTGTATCCCTGCTCGGTGAGCCGGCTGACAAAACTGCGCGCATTATCGGCATTGGAAAAGCTGCCCAGCTGAATCACCCAGTCACCGGTTACTGCTGCCGTCGTCCCGGAGGGTTCGCTGGGAGTGGTCTCTGCCGGCGCAGCGGGCGGTTCAGGTTCGGCGGGGGCAGGCTCTGGCTCAGGTGCGGGGGCAGGCGTGGGCGGAACGGGGTCTGGCTCACGCGACGGCAGCTCGGCTACCGGCTCCGGATCGCGCGGCTGGATTTCTGGCGGTGCGCTCATTTCCGGTGCCGGCATGGTGCTCGGCTCGGGGGCCTCGATATCGACTTCGACGGTTTCATCCTGCCCGGTCAGCAGCATGGGCAGGAAAATAACCGCTGCTACTATGAGCACCAGGGCACCGATAACCCGCTGTTTGAGTCCGCTATCCATCATTCAACTCCTTTGGGCGAGCCATTCAAGGGCTGCCGCGACGGTAAAAAATGAGCCAAAAATCATGATCGCACTCTTATCGTCAGCGTCAAGCTGTGCGCTGATGGCGGCAGCGACACTGGTATGACAATGGGCCCTTTCGCCCTGCCCGTCCAGCAGTTGCTGTAACTCGCTCGCACTGCGGCTACGTGGTGAGGGTAAGGGTGCTAGCGCCCAGTCGAGAAAGCAGCCACGTAGCGCCTGCACAATGCCGCTGACATCCTTGTCATCCAGCGCAGAGAATACGGCGCGCATGGGTTGCTCGCGCTGCGCCAGAGTACTGGCCAGCCAGCTGGCTGCATGCGGGTTATGCCCAACATCCAGGCACAGGCTGCGCGTCTGGCCGCGCCACTGGATCTGCCGCCAATCCATGCGGCCGGTCAAACGCAAACCCTGCAGGGTCTGGCTGACCTGTTCGGCCGATAGCTGACAGCCGGCCAGCACACAGGCCTGGATGGCCAGCAACAGATTGTCACGCGGCAAACTGACTGCAGCTAATGGACCCAGCGTCTGGCTAACGGCCGACGGAGTCTGGATACTCACCTGCCAGCGGCCATCGGCACCCAGTAACTGCCAGTCCAGATCCTTGCCACGCTGGAAAACCTGTGGTCCGATGTCTGCCAGAGTGCTGACAAAGCGCGGCGGCACATCTGTTTCGCCGCAGATCAGTGGCCGACCTTGCCGAGCTATTCCTGCCTTCTCAAACCCCACCGAGTCGCGGCTATCACCGAGGAACTGCTGGTGGTCCAGACCAATGCTGGTGACGATGGCAATATCGGCGTCAACCACGTTGACCGCATCCAGCCTACCGCCCAGGCCGACCTCCAGCACCACCGCATCCAGGTCAGCGCGCTGGAACAACCAGAGAGCAGCCAGGGTGCCGTATTCAAAATAGGTCAGGGAGATGTCATCGCGCACGGCATCAATGGCGGCAAAGGCGCTGCACAGCTCTTCATCCGTGGCGAGGCGATCCTGGATGCGGACCCGCTCGTTGTACTGCAGTAAGTGCGGTGAAGAGTAACAGCCGGTGCGTTTACCCGACGCCTGCAGCAAGGCCTGCACAGCAGCACAGGTAGAGCCTTTGCCGTTGGTGCCGGTAACCGTAATGACCAGCGGGGCTGGCTGCAGGACATCCAGACGCCGGGCGACCAGACTGACCCGCTGCAGCCCCATGTCAATTTCCTTGGGGTGCAGCTGTTCCAGGCGAGTCAGCCAGTCGGCCAGTGAGCGCGCTTGCATCAGGGCGCGGCACTCTCCGCGCTGTCTTCATCAGCCACTTGAGGTGCGGGCTGTGCAGTCAGCATGGCCAGCGCACTGGCCAGACGATCACGCATCTGATAGCGCGGGACAATCAGATCGAGGGCGCCGTGATCGAGCAGGAATTCACTGCGCTGGAAACCGGCCGGCAGCTTCTCGCGCACCGTTTGCTCGATGACCCGCGGGCCGGCAAAGCCGATCAGCGCATTGGGCTCGGCAACGTTGAGATCACCCAGCATGGCCAGGCTGGCCGACACACCACCATAGACCGGATCAGTCATCACCGAAATATAGGGGATGCCCTCCTCACGCAAACGCGCCAGTGCAGCACTGGTCTTGGCCATCTGCATCAGTGAAAACAAGGCTTCCTGCATCCGCGCACCACCAGAAGCAGAAAAACAGATGTAGGGAATACGTTGTTCCAGGGCTGCTTCCGCGCCGCGCACAAAGCGCGCACCAACCACACTGCCCATGGAGCCGCCCATAAAGTTGAATTCAAAGGCACTGGCAACCACCGGCATGCCCTTTAGCGCGCCTTGCATGACCACCAGAGCATCTTTCTCGCCGGTGTCCTTTTGCGCTGCACTCAGGCGGTCCTTGTACTTCTTGGTATCACGGAACTTGAGCTTGTCGACCGGCTCCAGCTCGTCGGCAATTTCCTTGCGACCTTCGGGGTCAAGGAACAGCTCGAGGCGACGCCGTGCATTGATGCGCAGGTGATGATCGCACTTCATGCAGACATCCAGGTTCTTTTCCAGCTCTGGCCGATAGAGCACCGCATCGCAGGATGGGCACTTGCGCCACAGACCTTCCGGCACGCTGCTCTTCTGTGCTTCCGAGCGCACAATCGAGGGAATCAGTTTGTCCACCAGCCAGTTGCTCATTGCCGTTCCTTATCCTAATCCGGGTTCCGAATAAAAAGTGCTCGTTCAGCGGTCCATAGCCGCGCGCATATCCGCAATAATAGTGCTGATTGCACGACGCGCCTGCTCCGGCGCCTGTTCGTGGGTGGCAATCTGATTCACCAGAACCGAGCCAACCACCACACCATCAGCGACTGCTGCGACTGCCGCAGCCGATTCACCGTCACGGATACCAAAGCCAACACCAATTGGCAAATCCGTCACGCTACGCAGCTGTTCGAGCTTGTTTGCTACTGCATTGACGTCCAAGGTACTGGAGCCGGTCACACCCTTTAATGAAACATAGTACACATAGCCGCTGGCGAGCGCACAAATCTTGCGTGCACGCTCAAGAGTGGTGGTCGGTGACAGCAGAAAAATGCAGTCAAGACCCTTGGCGCGAAACAGCTCGGTGACTTCGGCAGCCTCTTCCGGCGGCAGGTCGACAGTCAAGACTGCATCCACCCCGGCCGCAGAGGCAGCTTCGGCAAACTCGGCATAGCCCATGCGCTCGACCGGGTTCAGGTAGCCCATCAATACCACTGGCGTCGCATCGTCGGTACGACGGAACTCCCGCACCATATCCAGCACCTGCGTCAGGCTGACATTGTGTGCCAGCGCACGCTCCATCGCCTGTTGAATTACCGGGCCATCGGCCATCGGGTCGGAAAAAGGAATCCCCAGTTCGATGATGTTGGCCCCTGCGCTGACCAGGTCATGCATCAAGGGTAGCGTCATCTGCGGATTCGGGTCTCCGGCTGTCACATAGGGGATCAGGGCCTTGCGACCCTGGGTGCGCAGCGCGGAAAAACAGGCTTCAATTCGACTCATGTTCAACTCTTTCAGATGCTGATGCCGTCAATACCGGCAACCGTATGGATATCCTTGTCACCACGCCCGGAGAGGTTGATGACAATGTGCTGGTCCGGACGCATGGTAGCGGCCAGTTTCATCGCATAGGCCACCGCATGGCTGGACTCGAGCGCTGGCATGATGCCTTCGACCCGAGTCAGTTCACGGAAGGCAGCGAGCGCTTCGTCATCGGTGGCATCCACATAATTGACCCGACCAACATCCTTCAGCCAGCTGTGTTCTGGGCCAACACCAGGGTAATCAAGACCAGCAGACACTGAATGCGTCTCGATGATCTGGCCATTGTCATCTTCCATCAGATAGGTACGGTTGCCGTGCAGCACACCCGGACGACCGGCATTCAATGGTGCGGCATGCTGGCCGGTGGCAATGCCCAGACCGCCCGCTTCAACACCATACATGGCTACCTCGGTATCCTCGAGGAAGGGATGAAACAGGCCAATGGCGTTTGAGCCGCCACCGACACAGGCCACCAGCGCATCCGGCAGGCAACCCGCCTGGGCCAGCATCTGGGCCCGCGCTTCACGGCCGATCACGCACTGGAAATCGCGTACCAGTTTCGGGTAGGGGTGCGGCCCGGCCACAGTACCAATGATGTAGAAGGTATCATCAATGTTGGTCACCCAGTCCCGCATGGCCTCGTTCATTGCATCCTTGAGGGTTTTCGAGCCTGAGGTGACCGGAATTACCTCAGCACCCAGCAACTTCATGCGGTAGACATTGAGTGACTGTCGCTTGACGTCTTCGGCGCCCATGTAGACCTGGCACTTGAGCCCCAGGCGCGCAGCCACAGTGGCGGTAGCCACGCCGTGCTGGCCAGCGCCGGTTTCAGCAATCACCCGCGGCTTGCCCATATGCTTGGCCAGCAGGGCCTGACCGATGGTGTTGTTCACCTTGTGCGCGCCGGTGTGATTGAGATCTTCACGTTTGAGCCAGATCTGCGCACCGCCAACTTTCGCCGTCAGACGCTCAGCCAGGTACAGCGGTGATGGTCGCCCGACATAATGCGCCAGATCACGATCAAATTCGGCCTGGAACGCAGGATCGGCGGAAAGCTTGTTGTACAAGATCTCCAGCTCGTCCATCGCATCCATCAGGGTTTCAGATACAAAGCGGCCACCGTAGGGGCCAAAGTGGCCACGCGCATCCGGTACCGCTGCATAATCGATCGGGGTTGTCTCAGACACGCTTCACCTCTTGCACAAATGCTTGAATTTTTTCACTGTCCTTGATGCCTTTGGATGCCTCTACTCCGCCACTGACATCCACTGCCCAGGGACGGGTTGCGGCAATAGCACTCACCACATTGGCAGCATCCAGACCACCTGCGAGCACCAGCGGCCATTTACGTTCGGCCGGGATTGCTGACCAGTCGAAGGTCTCGCCAGTACCGCCAGGCACACCGGCCTTGTAACTGTCCAGCAAGATGCCCGCTGCATCAGGCCAGCGGGCGGCCAGCTGATTCAGGTCATCACCCGGGCGCACCCGCAGCGCCTTCATCCAGGGGCGTTGAAACTGGCGGCAATAAGCGGCCGGCTCATCACCATGAAACTGCAGCAGATCCAGCGGCACCTGCCTCAGCACCCGGCGCACGTCATCAGCCTCAGCATCGACGAACAGACCAACAGTGGTCACAAAGGGCGGCAAGGCACGGACTATATCAGCCGCCTGCTCGGCGCTGACAGCGCGTGGACTGGGCGGGTAAAACACCAGCCCGATGGCATCGGCACCCGCCTCGGCTGCTGCCAGCGCATCCTCCACGCGGGTAATGCCACAGATCTTGATTCGCACCGACATGACTGTCATTACCTGGATAAAAAACAGCAGTTTAACAGATGCGCGGCAGGCGTTCATTCAGCCCGGAGAGAAAGTGCGGCCCCAGGTAACGCTCGGGTAGATCGAAGTGTTGCGGGTAGGTCACATCAACCAGATAAAGACCGTAGCCCGGCGCCGTCAGGCCGCCACTGCGACGGTCCTTGCCCGCCAGCACTTCCGCGGCCCAGGCAACCGGCTTTTCACCACAGCCTATCTGCATAAGCACGCCGGCAATGTTGCGCACCATGTGGTGCAGAAAAGCGTTGGCACGTATATCCAGCACAATGAACTGGCCGAAACGCACCAGCTCAAGGTGATGAATAGTCTTGATCGGCGACTTGGCCTGGCAGGCAACGGCACGGAAAGCGCTGAAATCGTGCTGCCCCAGGAGCGCCTCAGCAGCGAGTTGCATGCGTTCCAGATCCAGCGGGCGATAGTTCCAGGTCACTTCATGGGCCAGGTGTGCCGGCCTTATAGGGTCATTGTAGATGACATAACGGTAACGCCGGGCGCTGGCGGAAAACCGCGCATGAAAATCCTCAGGGACTTTTTTAACCCAGCTGAGACTGATATCGGCCGGCAGATTGGCATTGGCACCGTGAATCCAGTTAAGCGGTTCACGCTGGGCATCACTGTCAAAGTGAATGACCTGGCCGGAGGCATGCACGCCAGCATCCGTACGCCCGGCGCAGAACAGCGTCACCGGGTGATTGGCTACCCGGCTGAGCGCCTTTTCCACCGCCTCCTGCACACTGGGCACACCGGGTTGCTGGCGTTGCCAGCCTCGGTAGGCGGTACCTCGATACTCAACTCCGGCAGCAAGCCTGGAAACTACAGCGGCCGCCCCGGGGGCGGCCGCTGAAACTACATTGTCACTCATCACATTCAGCTATCGAGTTGCTCAAGCAGACTGCGCGCTTCCTGCTGCTGCTGTTCGTTACCCTCATCAACCACTTCATTGAGAATGTCGCGGGCACCTTCCTGATCACCCATTTCAACATAGGCACGCGCCAGATCCAGCTTGGTTGCGGTTTCATCGGTACCAGAGAGGAAGTCAAAATCATCATCGCCCATGCTTGCATCCATGTCTGCAGCCTCCTCCCTGGTGGCTTCAGTGTCGACAGCCTCAGGCTGCTCAGGGGTTGCTTCAAGATCATCCGCGGCAGACTCGCCGGTCTGCTCGGCATCCAGGCTGGCGCTGGCATCATCCTCGGACATGGCTGCATTGAATTCGCTCTCAAAGTCCAGCAGCTCATCATCGGACAGGCTGAAGCCCTCATCGGGTTCATCAGCCCGCGCCGTTTCCAGCGTCTCAGGTGCAGCAGCCGGTGTTTCTTCAGCACTGCTTTCGGCGTCATCCAGTGACCAGTCCAGCATCAGGTCATCGTCTTCCGGCAAGGACAGCTCATCCGCCGCATCGGCTTTGGACTCTGGCTCGGCCGGCTGCAGATCATCGGTCAGCGACAGGTCAAAATCATCATCCAGGCTGGCAAGCACAGCAGCATCATCATCTGCCTTGGCGTCAGCTTGACTCTCATCGTTTGTCAGCGGGCTACCGATTTCAGCGGCCAGGTCGTCAGCCTCCAGATCAAGGCCAGCAGCATCGGCATCCAGCTCATCACTGGCAAGCGCATCGCCCAGGTCCTCATCAAGATCAAAGTCCAGATCCAGGTCATCAGAACCCGTGTTGTCGCCACTGTCAGCCAGATTGGCCAGCTCGTCGTCACCGCCCAGGTCAGACAAGTCGAACTCGGCATCGAGCTCATCAACGGCCTCGGTCTCAGTGCTTTCATCGTGACTGAACAGATCAATATCAGCCAGCTCGGTATCGGTTTCTGCAGCCAGAGCACCGCTTCCGGCCAGCGCTGCAGCGGCAGCAGCCATTGCCGGGAAACGCTGATCGAGCGCCGACAGTGACGAATCATGACCACCCTCTGCACGCAATGCCGTGGCCTGCTCGGCATAACCCGGCGCATTCTCGCGCAGCGCCTCGACTTCCATCAACTTGAGGCGCAACTCACTGCGTTCCGGCTGCTGTTCCAGCGCCTTGATCAGGGTGTCGCGCGCTTCATCGAGCTTGCCATAGGCAATCAGGCCTTCGGCGGCCACCAAAGCATCTTCTTCATCGCCAGTGCTGGCCTCATCATAGTCAGCCAGCGCGACATTGAAGTCGTCGTCCTGTTCGGCGGCATCCACCTGCTCGCGGCTGGCCTGAGCGATAAAGTTATCGGCCATTTCCTCTTCACGGCGGGCGTTACGACGCGACAGTGCCATCAGGATCAGCAGCAATACAATCAATGCCAGACCCGCACCGGTATAGAGCAGCGCCGGATTCTGCAGCAGTCGCTGCAACATGGCTTCGGCGCCGCCATCCTGAGCCGGGGCTGTCGTGTCTGCAGCCGGAGTGCCTGGCTCATCCGCAGCAACCACCTCTGCGTCAGCGGCTGGGGCCGCAGCAGCCGGTGCTTCTTCGTCAACCACAGCGTCACTGGCGGTCATCTCGTCACTGACGACATCAAGTTCGGCAGTCGATGCACGGGGATCTTCCAGCGTCTGTATCGCAGTCAGGTCCAGTGCCCGTGCCTCGGCTTCGACATCAGCCAGCTCGGCATCAACTTCCGGCAGGATATCCGGCATCTCCGGTGTGCTGGCAATTTCCTGCTGCAGAGCCGCTAACTGCGCATCCTTGAGTTCGAGCAGACGCTGCAGGGTCTCCAGTTGACCTTGTACATCGGCCAGACGCTCACCCATGTCGGCTTTTTCACGCTCCGCAGCATCCAGCTGTTCTTTGGTCTGGTCGAGCTGGTCGCGCAGCGCAGCCTGGTCGGTACCCTCGGCGCTATCGGCCGCGGCACTGGCTGAGCTGTCGCTGCCGGCTACCAGGCGCAAGGTATCGCCATTATCGACAGCAGCCGGTGCGGGTGCGGCGCTATCACGCTGACGCGCATCGATCTGGCGTTGACTGGTGCTCTGGCGCGCAGCTTGCCAATCAGCATTTTGCTGGGCTACCGCAGCTACCGCCTGGGCCTGGCTACGCTGGGTCGCCTGTGCGCTGTCAGGCATCTGCAGGCGCTGCCCACTGCGCAGCCGGTTGATATTGTTGTCAATAAAGGCATCCGGATTCAGGTCCTGGATGGCCAGCATGGTCTGATGCACAGAGGCATTCTGCGGCCGGTTACGCTGCGCCAGTACCCACAGGGTGTCATTGGCTCCGACCGTCACGGTACCCGGCTCAGCAGGTCGCGTCGCGCTGGTCGCCGGACGCGTAGCCGGGGCACTGGGGCGGGCTGCAGGTTGTTCACTGCGCGTGGCGGGCGCTGGCGCTGCCGCGGCTGGCGGAGTAACTGGTGGTGCAGTGACCGGGCGAGCCTGATAGGTCGGCGGGTCGATCAGCAGGGTAAATTCACGCAATACGCGACCCGAGGGCCAGCGCACTTCCAGCAGGAAATTGACAAAGGGTTCACGCACCGGCTGGCTGGAGGTAACCCTTATGTAGGAGCGGCCATCAGACCCGATCACCGGGGTAAAGGACAAATCAGTCAGAAAGAACGGGCGTTCGATGCCTGCGCGACCAAAGTCATCGGGGGACGCCAGGCGAGGAATGATCTCGGTACTGTCCAGGTCACGGACTTGAAGCAGTTGAATCTCGGCATTGAGTGGCTGATTCAACGCGGAACGCAGGTTGATATCACCAACGCTCAGAGCATGAGCCATATTTCCAGAGAGCAGAGCACTTGCTGCGGCTACAGCGACAACTAGTTTGCGTACCATTTGCGAAGATCCTTTGCCTTATCGTTTTTCTTGTGCGCCTGCAGCTCCGTTGGCTGCGCCGGTCATTGTCCTGCCCCCATCCGACGTAGCAACTTCTGACTCCGGAACCGGCGCGCCAGCACGCCGGTCACTGCAAACCCATGGCGCAAACTACTCTTTCATACTGATGGAATCCATCCTCAGACTTGCGCCGCTTACTACAAATCAGCAGCAAGTATCGGTTACAAATAGTCTTTTATCAACAACTCAGCAAGCTGCAAGGTATTTCTCGCGACCCCGAGGCGTAAATTGTCCGCTACTGACCACAGACTGACCCGTTTCGGGTCGATCTCATCCTGACGGATACGCCCTACCCACAGGTGCTCATCACCGGCGGCTTCGGTGACCGGTGTCGGATAACCACCGGCAGCTGGCTTGTCGAGGATCTTGATGGCTGGCACCTTGCGCAGCAGGCTGGCCAGCGCCTTGCGGTCAACCACAGTATCCAGCTCCAGCTGCAGGCTGTGGCCGCTGCCATAGAACACCGGCACCAGGACAGCAGTCACGCTCACGGGCACCCGTTCCAGCGGCAATACCCGGCGCAAGCCGGCTACCAGGCGCGCTTCGGCAGCGCTACTGCCATCATCCTGCGCCGCGCCAATGCGTGGCAGCAGATTGAATGCTGCCTGTTTCTCGAAATGACCACCCTCAACCGGCTGACCATTGAGCAACTTGCCGGTTTGCAGGGCCATGGCTTCCAGCGCACTGCGCCCGAGGGTTGATACCGACTGATAGGTACTCAGGCTGACTGCGCGCACGCCTTTGGCCAGCAAAGGCTGCAGCACCAGGGCTGCCTGCACCACCTGGCTGTCCGGACTGACCAGCAAGCCTGGCTTAAGGCCCGGCAAGACACCGACTGCATTGACATCAGCCACCAGCATGGGCACCTGCGGATCGTCCTGCCAATGCTCACTGGTGTCGATAACCCAGCACCCGGCTTCCACCGCTCGGGGCGCCCACTCGGCACTGACGGCTGCATCGGTGGCAAAAATGACCACGGCAAACCGGCTGAAATCGGCCTTTTCCAGGGGCTCGATGCGACGACTCTCGCCACCGATCATCAACCGACCGCCGGCCTCTTCGGCGGGCTCGAACAAGGCAAGACTGGCATGATCGATGCTGAGTTCATCCAGTAGTGCTATCAGGTTTTCGCCAACCATGGAGTTGACGCCGACAATTGCCCATGCTGCTGATGCTGCCATTACTCTGAATCCTTGCTTGAGGCCGGTATTCGCCGGCCTGACTGAAACACAAAGGGCACCGGATTTGACCCCGATGCCCTTGCAACTTACCTGTGACGGTGGGCCGTCACCGCATTCAACCTTCCTGCAAAATCCGTAGCATGCGGCGCAGTGGCTCAGCCGCACCCCACAACAGCTGATCACCAACAGTGAAAGCGGACAGATACTGCGAGCCCATATTCAGCTTGCGCAAACGCCCGACTGGAACGGTCAGGGTGCCGGTTACCGCAGTGGGCGTGAGGTCGGTCAGGGTGACCTCCTTCTCATTGGGGACCACTTTCGACCAGGCATTGTGCTCATCCAGCATGGCTTCGATGTCCGCGATAGGCACATCCTTGTTCAGCTTGATGGTCAACGCCTGGCTGTGGCAACGCATGGCACCGATGCGCACACAGATACCATCAACCGGGATCGGGCGGCCGCTGCGGCCGATGATCTTGTTGGTCTCGGCCTGGGCCTTCCACTCTTCACGGCTCTGGCCGTTGGTCAGCTGCTTGTCGATCCAGGGGATCAGACTGCCGGCCAGGGGTACACCAAACTGGTCGACCGGGAAGCTGTCGCTGCGCATGGCCTCTACTACCTTGCGATCAATCTCCAGAATGGCGCTGGACGGGTCGCTCAGCTCAGGGGCTACCGACTGCTGGATAGCACCCATCTGGTTGATCAGCTCGCGCATGTTCTGCGCGCCGGCGCCACTGGCTGCCTGATAGGTCATGGCGCTGGCCCACTCGACCAGGCCTTGCTCGAACAGACCACCCAGACCCATCAGCATCAGACTGACGGTACAGTTACCGCCAACATAGGTCTTGACGCCGTCACGCAGGGCTTGATCAATATTGCGGCGGTTGACCGGGTCCAGCACGATGACCGCGTCATCTTCCATACGCAATGTGGATGCTGCATCAATCCAGTAGCCTTTCCAGCCGGCTTCACGCAGCTTGCCATAGACCGCCTTGGTGTAATCGCCACCCTGACAGGTGATGATGACATCCAACGGCTTGAGTGCCTCGATATCAAAGGCATCCTGCAACGGCGGCGTGTCCTTGCCGACGTCCGGCCCCTGGCCGCCCACATTGGACGTGGTGAAAAATACCGGCTCAATGGCAGCAAAGTCATTTTCTTCGCGCATGCGCTGCATCAGCACGGAACCGACCATGCCACGCCAGCCAACCAAACCTACTTTTTTCATGACAACAGCCCCATAGGGTGAACAAATTCAAAGACAGCAACGCCCAACACGGAGTCGGGCGCAGCAAAATAGCACTACAGACTACAGGTTTTTCAGCGCCGCTACCACGGCAGCACCCATTTCAGCAGTACTGACCTGACGGCAACCTTCAGCCATGATATCGCCGGTACGCAAGCCCTGGTCGAGGACCTGACTGACCGCCTGCTCGATCGCATCAGCGGCTTTCACTGCATTGAAGCTGTAACGCAGCAGCATGGAAACCGAGAGAATAGTAGCCAGCGGGTTGGCGATACCCTGCCCGGCGATGTCCGGCGCACTACCGTGGCAGGGCTCATACATGCCCTTGTTGTTGGCATCCAGGGACGCCGAAGGCAGCATGCCGATGGAGCCGGTGAGCATGGAAGCCTGATCGGATAAAATGTCACCAAACATGTTATCCGTGACAATAACGTCAAACTGCTTGGGCGCACGCACCAGCTGCATGGCCGCGTTATCGACATACATGTGCGACAGCTCGACCTCGGGGTAGTCCGCAGCGACTTCTTCAACCACTTCACGCCATAACTGGCTGGAGGCCAGCACGTTGGCCTTGTCCACGGAACACAGCTTCTTGTTGCGCACCATGGCCATGTCAAAACCGACCTTGGCAATCCGGCGCACTTCATGCTCGCTGTAGGGCAAGGTGTCGTAGGCCATGCGCTGACCGTCCTTGACCAGACGCTCGCGCGGCTGCCCGAAATAGATACCGCCGGTCAGTTCCCGCACAATGAGGATATCCAGCCCGGATACCACCTCCGGCTTCAGGGTCGACGCTGCCGCCAGCTGCGGATACAACAAGGCCGGACGCAAATTGCCGAACAGGCCCAGTTCAGAGCGGATTTTCAGCAGGCCGCGCTCAGGTCGCAGTGCCGGATCAATGGTATCCCACTGCGGACCACCCACAGCACCAAGCAGGATGGCATCGGCAGCACGCGCACGCTCAAGGGTTTCATCCGCCAGTGGCACGCCATACTTGTCATAGGCCGCACCACCCAGCTCGTCACGGCTCAGCTCGATATCCAGGGCAAACTTCTCGTTGGCCAGTTCGAGCACCTTGACCGCTTCAGCCATGATCTCCGGGCCGATACCGTCGCCGGGGAGGATAAGGATATTTTTCATTATTTACGTTACTCCAAAAAGAATGAACTGGCTGAAGGCTGCTGGCTGAATGCGGAAAGATCTCTACCTTCCAGCATCCAACCTTGAGCATTCAGCCTGAGGACGCAGGCGCCGCTATTACTTGATGGCACCAAACAGCCAGGGCTGAGCGGCCTGGTGTTTTCTTTCGAACGCTTGAATGGCGTCGGCGTCCTGCAGGGTCAGGCCGATATCATCGAGGCCGTTGAGCAGGCAGTGCTTGCGGAAAGCGTCCACCTCGAAGCTGTACTGCTTGCCATCGGGCCGGGTGACTGTCTGCGTGGCCAGGTCGATGGTCAGCTGATAACCCTCTTCGGCTTCAGTCTGCTGGAACAGATCTTCCACTTCTTCTTCAGCCAAAACAATAGGTAACAAGCCATTCTTGAAACTGTTATTGAAGAAGATATCGGCAAAGCTGGGCGCAATCACGCTGCGAAAGCCATACTCTTCCAGTGCCCAGGGCGCATGCTCGCGACTGGAGCCGCAGCCGAAGTTCTTGCGCGCCAACAGCACACTGGCGCCCTGATAGCGCGGCTGGTTGAGCACAAATTCTGTATTCAGCGGCCGCTTGGAGCAATCCTGGCCGGGCAGGCCCTCATCCAGGTAGCGCAATTCGTCAAACAGGTTCTGGCCAAAGCCGGTGCGCTTGATCGACTTGAGAAACTGCTTGGGGATGATCAGGTCGGTATCCACATTGGCTCGATCCAGCGGAGCTACCAGGCCAGCATGTTGGGTAAAGGGCTTCATACGTGGGCCTCCTCGTTAAGCATCTCGCGAACATCGACAAAATGACCGGCAATCGCTGCCGCCGCGGCCATAGCCGGGCTGACCAGGTGCGTGCGCCCGCCATTGCCCTGGCGACCCTCGAAGTTACGGTTCGAGGTTGAGGCGCAATGCTCGCCTGACTGCAAGCGGTCCGGGTTCATCGCCAGGCACATCGAGCAACCGGGGTCTCGCCATTCAAAGCCGGCAGCCAGGAAGACCTTGTCCAGCCCTTCGCGCTCGGCCTGCTCCTTGACCAGGCCCGAGCCCGGGACCACCATTGCCTGCTTGATCGTAGGCGCTACCGAACGGCCCTTGGCCACGGCGGCAGCTGCACGCAAGTCTTCAATCCGCGAGTTGGTGCAGGAGCCGATAAACACCCGATCCAGCTTGATCGAGGTAATCGGCTGATTGGCTTCCAGCCCCATATATTGCAGGGCACGCTGATAGCCGCTGCGCTTGACGGCATCGGTTTCGGCGGCCGGATCGGGGACGCTGGCATCCACAGCGACGACCATCTCCGGCGAGGTGCCCCAGGAGACTTGTGGCTTGATCGCAGCGGCATCCAGCTCGACCACGGTATCAAAGTGCGCATCCGCATCAGACTTGAGGTCCTGCCAGGCGCTGACCGCCTGCTCCCAGTCAGCCCCCTTGGGCGCATAGGGGCGGTCTTTCACATAGGCGATGGTTTTCTCGTCACAGGCCACCAGACCCACACGGGCGCCGGCTTCAATGGCCATATTACAGATGGTCATGCGCCCTTCGATCGACAGATCGCGAATGGCTGAACCGGCAAACTCGATGGCATGGCCGTTACCACCAGCGGTACCAATCTTGCCGATCACGGCCAACACGATATCCTTGGCGGTGACGCCAAAGCCAAGCTGACCATCGACCTGCACCAGCATGTTCTTCATCTTCTTGGCCACCAGGCACTGGGTCGCCAGCACATGTTCCACTTCCGAGGTACCAATACCGTGGGCCAGGGCCGCGAAGGCGCCATGGGTGGCGGTGTGCGAATCACCGCAGACCACCGTCATACCCGGCAGGGTTGCGCCCTGCTCCGGACCGACCACATGCACAATACCCTGACGACGATCGGTCATCTGGAATTCGAGGATACCGAAATCACGGCAATTGTCGTCGAGGGTGACGACTTGCAACTTGGACACCTGGTCCTCGATACCTTCAACCCCCGCACTGCGGTTGGTGGTCGGTACGTTGTGATCCGGCGTCGCCAGGTTGGCGTCGATACGCCAGGGCTTGCGGCCCGCCAGACGCAAGCCTTCAAAGGCTTGTGGCGAAGTCACTTCGTGCAACAGGTGACGGTCGATGTAGATCAACGCGGAACCATCATCGCGCTGCTTGACCAGGTGGTTATCCCACAACTTGTCATAAAGGGTTTTGCCGGACATGCGCTTACTCCTGCAAGGGCTTATTTGCGTGGATTGAGCATATCGACTGGCAACTCATAAAACAAATTCATAATATTTATCCATTGCATAACCAGATGGAATCATTATGGATAGCGCCAACCTGCAGGCTTTTCTCGCCGTTGCTCACAGCGGCTCGTTTTCCCGCGCAGCAGAGCAGCTGCACCTGACCCAACCGGCTATCAGCAAACGTATTGCCAGCCTGGAACAGCAGCTGGACTGCCAGCTATTCGATCGCATGGGGCGCAGCATTACCCTGACAGAAGCCGGGCGTGCCCTGAAGCCCCGCGCCGAACACTTACTCAACCTGCTGCATGATACCCGCCGCGCCCTGGGCAACCTGTCGCGCCGGGTCCAGGGCCAGCTGAGTATCGCCACCAGCCATCACATCGGCCTGCACCGCCTGCCGCCAGTACTGCGCCGCTTCAGCAAGGCCTTCCCCGGGGTGGCCCTGGATATCCGTTTTCTCGATTCCGAAGTCGCCCATGAACAAGTTCTGCACGGCGCTATCGAACTGGCAGTGGTCACCCTGCCTCCCCACAGCGAGCCACCGCTGAGCAGCACCCATATCTGGCACGACCCCCTGGCCGTGGTGGTCGCGCCGGAGCATCCGCTGGCCAACCAGAGCCGGGTCAGCCTGCAGCAACTGGCCGAACACCCTGCCGTCTTGCCGGAAAGCCATACCGTTACCCACAGGATCGTCAGTGAACGCTTTGCCCGTCACCAGCTGACGCCCCGGGTCAGCATGACTACCAACTATATGGAGACACTGAAAATGCTGGTGTCCATTGGTCTGGCCTGGAGCGTACTGCCGCAGACCATGCTCGACGGCCAGGTACGGCGCTTGCCGATCAACGGCCTTGATCTGCAGCGCGAACTGGGCGTTGTGCGGCATACGGGGCGCACCCTGTCGAATGCCGCCCATGCATTTATCCAGACACTGCAACAAGATCGCGAAGAACAAAAGTAAGCCCGGGCAGCAATACCGGCAAAAAGCCAGCTCAGGTAACAATCGAGGGCTTGTCGTGGCGACCATCTAGGGCTATGTTGAAGGCATTACAAAGGCAACCTGCCAGATCCAATCAGCCTCCATGAGGTCGTACCGATGGGGCAAAGTTTCAATCATACGCCCGCGGCTGCACCACCTTCAGCCGGTGATGCGGCGTTCAAGCGTCTCTTCTACCGCATGCCAGTGGCCAGCATGGTGGTGGATGCTGCCAACGGCTGTGTCATCGACATCAACCCCGCTTTCCAGAAACTCTTCGGCTGGTCCCATGAAGACTCGCTGGGACGTGACAGCGGCCGCGAGTTTCCGCTCTGGCGTAATAAAGAACAGCGCGAGCTCATGCTCCAGCACTTTCATCAGCATGGCCGTATGGATCACTTTGAAGCCGAGCTGATGTGCCGTGACGGCAGCCTGAAAACCTGTCTGGTATCCGTGGAATACATTGAACTCGACGGCATGCTCTGCCGCCTGTCGATGGCTTACGACATTACCGAACAAAAGCGTTTTGGCGCCGAACTCAAAAAAAGCCAGGAGCGGCTTAACCTGGCCCTGGATGCCAGCCAGATGGGTATCTGGGACCTGGATCTGAGCAACCGAATGCTGCATTGCTCATCCCGCGCTGCCAGCCTGCATGGCTTTCACCCTTACCCCTGGGAAGGCCCGTTGAGCTATGTAACCCGCAGCATTCATCCGCAGGACCGCAAAGCCATGCGCCGGGCTTTTATTGCTATCTGCCGTGGTGAACAACAGCGTTACCGGCTGACCTATCGCCGACTCAATGAAACCCAGCAGCCCCGCTGGCTGGAGGCAACCGCGACCTTGCATCGCGACCCGGACGGCACACCGATGCGCATGGTTGGCACTCTGAAGGATATTACTGACCGCCGACGCAACGAGCAGGCACTGATCGACAGTGAATTCAAGTTTTCCAGCCTGTTCCAGGGCGCCCCCGAGCCCTATTGCCTGCTAAACCGCGACAATCTGGGTGTTATCGAGATCAACCGTAGCTTTTCCGAGCAGCTGGGCTATCTGCCGGAGAAAATCATCGGCCAGACCCTCGAGCAGGCCGGCTTCTGGATCGACGCACCGCGCGCTCGCGCCCTGTTGACGCAAATGTTCGACAGCGCACAGGCCAAGGGCATCGAACTGACAATCCGGCATCGCCAGGGCCACGATCTGATCTGTGAGATCTCCACCGCCGTACTGACCATCAACCACCAGCCCTGCCTGCTGCTTGGTTTCAAGGACATCAGCGCTCGCAAACGTGCGGAGCAGGCCCTGCGCGCCTCCGAACAGAAGTTTGCCCTGGCCTTCAAGGCCAGCCCGGACTCCATCAGCATCACCGAACGCGATACCGGCCGGTATATCGAGGTCAATGAAGGCTTTACCCGCCTGACCGGCTACACGGCAGAAGAAGCCATCGGCCAGACTGCCCTGGAGCTGGGCATCTGGTGCGACTTTCAGCAACGTGAGGAAATGATTGCCGAGCTACAGGCCAATGGCCAGATTCGTGACCGTGAAATGCGTGTCCGGGGCAAATTCGGCCAGGAGTTGCTGGTATCGGTGTCAGTTCAGCCACTGGTTCTTGATGCGCTCAATTGCATGCTGATGACTGCCCGCGACGTGACCGAGCAAAAGCTCATAGAGGCGCGCATCAAGCATCTGGCCTACCATGACGCCCTGACCGACCTGCCAAATCGCACCCTGCTCGCTGACCGCCTCGATCAAAGCATCAAGCTGTACAACAGGGTCAACCTGCGCGGCGCCCTGATGTTTTTCGACCTTGACCACTTCAAGCATATCAACGATTCGCTGGGCCACTCTTGCGGGGATGCCGTTCTGCAAACCGTTACCCGGCGCCTGCTGGCAACGGTGCGCAAGCAGGACACCGTCGCGCGATTGGGCGGTGATGAATTTGTCATCCTGCTCAGTGGCCTTGAATCCGATCAGGCCGACTGCCTGCAGCATATCCAGCACACCGCAGAAAAGCTGCGCAACGCACTGGCGCAGCCCATGCAGATTGAAGGCCACGCCCTGGAGCTGAGCGTCAGTATTGGCATCGCCGTTTTTCCCGATCATGGTGACAACCCGGAAGATCTGCTCAAGCGCGCGGATATCGCGCTTTATCGGGTCAAGGAGAGCGGCCGCAATGGCATTGCCTTCTTCGAGCAAGCCATGCAGGTTGCTGCCAGTGAACGCTTGTCCATCGAATCAGAATTACGCCAGGCCATGGCCCAGAATCAGTTCCAACTGCACTATCAACCCCAGCTGGTCGCCAGTAATCACCGTATCCTTGGCGCTGAAGCCCTGCTGCGCTGGCAGCATCCGGAGCGTGGACTGATCAGCCCGGCCAGCTTTATCCCGGTGCTGGAGGAAAGCGGCATGATTCTGCCTGTAGGGCGCTGGGTGGTTGGGGAAGCCTGTGCCCAGATCCGCCGCCTGCTGGATAAGCAGACAATCACGCCCGAGTTCCGTCTGTCTATCAACATCAGCCCACGCCAATTCCGTCAGCTGGATTTTGTCGAACAGGTACAGCAGGCCATTACTGGCAACGGCATTCCGGCTGGCCACCTGGTACTGGAAATCACCGAAAACATCGTGATTCAGGATATCAACGATACTATCGCCAAGATGCAGCAGCTGCGGCGCCTGGGCGTCGGTTTTGCGATTGATGATTTCGGCACCGGCTATTCCTCGTTGAGTTACCTCAAACGCCTGCCACTGGACACCCTGAAAATTGACCAGTCATTTGTGCGTGACTGCACCAAGGACCCGAACGATGCTGAAATCATCCGGGCCATCATAGCGCTGGGCCTGAACCTGCAGCTCAAGCTGGTCGCCGAAGGCGTCGAGCAGCAGGAGCAACTGGATTTCCTGATCCGGCTCAGTTGCCATGCCTATCAGGGCTACCTGTTCAGCCCTGCGCTGGCCGAGGCCGACTTTGTCCAGTTGCTGAATACTGCCAAATAAGTGCTCAAGCGCTTGTCAGCCGCCCGGCAATTCATGCCAGAATGCAGTTATTTACCAAGGACATAACTGTGACCCTGCATACCCAGGCACTGGTGGTTTACCCCGCCGAACAAGCGCAACACCTGGACAGCCTGCGTGCTTTCGCAGAATCAGCCGATATCACCCTGCACGAGTTCACCAGCGCGGAGTTTCTCAGCGAACCAGGCCGCTGCCTTGATCACGCCCAGCATGTGATCGTATTGACCGACGAGGATGAGTTCAGCGAATACGTCAACCTGGCAAAAACCCTCAACTTCTCACTAGGCATCATTCCCCTGCAGGCGAAAAGCCGCCTGCACAAGTGGTTCGGTATTCCAGCCACACTGGAAGATGCCATCACACTGGCCTTCGCCGCTGACACCACAGCCCTGGATGTTGCCCGCTGCAATGATGAGGTGGTGCTGGGCATGGTCATGCTGGGCGAAACCCCTTTTCTTGATCAGCGCAGCAAGACCTACCAGAACCGGCAGTCTTCAAGCTATGAGCATCTGGTCTACTGGCTGGCGCTGGTATGGACCAGCCTGCGCAACCTGATGGCGATCAAACCCTTTGCGGTAACCCTGACCACTGGCAAGGATGTCACCATCAGAACCGCCATAACCGGCCTGGTGGCGATCGAAAACGATATCAACAGTGCTGCAGCCCGGCTGATCAACACCACACTCTCGGCGCAGGATGGCAAGGTTTCGACCATCCTGATTGCACCGAAATCGATCAAGGATTATCTGTCTTTCCTGCTGACCAGCCTGTTCAAGGGGGAGCAGCAGGTCAAGCGCCTACCGCCGACGGTAAGCTACATCAAGAGCCAGTATTTACGCATCGAAGCCAGCCAGCCACTGGTGTATTTCGTCGATGGCCGGCGACGCGAGTCTGCCAGTATCGAGCTGCACTTGTATCCGGAGGCGGTGCACATCAATGTCGGCGAGATCCAGCAGACCGGTCAGCCAGGCCAGAGCAACGGCAAGGACACCATGAAAGTGGACAACCTGCCCGTCAATCAGGACCGCCTGGACATGATCCAGTCTCATTTGCCGCTGTTCACCCGCGCACTCGAAGACGAGTTCAAGGACCTGTTCCTGCAATTGCGCATCAATGCCCAGGCCCACCCCCACTATGTTGCGCTCATGGTGCTCAGCGTGATTGTAGCCAGCCTCGGTCTGTATCTGTCCAGCGCCGCGGTGATCATCGGCGCCATGGTACTGGCCCCGCTGATGTCGCCGATCATCTCCCTGTCAATGGGCTTATTGCGCGGAGACCGGGTTTTGCTGCAACGCTCCTCGCTGACCATAGGCCTGGGTGTTGGGCTGGCGCTACTGACCGCAGCCGTGCTGGCGCTGATTATTCCAATTAACCGCATCACACCGGAAATGGCCGGTCGCCTGCACCCCAACCTGCTGGACCTGGGCGTCGCAATTGCCTCCGGTATTGCTGGCGGCTACGCGCATGCGCGTGAAAGCGTGATGAAAAGCCTGCCCGGTGTTGCCATTGCCGTTGCCCTGGTGCCGCCGCTGTCAGTCGCCGGCATTGGTATTGGCTGGTGGCAGTGGGATATCTTTGCCGGCGCCATGCTGCTGTTTCTCACCAACCTGGTGGGCATTGCCCTGGCTGCCGCCTTGACCTTTCTGGTGCTGGGATTCGCCCCCTTGCTCAAAGCCAAGCGTGGTCTGGCTATCTCCGCGGCGCTGCTGACGGCAGTAGCCATTCCACTGACCCTGGCTTTTCTGGACATCAACCAGCGCTGGCAGCTGGAGCGCGACCTGACCGACGCACCACTGCAGGTGCACGGCAAACTGATGACCATGCACGCGCCACAGGTATCCAGGCAGGGTCGCGGCGTGGTTATACAAGGCGACCTGGTTGCCAAGCAACCGATACTGATGGCGGACTTACGTGCCCTGCGCACGCGCCTGGAATCCCAGTGGAACCGACCGGTCACGCTGGAGCTCAATACCCGGGTGCGGATTGGCGACAGTCCGTGACGGAACTAAGGCGTCAAACGCCAGTCTGATTTGCTGAGATTCATGGAGCCGCGCAGGAGCAAGCAGAATGAACAAGACCATGATCAGCGTATTGGTGGTAAGTGGTGTTGCCGTTATCGGCGGAGTCGCCATTGCCAATTATCAGGTACAGAGCGACCCTGAAGTACAACAAGCGCAGGCACCGACCCACGCCGAGGTGATCCGGGTAGCCGACATTACCCACACCGAGCAAGTACCTCGCGAGGTGTGCCGTGATGTCGAAGTTACCCGGCAAAAGCCGGTTCAGGATGAGCACCGGATAACGGGCTCTGTCGCTGGCGCCATTGTCGGCGGTGTGCTCGGCAACCAGGTCGGTGGCGGCAGCGGCAAGAAGCTGGCGACCATTGCCGGTGCCGCAGCAGGGGGTTATGCCGGCAACAAGACCCAGGAACGTATCCAGCAGAGCAATACCTATACCACCCTGGAAACCCGCTGCGAGATGCAATACGAGTCCAGGCAACGGCATGACGGCTACCAGGTTGATTACCGTATTGGTGAAGAAACCGGCAGTGTGCGCATGCAGCATCACCCCGGCGACCGCATCCCCCTGAACAACGGCGAGCTGGTGCTGAGCCAGCAGTAACCTCCACTCCCCCGAACCAGCCCGGCAGCGCTTTGCCGGGCTTTTTTCCTTGCATATTGCGCCCGATACTCACGCCTCGGCATAATGCCCTGCTTTCACATCCATCCCGCAGGAGTTCAGCATGTTCAAGGTAAACCAGTATTTCGACGGCAAGGTTGCATCCATTGCCCTGCAACAACCCGAGGGCGCAGCAACCGTAGGTGTCATGGCCGCCGGTGACTATGAATTCGGTACCCAGCAGCTGGAAATCATGCACGTGGTAGACGGCAGCCTGACCGTCAAACTGCCTGACACCGACCAATGGCAAACCTTTAGCAACGGCGAACAGTTTACTGTGCCTGCCAATAGCCGTTTTCAGGTCAAAGTAGAGCGCGATACCGCCTACTTCTGCGAATACCGCTGATCAGGCAAACCCGGTCAGATCAATCGCTGGCCGGGTTGCAGAGACTCTGCCGGATCGGCTTCCGGCACCCCGGTGTCCAGCTCGATATCCTGCTGCTCACCCGACCAGATCCGCAAGCGAGCTGACTCACCCTCCGGCGTTGCCTGAACCTGACGCAAGAAATCCATGACGGCGCGCACCGGCTCGCCATTGACCGATTCAATCACAACACCCGCCTCGATACCCTGCTCACGTGCGGCACCCCGGGCACGCACAACCAGCAACCCCTCTCGCTCGGCAGGGAGTGACAAGGCCTCACGCCGCTCATCACTCAAAGCCACCACACTGATCCCCAGCGCTGTGACTACCTGATCATCGCCCAGAGCGGAAAATGCCTGCTCGCGACTTGCCTGCAGAACCGCCGGCGCAACCAGAATACGCGCGCCGGTGCGCACGGCCAGCGCCAGTCCGTCGGAAGGCCGGGTGTCGACATACACAGGCGTGTCAGGCTCTGCCTGGCGGCGAATATCCAGTACACCCAGATAGCTCCCGTCAACCAGAGCATCGACCAGCACCTGATGCAACTCACCGCCGAGCGCATCGAGCATGGCAACCGCCGTGTCATGCGTCATCGGCCGCGGGGTTGTCACCTCTTCCATGGCGCGCATGATTGCCATGGCTTCATGGGTACCAATACTGATCAAGACAAAATCGCCGGAATCCGGCTCGCGCAATACCACCAATGGCGCACCGGAAAACGGATCAACCCCGACCGTCGCCAACTCGACAGCCACCAGATCGTCCGGAGCCTGCATGGGGACACGGGCCTGCGCTGCCACTACCAACAGCAATGACAAACCGATACCCATCATTGATTTCAACATGAAAAGCTCCTGCCAGGGCGATGAATCAGCCTAGCATGGGAGCTTGAGCGGGGAAACACAGCAGGCAAGCGGTAGCCAGCACAAGGCTGGCTGTGCGCAGGATCAGTAATTGGCTGCCTGTGGCAGGGACTGACGCTGCATGGTGTTGTTTGAGCCCTTGTCAGCCAAACGCCCACTGAGTGGCGTCACTTCAGCCTGCCGGCTTTCACGCTGCGCTTGAGCCTGCTGCTCAGCCTGTTGCCGACGTTCGGCCTGCAGGCCAGCCAGCATAAGACGTTCGTTGCGATTCAGGCACTTGACCATTAAACGGTGCTTGAACGAGCGCGCAACGACGTGAATGCCATCCGGGCGACCTTCTACACGAATCAATCCTTTGACCAGTAATGTCTGACATGTCGAGTAGAACATCAGTTTCCTCTGGGCAAACATGTTATGAGCGATAATTCTGACGGTTTGTCATTAATTCGTCAAATAGCTAGCGCCGAGAAGCCGACATAACCCCTATGGGTGAGCAGCACAGATGTCAGCGACCACTGGAACAGCTGCCGTCAGTCATGCTCGGGATGAGCAATGCTTCCGCGGTAGAAAGTGTCACAGTCAGAGCCCTGATCAAGCGCATTCAAGCCACGCTCGAGCAGATCGAGCACTGGCCCCATGGCTTCCACCAACACATTGGGCCGGGCCACCTGCGGCGCCCTGAAGGGGCCATCAATGCGCTGTTCAATAATGGCGCAACCATCCACATCGATGACCGCGACGCGCATATCGGCAAAGGCATAGTCGATAAAGTCCAGCTCGCCCGCCAATGCAAGCCGGCTCTGCTCGGTGCGCATGGCAACATCGTCGGCCCTGGCTCGGCCTTGAGCAATCGACCACTCGGACGACATCGCCGACACCGGTGTTTGTTCGCCACTTCCGCGTAGCATGCCGGTAAAAGAATAGCCCCGGCTGGCGGCCAGGCCCATAGGGCCGGCCAGGAAAACAGCGCCCACATCAACCAGATTGAAACGCTGGGTCGCCGCATAGCTGTCCAGCTCCTCATCCAGATCGACGCCGTAGAGCACCAGATCACTGCCCGTAAGACTGAGTGTACCCGCTGCACTCTGCCGCAACTGCAACCAGTCAGCGCCCTCTCCTTCCAGCTCAAGCGCCAGTGTCAAGCGCCCTGAGCCCTGCTGATCCTCATCGAGTGCAGCCAGAAAGTCATCGAGGGAGAAATCATCCAGCCCCAGCTGCAGGCTGTATTGCGCAGGCTGTGCAGCCAGGTCAAGCCGCAGACGCCCGGCCAGCTGACCCGCAAAGGCCTGCCCCGTGAGCGGCTCTGCCAACAGCTGACCGTCCTCGCCTGCAAATTCCACAGTGACCGCCGAAGCGCGCAGACGCCCCTGCTCGATATCATCACAGGCCAGCCTGCCCTGCATGGCGAGGCTGCCCAGCCAGTCCGACTGTTCACCACCGGCATGCTGGAGATCATCCAGTTGCAACCGGCAGCCGCGCAGCAGCCACTGGCGATCACCCGGACGGTCATGAAACTGGACAACAGCGTCACGCACGCGCACACGGGGAATCATCAAGGGTGCCAAGCTACCTTCACCACGACCACCCAGTGCCGGCCTGAACACTCCGTCATCAATACGCTCAATATGCACTTGCGGCGCATCCAGCAGCAGCGCCTGCAGCGCAATTTCACCACGCAACAATGGCAGCAGGCGCAAACGCACCAGGGCCCGCTCAACGCGCGCAACCTCTTCACCCTCTGCAGACAGTGTCAACTGCCCCGCGCGCACCTGTGGACCGCGCCACAGGCTGATATGCAAGGATTGCTCAAAAACCACGTCCAGACCGAGCAGGTCACCCATCTCATCCTGCACGCGCGTCGTCAGCTGCTCACGATCAAGCAGCAGATTAACTATCACGCTTGCCAACAGGAGCACGCCGATAAGCGAGGCCAGAACCCACAGTATTTTTTTCATTTTTCCAGCATAACAGAGCACCTGCAGACAGCAAAAAGGCCACCCGAAGGTGGCCTTTCTGTTACTGCAGTGGTGCTTTTACTTGCGCAGCTTGTCCGGACGGATCAGGAAGCGGGCAAGGGCTGGCAGCAGCCACAGGGCGCCGAACATGTTCCACAGGAACATAAAGGTCAGCAGGATACCCATATCGGCCTGGAACTTGATATCAGAGAAGATCCAGGTAGCAACACCAATGGCCAGGGTGAAGCCGGTAAAGGTTACCGCCTTACCTGTGGTTTTCAGTGTTTCGTAATAGGCTTCCTGCAGCGGCAGACCCTGACGCAGGTAGGTTTCCAGGCGACTGTAGATATAGATGCCGTAGTCAACCCCGATACCCACACCCAGCGCAATTACCGGCAGCGTTGCCACTTTCACCCCGATACCCATGAAGGCCATCAAGGCATTGGCAAGGACTGAGGTCAGCGCCAGCGGCACGATGATACAGATCACGGCACGGACCGAGCGGAAGGTGATCAAGCACATGAAGATCACGACCGAGTATACGGTCAGCAGCATCTTCAGCTGAGAAGCCTCGATCACTTCGTTGGTCGCCGCTTCAATGCCAGCGTTACCCGCAGCCAACAGGAACTGCAGATCCTCGGTGTTGAACTCCTCGGCAAAAGCTTCCACTTCACTGGTCGCGCGGATCAGGGTGTCGGCCTTGTGGTCGTTGAGGAAGATCATTACCGGGGCCAGTGAACAATCCTGGTTGAACATGCCTTCAGCACGGCTGATGGCTGTATTCAGGTTGTCCTGGTTGCGTGAGATACCCAGCCACTTGAGGTTACCCTCGTTGTTGCCCATGATCACCTGCTTGGCAACGGTCACCAGCGAAACCGCGGACTGTACCCCTTCCACGTTCAGCATGCGCCATTCCAACTGATCGATGGCATCCATGGTGTCAAACATCGAACAGCCTTCATTCGGTGTCTTGACCATGACCACCAGCACATCAGAGCTGGTCGAGTAGTTGCTGATAATGAAGTCATTATCCAGGTTATAGCGCGAATCCGGACGCAATTCGGGCGCCCCTGGATCCAGATCACCAATCTGCACGTTCTTGCCGTGGTAGATACCAAAGCCAAAGGCGATGATAGCCAGCACGACAGAGACCGGAGCGACACTCGGGTGCGAGAACTTGGCAATGGTCAGCCAGAGTTTTTGCGGACGCTCGGACAACTCGCGCTTGCGCTCGATAGCCTTCTTGCTGATACCGATGTAAGACATCAGGATCGGCAGCAGGATCAGGTTGGTCAGGATGATGACGGCCACACCGACCGACGCGGCAATACCCAGCTCACGGATAACCGCAATCTCGATCAGCAGCAGGGTCAGGAAGCCGACACCGTCCGAAATCAGGGCCACAATACCCGGGATGTACAGCGAACGGAACGCGCGACGGGCAGCCGTCAGCGGACCGTCAGCCTTGACGGATTCCAGCGCCATGGCGTTGATGATCTGCACCCCGTGGGAGATACCGATCGCAAACACCAGGAAAGGAACCAGGATCGAGTAAGGGTCGAGACCAAAGCCCATGGTGCGCAGCAAACCCAGCTGCCAGATCACCGCAATAACCGAGCAGACCAGAGTAATCACCGAGCTCTTCAGACAGCGCGTGAACATCAGCAGCAGGAAAAAGGTAATCAGCAGCGCGACGCCAAAAAACATGACAACGCCAATGATACCTTCGATCAGGTCACCCACAATCTTGGCAAAGCCGGTAATGTGGATGCTGATGTTGTCATTTTCGTCCTGGAAGCTGCGAATGCGCTCTTCCAGCAAGCGGGAAAACTCGCCGTAATCCAGACGAATCAGATCACTGGGGTTGTCCGGATTGGGGTAGCTTTCCTGCAGCGGCACTTCGATGATCGAAGACTTGAAGTTGTTGGCAACCAGGCGGCCGATTTCACCGGAACGCAGTACGTTCTCGCGCAGATCTTCCAGCTGGTACTCTTCCAGATAGGACGGGTGGCTGGTAACCGGGCCGCCGTCAAAACCGAACTCGGTGACCGCGGTCCAGCGCACGTTGGGCGTCCACAATGAACGCATGCCGGAACGATCAACACCAGGCAGGAAGAACACCTCATCGTTGATGCGCTTGAGGGTTTCCATGTACTCGGTGGTGAAAATATCGCCGTCTTCAATCGCTACAGCGATACGCACCCGGTTACCCAGATTGGGCATATCGTCCTGATGCTCGAGCATATTGACGATATAGGGGTGGTTGGTCGGAATCATTTTTTCGAAGCTGGCATCCGGCTTGACCTGGGTGGCCTGATAGCCAAAGAACAGAGTCAGCAGAAAGATCGGAAGAGCGTCGTGTATTCGATTGTTGAAAATGACCCGCTCGATAAAGGGGGCAGTTTCCTGATGATGCTTAGACATCCAGTATCTCCTGGCGCTTAATCATTATTATGGGAGGACGTCGGGCATGACGACAGAATCCATACGCACACTTCCACGCTGCCCCAGCAGCAGGAAAGAGCCGTCGGGCAGCGGCCTGCCGGTAGCCAGGTTGGCACGATCCGGGCGGGTCATGATCTGGAAGCTGTTGCCTCCATCGAGGCTGGTTACCACAGTGCCGCCCAGGCCGGTTACTACCAGACGACCATCGTCGGTCTTGTGACCACCCAGCAATGTGGATTCCAGAGGACCGTTGTCAGCCGTCATCAGCTCAACCTGCTCCCAAGTATCGCCAAAATCGGTAGAACGGAACATATTGCCACGCAGACCCCAGGCCAGAACTTCACCCGGTGTGTCAGTACCCACCACACCGAACAGTGACCCTTCATAGGGCTGGTCTTCTTCCGGAATGGTTTCCCAGGTATCGCCATAATCGAAGGAGCGGAACATGGCGCCCATCTCGGCTACCAGGAACAGACCGGTATCGGCCACTTCAGTAATGGCGCTGTAGTGGAAGCCGAAATCATTCTCGATATCGTCGGTGCGGTCTTCCCAGGTCTGCCCGCCATCATCGGTACGCAGGAACAGGCCATAACCACCCATGGCAAAACCGGTTTGGGTGTCACGGAACCAGACATCCATCAGCGGCTTTTCCAGCAGGCCGAACTCATCGACCGGCTGATCCAGTGCCGGATCACGGTATTGCAGCTCCCAGGTTTCACCGGCGTCACTGCTATGCAGAATCAGCGAGTCATGCCCTACTGCCCAGCCGTGCTGCTCATCCACGAAATAAACCGCTGTCAAGACCTGACGCACGGGTGACGCTGCCTGGGTCCAGGACTGACCCAGGTCGTCGGAGTAGATAATGTGGCCACGCCCACCGACGGCAACCAGACGATCGCCTGCCTGGGCGACATCCAGCAACAGGGCACGGTGGGCCAGTTCGGTTGCCATGGCAGGCTCGGTACTGGGCACCTCGGTTTCCTGGGCGAAAGAAAGCGGCATGCATGCCAAGGCTGTGGTAAGGCCCAGGGCAGTCAGAACCTGACGTGTCAGAGATAATTTGCGACCCTTGCCGGACAAGCTTGTTGTCAGGCCAAAGGATGGAGCGTGCCGCTCAATCGGCTCACGCATACACCATTCCCCCTTATTCTTATGAATACCTGCCCTGCCGGGCAGGACGCTGATACCTCGATGACCGCAAGGGCAAAGACAATAACTGTCTCAGTCAAGCAGAGGCTTGCTAATAGTAACGGGGTTTTGCACTGCCTGCCAACAGCATCGCCTTATCTTGCACCAATCAGCAGATGGATTGGCGCAAGCAGTGCCTTCCCTCAGGCCAGCGACTTGCTGACCACCTCATAGACATCGGCAGACAGATCTTCGGTCGACCTGATCCGCTGCAACTGCGCCTGCATCAAGCCCTGACGCACCGGATCATATTTGCGCCAGCGTGTCAGCGGGGTCATCAGTCGCGCGGCAATCTGCGGATTGAGACGGTTCAGGGTGATGATCTGGTCGGCCAGAAATACATATCCGGCACCATCCAGGCGGTGGAAGTTGACCAGGTTCTGGTTGGCAAAGGCACCTATCACAGCGCGCACCTTGTTCGGGTTACGCAGGGTAAATGCCGGGTGCTGCATCAAGGCCTGTACGCGCTCCAGGCCGCCCGGCAAGCTGCAGGCTGCCTGCACACTGAACCACTGATCCATGACCAGGGGATAGTTCTGCCACTGCGCGGCAAACTCCGTCAGCGCTGCCTGCTTCTGCTGTTCAAAGCCAGAATTGACCAGCGCGATCAGGGCAGCCTGACGATCGGTCATGTTGTTGGCCTCGATAAACTGGCGCACGCAGGCAGCAACCACCTCCTCCGACCGGGTCAGCATGAGGTAGCCCAGCAAAGTGTTTTTCAGACTGCGGCGGGCTACCGACGCGGCATCCGGCGAATAGGGCTGTGGCACCGCCAGGCGCTGCCACACCGCCAGCATGTCATCCTGCAGAGCCAGGGCAAGTTCATGCCGCATGGCTTCGCGCACTTTGTGGATGGCATCAATATCCGCCTGTTCAGCCAACTCGACCAGATAGGCCTCGGACGGCAAGCGGATAATTTCAGCCACCATGGCAGGGTCCAGCTCGGGATCGCTGAGCACGCTGCGGTAGACATCGACCATGCGCTGGTCCAGCATCAAGGGGCGGCCTGCCTGAGCCATGGCTACCAGGCCCTGCATCACTTCGACTGCCAGGGCCTGGGCCGCTTCCCAACGGTTGAAACCGTCCGGGTCATGCTTGGCCAGAAACACCCTGTCATCGCGGCTGTAGGGGTAGCTCATTTTCACTGGCGCGGAAAAGCCACGCAGCAATGAAGGCAAGGGCTCTTCAGTAAGACCGGAAAACACGAAGACCTGCTCGGCTTCGGTAACTGCGAGAACGGTTTCCTTGCCGCAAGCTTGCGCCTCACCAGCCAGCTGCAAGGGCATTTCCTGGCCCTGGCTGTCCAGCAGCGCCATCCTGAGTGGAATCACAAAGGGCAGCTTCTCGCTCTGCCCCGGCGTTGGCGGGCAACTTTGGCGACATAGCAGGCGGAATTCACCACTGCTGGCGTCCCAGTGGCCATCAATATCCAGGCGCGGCGTACCGGCCTGACTGTACCAGCGCTTGAACTGGGTCAGATCGAGATCGTTGGCATCTTCCATGGCCTTGACGAAATCGTCACAGGTCACTGCCTGGCCATCATGGCGCTCAAAATACAGGTCGGTTCCCCGACGAAAACCGTCAGGTCCGCACAGGGTATGCAGCATACCCACGACTTCAGAGCCCTTCTCGTAGACGGTCAGGGTATAGAAGTTGGAGATTTCAATGAAAGAATCCGGACGCACCGGATGCGCCATAGGGCCAGCATCTTCGGCAAACTGGTTGGCGCGCAGGGAGGTCACATCCTCGATGCGTTTTACCGTGGCCGAGTTCATATCAGCACTGAACTGGGAATCACGCAGGACGGTAAAGCCCTCTTTCAGCGACAGCTGGAACCAGTCACGACAGGTCACCCGGTTGCCCGACCAGTTGTGGAAGTATTCATGCGCCACCACTGATTCGACGCGCTGGAATGCCATGTCAGTCGCGGTATCCGGATGCGCCAGCACACAACTGGAGTTGAAGATATTCAACCCCTTGTTTTCCATCGCGCCCATATTGAAATCATTCACCGCAACGATCATGAAGATATCCAGATCGTACTCACGACCATAGACCTCTTCATCCCAGCGCATCGAGCGTTTGAGGCTGTCCATGGCATGCCCGCACTGCTCGCGATTTTCCGGTTCGACATAGATACGCAGATCAATCTCGCGGCCGCTCATGGTGACAAAACTGTCCTGGATCAGCACCAGGTCACCGGCTACCAGGGCAAACAGATAGGCCGGCTTGGGGAACGGGTCTTCCCAGGTCACCCAGTGCCGACCGCCCTCGTGCTCGCCGGATGCAACCGGGTTGCCATTGGACAACAGCACCGGGTAATCACCACGGTCGGCAATCACTGTCGTGGTAAAGCGGCTCATGACATCCGGCCGGTCCAGGTAATAGGTGATCTTGCGGAAACCCTCGGCTTCGCATTGGGTACAGAACATGCCACCGGACTTGTACAACCCTTCCAGCGCGGTATTGTTCTGCGGTTCTATGCGGGTAGTGATCGCCAGCTCGAACTCTGCGCTGGCAGGATGCAGGGTCAGGTGCTCGGCATCCAGCTGATAATCAGCAGCAGCCAAGGGCCTATCATCCAAGGCCACGCTGACCAATTGCAGATGCTGGCCATCCAGCACCAGCGCGGGAAGCGACGCGCCCTGCTCCGAATTGCGCCGCACGCTCAGGCGACTGTGAACCAGGGCATGATCCTCGAACAGCTCGAAGGTCAGGTGCGTCTCGTCGATCCAGTAGTCGGGCTGCCGGTAATCCTTGAGGTAAATAGTCTTCGGTTGTTCGGTGCGCATAAAACGTCCTCAAAGGGATTAGTTGACACTGACCGCGAGGCTGTAGGCCGTGTACTTGCGAATATTGATGACGGCGGTATCCAGCAACAGATACTGCCCCTTGATACCCAGCAAGGTGCCTTCCAGCAAGGGCTCCTTGTCCAGGTTGGCCGACTGCGGTTTGCTGGCGTATTCCAGCACCGGATAATGAATGCTCAGTGGCTCGGCATCCGGCAGCGGCTGGATCGCTTGCAGACCAAAACGCTGCTGCAACTCGGCAATACCTGCGGCGGCTGGCTCCAGCAAGCGATCACGTTCGGCGCGCATATCCAGCTGCGGCGGTTCACCCTTGAGCAAGGTGCGCCAGTTGGTCTTGTCGGCTACCTGCTGACGCAGCAGATCTTCGACCAGACCGGATTGTTGACGGGTCGCCACCCTCAGAATCGGCAGCGCCTGGCTGGCACCCTGATCGATCCAACGCGTTGGGACCTGGCTGGCCCGGGTGATGCCGACCTTGAGCCCGGAGGAGTTGGCCAGATAGACCACATGCTCGGTCATGCAGAACTGCTCACCCCAGGCCGGTTCGCGGCAGGTTCCTTCGGCATAATGACACTTTTCCGGGCTCATGATGCAGGTATCGCACTGGGCCAGTTTCTTGAAGCAGGGGTAGCAGTAGCCCTGGTTGAAGCTTTTTTTTGTGCGCCGTCCGCAATGGGTGCAGTGAATGTCACCCAGCGCCTTGAGGCTGACCGTTTTACCCAGCCATTCATTCATCGGCACCTGCTCGTCACCAATCGGCAACTGATAGGCCACCGGCTCTGCCAGGCTGCCCACCATCTTGCGGACCGGCCCACTCGCTTGTAGCAAAGCCATCAGTGCAGGGTATCCGAGCCGGTGGAAAACAGGATGTTGGGCACCTCTTTTTGCTCTGACTTGCAGCTTTGCGGCCCCATGTAACCGGTGCGTTCTTCTTCCGGCAGATTGTCCGTTTCCCAGGCGATCATAGCCTGCAGGCAGAGCTCCTTCTGCTCCTGGGTCAACTTGCGGCCATCCGACCACTTACCAATTTCTACGGCCTGTTTGAGGCTGGCATAGATCTCGGGGGTAATATTGCGCAGCATGTCGATAAAGCCTGTCATGGCAGTACTCCGGTGAAAGCTGTTGGTGCTGGCGGACTGACACGCCAGCGATAAATGAATGCACGGCAAGAAAACCGGGTAAACACGTTGTGTGTACGGGGCATTGCCAGCCACCTGCCACAGACACGCTACGAGCCATCCATGGGGCTCGACGATGCACTTCCCTGTGCATTGACGGTCTGTGGCAGGTGACTGGCAATACCCCTATATCGAGCACTTAATCCGATCTGTCAGAGCCCGTTTGCCGCTGCCGTTGCAGACCACCAGCAACCAGACCGGCCAGGCCGCCAATGACCAGACCACCCACGTGGGCCGCATTGGCAATGGCACCGAAGCCCAGCATGGTAACCAGACCACTGAGGCAGAGTACCAGCCAGACCAGCATCAGCACGACGACACCCTTGGGCAGGTCAAAATGAACATTGGGGCAGAGCCACTGGTATAGCCAGCAATAGCCAAGCAAACCGTAGAGCACACCGGACAAACCGCCAAAGAGCCCCGGCGCACCGAACAGCCACTGACTGGCATTGGAAACCAGGGCAAACAGAATGGTCACCCCCAACAGAAACAGACTACCGGAACGAATCTCGATGCGCCGACCCAGCTCCCAGTACCAGAGCGCATTGAAGGCCAGGTGCAGCATGCCAAAATGGATAAAGATCGGCGTTACCAGACGCCACCACTGGGCCATATCCGGATAAGCGGCCAGACGCCCTTCCGGCGTCACCGGGGTAAAGGTCAGATGGATCAGCACGCTGGCATCACTGCCCAGACGACTGAGCACGGCCACCAGAGCGGTAATGGCCAGCACGGCCAGCGTCATCGGAATATGTTGCAGGGTACGTTGCCAGGCTGTCGCCCCGCGCACGCGTGCAGGCGCGGGGTCAGCAATCTCCGGTACGCCATCACGGTACAGCGCCTGAATCACCTGGGCATCAGATTCATCGATGGCCCAGACCACTTGCTGCGCGCCCTCTTCGGTCACCCGATGGACCACGCCACGCGCGCGCAGAAAGCGCGCCAACTGGCTCAGGTCTTCTTCTATCGGACGCTTTAACGCAGGAATCATGCAGGCTCCCAGAATCAGGCCAGACGCGGCACATCGACCCAGACAAAGTGATCACGCTCCAGATGGCGTTCACCCTGCCAACGGTAAGCGACCAGTTTGCCATATTTCACCGCACTGTAATCCAGACAAGCCAGATTCGGGCGGATCGGATGCGGTTTACCTTGTTGCCAATAATGTCCAACAAAGAGAATCGGCTGCTCCTGCCCGTATACAAGCAGTTCGGCCTTCTGCGTATCGCTGAGTGGGCGTGCAGCAATCTCGTCCGGCAACCCGTCGGGCTGAAAAACGATATCCCCGTAGGTCTGCGGGTTTTCTTCCCAGAACTTGGTACGAAAGAAGGCGCGGGTGAACCCGTCCTTGCCGGTCATGGTCATGCCATGCGGCAGCCGCATGTCGGTTCCGCGCAGCAAACGATCCAGCACCTGGGCGGCAAAACTGTCCTTGTTTACCGCATTGCGCACAAAGTCATCATCAATGCAGGCATCCGGGTATTGATGAATGAAGGGTGTGATCAACCCCTGATCCCAGCATGCATGTACCAGGCGTATATCACCCAGATCCAGCAGCAGGGGTAACTCATAGAACCAGTCAAGAAACTCTGACCACTCATCCGGCCAGGCCGCAAACTGCTGCAGGGTTTCACTGATCTGGCGCTGATTACGCTCGTTATGCTCACGCACAAAGTGCTGGCCGCTACCCGCGGGGGCCTGGGTCGACCAGGCCAGAGCATTGAACTCATGATTCCCCATGATGCAGCGGGCGTGGCCCGCCTCGACCATGTCACGCACCAGGTGCAGGGCTTCGCGAATACGCGGCCCGCGATCAATGATGTCGCCGAGAAACAACGCCTTGCGTTGCGGGTGCTGCCAGACGCCCGCGAGGCAGCGATAGCCCATCTGCTCCAGTAAGCGCTGCAGGGTGTGCCCGCAGCCGTGCACATCGCCGATAATGTCGTAACCCTGAACGCCGTTCGCGGAGGCCATGCTCAACCCTCCGTAAGACGACTGGACCAGCCCAACTTTTCCCGACAGATGCCATAGAAGTTGTGATCCAGCGGGTGCAGCAAGCGCAACTTATGCGGTTTCTTGCGAATGGTCAGGCTGTCGCCAGGCGCACAGGTAATGTGCACCTGGCCGTCACAACTGACCTGCGGGTAGATGCCGCTTTGCTTGGACACGATGATCTTGAGTTCACTGTTGCTGTCTACCACGATAGGCCGACTGGACAGGGTGTGCGGAAACATGGGCACCAGTACCATGGCTTCCAGCTTTGGATGCATGATGGGACCACCAGCCGACAGCGAGTAGGCCGTTGAGCCGGTCGGAGTAGCCACGATCAGCCCATCGGATTTCTGACTGTAGACGAACTGACCATCAATATGGAGTTCGAATTCGATCATGCGGGCTGATTTGCCCGGATGCAGTACCACATCATTCAAGGCTTCGCTGCTGCCGAGCTGCTCCTCGTCACGGCGCACAATGGCGTCCAGCAGAAAGCGGGTTTCCATCATGTATTCGCCGGCCAGCACACGCCCGACCCGGGTTTCCAGCTCGTCAGGGGAAATATCCGTGAGAAAGCCCAGGCCGCCGCGATTGACACCCAGTACCGGCACGTTGTAACGGCACAGGGCACGTGCTGCGCCGAGCAGGCTGCCATCACCGCCCACCACAATGACCAGATCACAGATCTCGCCCATCATCTTGCGCGAACAAACCTGCAGGTTGTGGCCAGGCAAAAGATCCGCTACCGCATCTTCGAGAATAACGGTATGGCCACTATCGAGCAGAAAGCGCTTGAGACGTTTGAGGGTATCGACCACCTTGCCACTGCCAAGACGACCAATCAGGCCGATATTGCGGAACTGCTCCATATCACCTCGCTAGACTGCATGGGCTGACCGGCATGCTCGGCACAGCTGGAAGCGCAATTATTCCGCAGCCGCGGCAAGGAGGCAAATCAACCGGGGTCGACCGGGTGCTTTTGCTGCAACTTTGACAGCTCGCGCTTGAGCCCCTGATTGAGTTGTTGCTGCTCTTCAAGAGACTGCTTGATATCCAGCATTTCACCCTGCAAGACCGCCAGATGCTCGCGATGCGATTGGCGCAGCATTTCAATGTCGTTGTCACGCGCCTGCTGCACGATCTGCAACTCGGTTTGCAGGGCATCAATCTGCTGGCGCAATTCTGCGCTTTCGCGCTGGTGTTTTTCCCGCTCCTCATCAAGCGCGGCATCTCTATCGGTCGCCGTGGCACGCTGTTCCTGCTCACCAAACCAGGCGTCCTCGGCAGCCATGTGCAGCTGCCCGGCGGCGAGCATGGCCAGCGCGTTGTCATCCTCGCTGAGAATACCCAGCGTATTGCGGGTCACCGCATCCTTGATGTGCAAGAGGTCGGAGCGCCCGCCACGCTGGCCAGGCTTCCACAGGTGCGCCTTGTGCTGGGGATGGCGGGTAAAGCCGGCACAGGCAAGACGGATGGGGCCGCCACCCATATCGGGGCCTCGGCCAGCCTTGTCGGCCATCAGCCGCAGCGGCAGGTTCCAGAGTGAACTGATGTGACCTTCCTGGTCGAAATCGATGGTAAAAAAGACCGCGCCGCGAACATGCAGCCGCGAACTGATCTGCAGAAAGACAGCCTCAACGGTTTCGTCGGCAAACTCGGGGGTATTTACCATACCGTCGAGCAACGCCTCGAATTCGGGGAACAGCATCTGCTTGCAGATACCCCATTGGGAGAAAAACATGACCGCTTCTGTGAGTGGCCGGCCTGGCTGACTCATGCTATTTCCTCTGACAATCCTGTTTGCCGCTTTCCGTGGCTGGCAATCCTGCGTAGATGAATCAACGGACAGATTGCATACCATCAATGAGTGTAAGCCATATTCAGAAAAAGTACCGTGAACCAGTTGGCACTTTCGAGAATAATACTCTGACGTACTTTGCTACTTGAGTCCGGCATCACCGCGACCGGATAATGCGCATCCTTCTCAGACACCCGGTAGCCCTGCATGTTCCGCTGGTTTGAACGCCGTCTTGACCCCTTCCCCGCTGAAGAGCCCGGCGAGCCGCCGCGTACCCTGCTCGCCTTCTGCCTGCATTACACCCGTGGTGCCTGGCCTGCCCTGGTCATGGCCGCCCTGCTGATGGCCGCCATTGCCCTGATTGAAGTATGGCTGTTCAGCTTTCTCGGCAATATTGTTGACTGGCTGAGCGAGCAGAACCGCGAGACCTTCCTGCAGAACGAAGGCGGCAAACTGTGGCTGATGGGCATTGTCGTACTCGGCCTGCTGCCAGCGCTGATTCTGTTCAATGCGCTGTTCAGCCACCAGACGCTGATGGGCAATTACCCCATGCGTATTCGCTGGCTGGTACACCGTTACCTGTTACGCCAGTCGATGGGCTTCTACCAGGATGAGTTTGCCGGGCGCATTGCCACCAAGTTGATGCAGACCGCTCTGGCTGTGCGCGAGTGTGTGATCAAGTTGATCGATGTGCTCAATTACGTTGGTGTCTACTTCCTCGGTACCTTGCTGGTTGTCGGCCTGGCTGACTGGCGACTGATGCTGCCGCTGATTCTCTGGTTGGTCGGCTATATCCTGTTGATGCGTCACTTCGTGCCCCTGCTGGGACAGGTGGCCGAGCGTCAAGCCGACGCGCGTTCACTGATGACCGGGCGCATCGTTGACAGCTACACCAATATCCAGACGGTCAAACTGTTTTCTCACGCCCAACGCGAGTCCAGCTATGCCCGTGAGGGCATGCAGGACTTCATGCATACCGTCTACCGGCAGATGCGCCTGGTTACCCTGGTGTACACCCTGCTCTACCTGCTCAACGCCGTACTGCTGGCCAGCGTCACCGGCCTGGCCATCTGGCTCTGGCTGCACGAGGCTGTCAGTGTTGGCGCGGTAGCGGTGGCCGTGGGTCTGGTCTTGCGTTTGTGGGGCATGTCGCAGTGGATCATGTGGGAGCTCTCCGCGCTGTTCGAGAATATCGGTACCGTGCAGGACGGCATCAGTACCATCTCCCGCCCACACCAGGTGGATGACGCCGCTGAGGCCCAACCGCTACAGGTAACCCAGGGCGCTATTCGCTTTGAGCAGGTCAACTTTCATTACGGCAAGGGCAGCGGCGTGCTGGAAGACTTCAACCTGGATATTCGCCCCGGCGAAAAAATCGGCCTGGTAGGCCGCTCCGGGGCCGGCAAATCTACCCTGGTCAACCTGCTGCTACGCTTCTATGACCTCGAAGGCGGTCGTATCCTGATCGACAATCAGGACATCAGCCAGATCACCCAGCAATCCTTGCGTGCCAATATCGGCATGGTCACTCAGGATACGGCCCTGCTGCACCGGTCAGTCCAGGAAAACATTGCCTACGGCCGCCCCGATGCCAGCCAGGCCATGATTGAGCAGGCGGCCAGACAGGCACAGGCGGACCAGTTCATCCCCGAGCTGCACGATGCCGCCGGGCGCCAGGGTTATGCGGCACATGTTGGTGAACGCGGGGTCAAACTCTCTGGTGGCCAAAGGCAACGTATTGCAATTGCCCGCGTGATGCTCAAAGATGCACCCATTCTGATTCTTGACGAGGCCACTTCAGCGCTGGATTCGGATGTTGAAGCCGCCATTCAGGACACGCTCAATCAGCTCATGGAGGGCAAAACCGTGATTGCCATTGCACACCGCCTGTCGACCATTGCGGCCATGGATCGCCTGATCGTGCTTGATCAGGGGCGCATCATCGAACAGGGCAGCCATAGCGAACTGCTGGCCCACAATGGTCTCTACGCCCGTTTATGGGCGCGCCAATCCGGTGGATTTATCGCCGAGGAAATCCAGTGAGGCAGCTGCGCAGCACTTTGACGCTGCTGCTGGCATTCTGCGCCGCACCAGCATGGGCAACCAACTTCAGCTTTACCGAAAGTAACGCCCTGGTAGCCAGCATTGCCGGTACACCGGCGCAGCAACGCGCTGACCATGCTGACGTGCCGGCGGCGCAGCAACGCGACCTGCGTTTGCAGGCGCTGCCCGAGCGGCAATTGCCGCGCTTCATGCGTGAACTCAACCAGCTGACCGTGCGCCTGGCCTGGCAAAACGAACCCGCGCCGCTGGTATTCCTGATTGCCGGTACCGGTTCACGCTTTGACACGCCGCGCCTGGAAAGCCTGAAAAACGCCCTTTGGCACGCCGGCATGCATGTCATGCTGCTATCATCCCCGACCAACTATGATTTTATCGCTGCGGCCTCCGCAAATGGTCGCCCCGGGCTCGGCCCGATAGATGCCGAAGACCTGCACCGGGTTATGCGCATGGCGGCTGAACAGGCTGAACAGCAGGTGGGCCTGGAAGTAACCGACTACCGGCTGGCCGGTTTCAGCCTTGGCGCCCTGAATGCAGCCTGGCTCGATCACTGGGATCATGAGCAGGGTTCCTTCTTCGACTTTCAGCGCGTGCTATTGATGCACCCGCCAGTGGACCTGCTGACATCTATCCGTCGTCTTGACGGTATGGCGCAGGTGCGGCTGGACAATCTGGATAACCAGGACGGCTTTTTCGAACATATCTTCGAAAAGCTGGTGAGCTACTATGCCGAGGGCGGCGGAACCGATATCGGCACCGGCCTGTTCTATGACTTTCAGGCCAGCAACAATGCGCTGACCGATGGCGAACTGGCGCTGCTGATAGGCGCGGTATTTCGCTTCTCTGCCGCTGACATTACCTTTATGAGCGACCTCATCAGCGGTCAGGGTGTCTTTGCTCCCGCCATGCATGGGCTTAATGCCAGCACCCCGCTGACGCCCTATTTGCGCCGGGCCTTGCAGTGCAACTTTGGCTGTTACATCGACAACCTGCTGTGGCCCTGGTGGCAACAGCAAAACCCGGACGGCAGTTTTGAGCAGATGGCCGCACTGGGCAGCCTGCGTACCCTGAGTGAGCAACTGGCCGACCCGCGTTTCGGCGTCATGACCAGTGCCGATGACTTTATTCTCAGCGCCGATGACTACCACTTCCTGCGCGACACCTTTGGCCCCCGCGGGCGCTTTTACCCGCGCGGTGGGCATGGGGGCATTCTTGATCATGCCGACGTGGTCGACTGGATGGTCGGGTTTCTCGAGGGCAGCCCATGACATCGTTCCACTGCAGCCCCCTGCTGATCGCAGCCTGCCTGGCTGCGCTGCTTCCCGCCAGCCTGCACGCCGAGCCGGTTCCGCTGGATCTGAGCTTGCCCGAGTTTCGCGACCCGCTGCTGGAGCTGGATATTGCCTACAGTGACAGCGACTGGGAATTTCAACGCTCCAGCCTGCGTGCACTGGATGTGCATGACCCCTTTGAGGTCATCAACCGGCGCACCTATCGCTTCAATGCCCGCTTCGATGAGTACGTCTACCTGCCGGTCATCGATGGCTACCGCAAGGTAACACCAAGGCCCATCCGGCGCGGCATCTCCAACGTATTCAGCAATTTTGCCGACGTACCCAATCTGGCCAACAGCGCCCTGCAAGGCCAGAGCGAGAAAGCCATGCGCACCACGGCCAGGCTGCTGCTGAACAGCACCCTGGGGGTCCTCGGGATCTTTGATGTGGCCGAAAAAATGGGCCTACCGCAGGAAACGGAAGACTTCGGTCAGACCTTGGCCCATTACGGTGTGCCGCCCGGCCCCTACCTGGTATTACCCTTTCTCGGGCCCTCTACCCTGCGTGACACCAGCGGCCTGGCAGTGGACTGGAGTATCGAAGACCGCGCCAACTTTCTGCGTTACCGCGACGGCATGAATAATTACCCGGTTGCTTACGGTATCTACGCCATCGACCTGCGTGAGCAGAACGGTTTTCGCTACGGCGCACTGGACAGTCCCTTCGAATACGACCAGGTGCGCTATCTGTATATCAAATTACGCGAGCTGCAGACACGCAACTGAGCAGAGGGTATCAGCCAACGCGAAAGATAATGCGCTCTTCCCAGTCATCCGGCGCGATGCTGTCCTCGGCCTGCATGCGGCCGGCGCGGGAAATACCTTGCCGGTGCACCTCACGCGGGTCGCCACAGACCAGATGATGCCATGCCGGCAACTCCTCACCCTCAGCCAGCAGACGATAAGCGCAGGTGGCCGGTAGCCAGGCAAAGGCCGCCGCATCGGCTGGAGTCAACTGCACACAGTCTGGCACCTTGGACTTGCGCCCGGGGTAGTCACGACACTGGCAGCTGTTGCGATCGAGCAACTGACAGGCAATATCGGTGTAATAGACCGCACCGGGCTGATCCTCATCTTCCAGTTTTTGCAGGCAGCACAGACCACAACCATCGCAGAGCGCCTCCCACTCGGCTGGATCCATATCCGCCAGCGTCTTGCGGCGCCAGAAAGGCTGCGTCAGGTCAGCCATATCAGTGGCCTTCCTGCAACAGGTCGCGCAACCAGTCCATCACCTGCGACAGGGTGAAAGGAAAGTCCAGCTCGGCGCCATTATCGGTGCGCTGCAGCACCGGAATACGCAGCTGATAGCGTTCCAGCAACAACGGATCATCGCTGATATCCACCTCACGCACATGCACACCATTACCCTTGAGCGGTTCAAGCACAGCCAGTGCCGATTCGCACAGGTGGCAAGCAGAGGTTCCATACAGGGTCAGTACAAAGGGGGCGCTCATGGCGGCATACTCACAAAACAGGGTGTTGCTGTATTTTATCATCAGCGGCCACGGCCTGCCGCCATGATTGCGACACTGACCTGCATGCCACATACTCCAGACTTCATGGTAACCATCAGGGAACAGAATGGATTGGGAAACCTTGCTATGTCGCGAACGTCTGGGCAAACCCGTCGCCAGCAGCGAAGAACTCGGCCGCACACCCTTTCATAAGGACCATGATCGGGTCATCTTTTCCGGTGCTTTCCGCCGCCTGGGCAAGAAGACCCAGGTACACCCGGTATCCAGCAACGACCATATCCATACCCGCCTGACCCACAGTCTGGAAGTGGGCTGCGTCGGCCGCTCACTGGGTATGCGCGTTGCGGAGCAGCTGCGCGATGAATTGCCTGACTGGTGCCAGCCGGCCGATATTGGCGTGATTGTCCAGGCTGCCTGCCTGGCCCATGATATCGGCAACCCGCCCTACGGCCATTCCGGTGAAGATGCCATCCGCCACTGGTTCAAACAGGCCGCCGAGCAGGGCTGGCTCGACCCATTGAGCGAAGCCGAGCGGGCTGACCTGATGAATTTCGAGGGCAACGCGCAGGGTTTTCGCGTACTTACCCAGCTGGAATACCACCAGTTTGAAGGCGGCATGCGCCTGACCTATGCCACCCTGGGTGCCTATCTGAAATACCCTTGGACTGCCCGCCATGCCGACAGTGCCGGCTACAAAAAACACAAATTTGGTTGCTACCAGGCTGAGTACCCGCTGCTGGAACAGATCACCGACAAGCTGGGCATGCCCCTGCTGGAAGAGCAATGCTGGGCGCGCCACCCGCTGGTTTACCTGGTCGAAGCCGCGGACGATATCTGTTACGCCCTTATTGACCTGGAAGACGGCCTGGAAATGGAGCTGCTGGATTATCACGAGGTCGAAAAACCCTTACTGGCCCTGGTCGGTGATGACCTGCCAGAGACCTACCGGCAACTGGGCGCAAGCGATTCAACCCGGCGCAAACTGGCCATTCTGCGTGGCAAGGCCATTGAGCACCTGGTCAATGCCGCTGCCGATGCCTTTATTACCCAACAGCCGGCATTGCTGGCCGGTGGCCTGCAAGGGGATCTGGTTGAGCACATGCATCCGGCCGCCCGCGACTGCGTGCTCAGTGCCAAGCAGATGGCTCGCGAGCGTATCTTTCAGGACAAGCGCAAGACGCTGCATGAAATCGGCGCCTACAGCACACTGGAAACCTTGCTGGATGCCTTCTGTGGCGCAGTCAATGAACTGCATACCGGGCATTCACTGAGCTTCAAGCACAGGCGCATTCTCGACCTGATGGGCAGCAACGCACCACAGCACAGCTGGGGACGCTATCGTTGCTATCTGCGGGTGGTGGATTTTATCGCCGGCATGACGGATCTCTATGCCGCCGACATGGCCTCACGGATCCGTGGCATCCACCCCGGCTGAATCTGGCTGCATGCGCTCCAGCAGCATGTCAGCCAGGGCATACTGGGCACCGATCGCCTGGGTAGCGACGGTAAAAAAGGCGCTCGAATGCAATCGCCGGTCAGACTGCAGCAGGTTGTCGATATCGACCAGATAGCGATCCAGCGCTTCTTCGGCTTCACGCACTGCACTGGCGACGGTTGGGCGAAGAGCAGGCTCGGCGTGCAGGCGAACCAGCACCAGATAAGCTTCCTGACGAATCCGCTGCGCCAGCCGGAGCAATTCTTCGCGCTGCATGGCGGTGTTTTGCCGCCGGGCGGCGATGCCGGTACCAATAGCCCGGGCTCGACCAAGCAGCTCGGTATTCTGCAACAACTCGAACCAGTGCCCGTCACCATTGGCAGCCAGCTGCCCGAAGCGAACCAGATCATTGCGCTCGGCAATCGCGCCGATAGTATCCAGCAGATGAGCTATCAGACGATTGTGCAGTGTCAGCACCTGCTCCGGGCTTGCCACCTCAAGCCCCACCTCGATATCTTCCCAGAGACTCTGCATATGGTGCCAGGAGGCATACCAGAACAATGACGCTTGATGGGCCTGGGCCTGCTTGAGTAGCTGGCCCACTTGCTGGTAAGTCGTCCAGCGTTGACTGGCCAGGCTTTCTTCGCCCGACATCAGACCGAAGCTCAGGCCACGATGATGCTGCATGTGCTCAAGCAGGGTGCGCAGCAACAGAATTTGCTGTAACCCCCGATCACGCTCTTGTTGCAGCGCCCGCCGGCGACGCACACGACTGGCGTGCCAGAGCAAGGCAAGCAGCAGAACCAATAGTGCCGGCAACAACAGTGGACTCATGCCCAGGCCTCGGTGATGCCACTCAAGGTTGTGCTGAGAGCAGCTCTATCTTGTATCCGTCAGGGTCTTCCACAAAGGCCAGAATGCGCTGGCCGTGCTTCATCGGGCCGGCATCACGGGTAATTTTGCCACCGGCGGAACGAATCTGCTCACAGGCTTTATAGACGTCGAGCACTTCAATAGCAATATGCCCGTAGCCATTACCCAGGTCATAATGTTCGGTGTCCCAGTTATGGGTCAACTCCAGCACCGCATGTTCAGCCTCATTACCATAACCGACAAAAGCCAGGGTAAAGCGACCTTCCGGGTAATCCTTGCGACGCAGCAGCGTCATGCCCAACACCTCGGTATAGAAAGCGATGGACTTGTCCAGATCGCCAACCCGCAGCATGGTGTGAAGAATACGCATAGAACCTCCTTAAGAAGGCTGAAAGCTGAAAGCTGGAAGCCAACCTCTGGTACTGCTTCAGAGTGTATCTTCCAGCCTCAGGCCTTCAGCGGCTTTTGCGCGTTACAGCAGTTTGCGCCCTTTGCTGGCGGCGATGCGCATGCGCAAGGCGTTGAGCTTGATAAAGCCAGCGGCGTCGGCCTGGTCGTAGGCACCGGCGTCGTCTTCGAAGGTCGCAATGGCGGCATCGAACAGGGAGTCATCCGACTTGCGGCCGACGACGATGACGTTGCCCTTGTAGAGCTTGAGGCGGACTACGCCGTTGACGTTGGCCTGGGAGGCATCAATCATCTGCTGCAGCATGGCGCGCTCGGGGCTCCACCAGAAACCGTTATAGATGATTTCGGCGTAGCGCGGCATCAGCTCGTCTTTCAGGTGCGCTACCTCTCGGTCCAGGGTAATGGACTCGATGGCACGGTGCGCCTTGAGCATGATGGTGCCACCGGGGGTTTCGTAACAACCGCGTGATTTCATGCCGACAAAGCGGTTTTCCACGATATCGAGACGGCCGATACCGTTGGCGCCGCCAATACGGTTCAATTCGGCCAACACGGTCGCCGGGCTCATCGGCTGGTCATTGATGGCAACGATATCACCCTGACGGTAAGTCAGTTCCAGGTAAGTCGGCTGATCCGGAGCAGCTTCCGGAGACACACTCCAGCGCCACATTTCTTCCTCATGCTCGGCCCAGGTGTCTTCCAGCACGCCGCCTTCATAGGAGATGTGCAGCAGGTTGGCATCCATTGAGTAGGGTGACTTCTTGCCGTGACGCTCGATCGGGATATTGTGCTCGGCGGCATAGTTGAGCAGTTTTTCCCGCGACAGCAGGTCCCATTCACGCCAGGGCGCAATTACCTTGACGCCGGGCTTGAGCGCATAGGCGCCCAGCTCGAAACGTACCTGGTCGTTACCCTTGCCGGTCGCCCCGTGAGAGATGGCGTCAGCACCCGTTTCGTTGGCAATTTCAATCAGACGCTTGGCAATCAGCGGGCGTGCAATCGAGGTGCCCAGCAGGTACTCGCCTTCGTAGACGGTATTGGCACGGAACATGGGGAAAACGAAATCACGTACAAACTCTTCACGCAGATCTTCGATGTAGATTTCCTTCACGCCCATGGCTTCTGCCTTGGTGCGCGCCGGCTCCAGCTCCTCGCCCTGGCCCAGATCAGCGGTAAAGGTAACTACTTCACAACCGTAGGTATCTTCCAGCCACTTGAGAATAACCGAGGTATCCAGACCGCCCGAGTAGGCGAGGACGACTTTCTTTACATCAGACATTGCGCGCTCCCTTGATGAACCCTTGCCCTGGCCAACCAATGGCCAATGCTCAAAGAGTCCATTCTAGCGCTGAAAGCACAGGATTCACAGGGGACAGAAGGGAACTACTTCTCCAGCTGCAGGGTGACCCGTCGGTTCGCCGCGCGCCCCTGGGCACTCTGGTTGCTGGCCACCGGGTAACGCTCACCGTGAAAGCGCAAACTGAACAGGTCGTCATCGATGCCACGCTCGACCAGGTAGTCACGCACCGACAGCACGCGCTGTCGAGAAAGCTCGCGGTTATCCAGACGGTTGCCGACGTTATCCGAATGGCCGTCGAGCTGAATGCGACTGATCTCCTCATCGGCCATCAGGTAGACCAGCACCGTATCCAGTACGCTGCGCGCCTCGCTGGTCAGGCTCGAGCCACCGGTGGCAAAACTGATGGTGGTATTGGAGGCCTGCTCGAAATTCAGCGGCAGCAGGCCGGTAATGCATTCCTGGAACTCGTTCCAAGCCGCACCATAACCGACATTGGACACCACCACCTGCAAGGGCTGCGTGGTGCTGGACCAGCTGTCGCCAAGAATGGTCGGCTGCATGCCCTGCGCCAGGCCGGCGAGCATCTGCCCGGCCTGCTGCTGGGGCAAACGCAGTACCGGCTGGTTATCGCCCAGCTGCACATGCCCGAGGGTCTGGCTGCGGGCATCCGGACGCCAATGCGGCGGCTGATTATAGACATGCACACGTCCGGGACGCAGCAGATTGCTCCAGGCGTTGAGCTCGAAGACCGGCCGCTCACCGGCGCGGCGCACAAATACGGCTTCGCCGTAACCACTGACCGTTTGCGCCAGGCGACAGGCAAACTGATCCCCTTCCACCGACCATTGCACATCTTCCATGCGGGTCTGGAATGTCATTGCCTGGGCTGAAAGCGCCAGACTACACAGCGGCAGGGTAAACCATTGCTTCACCGAGTTACTCCACGGATGAACAGCGCCAGCAAGGAAGCAGTGCCGGCCTACAGGACTGCATCGGCCTGCCAGCGGAAAACTTTAGGACAAACAGGCAACCGGGCGCACATGTCAAAGCAGCGTCTTTTCCGGTAGCATAGGCGCCAGTTTAACCGCCCGGAATCACCCCATGACTGATCGCATCACCCTGACTCGCCCGGATGACTGGCACATTCACTTGCGCGATGGTGACCTGTTGCCGCATACCGTGCGCGATGTCGCCCGGGTATTTTCCCGCGCCATCATCATGCCGAATCTGGTACCCCCGGTTCGCGACGGTGCCGAAGCCGACGCCTACAAGGCCCGCATTCTGGCCGCCCGGCCGAAAGAGTCCGGCTTTGATCCACTGATGGTGCTCTACCTGACTGACCAGACCACCCCCGAGATCATTCGCCAGGCCAAACGCCAGGGTCAGGCGGTAGCCGCCAAGCTGTATCCGGCCGGTGCCACGACCAACTCCCAGTCAGGCGTTACCTCGCTGGATAACATCCAGCCTGCGCTGGAAGCCATGGCCGAAGTGGATATGCCACTGCTGGTGCATGGTGAGGTCACCCACGGCGATGTGGATATTTTTGACCGGGAAAAGGTTTTCATCGATCAACACCTGGTTCGGGTTGTCGAGCGCTACCCCACCCTGCGCGTGGTGTTCGAGCACATTACGACCGCCGATGCGGTGGACTTTGTGCGCCAGGCCCCCGAGCGTGTGGCGGCCACCATCACCGCGCACCACCTGCTGTTCAACCGCAATCATATGCTGGTCGGCGGCATTCGCCCGCATTATTACTGCCTGCCGATCCTCAAGCGCCAGCGCCATCAACAGGCGCTCTGTGACGCGGTTGCATCCGGTTCCAGCAAGTTCTTCCTCGGGACCGACTCTGCACCCCATGCCCGCCACGCCAAGGAAGCGGCGTGCGGCTGCGCTGGTTGCTACAGCGCCCATGCGGCGATCGAGCTCTATGCTGAGGTATTTGATGAATTAGGCGCACTGGACAAACTGGAAGGCTTTGCCAGTTTCCATGGCGCGGACTTTTATCAACTGCCACGCAACCAGGATCAGATCACGCTGGTGCGTGATGCCTGGACAGTGCCGGACAGCCTGCCCCTGGGCGAGCAAAATGTTGTGCCTTTGCGCGCTGGTGAATCCATTCATTGGCGCGTGCTGACCACCTGAGTCGCCTAAGGAATATCTGTGACCGAGTTTGATTTTGATGCTGAACCCGCACGCGAGCCAGGCAAGCCCAAACCGCCAATGGCTTATCGTTTCCGGGGTTTTTTGCCGGTGGTGGTCGATGTGGAAACCGGCGGCTTCAATGCAGCAACTGATGCCCTGCTGGAAATTGCCGCTACCCCCATCCTGATGGACGAAGACGGCATGGTCTATCCGGACGATACCAGCTTTTTCCGTGTGGAACCCTTTGCCGGGGCCAATATTGAAGCCGCCGCACTGGAATTTACCGGCATCAAACTGGATCACCCACTGCGCATGGCCGTGAGTGAACAGGAAGCGCTGACCGACATCTTCAAAAATGTCCGCAAGGCGGTAAAATCAGCCGGTTGCAAACGCGCTGTGCTGGTCGGCCACAATGCCTTTTTTGACCTTGGCTTTCTCAATGCTGCGGTCGAGCGCTGCGAAATCAAACGCAACCCCTTTCACCCCTTCTCTTGTTTCGATACCGCGACCTTGGGTGGCCTGGCCTACGGGCAAACTGTGCTGGCCAAGGCCTGCGCCGCTGCCGGCATCGACTTTGATGGACATGAAGCGCATTCGGCACGTTATGACACCGAAAAGACCGCTGAGCTGTTCTGCGCCATCGTCAATCGCTGGCGGGAAATGGGTGGCTGGCCGCTGGACTGATCACCTGCCCAACTTGCCTGTTCGGCATCAGGGGTTTATGTTCACTAGGGTGCAATGAGGGCAAACCCGCTACCGGGCCAGCCCCGCCCATTGAACAAGGAGCCCCACTGATGAAACGTACAACCCTTGCCGCTGTCTTTTCCGCCCTGCTCGGCGGCGCGCTACTGAGCTCTACCCCCGCCATCGCCGAACAGAAATTCGTCACCATTGGAACCGGCGGCCAGCAAGGCGTCTATTACCGTGTTGGTCAGAGCGTCTGCCGTCTGGTCAACCGGGGTGCCAGCGAGCATGGCTTGCGCTGCAACGCACCTTCAACCGGCGGCTCAGTGGCCAACGTCAACGCCATGCGCACCGAGAGCATGTATCTGGGCGTGGTGCAGTCAGACGTGCAATACCAGGCTGCGCAAGGCGTTGGCAACTTCGAACAACAAGGCCCGATGGACAGCATGCGTGCCCTGTTCTCGCTGCATGGCGAGCCGCTGACCGTGGTCGCGCGCAAGAGTGCCAACATCAGTGAACTGGCAGACCTCAAAGGCAAGCGGGTCAATATCGGCAATCCTGGCTCAGGCCAACGCAACACCATGGATGTGGTGATGCAATATCTGGAATGGACCACCGATGATTTTGCCCTGGCCTCGGAACTGACGGCGAATGAACAGGCCTCGGCGCTCGGTGACAACAATATTGATGCCATGGTCTATGTAGTGGGTCATCCCAATGGCTCGATCCAGGAAGCCACCACTACCGTTGATGCCAACCTGGTCAATGTCACCGGCGAAGCCATCGACCAGTTGGTAGACAATTACCCCTACTATTCGCGCGCCACCATCCCCGGCGGCATGTATCGCGGCAACCCCGATGATGTTGAAACCTTCGGTGTCAGTGCCACCCTGGTCACCACCACGGCCACCGACGAGGAAACGGTCTACCAGATCGTCAAGGCCGTGTTCGACAACTTCGACCGCTTCCGCCGTCTGCATGATGCCTTTGCCAACCTGGAACCGGAAAGCATGATCACCGATGGCCTGAGCGCGCCCCTGCATGATGGCGCCGTACGTTACTACAAGGAACGCGGCTGGATGTAAGCAGCCGATACATGCTTTACCCCTCTCTGCGCCAGGCTGATTCGCCTGGCGCAGACACTGACCGGGATGTTCTGCCCCATGGCCACTACCGACAGCACGCGACAGGCTGAACTGGATGCGCTGGTCGCCAGCGTCGAGTCAGGGCCACGCCAGCCAACAGGGCTCGGCAAAACCGTTTTATTGACCCTGGCCGCGGCCTGGTCATTGTTTCAGCTCTGGATCGCCTCACCCCTCCCTTTTGTATTCAATATCGGTGTATTCAACAGTACCGAGGCGCGCTCGATCCACCTCGCCTTTGCCGTCTTTCTCGGCTTTATAGCCTTTCCGGCGCTGCGTCGCTCACCACGTCAACACATACCGCTGACCGACTGGGCGCTGGCCCTGCTGGCCAGCTTCTGCGCGGCTTATCTGTATCTTTTCTATCAACAACTGTCGCAACGCCCCGGCGCGCCCACCACCCTGGATGTGGTGGTAGCCCTGAGCGGCCTGGCGTTGCTGCTGGAAGCCACCCGCCGCACTCTCGGCCCACCACTGATGCTGGTCGCCCTGGTATTTCTGCTCTACTCCCTGCTCGGGCCACATATGCCGGGTATTCTCGCCCACCGCGGGGTCGGCTGGCAGTCGTTGGCCAATCATCACTGGCTGACCACCCAGGGCGTGTTCGGGATCGCATTGGGCGTGTCCACCAGCTTTGTCTTCCTTTTCGTACTCTTTGGCGCCCTGCTGGAAAAAGCCGGTGCTGGCAATTATTTCATCAAGGTAGCCTTTTCCCTGCTCGGGCATTACCGCGGTGGCCCGGCCAAGGCTGCCGTCGTCGCCTCTGGCATGACCGGGCTGATTTCCGGCTCCTCGATTGCCAATACGGTGACTACCGGTACCTTCACCATTCCGCTGATGAAGCGCGTGGGTTTCAGTGCAGAAAAAGCCGGTGCCGTTGAAGTGGCTTCCTCGGTCAACGGCCAGATCATGCCGCCGGTCATGGGGGCCGCGGCCTTCCTGATGGTCGAGTTTGTTGGCATCAGTTATGTCGAGGTCATCCGCCACGCCTTCCTGCCAGCACTGATTTCCTATATCGCGCTGATCTATATTGTTCACCTCGAAGCACTCAAGGCCGGTACGCAGGGCATCCCCAGCAGCAATCCACCGCGCCCGCTGATACGCAAGCTGCTGGGTTTTCTGACCGGCCTGTTGCTACTGATGGCCTTGTCTTTTGCCGTCTATTACGGTCTCGGCTGGCTCAAACCCTTGCTCGGCGGCCATGCCGGCTGGGTGGTAGCCGCTGCCCTGGCGCTAGCCTATATCGGCCTCTTGCGCCTGGCCGCCCAAGTACCCGAACTGACCCTGGATGATCCAAGCAGTCCGATTGATGAGTTGCCGCAAACCCGACCCACGGTATTGGCCGGCTTGCATTTCTTGCTGCCCGTGGTGGTGCTGGTCTGGTGCCTGATGGTCGAGCGCTTGTCGCCCGGCCTGTCAGCCTTCTGGGCCACAGTCTTCATGATCGGCATCATTCTGACCCAGCGACCGTTGACGGCACTCTTTCGCCGCAACACCTCCTTGCGTTCAGCCAGCCTGCAAGGGCTGGATGACTTTTTCCAGGGTCTGGTCACCGGTGCGCGCAACATGATCGGCATCGGCATTGCCACGGCAACGGCTGGAATTATCGTTGGTGCTGTGGCCCAGACCGGTATAGGCCTGGTGCTGGCCGAGGTGGTGGAGTGGCTGTCCATGGGCCACCTGCTGTTGATGCTGCTGCTGACCGCCGTTCTCAGCCTGATCCTTGGCATGGGGCTGCCAACCACAGCCAACTACATTGTGGTTTCAGCCCTGTTGGCCCCGGTCATTGTTACCCTGGGCCAACAAAATGGCTTGCTGGTGCCGCTGATAGCGGTACACCTGTTCGTGTTCTACTTCGGCATCATGGCGGATGTCACGCCCCCGGTCGGGCTGGCCTCCTTTGCTGCCTCGGCAGTCTCTGGTGGCGACCCGCTGCGCACCGGCTTTCAAGCCTTTTATTACAGCCTGCGAACCGCCGCCCTGCCTTTCCTGTTCATCTTCAATACCGACCTGTTGCTGATTGATGTCAGCTGGCTGCATGGCATGGTGATTTTTGTCGTTGCCACGCTCGCCATGCTGATGTTCGCAGCCGCAACCCAGGGCTGGTTTCTGGTGCGCAGCCGCTGGTATGAAAGCCTGCTGCTGTTACTGGTCGCCTTCACCCTGTTTCGTCCCGGCTACTGGATGGACCTGCTCCATGACCCTTACCAAGATGTGCCACCGAGTGAGTTGGCCCAGGTCATGGACCAGATCGACCGCGATAATTACCTGCGCATGGAGATTTCCGGTGAGGATGAGTTTGGTGATCCCCGGCAGTTTTTCCTGCTGGTACCGATTCCGGAAGGCACTACCGGCGCCGAGCGCATGCACAACCTGGGGCTGGAACTGATTGAAGAAGACGGACGTACCCTGGTCGACCAGGTGCGCTTTGGCAGTCTGGGCGAAGAGCTGGGCTTTGACTGGGACCAGGAAATAGTCCAGCTGCAAGCGCCGGTCGACCGCTGGCGCAAGGAGTGGATGTGGTTGCCGGGGCTGGCTCTGCTGGGGCTGGTTACTGGTCTACAATGGAAGCGTCGCCGCCTGACTTGGCAAGGAGATGGATATGCTCAAACATCTGCTACTCCCCGTTGATCTGCAACATCCCAGCTCCTGGGGCCATGCCTTACCTACAGCGATAACGCTGGCGCGGCAGAATCGGGCACAACTGACGCTACTCAGTGTCACGCCCCACTTTGGTACCCCGCTGGTGGCCGGCTATTTCCCGCAGGATTATGCCGAAGAAACCCGCAAGGCCTTGCATGAACGCCTCCGGGTATTTGTCGAAAGCCATTTGCCGGCAGACTTGCAGAGTGATTTCCTGATCGCCGGCGGCAAGGTCTGGGAAGCCGTTCTCGAGAGTGCCGAGAAACTCGGTGTGGACCTGATCGTTATGGCCTCGCACAAGCGACCCAAACTGGAGCGCATGCTGCTGGGCACCAATGCCATGCGCGTGGTGCAGCAGGCACCACAATCCGTGATGATCGTGCGCAACCCGCCGTGAGTGGGGTATCATCCCCGCACAACCGGAATTGACGACAATGGCGTCGCGCTCTGCGGGCCCTGAGGCTGGCGGACGTGGCGCCTTTTTTGATGGAACACCATGACTGATCACCACCCGCCACTACCCGCCAACCTCGCCTGGGCCGATGGCAGCGATGCACCGGAAAAAAGCCTGCTGAATATCGGCTTTATGCCACTGACCGACTCGGCCTCCCTGATCGTGGCGGCAACCCAGGGTTTTGGCCAACCCTATGGGCTGAGCCTGCAGTTGCGACGCCAGTCCTCCTGGTCTGCGTTGCGCGACCGCTTGCTCACCGGTGAACTGGATGCCGCTCAGGGACTTTATGGTCTGACCTACGGCATGCATCTGGGACTAACCGCCCAGCAGACACCCATGACGGTGCTTATGGGGCTGAACCAGAACGGGCAAAGCATCCACCTGTCCAAAGCCTTGCTGGAGGCTGGCGTTACCGATGGCATCTCACTTGCGCGCCATATCCGGCAATCGCCACACCGCCTGACCCTGGCGCATACCTTTCCCGGTGGCACCCATGCCATGTGGCTGCATTACTGGCTGGCGACGCACGGCATTCATCCAATGCGCGACGTGGATATGCAGGTGGTACCACCGGCACGCATGGTCGAGCATATGCAGGCCGGGCGCATTGATGGTTTTTGTGCCGGTGAACCCTGGGGCGCCCAGGCAGTCAGTGAGGGCCTGGGCTTTACAGTTACCACCAGTCAGGCCATCTGGCCGAATCACCCGGAAAAAGTGCTGACCTGCACCCAGGCATTCGTCGATCAGTATCCGAACACAGCACGCGCTCTGATCATGGCAGTGCTGGATGCCAGTCGTTTTATCGATGCCGATGCCGCCAACCGCGACAGCACCGCACAACTGATCAGTGGCGACGCCTTTCTGGCGACCCCGGCGGCCACCTTGCTGCCGCGCTTGCAAGGTGACTACAGCGATGGCCGTGGACAGCAATGGGTTGATCAGCATCCCCTGCGTTTTTTTGCCGAGGGCGAAGTCAATCCACCCTACCTCTCTGATGGGCTCTGGTTCCTTACCCAGTTCCGCCGCTGGGGCTTGCTCAAGCAGGACCCGGATTACCTGGCAGTGGCGCAGCAAGTACAACAGCTGGATATCTACCGCGAAGCAGCCGCTGCACTGGGCATTGCCCTGCCATCCAGCCCGCTACGCGAGAGCCGCTTGTTCGATGGCAGCCTCTGGAATGGAACAGAGCCGGCCACCTATGCCGACAGTTTTCCCATTCAGGCTCGCAGCCCATTGACCAGACCGGAGCAGGATTAAGCAATGCGTATTCTGCTGATCAATGATACCGAGAAAAAAGTTGGTTACCTGAAAGCCGCACTGACCGAAGCAGGCTTTGATGTCGTGGCTGAATCCGGGCTGGCCATCGACCTGCCTGAGCGGGTCGCGGCCTGCACACCGGATGTCGTGCTGATCGACAGCGACTCACCCGGACGCGATGTCATGGAGCAGGTGTGCCTGCTGACCCGCGACCAACCGCGCCCGATCGTGCTCTTTACCGATGAGCATGATCCCGGGGTAATGCGCCAGGCGATCAGCTCCGGGGTCAGCGCCTACATTGTTGAAGGCGTCGACAGCAGCCGCTTGCAGCCCATCCTCGATGTAGCCATGGCGCGCTTTGAAACCGACCAGCAGTACCGCGCCGAAATTCAGGCCCGTGAGCAGCAGCTGCATGAGCGCAAACGCATCGAAAAAGCCAAAGGTCTGTTGATGACTATGAAAGGTTGCACCGAACCCGAGGCCTACACCCTGATGCGTCGGCAAGCGATGAGCCGCCAGCAGAAACTGATTGATGTCGCCGAACAGATCATTGCCATGTCCGATATGCTGGGTACCCTCTGAAGGCCTTGATCCTTGAGGCTGGCATGCTTCCTGCTTTATTCATGGCAAGCAGCCAACGGCGGTTGCTGACCAGACAACGACGTCACTCCCTGACCCGGACCAGTTCCGGGGTGGGGGGTGGCGTTTTTTTTTTGCCGAAACCATCGGGCAAAAATGGCTGGAACCCCGACACTTCGCACTTTGAGGGACCTTGCATGAATAAAAGTTTCTGGCAGGCCGGGCACACCCCGACCCTGTTCGCCGCCTTTCTCTACTTCGATCTCAGCTTTATGGTCTGGTATGTACTAGGCCCTCTGGCGGTGCAGATCGCAACTGATTTGGGCCTGAGCGCACAAGAACGGGGCATGATGGTCGCCACGCCTATCCTTGCGGGTGCCATTCTGCGTTTACTGCTCGGTTTTCTCGCTGACCGTACGTCACCGAAAGCTGCCGGCATCTTTGGCCAGATCGTGGTTATATTTGCCCTGCTGGCCGCCTGGATACTCGGCATCAACAGCTATCACCAGGCACTCCTCCTCGGCCTCGGCCTCGGTTTTGCCGGTGCGGCATTTGCTGTCGCCTTGCCGCTGGCTTCACAGTGGTACCCCGCAGAACACCAGGGTAAAGCCATGGGCATTGCTGGCGCCGGCAATTCCGGTACCGTGCTGGCCGCCCTGTTTGCCCCGGGCCTGGCTTACCTGTTTGGTTGGCAGAATGTCTTCGGTCTGGCGCTGATTCCTTTGGTTGCCACGCTGATCATTTTCATCATGGTCGCCCGCAACGCACCACAACGCCCCAAGCCCAAGGCCGCCAAGGATTATCTGTTGGCATTGAACGACCGCGACAGCTGGTGGTTCATGTTTTTCTACAGCGTGACCTTTGGTGGTTTTATTGGCTTGGCCAGCGCCCTGCCCGGCTATTTCAATGATCAGTACGGCCTCAACCCCGTGATTGCAGGCTATTACACGGCCGCCTGTGTCATGGCCGGCAGTCTGATGCGGCCGCTGGGCGGCGCGTTGGCAGACCGTATCGGCGGCATTCGTTCGCTGCTGTTCATGTACGCCATCGCAGCCACCTGTATTGCTCTGGTCGGCTTCAATCTGAACAGCTCCTATGCCGCCTTGGCATTATTTGTCATTGCCATGCTCGGTCTGGGTGCCGGCAACGGTGCCGTGTTCCAGCTGGTACCACAACGCTTCTACCGTGAAATCGGCGTGATGACTGGCCTTATCGGTATGGCCGGCGGGGTCGGTGGTTTTGCCCTGGCAGCTGGCCTGGGTGCGATCAAGCAGCACACGGGTGAATACCAGTTGGGCCTATGGCTGTTTGCTGTACTCGGCGTACTGGCACTGATCGGCCTGTACAACGTAAAGCGCCGCTGGCGCACCACCTGGGGTTCGTCCTCAGCGACCTCAGCAAGGGTCTGATATGGGCCTGCAGATACGCACTGACGAGGCCAGCGCCGCTGGCCCACGCAAAGACAATCAGGATGCCCTGCGCGTGGCTACGCCTGCGCCAGCACTGGCAACCAGCAAGGGGCACCTGGCGGCACTCGCCGATGGTGTCAGCCAGTGCCGCGATGGTGGCCTGGCCGCCAGGGCAACCCTGCAGGCACTGGCGCTGGATTATTATTCAACGCCAGAAACCTGGTCGGTTACCCAGTCACTTGAGCGCTTGTTGAATGCGCACAATCGCTGGCTGCGCGCCAACGGCGGTGGCCAGCCTCTGTTGACCACCCTGAGCTGCCTGATATTGCGAGGACGGCGCTATACCCTGGCGCACATTGGTGATTGCCGGGTCTACCTGCTGCGTGATGGACGCCTGCAACGACTGACCCAGGAGCACGTATGGGAACAGCCGGACATGCAGCATGTACTCAAGCGTGCCCTGGGTCTGGATGAGTACCCGCTGATTGATTACCTGGAAGGTGAACTGGAAGCCGGTGATTGTTTTTTGTTGCTCAGCGACGGCGTCTGGGGACACCTCAGTGATAGTGACATTCTGAGCTGCCTGCACCAGAGCGAACCCTGCAAGGAGCTGGTCAGCCGTGCTTATGCGGCAGGCAGTGAAGACAATGCCAGCGCCTTGCTGATCAGCCTTGACGCCCTGCCAAATGCCAATCTGGACGATGTGCTCGGACCAGTCGACGACTATGCCGTACCGCCCAGGCTGAAAGCCGGTCAGCTCTTTGAAGGCTGGCAGGTGCAAGGATTGGCACACAGCTCACAGCAGTCGCTGTGCTATCAGGTCTCCGATAGCGGGGGCCAACCCTGGCTGTTGAAGACCTTGCCGCCCAACCAAACCGATATCGCCAAGGCTGGCCGCGAACTCCTGCAAGAGGAATGGTTCTTGCGCCGGGTTGCCAGCCAGTCGGTGCCCGAGCTGCATCCGCTGCCTGAACGCAAGCACCTCTATCTGGTGATGCGTGATTATTCCGGTCGCACCCTGGCAGATGCCCAGGCCAGCGAAGGACTCTGGTCGTTGGCGCAACTGCAGCAGCGGGCACCGGCCCTGATCCATGCCATGGGACTCTTGCATCGGCGCAACCTGATCCACCGCGACATCAAGCCAGACAATGTGCACATCGATAACGATGGCACCCTGCGACTGCTCGATTTTGGTCTGGCCTGGTGTCCCGGGCTGACCGATTGGCAGCCTGGCTTGCCCGCCGGCACGCCGAGCTATATGGCACCCGAGGTGTTTCAGGGTGCCGAACCCGACCCCCAGCAGGATATTTACAGCACGGGTGTCACCCTGTATTACCAACTCACCGGTCACTTTCCCTACGGTGAGATCGAAGCCTTCCAGCGTCCACGCTTTGGCCGTCCGACACCACCCAGCCGCTATCGTCCGGACCTGCCCAACTGGGTGGACAACTGGTTGCTGAAAGCGCTGGCGAAAGACCCCGAAGACCGCTACGAGACAGCCGAGGAATGGTTATTGGCCCTGGCACGTGGTGAGGACCTGCTGACCCCGCAAAAACCGCTCATTGAGCGCGAACCGCTGCTGGTCTGGCGAACGCTGGCGCTGGTTTCGCTGGGCATCAACCTGGCTGGTGCGATTGCCTGGCTGTACTGAGCCAGGCAATCGCACCAGCGCGGTGCAGACTGCTTCATCAGGGTGCGAAAAACCCGCCGCCTGAGCCTGCAAACCCTTGAATCCTCAGGATTTTGAAGTTGGCACAAAGACTGCATTAATACTCTTAGCTAAGGCAGCTATTACATACAGTGCCATTGTCAACGGCGACAGTGCACTCCTGATCTGATCAGGAACCGGACAAAGGCGTCCTTACCGTGTGAACGGTGGGGACGCCTTTTTTGTTATGCGCTCAAGACTATGGAGCTCAGGATGCAAAAGCTCAAATTGGTGATGGTAGGCAACGGCATGGCAGGGGTTCGTACCCTGGAAGAATTGCTCAAGCTGACGCCCGATATGTACGACATCACGGTGTTCGGGGCTGAACCGCACCCGAACTACAACCGCATCCTGCTTTCGCCAGTGTTGGCTGGCGAGCAGAATTTTGATGACATTATTCTCAACCCGCTGGACTGGTATGCCGACAACGGCATCACCCTGCACACTGGCCGCAAGATCGTCGAGATCGACCGCCGCAACTGCAAGGTGATCGCCGACGATGGCACCGAGGCAGAATATGACCGCTTGCTGCTGGCCACTGGCTCCAACCCTTTCATGCTGCCGATTCCCGGCAATGATCTCGAAGGGGTAATCGGCTACCGCGATATTGCCGATACCCAGCAAATGATGGACACCGCCAAGACGCACAAACATGCGGTGGTTATCGGTGGTGGTCTGCTCGGCCTGGAAGCGGCCAACGGTCTGATGATGCGCGGTATGGACGTGACCGTGGTCCACATTGGCGAATGGCTGATGGAGCGCCAGCTCGACCGTAACGCTGGCGAACTCTTGCAACAATCGTTGGAAGAGCGCGGCCTGAACTTCCTGTTGCCACAATTTACCAGCGAACTCGTGGATGATGGTCAAGGCCGGGTCAAGACGGTGCGCTTCAAGGATGGTACTGAGGTACCTGCGGATCTGGTGGTCATGGCTGCCGGTATCCGGCCCAATACCGAACTGGCGGAAAGTGCGGGCCTTGCCTGCAACCGCGGCATTCTGGTCAGCGATACGCTGCAGACATTTGATCCGAAAATCTACGCCATCGGCGAATGCGCCAGCCACCGGGGCATCGCCTACGGGCTGGTTGCCCCCTTGTTTGAGCAGGCCAAGGTCTGTGCCAATCATCTGGCCATGCTCGGCTATGGTCGTTACGAAGGCTCAGTCACCTCGACCAAGTTGAAGGTAACCGGCGTCGACCTGTTTTCCGCCGGCGACTTTATGGGTGATGAGGACAGTGAGCAGATCACCCTCTCCGACCCCATCGGCGGTGTCTACAAGAAGCTGGTAATCCGGGACAACGTGCTGGTTGGCGCCTGCATGTACGGTGACACCGCCGACGGCGGCTGGTATTTCCGCATGATCAAGAACAACCAGAATGTCAGCGAGATCCGCGACCATCTGATGTTCGGGGAAAATGCCATCGGCGACACGGGTCACCAGGGCCAGAACAAGGCTGCCAACATGCCCGATGATATGGAAGTCTGTGGTTGTAACGGCGTGTGCAAAGGCACCATCGTTAAAACCATTCAGGAACACGGTTTGTTCAGTGTTGATGATGTCAAACAGCACACCAAGGCGGGCAGTTCCTGTGGCTCCTGTGTCGGGCTGGTCGAGCAGATTGTATTGAATACCGTGGGCGGTGCAGCGGATGTGAAGCCAAAGAGCGATCGTCCGGTGTGTGGTTGTACTGACCTGAACCATGGCCAGGTGCGCAAGGCCATCCGCGACAACCATCTGACCAGCATTCCCGAGGCCATGGCCTTTATGGAGTGGCGCACGCCCAATGGCTGTGCGACCTGCCGCCCGGCGATCAACTACTACCTGATTTCCACCTGGCCGGGTGAGGCCAAGGATGATCCGCAGTCGCGCTTCATCAATGAACGCGCGCACGCGAATATCCAGAAAGATGGTACCTATTCGGTGGTGCCGCGCATGTGGGGCGGTGTTACCAATGCTTCGGAGCTGCGCCGGATTGCCGATGTGGCCGACAAGTACCAGGTGCCCATGGTCAAGGTGACCGGGGGTCAGCGTATCGATCTGCTGGGTATCAAGAAGGAAGACCTGCCCAGCGTGTGGAAGGATCTGGATATGCCTTCCGGGCACGCCTATGGCAAGTCGATCCGTACGGTCAAAACCTGTGTGGGTAGCGAGTTCTGCCGCTTCGGTACGCAAAATTCGACGCAGATGGGTATCGATCTGGAGCATGCCTTGTTCAATATGTGGTCGCCGCACAAGGTCAAGCTGGCGGTCTCGGGTTGCCCGCGCAATTGTGCCGAGTCGGGCATCAAGGATATCGGCATCATCGGCGTGGATTCCGGCTGGGAGCTCTATATCGGCGGTAACGGCGGGATCAAGACTGAGGCCGGTGAGTTCTTCGTCAAGGTGAAAACCGAGGACGAGGTGATGGAATATTCGCTGGCGTTCCTGCAACTCTACCGTGAAGAGGCCTTCTACCTGGAGCGTACCGTGCATTATCTGCATCGCGTCGGCATGGAGCACATCAAGCAGGGTGTGCTGGCCGACCCGGATCGACGCAAGGCGCTGCATGAGCGGCTGTTGTTCTCGCTGTCCTTCGAGCAGGATCCGTGGAAGGAGCGCATCGAGAAGGAAGAGTTGAAGCAGGAATTCCGCCGTATTGCGGTACAGCAGCTGGATGAGGTGAACGCATGAACTGGTTGGATATCTGTGCTCTGGAAGAGATTCCACAACTGGGCTCACGGGTGATCAATGGCCCCAAGGGGGATATTGCGCTGTTTCGCACCGGTGCGGATGAGGTATTTGCGCTGGATGACCGCTGCCCGCATAAGGGCGGGCCGCTGTCGCAGGGGATTATCTACGGCAAGCAGGTAGCCTGCCCGCTGCACAACTGGCAAATCCAGCTGGAAAGCGGTGAAGCGGTCGCGCCGGATGTTGGCTGCGCCCACAGCTACCCAGTTCGCGTTGAGGATGGGCGGGTGCAGTTGGCGCTGGACAAGGTACGGGAGTCGGCTTGATGGCTGAGTGGGAAGCACAGATTAAACCGGGTTCGGTGCAGGCGTCATTGGGTACGACCTGCTCTGGACACGCTGTGAACCCATCCCTGGGAGCTCGACGATGCCCGTCCAGGGCATCGACGGTCCAGAGCAGGTCGTACCCAATAACGCTTGCCAATAATGTGCAACCAATTAGTGCTCGCTTATGACAACTTCCAGAACAACAGCATCCACCTGCTGCTATTGCGGTGTCGGCTGCGGGGTATTGATCGAGCATGATGACGAGAAAATTCTCGGCGTCACGGGTGACCCGAAGCACCCGGCGAACCTGGGTCGCTTGTGCAGCAAGGGCTCTACCCTGCACAAGACCGGGGATCTGACCGCGCGGGCCTTGTATCCCGAGTTACGCCTGGGCAAGGGCATGGCCCGCAGCCGCACCGACTGGGATACCGCCATGGATCATGCTGCCGAGGTGTTCGGCCGAACAATTGCCGAGCATGGGCCGGACAGCGTGGCCTTTTATATCTCCGGGCAGTTGTTGACCGAGGACTACTACGCCTTCAACAAGCTGGCGCGGGCCCTGGTCGGCACCAACAATATCGACAGTAATTCGCGGCTGTGCATGTCGAGCGCGGTGGTGGGTTACAAGCGTAGTCTGGGTGCCGATGCCCCGCCCTGCTCGTACACCGATATCGAGACCAGTGATTGTCTGCTGATTGCGGGCAGTAACATGGCCTTTGCCCATCCGGTGTTGTTTCGTCGGCTGGAAGCGGCCAAGGAAGCCAACCCGGACAAGCGGATTATCGTGATTGATCCGCGACGCACCGAAACCTGCGACATTGCCGATCTGCATCTGGCGGTGCAGCCAGGCACCGACGTGGCGCTGTTTCACGGCCTGTTGCACATTATGCTGTGGGAAGGCTGGATAGACAGAGCCTTTATCGACGCGCATACCGAAGGTTTTGATGCGCTGAAAAGCCTGGTACGTGATTACAGCCCGGCGATGGTCAGTGAGCTGTGTGGTATCCACCCGGATGATCTGCAGGCAGCGGCGCGAATGATTGGCAGTGCGCCGAGCTTTATGTCGCTGTGGTGCATGGGCCTGAATCAGTCCAGTTCCGGCAGTGCCAAGAACAGTGCCTTGATCAATCTGCATCTGGCGACCGGACAGATCGGTAAGCCGGGAAGTGGTCCCTTCTCCCTGACCGGTCAGCCCAATGCCATGGGCGGGCGAGAGACCGGTAGTCTGTCCAATTTGTTGCCGGGCCATCGCGATGCGGCCAATGCCGAGCATCAGAGCGAGGTGGCCGCCTATTGGGGTGTCGAGCAGATGCCCCTGAACCCTGGCCTGAGTGCGATCGAGCTGTTTGAGGCGGTGCGTTCAGGCAAAATCAAGGCGTTGTGGATTGCCTGTACCAATCCTGCGCAATCCATGCCGAACCAGACGCTGGTGCATGAGGCTCTGGCCAATTGCCCCTTCGTCGTGGTGCAGGAAGCCTTCGCCACCACGGAGACGTGCCGTTACGCCGATCTGTTGTTGCCGGCAGCCAGCTGGGGTGAAAAAGAAGGCACGGTGACCAATTCCGAACGCTGCATCAGCCATGTACGCCCGGCGATTCCGGCACCGGCCGAGACGCGCCCGGACTGGGCCATTGTCTGTGATCTGGCACAGCGGCTGGAGAAGCAGTTGCGCCCCGGACAACCGAGCCTGTTCGACTTTTCCCGGCCAACCGAGCTGTTTGACGAGTACAAGGGGCTGACGGCCGGGCGTGATCTGAATTACAGCGGGCTGAGCCATGACATGATCGATGAACTCGGGCCGCAGCAATGGCCGTTTCCGGTTGGCGCTGAACGGGGTACTGCGCGCTTGTACAGTGACGGTCAGTTTCCTACCCCGGATGGCCGCGCGCGCTTTATTGCCGAGCAGTACCAACCGCCGCAGGAAAAACGTGATGCACGCTTCCCGCTGTTGCTGAACACCGGCCGCCTGCGTGATCAGTGGCATGGCATGAGTCGCACCGGTACCGCAGCACAGCTGTTCGGCCATGTCGAGCAGGCACTGATCAGTCTGCATCCGGACGAGCTGCGCAGCCGCAAGCTGCAGGATGGCCAGTTGGTCCGGGTGAAGAGCAAGCGCGGTAGCCTGATTCTGCCGGTGCAGGGTGATGAGCAGGTGCGTTCTGGCCAGGCCTTTATTCCCATGCACTGGGGTGATCGTTTTCTCAAGGGGCTGGGGGTCAATGTGCTGACCCAGCCAGCCTTTGATCCACTGTCAAAACAACCGGAACTCAAGCAGGCCGCGATCAGCCTGCAGCCGGTCGCCCTGCCCTGGGAATTGTTTATTCTGGTGGAAGGCCGGGTACAGGAACAGCTATCGGCCTTGCGCCCATTGTGTGAAGACTTTGACTACGCCAGCTTCAGCCTGACCGGACGTGAGCGCTCGGCCCTGCTGGTCCGCGTTGCGCATACCCAAGCAGCATCGGCTGACTGGCTGTCCCGGGTTGACGCCTTGCTGGGTCTGGATAGCGGGCCGGTGGTGGCCTACGATGATCCGCGTCGTGCTGTGGGCAAACGGGTGCGTATCGAGGATGGGCGCATCACGGCAATCCGCCTGACCGGTGAAACAGCCGCCCGTGACTGGTTGCGCAATGTCTGGACCAGTGGCGAAGCCGATGCAGCCCTGCGCCAGTGGTTTATGGCACCGCTGAGCAGTCCGCCCGGTGGCGCGGCCATCAGCAATGACAAGACGCTGTGCAACTGCATGAATGTGAGCCAGAGCCAGATCGAAGCCGGCATTGCCCGCGGTCTGGATCTGGACGGGCTCAAAGCTGAACTGGGTTGCGGCACCGAGTGCGGGTCATGTGTACCCGAAGTGCGGCGCTTGCTTGGCAACCGCTTGAATGTTGCGGCAACGACATGACAACCATGACCACACAGGAACACCTCATGACCACAAACATCTGGCTGGTTGGCGCTGGCCCCGGCGACCCTGAACTGATCACCCTCAAGGCCGTGCGCGTGCTCAACCAGGCCGACGTGGTCATGGTGGATGACCTGGTCAACCCGGCGATTCTCGAGCACTGCCCGCAGGCGCGGATTATCCGCGTTGGCAAGCGCGGCGGTTGCCGCTCCACCCCACAGGCCTTCATCAACCGCCTGATGCTACGCTATGGCCGGCAAGGCAAGCGGCTGGTGCGGCTCAAGGGCGGCGACCCCTGTATTTTCGGTCGCGCCGGCGAAGAAGCCCAGTGGCTGGCCGAGCGCGGCGTCCAGGCCGGTATTATCAATGGCATTACTGCTGGCCTGGCCGGCGCAACCCAGTGCGGCATACCGCTCACCCTGCGCGGCGTCAGCCGTGGCGTTACCCTGGTCACCGCACACACCCAGGACGACAGCGAACCGAACTGGTCAGCCCTGGCCGCCGGTGGCACGACGCTGGTGGTCTATATGGGGGTCGCCCGTTTGCACCAGGTGCAACAGGGTTTGCTGGCGGGTGGGATGCCCGCCAGCACCCCGGTAGCGATCATTGAGCGGGCCAGCCTACCCGGTCAGCGGGAGACCCGTTGCACGCTGATGGATCTGTGTCAGCGTGCTACCGAGATCGCAGTGCAAAGCCCTGCCATTCTGGTCATCGGCGCAGTCTGCGCGCAGGAACACTTACTGCCGGGCACGCTGGACAGCAAAGCAGGTGCGCTGGCGATAGGCTAAGCTGCCGGTATCGTCTTTGCTCAGGATACCTGCATGTTCCGTCACCTTGATTTTCCGGTGCTGCTGATTGCACCGGACAACGGCCTGGCCAGCATCAGCGGGCAACAAGTGTCAGCCTTGATCAAGGCACTGCAAGGCCGTGATCTGGAGGTGCTGGCAGCCAACAGTCTGGAGGAAGGCCGACTGATCGCCGAGGCGCACCGCGGCTTGTCCTGCATTCTCTTCAGCATCGATCACCTGAGCGATCTGGGTCCAGTACAAGCACTGTTTTCCGCTGCCCACAGCCGCTCACCGGAATTGCCTATGCTGGCCCTGAGCAGTGGGCAAACCCTGGCCAGCGAGCTGCTCGATGCCCTGCGCGGGCTGCATCAATTGCGTGGCATTATCTATCTGTTTGAAGACACCCTGGATTTTCTTGCCGGGCAGATTGCGCGGACTGCTGAGGATTATCTGGCGCAGCTGTTACCGCCCTTTTTCAAAGCGCTGTTGAACTACACCGCGCGTGCCAGCTACTCCTGGCACTCACCGGGACACGGCGGCGGCGTGGCCTTCCGCAAAAGCCCGGTCGGACGTGCTTTCCATGATTTCTTCGGGGAAAACACCCTGCGCTCCGACCTCTCGGTCTCGGTGCCCGGGCTAGGCTCGCTGCTGGATCACACCGGACCGCTGGCCGACGCTGAGCGACATACAGCGCGGGTATTCGGTGCCGACCACAGTTTTTATGTGATCAACGGCACCTCAACGGCCAACAAGATCATCTGGCATGCCTATGTCAGCCGTGATGATGTCGTGCTGGTGGACCGCAATTGCCACAAATCCATCCTGCATGCGATTGTCATGACCGGTGCCATCCCGGTCTACCTGACCGGCTCACGCAATGCGTATGGCATCATCGGGCCGATCGACCGGACGGCGTTCGAGTCCGCTGCCTTGCAGCGGGCTCTGGCCGCCCACCCGTTGATTGCCGATGGCCAGGCGCGCATTCGCCTGGCCGTGCTGACCAACTCGACCTACGACGGACTCTGCTACAACGCCGAGCAGATCAAGCAGACGCTGGCTGACCGGGTAGACATCCTGCATTTTGATGAGGCCTGGTTCGGCTATGCCGCCTTCCACCCCTTCTATGCCAGCTATCATGCCATGGGGCGCAATCATGGCTTTTCGCCGGCGAGGCACCCACTGGTGTTTGCCACCCAGTCGCCGCACAAGGTCCTCGCTGCCCTGTCGCAGGCATCCATCATCCTTGCCGAAAACAGCCAGACCCAGCAACTGGACCCGCAGCGCTTCAATGAAGCCTTCATGCTGCATACCTCGACCTCGCCACATTACGGCATCATCGCCTCCATTGATGTCACCAGCGGCATGCTGTCAGGCGCCCCGGGGCGCTCGCTGGTCAACGAAACCCTGGAGGAAGCCCTCGCTTTCCGACAGGCCATGCAACACGTGGGCACGCGCTTGCCGGCGGATGCCTGGTGGTTTGCCACCTGGCAACCCACGGCACCGGGTAGCATCCCGGCTGATCCTGCGGATTGGCGGCTGGCAGCAGATGATTGGCATGGGTTTGGGGCGCTGCCGCCGGATTACGCACTACTCGATCCCTGCAAGGTCACCTTGCTGACCCCGGGCCTGGCGGACGCCGGCCGACTGGCAGGACAAGGTATTCCCGCAGCGGTAGTCAGCCGTTTTCTGGCCGAACGCGGGTTGGTGGTGGAAAAGACGGGCCTGTACAGCTTCCTGGTACTCTTCTCACTGGGTATCACCAAGGGCAAATGGAGCACCCTGGTGGCCGAGCTGCTCGAGTTCAAGCGGTTGTATGACGCCAATACAGCGTTGAGCCAGGTACTGCCGCGACTGGCCGGGCACTACCCGGACACCGGCCTGGCCGACCTGTGCCAGCGTCTGCATCTGTTCTATCAGCGCCATCAGTTGCCGCAGCGCCTGCGCGCGCTGTACACCGAGTTGCCGGAGATGCGCTTACGTCCTGCCGATGCCTGGCAGGCCATGGTACGCGGTCAGGTGGAAGCCGTGCCGGTAGACGCCCTGGCCGGACGCACCAGCGCAGTCATGCTGGTACCCTATCCGCCGGGTATTCCGCTGGTCATGCCCGGCGAAGTGTTCCCGGCCGATGATCCGGCCGTCAGTCGCTACCTGGCGGCAGCGCAGGCGCAGGATGCCGAGTTCCCGGGCTTTGCCAGTGATATTCACGGCGTGCGCCATAGCCGCTCAGCGGATGGTCAGGTCACCTGGGCGGTGGACTGTATTCGACTGGACGCGCCGCTCGGCTGAGGCCTCGGTCAAAGCGCCTGCAAGCGCTTTTCCCAGGCCTTGACTTCCTTTTTCGAGCCCGGCCCCAGCAATTCGAGCGCCTGGCGCAGCCGGAACCGGGTCAGGTCCGGGCCCAGGTGTGCCATGGCGTCCAGTACCGAGACCGAGCTGGCCTGACCGGTAATGGCCGGGAACAGCAAGGGCATCAGATCACGCAGTTTGAGCTCGAAAGCGCCAGCAATCTGGTTGATCGCCGCGGTAATACCGTCCTTGTCCCAATGGCGCAGCCCTTCCAGCTTCCATAACAACAGCTGCAGGGCTTCGCGTACCTGGTCCGGGGTCAGTTTCTTGTGGGCAAAGAGTGCGGGATCGGGGTTCACCTTGCCGGTGAGAAAAACACCCGCCAGCGGCAGCATGTCACTGAAGGTCTCGACCCGGGTCTGCAGCAGGGGCACCAGCGGCTTGAGGTAATCGGCATTCAGCGCCCAGGCCTGGGCGGCCTGTACAAAGGCCTCGGTATCCAGTTCGCGCAGCCATTGACCGTTCAACCAGGACAGCTTCTCAACATCGAAAATCGGCCCGCCGAGGGAAACCCGCTGAATGTCGAAGTGCTCGACCATTTCGTCCAGCGAGAACTTTTCCCGCTCATCCGGCATCGACCAACCCATGCGGCCAAGGTAGTTGACCACAGCCTGGGGCAGATAGCCCATGCGCTCATAGAAGGTAATGCTGGTCGGGTTCTTGCGCTTGGACAGCTTGCTCTTGTCCGGGTTGCGCAACAGCGGCATGTGACAGAGTTCGGGCATGTCCCAGCCGAAGTACTGATACAGCAGCATGTGCTTGGGCGCCGAGTTGATCCACTCCTCGCCGCGCAGCACATGGGTAATCCCCATCAGATGGTCATCCACCACGTTGGCCAGATGATAGGTCGGCAGGCCGTCGGCCTTCATCAACACCTGCATGTCGATCTGTTCCCAGGGGATCTCGATCTCGCCGCGCAACATATCCTTGACCGTACAGATTCCCGCCGTGGGCACCTTCATGCGCACCACATGCGGCTCACCCGCGGCTAGCCGGCGTTCTACCTCGGCCGCATCCAGGTGCAGGCAGTGGCCGTCGTACCCGGGAGTCTGCTTGTTGGCCATTTGCTCGCTACGCAGTTCATTCAGGCGTTCGGTGGTACAGAAACACCGAAAAGCATGGCCCTGTTCGATCAGTTGTTCGCTGTGCTGCTGATAAATGGCACTGCGCTCGCTCTGCCGGTAGGGGCCATGCGGGCCTCCTACATCCGGACCTTCGTCCCATTCCAGCCCGAGCCAACGAAGGGCGTCCAGAATCTGTTGCTCGGACTCGGGGGTCGAGCGCACCTGGTCGGTATCTTCGATGCGCAGAATGAACTGGCCGCCGTGCTGGCGGGCGAAGCACAGATTGAACAGGGCAACATAAGCGGTGCCAACATGCGGGTCGCCAGTGGGTGACGGAGCTATACGGGTACGAACAGTCATGGCATCTCTCTTCGGGTGGGCCGGTGCCCGACAGGGCAATGGCGGCATTCTACCTGAGCACTGGCCATGCTTGAATCACGGATCGCACCGGGCTCACTCTGGATGGCCGCGGAACCACCCCAGCGGCCGACTGGCTAGTTGATCAGAGCCAGCAACTCTTCATCGAGACCCAGATTGACCCGCTCTTCCAGGCGGGCGATCACAAAGTCGATAAACGCCTTGACCTTCATCGACTGGAAACGCCGAGAAGGATAAAGGGCGTAGAGCTCGCTGCAGGGTAGTTTGCAATCGTGCAGCAAGCGGCAAAGCTTGCCCTCTTCAACCTGCGGGTCGGCAATAAAACCCGGTACATTGATGATGCCGGCACCGGCAATGGCAGCTTCACGGGCAAAGGTGATGTTGTTGACGGTAAGCACCGGGGTGATATTGATGCTGATATCCGGCTCTTCAAAGCGCCATTTGCGGCTGCTGTCCATCACCGTATGGATACAACGATGCTGCATCAAATCCTGAGGCGTTTGCGGGGTACCGTGTTGACGTAAATAGTCCGGACTGGCAAAGAGTTGACGCGGGCTGGCCATCATTGGCCGCGCGACCAGGCTGGAGTCCTGCGGGCGGCCACGGTGAATGACCACATCCACCCCCTCTTCTACCGGATCAATTACCCGCGTAGTCAAATCCACTTCTACCTGAATTTCCGGGTAACGGCACATGAACTCACCGACCACGCCCCCAAGAAACAGCTGACCAAACTCGATCGGCGAACTGACCCGCAGCAAGCCTGTGGGCTCGCTCTGCAACTGCATGATCGCCTGCTCGGCTTCGGCGAACTCCTGCATGATCTGACGGCAACGTTCGTAATAGGCCTGCCCCACTTCGGTCAGGCGCAACTTGCGCGTGGTGCGGTTGAGCAGACGCACACCCAGGCGCTCTTCCAGCTGCACAATCCGCCGACTGACCGTGGATTTCTGCATCCCCAATGTGGTTGCCGCGCTGGTGAAACTATGGCACTCAACAACCCGGGTAAAAATCAGTGCATCGTCCAGACCCATACTACCGCTCCTTATACTGTTCCCTGAGTGCAACAAAGTTTCCAGATTCTAACTGCTGTTTAGGCATGCGCGACAGTGCTAGTGTTGCTAAAGGCTGCCAAAGCACTGACGCAGTTTAAACCAAATAACAATCATTATCAGGTAATATCCGTGTCCGCTCGTGTCCGTCTTCGACTCCTGGGTTTTTTCTTCGTGGTCCTCTTGGCCCTTGCCAGCTATGGCGCTTACTGGTGGCTGGTTGGCCAGCACTTCACCAGTACCAACAATGCCTATGTGCAGGCCGATATTACCCGCGTCAGCAGCCAGCTGCATGGGCAGGTCAGCGAGATTCTGGTCACCGATAATCAGCCGGTAAAGCGTGGCGATGTCTTGCTGCGCCTGGACCCGCGTGACCACCAACTGGCCTTGCGCCGCGCCCAGGCACGCTATGCAGCGACCGAAGCAACGGTCAGCCAGGTGCGCGCTCGTCTGGCACAACAAGACAGCCTGCTGGCCGCCGCCAGCGCCAGTGTCAGCGCCCGGGCCGCCGAGCAGCAACGCTTTCAGCGCGACCTGGACCGTCTGGCCCCATTACTGCGTTCCGGCTACGCCGCAGTCGAGCAACAAAGCACCCTGCAAGCCAGCGTGGCGGTTGCCCGAGCCCAGCAACAGCAAGCCGAGGCCGAACTGACTACCCAGCGCCTGGCCGCCGCCAGCCTGGAAGCCGAACTGGAGCAACTGGCCGCCGAACTGGAAGCCATTGCCAGTGATATTGACCAGGCGCACTTGAGTATCGAGCGCAGCGAGGTGCGCGCACCCATTACCGGCATTATCGGCCAGCGTCATGTGCGCCTGGGTCAGAGTGTGCAACCGGGGCAACATCTGCTGGCGGTGGTACCCATGGAGCAACTCTGGGTTCAGGCCAACTTCAAGGAAACCCAGATCAGTCGCATGCAGCCTGGCCAGCCGGTGCGCCTGAGCCTGGATGCCTATCCCGGCGACACCATTGATGGGCATATCGATAGCCTGTTTCCCGCTGCCGGCTCACAGTTCAGCCTGCTACCGGCAGATAATGCCAGCGGCAATTTCACCAAGGTAGTGCAGCGCATACCGGTGAAAATCCTGCCTGACCCGGCCCACCCCTTGAGCGCACTGATGCGCCCTGGCATGTCGGTATCGGTGCGGGTCGACTTGCGTGACCAGTAAGCCGCTTACCCCACTGCTGCCCGAGCAGATTCCACCACCGACCCGGCGTGACTGGATCGCAATACTGGCGGCGATTCTGGGTGCTTTTATGGCGATTCTGGATATCCAGATCGTCAATGCCTCGCTGAAGGAAATCCAGGGTGCCCTCTCGGCCACGCTGGAAGAAGGTTCGTGGATTTCCTCGTCCTACCTCGTCGCTGAAGTAGTGGTGATTCCGCTGGCAGCCTGGCTGACCGTGGTCATGTCGCCACGCCGCTTTGCCGTCAGCGTTTCGGTGCTTTTTGTCATTGCCTCGCTGCTCTGTTCTATGGCCTGGAGCCTGGAAAGCATGGTGGCCTTCCGTGTGCTGCAAGGGCTGGCTGGCGGCGCGCTGATCCCCTTTGCCTTTACCCTGGTGTTGACCAAGCTGCCGCTGGAAACCCGCCCCAAGGGTATGGCGCTGTTTGCCATCACCGCCACCTTCGCCCCCTCGATCGGTCCGGCTATGGGTGGCTGGCTGACCGAGCATTTTGGCTGGGAATACATCTTCTATATCAATGTCATTCCCGGCGCATTGATGATCGCCGGCCTGCTCTATGGCCTGGACAAGCAGCCACCGCGCTGGGAATTACTGCGCAAGGGCGATTACGCCGGCATTCTGACCATGCTCATCGGTCTCGGTTGCCTGTTGGTATTCCTTGAAGAGGGCTACCGGGAAGACTGGTTCGAGTCGACCCTGATGCGGGTGCTGGCCCTGATAGCCTTTGCCAGCCTGGTCACCTTTGTGATTTTGCAGTTATCGCGGGATAACCACCTGGTCAACCTGCGCCTGTTTGGCGAGCGCAATTTTCTGCTCGGCAGTCTGGCCAATGTCGGTCTCGGGGTCGGCCTGTTTGGCACCATTTTCATTTTGCCGCTGTACCTGGCCCAGGTGCAGGCCTATACCCCATTACAAATCGGTCAGGTCATCATGTGGATGGGCTTACCGCAACTGCTGGTCATCCCGCTGGTACCGCTGCTGATGCGGCACCTGGATGCGCGCTGGGTCTGTGCCTGTGGCTTTATGCTGTTTGCCTCCGCCAGTTTTCTCAGTGGTCGTTTGAATCTCGACTTTGCCGGTGACCAGCTGATAGCTATCCAGATCATTCGCGCCCTGGGCCAGCCGATGATCCTGGTGCCGCTATCGATTCTGGCAACTGCGCTGATACCCCCATCCCAGGCTGGCTCGGCGTCCACGCTCTACAACATCCTGCGCAATATCGGCGGTGCCCTGGGTATTGCCTTGCTGGCCACCCTGCTGGACAACCGCAGCAGCGTGTATTACGAACAGCTGCGGGTACATATTCACCCGGGCAACCCGGAACTCGCTGAACGCCTGACCATCCTGCAGGCCCAGCTGGGCAGTGAGCAGGCCGCCTTGCAGGCGCTGCAGAACCAGGTGATCCAGCAAGCGCAGATTCTGGCCTATAACGATGCCTTCCATTTTATCGGTGGCATGCTGGCCTTCTCGGTCGCCTGCATACTGCTGACCAGAGCCCTGCCAAAAGCACCGAACGCCGGCTAGAGGGTGTCATTTTTATTGAGCACTATGGCTCAGATTACTGTGGCAGAAAGCCTGATTAGGCGGTAGCATCAGGCGATGCTTGTAAAATATTTTCCACAGAGTCGCCATCATGGATAATACCCAGCACACCTCGTCCTATTATGCCGCCTCGGCCAACCCCAGCCCCGAGCGAGCGCCTCTGGTTGGCGCAGCCGATACCGATGTCTGCATTATCGGCGCCGGCTTTACCGGTATTTCAGCCGGGCTGTTTCTGGCGGAGCAGGGCTTCAAGGTGACGGTTCTGGAAGCCGCCCGCGTCGGCTGGGGGGCCTCCGGGCGCAATGGCGGCCAGATCGTCAACAGCTACAGCCGTGATATCGATGTCATCGAGCGCACGACTTCACCGGAACACGCCGCCCTGCTGGGCGAAATGGCCTTTGAAGGTGCGCGCATCATTCGTCAGCGCGTGGCGCAGTACAATATTCAGTGTGATCTGCAGGATGGCGGTATTTTTGCTGCCCTGACCGACAAGCAGCTGGGGCATCTGGAACAACAGCAGCGCCTCTGGGAACGTTATGGCAATGACCAGCTGACCCTGCTGGATCAGTCTGCCATTGCCCAACGCGTCGGCAGTTCGCGCTATGTGGGGGGCTTGCTGGATATGCACGGCGGCCATATCCATCCACTGAATCTCGTGCTCGGTGAAGCGGCTGCGCTGGAATCACTGGGCGGCATCATTCATGAGCAGTCTGCGGTCACTCGCGTCGAGTCCGGCGAACGGCCCGTTGTGCATACCGCAGAAGGACAAGTGACAGCCCGCTTTGTCATCGTCGCCGGTAACGCCTACCTGGGCAACCTGATCCCGCAGCTGGCAGCCAAGTCGATGCCCTGCGGCACCCAGGTGGTCACCACCGAAGTACTTGATGATGAGCTTGCCCACAGTCTGCTACCGCACAATGACTGCGTGGAAGACTGCAATTACCTGCTCGATTACTACCGCCTGACGGCTGACAACCGCTTGATCTACGGTGGCGGCGTCAGTTACGGCGCACGCGATCCAGCCAATATCGAGGCCCTGATTCGCCCGAACATGCTGAAAACCTTCCCCCAGCTCAAGAACATCAAGATTGATTACGCCTGGACCGGTAATTTCCTGCTGACCCTGTCTCGCCTGCCGCAGGTAGGCCGGCTGGGGGATAATATCTACTATTCGCAAGGCTGCAGCGGACATGGCGTGACCTATACTCACCTGGCTGGCAAGATTCTGGCAGAGGCGCTGCGCGGTCAGGCTGAGCGCTTTGATGCCTTTGCCAGCCTGCCGCACTACCCCTTCCCCGGCGGGCGCCTGCTGCGCGTGCCTTTTACTGCAATGGGTGCCTGGTATTATCAGATGCGGGACAAATTCGGTTTTTAGCGGTCACAACCGCTTGAAGCTCAACTGACGTCAAAAATCAGCTATGCTTGATAACACCAACAGCAAAGGAGTGAACCTGATGTCCTATATGTATTCGATCAAGCGTTACATGGCGATCATTCTGTCTGTGGTCTTTCTGCTCGGCAGCATTACCACTGCCTACGCCCAACCCAGCATGATCGGCACCCATGAAGTTGTTGCCGAGCAACAAATGAATGTGGACCGTGACGCCTTGCTCGCCATGCTCGATGAGAGCGAGGTCAAGGACAAGCTTGCCAGCATGGGTGTTTCGCCGGACCAGGTTGAACAGCGCATCAACAGCCTGACCGCCGCCGAATTGGCCGAATTTAACCAGCAACTGGAGAATGCCCCGGCCGGTGCCGGCGTGGCAGGGATCATAGTGCTCTTCCTGCTGGTTTTCATCATTACTGACATGCTCTGCGCGACCAATATCTACAGCTTCATCAACTGCGTGCGTTAAATCGCCGGTGAAGACCACACTCAGGGGCGCCATGCGCCCCTGAGTGCTTTCTGCTCAGGACCTCCCCTCTCATGCCCCTTGTTTCATCAGCCCCATTACGCCTTGCCGCTCTGCTTACAGCCCTGCTCATGCTGGCTGCCTGTGCAGGGCGCGGCCCGCTACTGCCGGATGCCAGCGACCTGATTGATCTGCCGCGCCAGGTCAAGCTGGACGTACCTTTTCATGCCCAGGATGAATACCAGTGCGGCCCGGCGGCACTGGCGATGGTTTTCAACCATCATGGTCTGCCTGGCCACCCTGACCAGTTAAAGGACAGGGTCTATCTGCCTGAACGCCAGGGCAGCATCCAGCTGGAAATGGTAGCCGCCAGCCGTGAACGCGATCTGGTTGCCTATCCGCTGGCTACTGACCTGGAAGCCCTGCTGACCGAACTGGCCGCCGGCCATCCGGTGCTGGTGATGCAGAATCTGGCGTTCAACTGGCTGCCTCAATGGCACTATGCCGTGGTGATCGGCTACGACCTGGATGCGCAGCACCTGATTGTGCACAGCGGCCTGAATGAGGCACAGAATGAGCCTTTCCCGATGTTTATGCGCACCTGGGGCCGGGCTGATAACTGGGCCCGGGTAATGCTGCCAGCTGGCCGTATCCCGGCAACCGCTGAACCTTTGCGTTACCTGCTGGCGGCCAGCGAGCTGGAGCAGACCGGCCGCTTGCTGGCAGCGGCCCAGGCCTATACAAGCGCGCAGGCACAATGGCCCGAGCAACCCGGGGCAACCTTTGGTCTGGGCAATATTGCCTGGGCCCAGGGCCGCAATGCCGATGCGATCGAGCACTTCAGCCGTCTGGTTGATGATTTCCCTGACCTGGCCGCCGGCTGGAACAATCTGGCCGTAGGACTGGAGAGCAGTGGCTGCCCCTTGAGTGCCGAGGTGGTGCGGCGGTGCGAGGATGGTGAACTTGATGCTGAATTGGGTAGACGTGTGCAGAGTGATGAGAACAATAACCTGTGTCAGTTGCCTGAGCGCTGTAAATAAGTCACCAATACTTTTCCCGAAAATGTGCATGGTGGCATTGCCAGCCCCCAGGGAAGGGTTTACGGCGTGTCCAGGGCCGGTCCGCGCCAAGCAGGCTGATACACTTATACCTGTTTAATCAGTATTTCCTTAACAGCACTGCACCCGACCTGAAAACACAACGCAAAAAACAAGCCGATTGGAGCGAAACCCGCCTGCTGTTATACTAATTGGCTATTCGATCACGGAAGATCAACATTCAAATTGCCAGCCTTGATTAGGAGATAGCTTGTGGAACGCGAATTCATGGAGTTTGACGTTGTCATCGTAGGTGCGGGCCCGTCCGGTCTGGCCGCTGCCTGTCGCTTGAAAAAAGAAGCCGCTGAATCCGGCCAGGACGTCAGTGTCTGCGTCGTCGAGAAAGGCTCTGAAGTCGGCGCCCACATTCTGTCCGGTGCCGTGTTCGAACCACGCGCCCTGGAAGAGCTGTTTCCTGACTGGAAAGAACTTGGCGCGCCACTGAATACGCCGGTTACCCGTGACGATATCTACCTGTTCAAGGATGCCGAGAAAGCCAGCAAGCTGCCCGGTGCACTGGTACCCAAGCCGATGCACAACGAAGGCAACTACATTATCTCCCTCGGCAACCTCTGCCGCTGGCTGGCTGAGCAGGCGGAAAACCTCGGTGTTGAGGTTTACCCCGGCTTTGCTGCCCAGGAAGCCCTGATCGACGAGAATGGCGTTGTGCGCGGCATCATCACCGGTGACCTGGGTATCGACCGTGAGGGCAACCCCAAGGCCGGCATGCACACGCCTGGCATGGAACTGCGCGCCAAGTACACCCTGTTTGCTGAAGGCTGCCGCGGCCATATCGGCAAGCAGCTGATCGCCAAGTACAAGCTCGACAGTGACGCCGATGCCCAGCATTACGGTATCGGCATCAAGGAGCTGTGGGAAATCGATCCGGCCAAGCACGAACAGGGCCTGGTTGTGCATACCGCAGGTTGGCCGCTCGACCTGATGAAGGGTGAGAACACCGGTGGTTCTTTCCTCTATCACATCGAAGACAATCAGGTTGTGGTCGGTCTTATTGTCGACCTGTCCTACAGCAACCCGCACCTGTCGCCCTTTGATGAGTTCCAGCGTTACAAGCAGCATCCGGTCATCAAGCAGTACCTGGAAGGCGGCAAGCGTATTGCCTATGGTGCGCGCGCCATCTGTAAAGGTGGCCACAACTCGCTGCCGAAATCCGTCTTCCCTGGTGGCGTGCTGATCGGTTGTGACCTGGGCACACTGAACGCGGCCAAGATCAAAGGCAGCCACACCGCCATGAAGTCCGGCATGCTGGCTGCTGACGCGGTACTCAAGGCGCTGAAAGACGGCCGTGAAGGTGGTGACGAGCTGAACGAATACCCCGAGCTGTTCAAGAACAGCTGGCTGTATGACGAGCTGTTCCGTGCGCGTAACTTCAGCGCCGCGATCCACAAGTTCGGTACGTTCATGGGCGGCGCCTTCAACTTTGTCGACCAGAATATCTTTGGTGGCAATATCCCGGTCACCCTGCGTGACACCAAGCCGGACTACGCCTGCCTGAAGAAGGCCTCTGAGGCGCCGAAGATCGACTATCCGAAACCGGATGGGGTGATCAGCTTCGACAAGCTGTCTTCCGTGTTCATGTCCAACACCAACCATGAAGAAGATCAGCCGGTTCACCTGACACTGAAAGACGCCAGCGTGCCGCTGAATGTCAACTTGCCGGAGTATGACGAGCCGGCACAGCGTTACTGCCCGGCGGGTGTGTACGAGATCGTGACCAGCGAAGAAACCGGCGAGAAGAAGTTCCAGATCAATGCGCAGAACTGCGTGCATTGTAAAACCTGCGATATCAAGGACCCGTCGCAGAATATCAACTGGATTGCACCGGAAGGTACCGGCGGCCCGAACTACCCCAACATGTAAGTTCAGCGCCAAACCAGGGAACCCGGCCTCAGTGCCGGGTTCTTTGTTTGCAGCTGGCCAATCCCAAAAGAAGAATGCGAATCTGTTACATGGCGATAAACGACTATTGGGGTATTCCAAATCAGTTTATCAAAGGCCGGATATCGACTGGAAAACAGCCAGTTTTCAACAATACTGAATACATCAGCCGACGCATTTCCCCCAAGTGTGTTGACTGACGAAGCCAGCGCCTGGCGCCGGTTTCAGTAACACTCCTAATGGTCTTGACCCGAATTCCTCCCCCAGAATTCGGGTTTTTTTTGTCAGCTGGAAATGGCTCAGGCGGCCAGGGGAAATAAACGATGGAAGTTGTCAGTGGTGCTCTGCTGCAACTGCTCGAAAGACTCACCCCGCAACTCGGCAAGAAAACTGGCAACGTCATGCACAAACTGCGGCTCATTGGGCTTGCCGCGATGCGGCACCGGTGCCAGATAGGGTGAGTCGGTCTCTACCAGAAGCCGGTCTGCCGGAACCTGGCGGGCGACCTCGCGCAATTCACTGGCATTGCGAAAGGTCACGATGCCGGACAGCGAGATGTAATAACCCAGGTCCAACGCCTGCCGCGCCATATCCCAGTCTTCGGTAAAACAGTGCAATACGCCTGCGTTCGGCAGATCAGCCTCGCGCAGCATGCGCAAGGTATCTTCTTTGGCGCTGCGGGTATGAATAATGACTGGCTTGCCGCTCTGCTCTGCCGCTTGCAGGTGCGTGGCAAAGGAGGCTTGTTGCGGATCAGCGTGCTCTGGGTGGTAGTAATAATCCAGCCCGGTTTCACCAATCGCCACCACACGCGGATGATCAATAGCCTGTAACAGCCAGTCCAGGCTGGCTTGTCCGTTGCTGGCCAGATCCAGCGGGTGTATTCCCACACTGCAATAGACATCGGCATACTGCTCGGCTATCCCCTTCACCACAGGGGCATTTGCCGCATCGACCCCGATACAGAGAAACTTGCCGATACCCCGGGTCCGGGCAGCATCCAGCGCACCATCCAGCGAGCCTTGGTAGGCGGTGAGGTCCAGACGGTCAAGGTGGCAATGGGAGTCAATCAACATAAAAAACCTCTAGCTGAAAGCTGAAAGCTGAAAGCTGAAAGCTGAAAGCTGAAAGCTGAAAGCTGAAAGCTGAAAGCAATAGTTTGGGGGCAGGACCTGACCGCATGCAAGCCGACTGTCGTTGTTTTTTTCTGACCTGTAACCAGCCCGCTACATGGTGTGCGTGGGGCGATCGGACTTGAGGGCGCCGGCGAGGTAGGTTTCGATCTTGCTGCGAGCCGTATTGTCCTGATCACTGAACTGCACGCCAATGCCTGCGGCGCGGTTGCCCTGAGCGCCTCGAGGGGTGATCCAGATAACCTTGCCGGCGACGGGAATTTTTTCCACTTCATCCATCAGGTTGAGCAGCATGAAGACTTCATCACCCGGGCGGTAATGCTTGTTGGTCGGAATAAACAGGCCGCCATGCTTCACGAAGGGCATATAGGCTGCATAGAGAACCGACTTGTCCTTGATGGTCAGTGACAGGATACCGTTACGCGGACCTGGAGCAGCTGGGTTGTTCATCGTCGATCGTTCCCGCTTCGAATGAATGTCTCGTCAAGATAATACAGTAACTGCTTGTCATGCCAGAGTTTGTGACCTTGCCATCGGGCATTGCCCTGCACAAGAGTCAGCAGCCTAACGCCTGGGTATCAACTGTTTCCACTGCAGCAACAGGCTCTCCAGTAGCAGGACCCGGTTCAGATTGGCCTTGCCCAGCAGCATACCACGATGGGCCATAAGCCAGTCCTGCCAGGCCTGCAGTGCCGCCATATCCAGCCGGTCGGCCATATAGCCAAGCACTTTATCCATGTCGGCGTTGCTGCTCAGTTCGCCCACGCCCTGACGGTATTTCAACAGGTCCAGCGTCCAGTCGCAGAACCAGTCCAGCAGCAACAGCAAGGGCACCGCCTTCCAGCGTTCGGCCAGCACCGTTGGTCCTTGCTCACCCTTGAGCAGCTGCTTGACCCCGGCAACCACATCAGAGCGCCACTCTGCGGCTCCTTGCTGATACAACGCCAGTGCCCGCAAGGGGGCGCCCGCTGCCATCACCAGCAATTGCTCGGCAACCGCCTGATCCAGGTCAGGTTGTGCCTGCTGCAACCAGGCCAGCGCCTGATCAGCCGCCGGCAGCGGCAGACTGACCTGCTGACAGCGACTGCGAATAGTGGCCAGCAGCTGGCTGGGCTGATCACTGACCAACAACAGGTAGGTGTCTGCCGTTGGCTCTTCCAGTGACTTCAGCAGCGCATTGGCTGCGTTATTGTTCATGGCTTCGGCCGGATGCAGCACTATAACCTTGCGCCCACCCTGCTGTGACGTCTGCGCCATAAAATCGACCAGCTGACGCACGGCATCCACCTTGATCATCTTGCCGGCTTCCTCCGGTTCCAGCGCTAGCCAATCCGGGTGAGTGCCGGCCTGCACCAGCAGGCAGTTGCGGCAAGTACCACAGGCCTGGCCGGGAACCGGCTGGCTGCACAGCAGGCTGGCCGCGAGGGCATTGGCGTAACGCACCTTGCCAATACCCGCCGGCCCGGAGAACAACCAGGCATGCGGCTGCTGTGCACGGCTGATTCGCTGCTGCCAATCAGCCAGGTGCCAGGGGCAGGGTTGCGCTGCCTCAAGCATGCCAACGCTCCAGAATCTCGCTGATCACCGTATCCAGTTGGCGCTGGACTGCCTCCAGCTCAACACTGGCATCAATCACCCGATAGCGCTCTGGATGTGCTGCAGCCCGTTGCAAGTAGGTACTACGAACGGCCTGGAAGAAGTCGATATGCTCCTGCTCGAAGCGATCAAGGGCACTGCGGGCCTTCGCTCGCGCCATGCCCACCTCGACCGGCAGATCGAAGATCAGCGTCAGGTCAGGCCGCAGACTCCCCTGCACCCAGTCTTCAAGCACGGCAATTCGGGCCGGATCAATTCCGCGGCCACCGCCCTGATAGGCATAGGTCGCATCGGTAAAGCGATCACTTATCACCACCTTGCCCGTCTTCAGCTGCGGGCGAATCAGGCTGTTCAGGTGCTGCGCCCGTGCGGCAAACACCAGCAGCAGCTCGGTATCATCATCCATGCGCTCGCGGTGCTGATTAAGCAGTACTGAACGGATCTCTTCTGCCACCGGAGTACCGCCGGGCTCACGCGTCAGCAGCGGCTCACAGCCGGCCGCGCGCAGATGCTCGGCCAGATAATGCAGATTGGTTGACTTGCCGGCACCCTCGGGTCCCTCCAGGGTAATAAAAAGACCGCTCATGGCTGACTGCTCTCTGGCGACGGAATCGGTGCCGGACTGGAACGGTAATTCTCGGCGCGGTTTTCAATCTGGTAATTGCGCACGGCACGATTATGTTCGCGCAGGGTATCGGAGAAATGATGGCTGCCATCACCTCGAGCCACAAAATACAGGCTGGTGCCCGGCTCGGGGTTCACCGCGGCCATCAGGGCCTCACGCCCGGGCATGGCAATCGGTGTCGGCGGCAGGCCGTCAATGGTATAGGTATTCCAGGGGGTTGGCTCACGCAGATGCCGCCGGAGAATCCGTCCTTCATAGGCATCTCCCATGCCATAGATCACCGTTGGATCGGTTTGCAGGCGCATGCCGATCCGCAACCGGCGGGCAAACACACCGGCAATCTCGCCGCGCTCGTGGGGCACACCGGTTTCCCGCTCAATGATCGACGCCAGAATCAGTGCCTCGTAGGGCGTCTTGATCGGCAGGTCATCCGCGCGCTGCTCCCATACCTCTTCCAGGGTGCTCGCCATGCGGGCATAGGCCCGCAGCAGGATATCGCGGTCACTGGTGGTGCGGGTGTACTGATAGGTATCAGGGAAAAAGCGCCCTTCCGGATGCTCACCTGCCAGCCCCAGCTCGGCCATGACCTCTTCAGCGCTCAACGCCAGCGGCAGGGTCTGCTGCAGGCGTTCGGCGTTGGCCAGCACCTGACGGAACTGCTGGAAGGTCCGCCCCTCGACCAGGGTAACCTGGCGCCGCACCACATCACCACGCTGCAACATGCCTAGTAACTGCTCAGCACTGATACCGGCAGGCACCTGATACTCGCCGACCTGGAGTATCGCATCCGGGGTCTGGAACTGCCAATAGCGGCGCAGCCAGTCAGCGCGCTCCAGCCAGCCATCACGCTCAAGCTGATTAAGCAAGCGGCCGGGCGAGGTGCCCGGATCAACATCCAGGGTTTGCGCTTCGCTGATACCCAGTGGTTGTGACAAGGTCTGCTGCAGGGTGATATAGCCCCACGCCAGCACACCGGAAGCCAGGAGGAGCAAGAGCAGCAGCAACACCGCAGTATATTTGACGAAAGCTTTCACGACATAACCTGTTGTGCCAGGGTTTGAGCCTGACGTGTATTCGGGCCGATAGACCACTGATGATTGCCCAGACCAACAACCGGCCAGACACCGTAAACACTATTGCAGCAAAAGACCTCGCTGCTGCTGAGCAGTTCAGCCTGTGAGACCGCTCGCACCCTGACCGGCTGCCCAATGGCGGCCAACTGATCGCAGAGGTAATCACGCATGACGCCTTGCACACCGCACTGATCGACAGCCGGCGTCACCCAACCATCCTGCAGGCGCAAAAAAAGATTGCTTACCGTGCACTCAACCGGCTCACCTTGCTGGTTACAGACCAGGCCTTCGGCATAGGCCGGATCATCCCATTCAGCCCGCGCCAACACCTGCTCCAGTCGATTGAGGTGCTTGATCCCCGCCAGCAAGGGTTGTTGCCCCAGGCGGGTAGCACAGGGAAACAGACGAATACCCTGCGCAGCATGACTGGCAGGATAGGTCGGCAAGGCGGCTAATTGGATAATACGTCGAGGCTGTTGCGGCAGGGGCAAGGCATAGCCACGTTGCCCATCCCCCCGGGTCAGGATCAGCTTGAGTATGCCGCTATCGAGCTGAGCCGCGAGCCGGGATAGCTCCTGCTCGATGGCACTGGTGTCGCAGGCCAGCTGCAAGCGACTGGCGCCGCGAACCAGGCGCGCCAGATGCTGCTGCAGCAAGGGAATACGACCATTGACCACGCGCAGCGTCTCGAAGAGCCCGTCACCATAGGCCAGGCCGCGATCGCGCACACTGAGCTGCGTTTGCGGCTGACCATCAATCAGTGTGAAACCCGGGCTCAACTCAGCCATGTTGCTCCTCAGAGACGGCGGAATACCAGGCTGCCGTTGGTGCCACCAAAGCCAAAGGAATTGGAAACAACCACATCCAGCTTGCGCTCCTGGGCCTGATGCGCGACATAGTCGAGATCACAGCCGTCGTCCGGGTCATCCAGGTTGATGGTCGGTGGAGCCACCTGATCACGCAGCGCCAAAACGCTGAAGATGGCTTCAACCGCACCGGCGGCACCCAGCAGGTGACCCACCATGGACTTGGTCGAACTGATTGCCAGCGCCCTGGAGTGATCACCAAACACGGTTTTCACCGCCTGGGTTTCGGCCAGGTCACCGGCTGAGGTCGATGTGCCGTGCGCATTGATATAACCAACAGCATCCGGGTTCACTCCAGCATCGCGGAGTGCATTGGCCATGCACTTGGCCCCGCCGCGACCATCTTCCGGCGGAGCCGTCATATGGTAAGCATCCCCGCTCATACCGAAACCAATCACTTCGGCATAGATAGTGGCGCCACGTGCCCTGGCCTGCTCGTACTCCTCCAGCACCATGGCACCGGAACCGTCAGACAGCACAAAGCCATCGCGACCGCGATCCCAGGGGCGACTGGCACCCTGCGGGTCATCATTGCGCGTGGACAAGGCCCGCGCGGCACTGAAGCCACCCAGGCCCAGCCCGGTAGTCGCCATTTCAGAACCGCCGGCAATCATCACATCGGCTTCACCGTAGGCTATGTTACGCGCGGCCATGCCGATACTGTGGGTACCCGTGGTGCAGGCTGTGGTAATGGCGTAATTGGGGCCCTGCAGCCCGTATTTGATCGACAGGTAACCGGCCACCATGTTGATGATCGAGCCGGGGACAAAGAAAGGTGAAATACGCCGTGGGCCGCTGTTGAGCAAGACTTCAACATTCTTCTCGATGTTGGTCAGGCCACCAATCCCCGAGCCCATGGACACGCCGATACGGTCACGGTTGTCATCGGTTACTTCCAGTCCGGAGTCCGTCAGCGCCTGTACGCAGGCAGCAATGCCGTATTGAATGAACAGATCCAGCTTGCGGGCTTCCTTCGGCTCCATATAGGGCGTGATATCAAAATCACGCACCGAGCCACCAAAGCGGGTACCAAAGGCACTGACATCCATGTGTTCTATAGTAGCGATGCCGCTTTTGCCTGCCACCACACCCTGCCAGGTCTGTTCAACGGTGTTGCCCAGAGAGGTCAACATACCCAAACCGGTTACTACGACGCGTCTACGCGACACAGCGCACTCCTTATTATCTGTTCTGAACCTGGACCCCGTCTGCGGCGCATTGCACGTGGCGGCAACCGCTCAGCAGGTGTCGGAAAACCGCTTTATTGTCCGGATAAACCGGCCTGACGGCAACCTCCACGTGCTGGCAACACCGGTTACTGGCCGCTGGAAACCAAAAAGCCGCAGTACCCGTGAGGGTGCTGCGGCCTTGGCAACCTTTCAGTTGACTGCGTGATTACTTCTGGTGAGCGTTCACGTAGTCGATAGCTTCCTGAACGGTAGTGATCTTCTCGGCATCTTCATCCGGAATTTCGGTCTCGAATTCTTCTTCGAGCGCCATGACCAGCTCCACGGTGTCCAGGGAGTCAGCGCCAAGATCTTCAACAAAAGAAGCACTATTGGTTACTTCTTCCTCTTTGACGCCGAGCTGTTCGGCTACGATTTTCTTGACGCGTTCTTCAATGGTGCTCATACCTTGTTCTCACTCCTGTTTGCAGTGCCGAGATACCGGACTGCACGTAGTTTATAGAAACAATTTGCAACTTTTCAAGCGCGAATCACTTCTACCTGCAAATGGTCGAAATCAGTCAACTCCGACCCGGTTGATTCTTGCCAGACGCAAAGGATGCCACGACAGTGGCTGCGTGACCAGCCATTCAGCTCATAAACATGCCGCCGTTCACCGGAATGGTCGCGCCGGTGATGTAACCAGCGCTGTCACCGGCCAGGAAGGCAACGGTCGCAGCAATCTCTTCAGCAGCGCCCAGACGGCCGAGCGGGATCTGTTCCAGCATTACCGAACGCTGGCTGTCGTTCAGCTCACGGGTCATGTCAGTGTCGATAAAACCCGGTGCCACAGCATTGACGGTAACCGAGCGCGAGCCCACTTCACGGGCCAGGGCGCGGGTAAAGCCCTCCAGGCCTGCCTTGGCAGCTGCATAGTTGGCCTGACCGGCATTACCCATGCCACCGACGACCGAACTGATGTTGATGATGCGACCCCAGCGAGCCTTGCTCATGCCACGCAGTACCGCTTTCGACAAACGGTATACCGAGGTGAGGTTGGTGCTGATGATATCGTCCCATTCATCGTCCTTCATGCGCATCAACAGGTTGTCGCGGGTGATACCGGCATTGTTGACAAGAATTGCCGGTGCGCCATATTCCTTGTTGATGGTCTCCAGCACGCTGGCAATCGAGTCCGGATCGCATACGTCCAGCTTCAAGCCGGTACCACTGTAACCCGCTGCTGTCAGCTTCTCACCAATGGCTGCAGCGCCCTGGTCGCTGGTAGCGGTACCAATGACGGTAGCTCCCTGGGCCGCCAGCGCGTGGGCAATGGCCTGCCCGATGCCTCGACTGGCACCGGTGACCAGTGCAACTTTTCCTTGCAAACTCATATCAAGCTCCTTGTTCAACTACTTGCAACGCAGCGACCAGGCCTTCCACGCTGTCAATGTTATGCGTACCCACGCCCTTGGCGCAGCGCTTGTTCAGACCGCTGAGCACCTTGCCCGGGCCACACTCAACCAGGTCGGTGACGCCCTGCGCCGCGATCCAGGATACGGATTCGACCCAGCGCACCGGGCTGTAGAGCTGCTCAACCAGTTGCTGACGCAGGCTATCCAGGTTCTCTGGCGCAGCCGCGCTGACATTCTGCACCAGTGTCATGGCCGGCTCCTGCCATTGCAACCCGGCCAGATCCCTGGCCAGTTCTTCGGCGGCCGGACGCATCAAGGCGCAATGTGACGGCACGCTGACCGGCAGGGGCATGGCCCGCTTGGCGCCAGCAGCCTTGCAGGCATCCACTGCGCGCTGAACGGCTGCGGCCTGACCGGCGATCACCACCTGTCCAGGCGCATTGAAATTGACCGCGCTGACGACATCACCCTCGGCCACTTGCGCACAGATATCGATAATCTGCTGATCTTCCAGACCCAGAATAGCCGCCATGCCGCCCTGTCCTTCCGGTACCGCCTGCTGCATCAGCTGACCACGACGCTCAACCAGACGTACCGCATCGGCAAAGGAGATCACCTCCGCTGCCACCAACGCGGAATACTCACCCAGGCTATGACCGGCGACGTAAGCGGGACGCTTGTCAGTTTTTGCGCACCACAGCCGCCACAAGGCTACCGAAGCAGTGAGGATAGCGGGCTGGGTGCGATCTGTACGATTGAGATCGGCCTCTGGTCCCTGCTGGCACAGTTGCCACAGATCATAGCCCAGCACCTCGGAGGCCTCGGCAAAGGTCTGCTTGATCACTGCATGCTTGTCAGCTTGCGCCGCCAGCATACCGACCGCCTGGGAGCCCTGACCGGGGAAAACAAAAGCAAGGGATTGCGTCATGCCACATTCCTCATTGTTAGATTTGATCCTGAGCAATCTGAGTGCCCTTTGAGTTGTTGGAAGCCTGGTAACCGAGCGGGGTCACAGCGCCGAACTGGCCAGTCGCTCAGCGATGCGCTGCGGCAACCCCGCCTGACTGGCCAACCAGGCACGCTCGATGGCTGCGGCAAAGGCCTGCTCACCGGCAGCACCGTGACTCTTCACTACCACACCCTGCAAACCGAGCAAGCTGGCACCATTATGCAAGGCCGGGTCATGCCGCTCACGCACTGGTGCAATCACGCGGCGCAGGAGCGGTGCAAGCCAGCGTATCAGGGGATGCTGATCCACTGCCCGGCGCATTTCAAGCTGCAGGTAATCCGCCAGGCCTTCACTGGCCTTGAGCACTACATTACCGACAAAGCCATCGCAGACCACTACATCAGCCTGGTCGCGAAACAGCCCGTCACCCTCGACGGAGCCCACAAAGTTAAGCTGCTTGCAGTTATGCAGTCGCTCAGCCACTTCACGCACACGCTGACTGCCCTTATGCAGTTCGGTGCCTATATTCAGCAGACCGACTCGCGGCGCCGGGTTGCCTGTCAGCTCACTGACAGCAACCGATCCCATAACAGCAAAAGAGAACAGTTGATCCGCCGTACAATCCACGTTGGCCCCCAGGTCCAGCAGGTAGCAAGCTTTGCCGGCTACCGGCAGGGCCGCCATGAATGCAGGCCGGTCGATACCCGGCAGGGTGCCCAGCACAGAGCGCGCCAGCACCATCAGCGCGCCGGTATTGCCCGCACTGAGGCAGCCAGCCGCCTGGCCATCACGCACCAGCTCGATCGCCACACGCATGGACGCATCGGTCTTGCGGCGCAACACACTGGCAGGGGAATCATCGGCAAGAATTACTTCGGAGGTATAGCGAAAACTGACACGGTCAGACGGCAACGAACAGCTACGCAGGGCACTTTCGAGGGCAGCCTGATCACCCACCAGAATGACATTCAACTGGGGCAAACGGGCCAAACAGCGGGCAACAGCAGGGACGATGCAGCGGGGACCGAAGTCCCCACCCATCACATCAATCGCGAGTCGGATTGACGGGGACAAGACTTATTCGTCGTTGTCCTTGTTGACTACCTGACGACCACGATAGAAACCGTCCGGAGACACGTGGTGACGCAGGTGAGTTTCACCGGTGGTGTTTTCCACCGACAGGGCCGGTGAGGTCAATGCATCGTGTGAACGACGCATGCCACGTGCGGAACGGGACTTTTTGTTCTGCTGTACAGCCATGACGTTTAAGCTCCTGAGCTTTAGGTATCGCGTTTCAACTTGGCCAGCACACTGAAGGGATTGGGGCGTTCTGCCGCCTCTTCCTCAGGCCCCTCATCCGGCACAAAGCCGTCGGGATGCTGACATTTATCCAACGGATGCATGGGCACTGCCGGCAAAGCCAGCAGCAGCTCTTCTTCAATCAGCGACAGAAGATTGAGCTTTTCATCATCCACAATGACCGGTTCATAATGCCGTGGCAGCTGTTTGGCCGCCTCGTCACTGACCACAAATCCGACTTCACAGCGGCTGTCCAGTGGCAGGATTACCCCTTCCAGACAACGCTGACAGGTCATCACTACTTGTGCCTGGTAATGCCCATGCAAAGTGGCGAGACCCTGTTCATCGCGCGCAAAGTTCAACTCGACGCTTACTTCGTCAGTCACTGCATTGACGGCAGCCAACAGACGCGGCAAACGATCGGCGCTGATTGCCCCCTGCAGGGCGACGCCGCGATCCGCCAGCCGGCGCGGATCAATGAATTCAGGTATGGGTCCAGACATAAGCGCGCAATTCTAGGGAGCAGCGCGCCTACTGTCAAAGCTATTTGACGCCAAAGGTCGGATTTTTCTCGTTACACTGGTCACTTGCAACCCAAAACGGAGTTTTACAATGCCCGATCTGCTGCTGGCATCAAGCTCGCCCTGGCGCCGCGAACTGCTTGCCCGTCTGGGGCTGCCATTTGCGTGTGCCAGCCCGGACATAGATGAAAGCCCCTTACCCGGTGAAAACGCCGAAACCCTCTGTCTGCGCCTGGCGGAAGCTAAAGCACGCGCATTGGCAGCGGATTACCCACAACACCTGATTATCGGCTCTGACCAGGTACTCCTGCTCGACGGCGAAGCCGTCAGCAAACCGGGCAATCACGCCGCTGCCGTCAGGCAACTGCAGCTGTGCAGCGGTCGCCGCATTCGCTTCAGTACCGCTATCTGCCTGCTGAATAGCCGCAGCGGCCATATTCAACAGGCCGTTGAGCCTTTCGATGTTGTCTTCCGTGAACTGGATAACGCCAGCATTGAGCGCTACTTGCTAGCAGAACAGCCCTATGACTGTGCCGGCAGCTTCAAATCAGAAGGCCTGGGTATCAGCCTGTTCGAGTCACTGCAGGGCGAGGACCCGAACAGTCTGATCGGCCTGCCGCTGATCAGACTCTGCACGATGTTGCGCAATGAAGGCCTGCAACTACCCTGACGCAGGCCAGCCGCTCAACGAATCACCGGTCCACTGAGCCCAAGGTGCACTGCCAGGGTATTACCCACAGTGGTACCCAGCTGGCGGGTAAAGCGCTCAAAGGGTGACTCGCGGTAGGTAAAGTCTGCGGTCTTTTCAACGCCGACCAACTCGCGCGCCACCATGGAGGTACTACCCAGCCCATCAATCAGTCCCAGCTCAAGTGCTTGCTCGCCATTCCAGATAAGGCCGGTAAACAGCTCATCGTTATCGGCCAGCCGGTCGCCACGCCCTGCTTTTACCCGCTCGATAAACTGCTGATGGGTGTTATCCAGCACCTCTTCCCAGAACTGGCGCTCATCCTCACGCTCAGGCTGGAAGGGATCAAGAAAGGCCTTGTGCTCACCGGAGGTGTAGGTGCGCCGCTCGATACCCAGCTTGTCCAGCGTACCGACAAAACCGAAACCGGCCGCAGTCACACCGATAGAGCCAACCAGGCTGGAGCGATCGGCATAAATCTCGTCCGCCGCAGCCGCAATATAGTAGGCCCCTGAAGCACCCAGGTCGGTAATCACTGCGTACAAGGGGATATCTGGATGCTCAGCCCGCAAGCGCCGGATCTCGTCATAGATATAACCCGACTGCACCGGGCTACCACCAGGGCTATTGATGCGCATGACAATGCCACGCGTGTTCTCATTCTCAAAGGCCCGGCGCAAACTGGTCACCAGGTTATCGGCACTGGCCTGCTGCTGATCGGCAATGATGCCGCGCACCTCAATCACAGCTGTATGCGGCCCCGTCGACCGACTGGTCGAATCCATCCCGCCCAGCGGTGAAAAAATCATTACCGCGCCAAACAGGTATAAAAAGGTCAGGCTTTTGAAAAAGATACCCCAGCGTCGGGCACGACGCTGCTCCTGCAAGGAAGCTTGCAGGGTATTTTCCAGCAATTTCCAGGCTTTGGCGTCTTCCTTGCTGGCCTGCGCCTGCTGCGTGCTGATCATTTCACCCTGCGTCCACCGATCTGATGACATGCGTGCTCCTTAAACACTGACACCCTGAGCCTGCTCGCGCATGACCCAATGGTAGAAATCACTGAAGGCATCCAGGCAATGCTCTGGCTCGCAGGCCATCAGCTGCTCTCGACTCATCGCCCCGTAGCTGACCGCAACCGGACGCACGCCCGCATTATGGGCCATTTGCAGATCAAAGACACTGTCACCCAACATCAGGGCCTGCTCTGAGGGGGTATCCAATTGATACAGGATTTGAGCAAGCATCAGCGGATCGGGCTTGCTCAAGGTTTCGTCAGCACAGCGGGTGGCATCAAAAAAATCGCCCAGGCCATGCTGATCAAGAACCCGCGCCAGGCCTCGACGCTTCTTGCCGGTCGCTACGGCCAGCTTGAAGCCAGCGCGGCGAAAAGTATCCAGCGCGTCCCGCACCCCTTCAAACAAGGGTGAGGGCTGCTCCTCAAGAGCCAGATAATGTCGACCGTAGGCCTCACCCAGCCTGTCTACCCGACGCGGATCATCCATGTCCGGGTACAACACAGCAATGGCCTCAGGCAGACCCAGGCCAATAATCCCTCTGATCGCCTGCGTCGAGACCGGCGGCAAACGCAGTTCATCGGCGGCGCGTTGCATCGAGATGACAATCTTTTCAATCGAATTGGCCAGCGTCCCGTCCCAGTCGAAGATCAAGGTCTTGAGCTCAGCCATCGGTCAACCTCCGTACCGTCGCATCCCACTGCCGCCCGGGCTCAGCGCGCAATTCAAGCCGCTGACCATCAGGCAGCTCGACCGCCAGAGAGACTGCGTGCAGGAACAGCCGCTTGCCACCCAATTCGCGAATCTGCCGGGAAAACTCATCATCACCGTACTTGGCGTCACCGGCAATCGGATGCCCGGCATGCCTGGCATGCACCCGGATCTGATGCGTGCGCCCGGTGATCGGCCGCGCTTCAACAAGGGTCGCCAGATCACCAAAGCGCTGCACCACGGAAAACTCGGTAAGTGACGGCTTGCCCTCGGTATTGACCTCGACCATGCGCTCACCCGAGCGCAGATTGTTTTTCTGCAGCGGCGCCTGCACCCGCTTGGTCGCGGTCGGCCAACGGCCCTTGACCAGTGCCAGGTAGCGCTTGTCGACCCCACCCTCGTTACGCAAGGCCGCATGCAGATGGCGCAACATGCTGCGGCGCTTGGCAATCATCAGACAACCAGAGGTGTCGCGATCGAGCCGATGCACCAGCTCCAGCTGCTGGCAGTCCGGCCGCAACTGGCGCATGGCCTCAATCACACCGAAATGCAAGCCACTACCACCATGAACCGCCAGCCCGGCTGGCTTGTTGACCACAATCAATGCCTTGTCTTCGTAGATGATGGCATCTTCCAGAGCGGTCAGAATGCCCTGCCCGACCAGCACCGGCTCGTCAGCCTCCGGCAGACGCACCGGCGGGATGCGCAGGAGGTCACCGACCTGCAGCTTGTAATCAGGCTTGATCCGACCTTTATTGATACGCACTTCACCCTTGCGCAAAATCCGGTAGATCAGGGTTTTCGGTGCGCCCTTGAGGCGAGTGATCAAAAAATTGTCGACACGCTGCCCGGCCTGCTCGGCCGAAATGGTTTCAAACTGCACCTGGGCAGGGGAATTGCTGGCTGTTTCTTTCATTTGCGCATGATACATTTTTTCATCTAATTGAAGCACTTAAAAAATACTGCTATATTCCGCAAAGCTGCTATAACCGCAGCCGGGGAAATACCGACCACGTGCAGACACGGGTTGCGTCCCCAGAAATACTGTCAGACGGGCGCTGCTGGCGCCGATCAGGAAGTGCCCCGCCCGCTGACCACAGAAGCCCCGCCCCAATTGGCGGGTCATTTTAACCCGCTCTCCGGACAGTCGACGAGCGGCACCCGATTCAGATGGGTAAGTGTATAGGTGGAGATGTACAGTATCAGGATGATGTGACGCGTGCCGACATGACCATTAAATGTCCCCGTCCCAATCCGGCTGATTCCTCCATTAAGACGTTTTTCTGTACTCGCCAGACACAGCTAGTCAGCGCCCTGCCACGGCATTGCGCGAACACTGCAAAAGGGCAAGGTTGGCCCAAACAGAAACACACCTGACACCTAACGGAAGAGTCGCAGGTGCCGTACTCGTGTGCTCCGGACAGCATCGGAAACACAACGGTACTTCATGAAAAGAATGCTGATTAACGCAACTCAACCCGAAGAGTTGCGTGTTGCTCTTGTCGACGGCCAGCGCCTGTATGATCTCGATATCGAGTCTGGCGCCCGCGAACAGAAAAAGGCCAATATCTACAAAGGCCGCATCACCCGCGTCGAACCCAGCCTGGAAGCCGCTTTTGTCGACTTTGGCTCTGAGCGTCACGGCTTTCTGCCGCTGAAAGAAATTGCCCGCGAATACTTCTCCAAGCAGCCGGAAGGCCGCGCCAACATCAAGGAAGTGATCAAGGAAGGCCAGGAAGTCATTGTCCAGGTCGACAAGGAAGAGCGTGGCAACAAGGGTGCGGCATTGACCACCTACGTCAGCCTGGCTGGCCGCTACCTGGTATTGATGCCGAACAATCCGCGCGCCGGTGGCATCTCCCGCCGCATTGAAGGCGAAGAGCGCAACGAGCTGCGCGAAGCGTTGAACAGCCTCAATGTCCCCGCCGATATGGGCATGATCGTCCGTACCGCCGGCCTTGGCCGCAGTGCCGAAGAGCTGCAATGGGACCTGGATTACCTGCTGCAACTCTGGGATGCGATCAAGTCTGCGTCAGAAAAATCAGCGCCCTTCCTGATCTATCAGGAAAGCAATGTGATCATTCGCGCCATCCGTGATTATCTGCGCCAGGACATCGGTGAAGTACTGATCGACAATCCCTCGGTACGCGACGACGCCATGGCATTCATTGATCAGGTGATGCCGCAGTTCGCCAGCAAGATCAAACTCTACGAAGACAGCGTGCCGCTGTTCAATCGCTTCCAGATCGAAAGCCAGATCGAAACCGCCTTCGAGCGTGAAGTCAAACTGCCCTCCGGTGGCTCGATCGTTATTGACCACACTGAAGCTCTGGTCTCCATCGATATCAACTCTGCGCGCGCCACCAAGGGCGGCGACATTGAAGAGACGGCGCTGAACACCAATCTGGAAGCTGCCGAAGAAATCGCCCGTCAGTTGCGCCTGCGTGATATCGGCGGCCTGATCGTGATCGACTTTATCGACATGACACCGGCCCGCAATCAGCGTGCTGTGGAAGACCGCATGCGCCAGAGCCTTGAGGCCGACCGCGCCCGTGTTCAGGTTGGTCGCATCTCACGCTTTGGCCTGCTGGAAATGTCCCGCCAACGCCTGCGCCCGTCACTTGGCGAAACCAGCGGCATCGTTTGCCCACGCTGTAACGGTCGCGGCACTATCCGTGACGTTGAGTCCCTGTCACTCTCGGTTCTGCGCCTGATCGAAGAAGAGGCCCTGAAGGACCGTACCGCCGAAGTGCGTGCCCACGTACCTGTGGCCGTGGCCACCTTCTTGCTGAATGAAAAGCGTGAGGCCCTTGCCGCCACCGAACAGCGCACCCGCGTGCGCATTCTGGTGCTGCCCAGCGAGCATATGGTCACCCCGCACTTTGATGTCCAGCGCCTGCGCGATGACAGCGAAGCGGTCATGAACGCTGAAAGCAGTTACAGCATGAGTACCGAAGCCGAGACTGAAGAGCCAACCCCGGTCAGCCAGACCAAAGCGATTGTGCGCCCGGAAGCGGCCGTCAAGCGGATCGAACCAACCCGCCCGGCACCCAGCGCAGCCGCACCCGCAGCACCCATTGCTGCCACCCAGGCCGTGCAAGCGAATCAACCTGGCCTGTTCAAGGGCCTGATCAAGTCACTGGTAGGCTTGTTCGCCGCCGACCAGAATGAAGCTGAAGACAGCAACAACCAGGCCGCCAAACCCAGGGCAGAGGAAGAGGCGCGCAAGAACCGCAACAATCGTAGCGGTACCGAGCGTCGCAACAACCGAAATCGTCGCCCCCGCAACGAACGAGCAGATCGCAACGACACGGATAACGCCAAGCAGGCTGCCAGCAGCCCGGCACGCAGCGAAGCACCAAGCGAGAAGCGCGACAACAGTAGCGAAGAACGCCCACAAGGCCGTCGCCGTCGTCGTGCACCCAGCGGTGCCAGCAACGCGGCCGCCGTTACCGACGGCGAACAGAGCAATGAAGCCCGTCAGGCCAAGCCAGCACCGGCTCAGGAGCGCCGGCCACGCAAGGAAGCCAATGACGAGGTCGACAATGAGGCCGTTAAGCAAGCCGACACCGGCTCAGAAGAGTCAAGCGAGGGCGAACGCCCACGTCGCCGCTCGCGCAACAGCCAGCGTCGTCGCAATAACCGCCGCCGCGCTTCTCAGGATGACAATCAGTCCACCGAGAACTCAAGCGAGCAAGCCGAGCAGACTGATCAGTCCAGCGCCACTGCCGACAATACCGCCAAAAGCGACAAGGCAGAGCAAGCGCCGGTAACCGACCTGCAGAAGCCGGTAGAAGCCAGCTTGAACCAGGCCGCCGATCAGGCTGAAGCCAGCATTGAGCAAGCGGTCGATGCCTTTGCCCAGGCACAGCCCCAGGAAACTGACGTCGAGCCCAGCGACAAGGCACCAACCACCGCCAAGACTGCAGACCAGGCAGACAGCGAGCAGGCTCAAGTATCCGCTGATACCGCTACCGAGGTTGAGGAAACACCAGCACCTGTTGCCAAGCCTCGCCGCGAGCGCGGTCAGCGCCGGGAACGTCCAGCCAAGCCAGCTGCGAGCGAAGCGGAGACCAGCACGCAGCAAGCTAATGAGGATAAACCGGTCACGTCTGACAGCAGCAACGCCACTGCAGCAACGCCAGCAACCGATACCGCAAGCACTGCAAGCGAGCCTGAAGCAGCCAGCGAGGCCCTCGCACCTACTGTCAGCATCAGCGCCCAACAGCCTGCCGAGGCCGAGACTGCGCCTGAAGTCAAGGTGCAGGCCGACCCGGCTCCGGTAGCTGAAGAACCTGTTGCTGCTAAGGTCGAGGAGCCAGCCAAGCCTGCCGCCGAGGCACCTGCCTTGACCGCATCGGGTCGCGCCTTCAATGACCCGCGCGAGATTCGCCGCCGCCGCGAAGAGGAAAAGCGCAAAGCCGCCGAACAGGCCAGCGCATCCGCTCAAGCTGAGGCAGAAGCTGCAGCACTGGCCCAGCCCGCCGAGGCCGACACAGCAGAAGCCGCAACGACCAGCCAGCCGGCAACTGACACGCAAGCTGAGGAAGAAGCAAAAGCACAGGCAGGCAAGACACCTGAGCCCACTGCCGATGCTGCAGCCAGTGATCAGCAAGCCCTCGACAACGCCCCTGAGCAGCGTGAGGCCAAGCCGGCAGCCGCGCCACAGCAAAGCGCCTTGCCGATTGATAGCGGCGAGCAGAGAGCCGATACAACTGCGTCATCTGAGTCAGATGACAAGCGCAGCTGATCAAGGCTGAAGCAATACAAACAGGGGCGCTTATGCGCCCCTGTTTGTATCTGCAAGCCCGGCTTACACAACACAGCCACGCTGAATCGGTTATGCTCTGGGCTTTACTGCCATAGCGGAATACCTCAGTCATGCCAGATATCCAGCTTAACGGTCATCGCCTGCACTATACCGACCAGGGCCAGGGGCCGGTCGTCCTGTTGATCCACGGCCTTGGTTCCAGCGGTATGGACTGGGAATATCAGCTGCCGGCGCTCACACCCCATTATCGGGTACTGACGCTGGATATGCTGGGCCACGGGCAGAGTGAAAAACCCATTCACGGTTACAGCATCCAGGCTTTTGCCGACGACACCCTGGCTTTTATCCAGCAAATGGACCTGCAACAGCCCCACATCGTGGGTATCTCCATGGGCGGCATGATTGCCTTTCAACTGGCGGTTGACCACCCGGAGATCCCTGCCAGCCTGACCATTGTAAACAGCGGCCCTGAGGTAGTACCACGCAGCTTTGCGGATTACCGCATGGCCGGCAAACGACTGTTTTTCGCCCATGTATTGCCATTGAAGACAGTTTCACGCGGACTGGCCCGCCTGCTCTTCCCCAAGCCCGAGCAAACAGAACTGCGCAGCAAGTTCGAGCAACGCTGGCAAAGCAATTTTCGCCCGGCTTACCTGGGCTCGATGCGCGCCATTGTTGGCTGGAGTGTACGTGACCGCCTAGCTTCGATTCAGTGCCCGGTACTGGTGGTGTGCGCTGATCAGGATTACACCCCGGTTGAGCAGAAGCGAGCCTATGTCGCTGAGCTGGCCAATGCCCAGCTGAAAGTGGTGAGCGATTCACGCCACGCTACGCCGGTTGACCAGCCGGAGGTATTCAATACACTGCTGCTGGACTTTCTTGGCGCTCATGCCGCTGCCGATCAACCATCCCTGTAATCGAAAGAGACTGCACCATGCTGAAAACCCTGCTTGCCTGCCTGACTACGCTATTGCTGCTTGTCAGCCCCTTGTCCGCTGCTGACAACACCCAACCGCAAGTCACTCTGCATACCAACCTGGGCGAAATCACGCTGTCATTGAATGCCGAGAAGGCGCCAATCAGCGTGGCCAATTTCTTGCGCTATGTTGATGCCGGCCACTATGAGGGACTGATCTTTCACCGGGTGATTCCGGGCTTCATGATCCAGGGCGGCGGCTTTACCCCGGATATGCGCCAGCGTGATACCGCTGCTCCGATCAAGAATGAAGCCGACAATGGCCTGAAGAACCGTCGCTACACTGTCGCCATGGCCCGCACCAATGTGCTGGACAGTGCTACCAGTCAGTTTTTTATCAATGTCAGCAACAATAGTTTTCTTGACCATAGCGAGGACAGCTTCGGCTATGCTGTGTTTGGTGAGGTAGTGGATGGTCAGCACGTGGTTGAGACCATCGCCAAGGTGCCGACTGGAATGCAGGGCAGTCACGGTGATGTGCCGCGCAATCCGGTGGTTATCGAGCGCGTCAGCCGGGTTGAATGAGGCTCTGACAGACACAAAAAAGCCGGCGTGAGCCGGCTTTTTTGTTTAATGGTGGAGCTAAGCGGGATCGAACCGCTGACCTCCTGCATGCCATGCAGGCGCTCTCCCAGCTGAGCTATAGCCCCGTGGTCTTGCGACCCTGCCACCAGACATCATGGCAGTAATAAATGGCGTCCCCTAGGGGACTCGAACCCCTGTTACCGCCGTGAAAGGGCGGTGTCCTAGGCCACTAGACGAAGGGGACGCAAACCCTTCTGATTCATCCTTTGCTGGTAAGGACAAACCCTAGATTAAAACAGGTCAATGAACGAGTCACTGACCTAAAAACGTGGTGGAGCTAAGCGGGATCGAACCGCTGACCTCCTGCATGCCATGCAGGCGCTCTCCCAGCTGAGCTATAGCCCCGTCTCGAGGACGGGGCGAATATTAGGGTCAGGGGGCTTTGCTGTCAATAGAATTTTTTCCAAAACAGCGACTTAAAAGCCCTTACCCCGCCAACAACCCTCGCAAGACATAATGCAGGATGCCACCCGCCTTGAAGTAGTCAATCTCGTTGCCGGTGTCGATACGACAGATCACGTCGAACTTGACCTGATCGCCGTTGGTGCGGGTAGCGACCACAGACAGGGTTTGACCGGGTTTGAGATGGTCATCCAGCCCGTTGATATCAATGCGTTCATGCCCATCCAGACCCAGGGCTGAAACACTCTGGCCTTCCTGGAACTGCAGGGGCAAGACACCCATACCGACCAGGTTGGAGCGATGGATGCGCTCAAAGCTCTCGGCAATGACGGCCTTGACGCCCAGCAGGTTGGTGCCTTTGGCTGCCCAGTCACGACTGGAGCCGGTGCCGTATTCCTTACCGGCCAGCACAACCAGGGGCGTGGCGTCCTTCTGATAGCGCATGGCAGCATCGTAGATCGACATGCGATCACCGCTGGGTACGTGAATGGTTTCGCCACCCTCCTCGCCGGCCAACATCAGGTTGCGGATGCGGATATTGGCAAAGGTACCCCGCATCATGACCTCGTGATTACCGCGGCGTGAACCGTAGGAGTTGAAGTCATCAGGCTTGATTCCCAGACTTTGCAGATATTCGCCTGCCGGTGAACTGGACTTGATGGAGCCCGCCGGGGAGATATGGTCGGTAGTGATGGAGTCGCCGAATACGGCCAGCACATAGGCCTGCTCGACCGGCTCAACCGCCAAAAGCGGCTGGTCAATCTGCTCGAAGTACGGGGGATTCTGTACATAGCTGGATTTGTCATCCCAGGCATAGGTACTGCTGTCTGGCACCTTGATGCCTTGCCAGTGCTCGTCGCCACTGAATACATCAGCGTAGCGTTCACGGAACATGTCTTGTTCAACCAGGGCAACAGCGTCGGCAATTTCTGCATTGCTGGGCCAGATATCCTGCAGGAAAACCGGCTGGTTGTTGGCGTCCAGCCCGAGTGGCTCGGTGGCCAGGTTCATGCGCGTATTACCGGCCAACGCATAGGCGACGACCAGCGGCGGCGATGCCAGCCAGTTGGCCTTGACCTGCTGATGCACGCGGCCTTCAAAGTTGCGGTTCCCGGAGAGTACCGAGGAGACCACAAGATCGTGTTCGGCAATGGCGTTGCTGATTGCGTCAGGCAGCGGGCCTGAATTACCGATACAGGTGGTGCAGCCGTAACCCACCAGGTTGAAACCCAGCTTGTCCAGGTAGTCATCCAGCCCCGCCTTGGCCAGGTAATCGGTGACCACCTTGGAGCCCGGTGCCAGCGATGACTTGACCCAGGGCTTGCGCTGCAGGCCTTTTTCCAGCGCTTTTTTCGCCACCAGGCCAGCGGCCATCATGACGCTGGGGTTGGACGTATTGGTACAGGAGGTAATGGCTGCGATGACCACGGCGCCATGGTTGAGCACCTGCTCCTCGCCGTCGATCACCACCACTGCCTCACCTTGCTGAGAGCCGACGGCGGTGCCACCACCGCCCTCACTTTCCAGTCGCGCTTCTTCCTGGTCCTCAGGCACGACCTGCAAGGCCAGCAAGTCGTCAAAGGCCTTGGGTACATTGCCGAGTGCAACGCGGTCCTGCGGGCGCTTGGGGCCGGCCAGGCTGGCCTCTACATCATTCATGTCCAGATGCAAGGTGGCGGTGAATACTGGTTCGTGTCCCGGCTCCCGCCATAGGCCCTGGGCCTTGCAATACGCTTCGACGCGCTCGATGACGGTATCCGGCCGCCCGGTCTGGCGCAGATAGCCCAGGGTCACTTCGTCGACCGGAAAGAAACCACAGGTGGCGCCGTATTCTGGTGCCATATTGGCAATTGTGGCGCGGTCGGCCAGCGGCAAATCAGCCAACCCGTCACCATAGAATTCTACAAACTTGCCCACAACGCCGTGGGCGCGGAGCATCTGGGTGACGGTCAACACCAGGTCGGTCGCCGTCATACCCTCTTTCATCTTGCCGGTCAGCTTGAAGCCAACCACTTCGGGGATCAGCATAGAGACCGGCTGACCGAGCATGGCGGCTTCCGCCTCGATACCACCGACGCCCCAGCCAAGTACACCCAGGCCATTGATCATGGTGGTATGTGAGTCGGTGCCCACCAGGGTATCCGGATAGGCACACTGTTCGCCGTCGCGTTCTTCGGCCCAGACGCTTTCCGCCAGATACTCCAGGTTGACCTGATGGCAGATCCCGGTGCCCGGAGGCACCACGCGGAAATTATTGAAGGCCTGTTGCCCCCAGCGCAGAAAGGCGTAACGCTCACCGTTACGCTCCATTTCGATGGCGACATTGTCCTTGAAGGCGCTGGCATCGGCAAAGCGATCCACCATGACCGAGTGATCAATGACCAGATCTACCGGTGACAAGGGGTTGATCTGTTGTGGATCACCGCCCGCTTTGGCCACGGCATCGCGCATGGCGGCCAGGTCCACGACGGCCGGTACGCCGGTGAAGTCCTGCATCAGCACCCGTGCCGGGCGGAACTGGATTTCCCGGGTTGAGCGCTGATCCTTGAGCCAATCAACAACAGCCTGACAGTCCTCCAGGGTGACTGTCGAGCCATCTTCATTGCGCAGCAGGTTTTCCAGCAGAACCTTGAGCGACATGGGCAGCCGACTGATATCACCCAGCTTTTCCGCCGCTTTGGGCAATGAGTGATAGTGGTAAGTCGCTGCACCAACAGCGAGTTCTTGCTGGCTGTTCAGGCTGTTCTTGACGCTCATGCTGACTCCTCCTGACATAACGCTGGCAGATGACCAGCGCCAAATTGGTTATACTCCCCAGACTACAGGGTCTGATGTGGATACTTCAATGCAGATAAAGATCTGCAACCTGATGCCGATAACCACAGCATAGACCAATATAAGTCCTAGCCTTGCCGTCACCAGGATGCCCATGCGAAACAACCAGCCCGTCACTCAGCGCAATCAGACGTTTCCCGACACCCAACGGCTGATCTCCACAACTGATCTCAAGGGCATCATCCGCTATGCCAATGACGACTTTGTGGCTATCAGCGGTTTCAGTGCCGATGAACTGATCGGCAGTCCGCACAACCTGGTCCGCCATCCGGATGTGCCGGCAGCGGTTTTTGCTCACATGTGGGCCGACCTCAAGGCAGGCCGCAGCTGGATGGGCATCGTCAAGAATCGCTGCAAGAACGGTGATCATTACTGGGTCAACGCCTATGTCACCCCGGTCTGGGAACGGGGTCAGGTCACCGGCTATGAGTCGGTCCGGGTCAAACCCACGGAACAACAGGTCAAGCGTGCCGAGGTGCTCTACCAGCGTCTCAATCGTGGCGGTAAGGCGATTCCTGGCAACTGGCAAGGTTTACTGGGCGATCTGGCGCCGATGCCCATCGTTGGTGGCATTACCGCCACACTCGGCAGCACATTCGGTGGTTGGGGCATTGCTGCCGGCCTGATTGTCAGTGTCCCCGCAGCCATGGCCTGGCGCGCCTGGCAGGAAGCGCGCCTGCAACGGATTATTCGCCAGGCATCACAGAGCATCAGCGACCCGCTGCTGGCGCAGATGTATACCCCCTACCGTGGCAGCCTTGCACAGCTGGAAATGGCGCTACTGAGCCAACAGGCCCGTTTACGCACCAGCCTCACCCGCCTGCTCGACAGTTCCGGGCAACTACGCCTGCAGGCCACCGAGGCCAGCCAGCTAGCGCTGGACAGCTCACACGGCCTTAGCCAACAGCGGCAGGAAACCGAGCAGGTCGCCACCGCGGTGAATGAAATGGCCGCGGCAACCCAGGAAGTATCCGGCAACGTTCAGCGCACAGCGGAATCAACCCGCCATGCCAGCGAGCTGGCCAGCCAGGGCAAGGCAGTGACCGAAGCAACCCGCCGTGCGATCGAGCAACTGGCCAGTGCCGTGAATGCAGCTGCCGATGTCTCCAGTCAGTTAGCCAGTGATGCCCGGCAAATCGGTACTGTGGTAGATGTGATCAAGGGGATTGCCGAACAAACCAATCTGCTGGCACTCAATGCCGCCATCGAGGCGGCCCGGGCCGGTGAGCAAGGACGCGGCTTTGCCGTGGTTGCCGATGAAGTGCGCGCCCTGGCCAGCCGCACAGCTGATTCCACCGAGCAGATTCACGGATTGATTGCCAATCTGCAGCAAGCGGCAGAAAAGGCCGTTACAGCCATGCAGCAAGGGCATGAGCAAGCGGATCACGGACTGGAGCGGGTAGTAGCGGCAGACGAGGCGCTGGACGGCATCAGTCAGGCCATTGTGCAGATCAATGATATGGCCAACCAGATTGCCAGTGCCGCCGAAGAGCAAAGCGCTGTGGCGGAAGAAATCAACCGCAATATCACCACCATTGCCGACTTGTCGGAATCAACTGCCGCCAAGGCTCAACGCAGTGCTGATCTGAGCATCGAGCTTGCCGATACCGCAGGGCAACAGGCCGAGCTGGTAGAGCGCTTCAACCGCTAGTCAAACCAACCGGGGCTGGCGACAACGGACAGCCCCGGGCGCAATTATTTCACCAACAACACCGGCACCGGCACTTCGTGCACAATCCGCGTGGCGACTGAACCGAGCACCAGGTTGCCCAGATTGCTCATACCCCGCGTCCCCATTACTACGGTGTTGCAACCGAAGCTCTTGACCGCCTTGACCACTTCACCAATCACCTCTCCGATCACGGCATGGGTCTCAAAATCAATGCCCGCCGCTTCCAGCAGTCTGGCGGCATCGACATTGGTTTCCTGACCGTGCTGCAGTGCACCCTCACGTAATTGCTCCAGCATGCTGGCTGACACATAGTTGCCATACAGCTTGGGTTCGCTCTGCACGTTGATCACATGCACCTTGATGGCCGGATACTCGGCAGAAAAATCGACCAGATATTGAATTGCGCGTTTGGCGCTGGATGACCCGTCGAAGGGTACCAATACGTTTTGCATAGAGCGTCCTTTTGGTTTCCAATAATCAGCATGGCTTGCAGCAGTATAGCCAACTTTGAGTGTCGCAAATCAGCCCAGCCCTTAACTGACCCAGATCAAGTATGCGCATAGAAATAATCGCAGAGATCGCACACCCCCTGGTCAACCGCTTCTACAAGTCACAGGGCAGCCGCATGCGCGCGCGGGGTGGCCACCAGGTCTGGGTATTGCGTAATCCGGATATCGCCTGCGCGCTATGCCTTGAGCCGATCGGCGGGGGCTTCTGGCTGACCAGCCTGTGCACCGCTGTAGAGCAACGTCACCAGGGACTGGCCAGACACCTGATAACCGGCTGCCTGGACCACCTCAACAGCCCTGTATGGCTATTCTGTGCGCCGGAACTGGCCCCGCTCTATCTCGCCTGCGGCTTTACGCCCGCTGCTCAGCTGCCCCTCACCTTGCAGCAACGTCTGCAGCGTTATCAAAGGCACAAGCGCCTGATTGCCATGCAGTGCACCAGCGTTTAACCCCAAGCGCCATCATGGTGCGTAGCGGAACTGAAATCACAGCGACATAAAACCGTAAAATAACCCTAACCATTTGTTTTAATTCAACAAATAGAAACTGGCATAGTTTCTGCTCAGGTGTTATCGCCAACGCATTCAACACGATTGAATTTTTCACACAACGGGGATACACCACATGATGAAGAAACTTGCCATTGCCATCGCTACCGCCAGCACCTTGAGTGTTGCCAGCATGGCGCAAGCCGAAACCTTTGACACCGCTATCGGCGAGCTGGATGTCAGCATGACCGCCACACTGGCCACTGACTATATCTGGCGCGGTCAGTCGCAAACCGCCGGCAAAGGTGCGGTACAGGGCAGCCTGGATATCGCCCATGAAAGCGGCCTGTATATTGGCGCCTGGGGCTCCAACGTTGACTTCGGTGATGATGACGACTCCACCATCGAGCTGGACTACTATGTTGGTTTCGGCGCTGATATCACGCCGGATGTCAGCTACGACATCAGCTGGAACTCATACACCTTCCCTGGTGCAAACGACAATAACGTCGAGGAATGGGTTCTGGGCGTAGGTCTGTTCGGCTTTGATCTGGCGGCCAAGTACGCCTATGATCCCGAAAGTTCACGTTATTACAGTGTCGGCTACGGCTTTGACTTACCACAGGGCTTTGGCCTGGGCCTGCATGTTGGCTACGGCGATAACAGCGATGACACCTACCGCGACTGGGCCGCCACCGTATCTAAAGAGTTCCTCGGCCTTGATCTGGCATTGATGTATTCTGACACCAACATCAGCAGTGACGACTGCCGCGCAGACTACGGAACCAGCCGTTCCTGCAGCTCCAACTGGACGCTGTCAGCCACCAAGAGCTTCTAAGCTCGTACCCATAGCGCAGCTGCGCTATGGGGTTGAAAAGTGCTTCTTCAGCTTTAACCCGGTAGCCACGACTGCCGGGTTTTTTTATGCCGGCAAACTGACCTGCTCCAGCAGGCTAATAATCTGCATGGCCTCTTCGCGGCTGTCACCACAGATTGCCATTTCCGCCTGGAATCCAGCACACACAGCCGGCCGCTCCGGCTTACCAAACAAGCGACAACGCCAGGCAGCATCCAGGTGTGGACAGGCAACGCCTGCAGGCTTACCCTCTGGCAACCCTGGCATGGGGCTGGAAATCGATGGCGCTATACAGCAGGCGGCGCAGCCACTGCGGCACTGCATCACGCACCCTTGAGCCGGGTAATCAGGCTGGAGGTATCCCAGCGTCCCCCGCCCTTCGCCTGTACATCGGCATAGAATTGATCGACCAGCGCAGTCACCGGTAACTGACTGCCATTGCGCCGTGCTTCATCCAGCACGATAGCCAGATCCTTGCGCATCCAGTCAACCGCAAAGCCGAAGTCAAACTCCCCGGCCAGCATGCTCTGATGGCGATTATCCAGTTGCCAGGACTGGGCTGCTCCCTGACTGATGACCGCCATCGCGGCCTCACCATCCAGACCTGCCTGCTGGGCAAAATGCAGCGCCTCGGACAGCCCCTGCAAGAGGCCAGCAATACACACCTGATTGACCATTTTGGTCAATTGACCGCTACCGACCGGGCCCATCAGTCGCTGCATGCGAGCGTAGGCGCCAAGCACTGGCGAGACCTGCTGATAAGCCGACTCCTCACCACCCAGCATGATGGTCAGCTGGCCCTTCTCGGCCCCGGCCTGCCCGCCGGATACCGGTGCATCGAGAAAGCACACGCCCTGCTCTGCCGCTTTGGCAGCCAGTTCACGTGCCACGTTGGCTGACGCCGTGGTGTGATCGACAATCACAGCTCCAGCAGATACAGCGGACAACACCCCATGCGGGCCACTGACAACGGCGCGCAGGTCATCATCGTTACCGACACAGATAAACACCATATCCTGCCCCGCTGCGGCGGCAGCGGGCGTTGCCTCGCTACGGCCTGGAAACTCGGCCAGCCACTGCTTGGCTTTTGCCGCGGTTCTGTTATACACAGTTACCTGATGCCCAGCGCGGGCCAGATGACCGGCCATGGGGAAGCCCATGACACCCAGCCCGAGAAATGCCACTTTTGCCATATTTCACCTCCGCAAACAAAACAGCCACACCCAAAGGCGTGGCTGATAATGCTGCTGATAATACCAAAGAGTCAGTCTTCGTGTGGAATCGGATCCGGGTTGCGATCCCAGCCCACCAGCAACACCGTTGCCAGCACCCCAAAGGTCAGACCGATCCAGGGCTCGAAAAATGCCAGTGCCGCCCCGATCAATACAACGGTACCACGCGACGTATTGTTCTGCGGGATGGACATTGCCACATAGGCGCAGGCAAAACCGGTCAGCACCAGGGTCAGGGACAGCGCCACACCCAACAGTGGCTGCAGACCGGTCAACAAGGGCAGCAGGAAGAACAGCAGCGGAATACCCATCAGGTAATAGGATGCCAGACCGCTATGCAGGCTGTTCATGCCTTTGACGCCCTGCTTCCAGCGCTGCACGATAATGACCTGAACCCCGGTCCACATGGCACCCTGGGTCGGGAAGAAGGGAGCAAAGACCCCCATCAGGGCATTACGGATACCGACCGACAAGTGCGTGCGTGTCGGATTGATATCGATATGCTCATCCTGACGCTTGGTCAGACCATCGCGAATCACCTCGTTACCGGTCACCATGTCACCGAACAGGATCACATAGGTAATGATCGCCAACGGGATACCCTGCAGGAACATCTCCAGGCTGGGCCAACCAATGGCAAAGGGAGACATCTGGTTCCAGGCGTCAGCCACCGGCGGAATCAGGATACCCCACTGGATGTCGTAGCTGACCTCGCCCACCATGGGACCGACCACACCCGCAATAATGAAGCCAGGTAGCAGGCCCAGGGCGCCAATAATGGCAAACACCTTGTACTTTTCCTTGAGCTTCTGCATCGGCAAGGAGAAGGCAAAGATCAGGCACACGGCGCACGCCAGAGTGATCGCAATCGGCTGTTGGAACAGAAAACGCTCGGCATCGTCAATGAATACCCGCTTCAAGGCGGCAATGGCTGCGCCGAGAATAATCCCGGCCTTGAGCGTATCAGGCAGCCAGAGCACGAACTTCTTGCCGAGTCCGCTGACCCCGAGAAATACCAGAAGTATGGCAAAGTTAAGCGATAGAGCGGTCATCGCCTGGAAGCGTGATGCCGGGTCGTCATACCCACCGAGAACATAGGCGAGCACCAGAGGCAATGCTGGCGTAATCCACCCGGGCGCGTAGGGCTCACCAAATATAATGATCGCCGATCCTAACAGGATCGAATGAATCATGGAGACGGCCACGGCCTCTTCAAAGCTGAGGCCGAAAAACTCCATCATCAATGGAATCAGGGCAAGGCCTGTAGCTGCTGCCACAAACAGCCCCTGCAAGGCTTCCTGCCAATAGAACCGTGTGTGATAGAAGGGAAGGCGAAAGGTGAAGGGGCCCCAGCGCCAGCCGGGAAGCTCGGGTTTTGACATGGCACTCTCCGTGACTTTTTGACTTGTTCTAGTAATTTCCGAGACGGATCGGATTTGCTGGTCATTATGCCGTGTGTTGCCTGCCCGTGCATACGGCCGCATGCAGCAAAGCCCAGCACTGACCAGAGCGCCTTGTCAGCCCTGCCGAGTCAGCGCAACCCATGCAAACCAGCGCTGACAGGGGGCTCTGGCCGTTCGCCGCAATTACCAACCGATGCGAACAGCTCTCAACCACACCACACCTGCATTATCACAAGCATGAATAGCGTTAAACGGCACCTTTGGTCTGCTCCTCACGTTCCAGTTGTTGACGCGTTGCCGAGGGCGACCCTGTACCCCGAGCCATCAGGCTGTACAGCACAGGAATCACAAAAAGGGTCAGGAACATGGATACGCTGACCCCCGACATAACCACAATACCAATCACTGAACGCGTCTCGGCGCCCGGCCCGAAGGCCATCACCAAGGGCAGTGCACCCGCCACCGTGGTTACCCCGGTCATCAGGATCGGACGCAGACGCAGGGTGCTGGCTTCAACCAATGCCTCATCAAAGGGTTTACCGGCATCGCGTAACTGATTGGCAAACTCGACAATCAGAATGCCGTTCTTGGCCGCCAGGCCAATCAGCATGACCAGCCCAATCTGGCTGTAGAGATTAAGGGTGTTACCGGTAATCCAGAGCCCAAGCAAGGCGCCACCAATGGCCATGGGTACCCCGAACATGATCACCAGAGGATGCACAAAGCTTTCGAACTGGGCTGACAAGACCAGGAACACCACCACCAGGCCCAAGGCAAAGACAAACAGCAAGGACCCGCCCGCATTGCGCAAGTCCAGCGACTGCCCCTTGTAATCGATCACCAGGTTGTCTGGCAGATGCTCTCTGGCCAGGGCCTCGACATGATCGAGCGCATCGCCCAGGGCCACACCGTCAGCCAGGCCCGCCTCAAGAGTGATGGCCCGGTTGCGGTTGTAGCGGTTCAGTGTTGTGGAGCCGGCATACTCCTCCAGACTGACCATATTGGACAGCGGAATCAGCTCACCACTGGTGGCTGAACGCACATAGATATTCTCCAGGCTGGTGGGCTGGCGCTGACTTTCCGGCTCACCCTCAAGAATCACATCATATTCCTCGCCATCCTCGATATACGTAGTGACCCGACGTGACCCCAGCATGGTTTCCAGTGTGCGCCCCAGGGTGCCGACGTTGACCCCCAGATCCGCAGCGCGGTCATAATCGACGATGACTTCCAGCTGCGGCTGGGTCTCCTTGTAATCCGAATCCAGATTGATCAGACCCGGGTTGTCCGCCTGAATCTTTTCCATCAGGGTATCGCGCCATTCGGCCAGCTCGGCATAGCTGCCGGCCCCGCCGATCACCATCTGGAAGGGTTGCTGCTGGCCTCCCCCAAACCCCTGACGCATGACCGGGAAGGCGCGCACTCCGGGCAGATCGGCGAGACGCTGCTGGATATCGGCCATGATATCCCAGCCGGAGCGTCGCTCTCCCCAGTCCTCCAGCACAATGATCACGATCCCGGTATTGAAGGTCTCAACGCCACCAAAGGCCCGTGGTGCTCGAACCAGCAGCCGCATGATGTCACCCTCATCAACCAGCTCCATCAAGCGTGTTTCTATCTCGTTCATGTAATCGAGCATGTAGTCGTAGGTTGCACCTTCCGGACCGTTGACGATCAGGAACATGGAACCACGGTCTTCACGCGGGGTGTATTCAGTGGGCAGCTGGCTGAATAGCCAACCGGTACCGCCAAACATGACCAGAAACACCAGCAGGGCCACCCAACGCCAGCGCAGTACCTTGACCAGAAGCCCCGCATAGAAGTTTCGCGCCCTGAACAGGGTGCTCTCTACCTTGCGCGTCAACCAGTTTTCGCCATCTCTGGGCTTGAGTACCTTGGAGGCCAGCATGGCAGAGAGTGTGAGTGCGACAAAGCTGGAAAAAGCAACCGCTGCCGCCATGGTCAGGGCAAATTCGGAAAATAGCCGCCCGACATCACCCTGCAGGAATGCAATAGGCACAAAGACCGCAATCAGTACCAAGGTGGTCGACACCACCGCAAAGGCGACCTGACGAGTCCCATAAAAGGCGGCAACCAGGGGCGTTTCGCCCTCTTCATCAATCCGCCGACGGATATTCTCCAGCACGATGATGGCATCATCCACCACCAGACCAATCGCCAGCACCAACGCCAGCAAGGTCAGCAGATTGATGGTAAAGCCGAACAACAGCAGGGCACTGAAAGTCGCAACAATGGATACCGGCAAGGTAACTGCGGGAACCAGAATGGCCCGCGGACTGCCAAGAAAGAGGAAAATCGCCAGCACTACCAGCACCAGTGCGATAGCCAGGGTGCTGTAGACTTCCTTGATCGCCCCTTCAATAAACACCGAACCATCGAAACTCGGCTCGATACTCATGCCTTCGGGCAAGGTTTCATTCAGCTCGGCAACCAGTGCCCGCGAGTCCCGTGACAACTCCAGGGTATTGGCGGTGGACTGGCGCTCCAGGCCAATACCCACCATGGGCACGGTATTGCCGCGGAACAGATTGCGTGCCTCTTCGGTACCCCGCTCGACCCGCGCCACATCCGACAAACGCACCAGGTAATTATCGCCGCGGGCGACCACCAGACGGGCAAAATCATCCGCCGTGTTGAAGCTGCGCACAACGCGGACGGTAAACAGACGGTTGTACGATTCAATGTTACCCGCAGGCAACTCGACGTTTTCCGAGCGCAGCGCATCCTCGACATCACTGACGGTCAGGTTGCGTGCTGCCAGCGCTTCGCGATCCAGCCAGATACGCATGGCATAGCGCTGCTGGCCACCGATACGGACCGCGCCCACCCCATCCAGCGTCGAGAAGCGGTCAACCAGAAAGCGCTCGGCATAGTCCGTCAGCTCGGTCATATTCAGCCGGTCACTGGTCAGGTTCCACCAGATCACCACATCCTGGTTGGCGTCCACCTTGCGCACGGCAGGCGGGTCAGCTTCATCCGGCAACAGACGCAGGACTGCCGATACCCGGTCACGAATATCATTGGCCGCTTCATTGACGTCACGGTTGATGGAGAAACGGATGGTAATGCGTGAGCGACCATCTTCACTGCGCGAATCGATGAACTCGATCCCCTCGATGCCGGCAACCCGCTCCTCGATTACCTGGGTAACCTGGGAATCGATCACGCTGGCTGCAGCACCGCGATAATTGGTCTCGATAGTGACCACCGGCGGGTCGATATCCGGATATTCCCGCAGCGGCAGCATGTTGAACGAGACGATGCCAAAGATCACCAGCAGCAAGGCAAGAACAGTCGCAAAAACCGGCCGGGTAACCGCGATGTCAGACAGAATCATCAGTTACCCCTAGTTGACGGCGTCATCGTTGCGCAAGGCATCGGCCACTGATTGGCCAATATCCAACTCGGCCTTGATACTGACAGCCTGGCCCGGGCGCAGCTTGAAACCGCCGTGACTGACCACCTTGTCATCCAGCGAAAGGCCGGAACGTATTTCCACAAAACCGGCAAAGCGCTGGCCCAGCTCAACTTGCTGGCGGGCCACCGTCCAGCTGTCATTGTCACCCGCTTCCAGGCGCATGACGAACTGACGCAAACCTTGCGGCAGCAGCGCCTCTTCGGGCACGACCAGGGCGTCACGGGGCAGGCTGGCGATACGGATACTCATCAACATCCCCGGCCGCAACTGCCCGTCCGGATTGGGAATCAGGGCACGGACGCGCACGGTACGCGTGAGCGGGTCAATCTCGTTGTCCAGCACACTGATTTCACCTTCGAACACCTGGTCCGGCCAGGCGCGGCTGGTGGCGCGGATAGTCAGTCCGGGGCGCAATTCGGCCATACGGGTTTCCGGCACGCGAAAATCCAGCTTCATCACGCTGTCATCGTGCAAGGTGGCGACCGGCGTACCTGGTGTGAGCAGGCTGCCGACACTGACCTGACGCAGGCCAACCACGCTGTCAAAGGGCGCACGGATCTGGCGGTCGGCCAGGCGCGCTTCAACTGCCTGAATACGTGCGCGGGCTATATCGAATTCACGCTGTCGGTCTTCCAGCTCCTGGTTGGAGACGAAGCGGCTTTCCACCAGCTGTCGTGCGCGCTGCAGCTGGCCTTCAGCATTGGCCAATGCCACTCGGGCCTCGTCCAGCTGCGCCTGTTGCTCGCGGCTGTTGAGTTCAACCATCAAATCCCCTGACGCAACGCGCTGGCCGTCGGTAAAGTGGATACGACTGATGGTTTCTGTCAGGTTAGCCGTGACCACTGCCGTTTCATTGGCCATCAGGGTGCCCAGTGCTTCGATATCCGTTGCCAGGGCGCGCTCTTCAGCGGCTGCCACAATTACCGGCATAGCAGGCTGCGCCTGCGCTTGTGCTGCACCGACCAACGCAATAAGCGGCACTAATCCTCTGAGCAGTTTTCTTACAGCAGTCATCCTGATCACCCGAGCTGTCGGCGCTCCCCCTGACAGGGAAGCGCGAGTAAAATTCAAGCTGCCTATGATGACGTGATCAGTGCAGACTGCCCAGCCCTGATTGGTGGGGATTTTCGAACACTATGTGACGGGCGTTTATCTACTCCGCCAAGCGCTCGCGCAGAAACTGGTGCATGGCCGCAAAAGAACGCTCGGCAACCAATGGATGGTATTCGGCCTGGCCAGGCATGGCGGCCGTCGGGTCGGTGAAGGAATGCACGGCACCACCGTAACTGATCAGCTGCCAATCCACCTCAGCATCACGCATTTCCTGCTCGAAGGCCTGCACCTGCTCTGCAGGTACATAAGGGTCATCGGCGCCATGCAACACCAGAACGGAGGTCTTGATCGCCTTGGCATCCTCCGCGTTGGGCGTATCCAGGTTGCCATGGAAAGACACCACGCCGCCAATCTCAGTCCCGGAGCGTGCCAGCTCGAGCACCGTACCACCGCCAAAACAGAAGCCGATGGCCGCGATCTTAGTGGTATCCAGTGCGACCTGATCGGCTTGTGCCTTGAACACCTCCAGCGCGGCATTGACCCGCTGACGTTGCAGGGCACGATCATTACGCACAAAACTCGCTGCCTTGCCCGCCTCATCAGCATCCTGCGGGCGGATATCCTTGCCATACATATCGGCGATAAAGACCACATACTCGGAACCGCCAGCGCGGTAGGCCTTCTCGGCAGCACGCTCGGTCACACCCATCCAGTTAGGCACCATTAACAGGCCCGGGCGCATATCACTGACGCTACCGTCATAGACCAGCATGCCCTGATAGGGCTCGCCGTCAACCTCATAGGCAACAGTCTGGGTAACCCTATCGGCCTGCGCGGCGGCAGCCACACCGGCAAACACCAGGGTGGTGAGTATTCTTTTCATTACGTGATCCTTGTAAGGCAACGGGTTGAATCACGATTCAAGTGGCCAGACCAGACCTTGTCAACCTGAACCGGGCAGTAAAAGCGTTAGCAATAAAAACGGGTGGGGTTGCCTGCAGCAACACCCACCCGTTTTGTCACGCCTGATCAGCTCAACGGCTGAGCTCAACCAGCAGTGCGTTCAAGCGACGCACATAGCTGCCCGGGTCAGGCAAGGCCTCACCTGCCGCCAGCGCCGCCTGGTCAAACAGGATATGCGTCAGGTCGGCAAAGCGGGCCTCGTCCTGCTCGGCATCCAGCTTTTCCAGTAACGGATGGGTCGGATTGATTTCCAGGATCGGCTTGCTGTCCGGGGCTTTTTGTCCGGTCGCTTCCAGGATCTTGCGCATCTGCACGCCCATACCGTCTTCATTGATCACCAGTACTGCCGGTGAATCCGTCAGGCGGTGCGAGACCTTGACCTCATCCACGCCGTCCTTGAGTACGTCCTGAATACGCTTGACCAGGTCCTGCTTGGCCTTGGCCGCTTCTTCCTGGGCCTGCTTGTCGTCATCCCCTTCCAGCTTACCCAGATCCAGGTCGCCACGGGCGATGTCAACGAACTGCTTGCCCTGATACTCATTGAGGTGGCTCATCAGCCATTCGTCAATGCGGTCGGTCAGCAGCAGCACCTCAATGCCTTTCTTGCGGAAGATTTCCAGGTGCGGGCTGTTCTTGACCTGGCTGTAACGCTCGCCGGTCAGGTAATAGATCTTGTCCTGCCCTTCCACCATGCGCTCCAGGTAGGCGTCCAGGCCAACCACTTCACTGTCGTCACTCTGTGCCGTGGAGGCAAAGCGCAGCAATGCCGCAATTTTTTCGCGATTGCCGAAGTCTTCCGCCGGCCCTTCTTTCAATACGCTACCAAACTGCTTCCAGAAGGTGGCGTACTGCTCCGGCTCTTTTTTCGCCAGTTTTTCCAGCATGTCGAGCACGCGCTTGGTCAGCGCCGACTTCATGCTGTCGATCGCCGGATCCTTCTGCAGAATCTCGCGCGAGACGTTCAGCGACAGATCATTGGAGTCGACGACACCCTTGATAAAGCGCAGGTAGAGCGGCAGGAACTGCTCGGCGTCATCCATGATGAAGACGCGCTGCACATAGAGCTTGAGACCACGCGGCGCTTCACGCTGATACAGGTCGAAAGGCGCCCGGCCCGGCACGTACAGCAGGCTGGTGTATTCCAGCTTGCCTTCTACCTTGTTGTGGCTCCAGCTCAGCGGGTTCTCGAAGTCATGCGCCACATGCTTGTAGAACTCCTGATACTCGTCATCCGTCACCTCGGTACGTGGACGCGTCCACAGCGCACTGGCACGGTTGACACTTTCCCACTCGACCTCGACCGGCTGGTCCTTGTCTTCGCCCATGTGCTGCTTGGGCAGTTCAATCGGCAGGGAAATATGATCGGAATACTTCTTGATGATATTACGCAGGCGCCAACCGTCGGCAAATTCGCTTTCAGCCGCTTTCAGGTGCAACACGATACGCGTGCCGCGCTCGGGCTTGTCGATAGTGGCGATACTGAACTCACCCTCGCCCGCTGACTCCCAGTGCACGCCCTCGGCAGCGTCGGCACCGGCACGACGGGTAAAGACTTCTACCTTGTCAGCAACAATAAAGGCGCTGTAGAAGCCGACGCCGAACTGGCCAATCAGGCTGGCATCCTTTTTCTGGTCACCGGTGAGTTGCTGCATGAAGGCAGCGGTGCCGGACTTGGCAATGGTGCCGAGGTTTTCGATGACCTCAGCGCGGGTCATGCCAATGCCGTTATCTTCAATGGTCAGGGTCTTGGCGGTTTCATCGGCACTGAGGCGAATACGCAGTTCCGGATCGCTTTCCAGCAGCTCAGGCCGCGCAATGGCTTCAAAGCGGAGCTTGTCCGAGGCGTCAGAAGCATTGGAAATCAATTCACGCAGAAAGATTTCCTTGTTTGAATACATCGAATGGATCATCAGGTGCAGAAGCTGCTTCACTTCAGTCTGAAAACCCAGCGTTTCCTTTTGCGTTTCCACGGTCATGGCGTCAGTGTCTCCATCAGTCCCAGGGGCCGCCGATGCGGCGTTATCATCCGGCATGCCTTGCCCAGCAAGGCTGCACGCTTGGGAGGTAAATGGGGACAGTCTGGATTATTTCAAGGGGCGCGCTTCGACGCTGCGCACATCCAGTGGATTGAAATGCAGCGCTACCTGACTGGCGCCGTGATGCTGCAACAACACCAGGCGTTGATTGTCACTGATGCCCTGCAAGCGCCCCTGATGGGTGCGCCCGGACCAGGTCACCAGACGAACTTCCTGCCCGATATAGTCTGCGGGCTGCTCAACCAGGGCCATCAGGCTGAGCAATTGCCAGCTGTCAGCCGATGCCTCCGCTACCGGAACCAATGGCTCTGCAGCAACAGGTTCGGGCTCTGTAGCAGCGACCGTCGACCCGCGCTGTAACCACTCCGGTGTCTGTTGCAAGGTGACGCTGCCACGCACGGCAGTCTGGTAATTTGCCGGCAGACGCAGGTCCAGCAATAGCCGCTGATGGTCGCGGTCCTGCGGGGTGATAATCAGGGTATAGGGGGCATTGACCTGACGCCAGCCGGGCGCCGAGAGTGCACCGTCATGCCACTGCATGACCACTTCTGGCCAGGGACCCTCATCACCGGGCAACCATTGCAGGCCCGATGCCGGCAAGTGGTCGAGCATACTGAAGCGCAATCGCAGCGAGCGCCGCAAGCGGTGGGCGTCACGCTCTTCCAGCACCAGATCCTGACCGGCCCAGAACACCTGGGTCGGACGGAAGGCCTGGCCCATCAAATGCCCGGACAAGGACGTCTCACTCACGGGTTCAGCCGACGACCAGTGACCGCTGACCAGAGCATCAAAGCGCTCAGGTTGCTGCTGTTGCAACCACCACAAGCCACCGGCCAGCATCAGCAGGCCGGCCAGCAACATGACGCGGGGCCAGACCGCAAACCCACGCCCACGCACCAGCAACAACACCGGCGCAAGCAGCACGGCAGCGAAAAAATGCCCCAACGACTGGCGCCAGGCAGTCATGACCAGGCCGAGCCAGCCAGACAGCAGCAAGAGTATCCCGAAGATAATCAGCAGAGCATCCATCTCGGCCGGACTCCTGTTCAGTCGAGCTTGAAGTGGGCCCGTGCAGTCGCAATCGGCTCTTCCGATCGCGTTTGCCAGGCCGTTACGGCCACATTACCCACTCGCCGCCCCTGACGCCAGACCTGACAGGTCGCATAGGTGTCGCGATCCAGCCCGGCACGCAGATAATCGATGGAAAAATCAATGATCTTGGGAAAGTTCTGGCTGCCCATGAATACCATCAGGTGTAACCAGGCGGCCTGCTCCATGAAACCGGCAATAACCCCGCCATGAATGGCAGGCAGCACCGGATTGCCGATATTGCCGGGCGAGGTCGGCAGGTGAAACACCACCTCTTCGCCCAGCCGCATGACCTGAATGCCAATGGTGCGGGCATAAGGTATCAGCTCGATCACCGGTGCGTAGTTACCACTGGTGTGGGCATCGCGTAACAGCTGCTCGATCTGTACGGAACTCATGCTGCACCTCCGGCTGAGCCGACGTTACCCGGCACTATGCCGGACTTGCCCAGGCGCATGAAGGCACCGACTACATGGGCAATAGGCTCATCCCGGCTATCCTGATAGGCCACGCCGCGGGTAAAGATCACTGCCGGTGTCAGGCGGTAGCACTCGGCGAAGCCATAGATAGGCTTGTGCGGTTCAGCCGGATGCATATAGTCGATCCGCAGATCCAGCGTCGGGCAAATTTCAAACTCCGGCAAATAGCAGACAGTTGAAATCCCGCAACAGGTATCCATCAGGGTGGTGATCGCACCACCATGCACCACTCCGGTAAAGGGGTTGCCGACAATGGCATCCGAATAGGGCAACTTGAGCACCAGGCCGTCTTCATCCGCCTGCTCAACAGACATGCCCAACTCCTGACAATGCCGCAGGATAGACAAAAAATTGTTCGCTCGTTCAGCGATAGAACTCATGCAAAAACACCTGAAAAGAACCGATAACCTGCATATGTTACCTCGTATGACCGCATTCGGGTTTGCTTTTGTCAGCGACCCGGCTCTATTCTTGTCACGGGCTGCAGGAACGATAGAGCCCCTTCCACAGTACACCCAAGGAGTTCGCAATGAAAAAGCTTGTTGTTACTACCGCACTACTGGCAAGTCTCGGCCTTGTGGCCGCCTGCTCGAGTGATCCAGAGCCGGAAGACCACATGGAGTCCGCCGCCGAATCCATGTCTGACGCCGCAGAAAACGTCGGTGATGCCGCTTCTGACGCCGCCGACGCTACTGAAGAAAGCGTACGCGAAGCAACCGGTAACGAGCGCACTACAGGCGATCACATTGAAGACTCCATGGAGTCTGCTGGCGAAAGCATGGGCGATGCCTATGACAGCGCCACTGATTATATGGATGAGCAGGCTGAGCGTGCCCGCGAGGCCATGTCGTCAGACGACTGATGACCGACCGCCTGGCCGGGGCTGTTACCCCGGCCAGACTTTGTTCAGGCGAGCAAGGGGCTCAGCAGCAAGAGTACAGAGCTGATAAAACCTACCCCCCAGACCAGGCTGCGCAACAGGTGCACATCCTTGATGTAGAGCACCGTATAGCCAATTCTGGCAATGATAAACAACACCGCCAGCGTATCAATCAAGGCACCTGAGCTGCCTGTCACCTGTGCCACCAACACCCCGGCAGCAAAGACCGGAAAGGCTTCGAAGTGGTTGGCGTGAGCGGCCATGGCGCGCGCACCCCAGCCTGTCAGCGCTGCTTGCTGCGCCCGCGGGTGCCGATTGTCATAGCCCTTTTTGCCCTCACGGGCCATGGCGACAGCCACAGGCGCCTTGGTCGCTACCAGCAGCAAGGCAGCAATAAACAGACACCAGAGAGGAAGACTCATCAGACAGACTCCTTGTTATTGTTGTCAGTGTGCGGGGTCGGTGTATACAGCATCGCCCGCAGCACATCGGAATGGAACTCGCGTCGATACAATACGCCAACCACACCGGCCGTCACCAGAATAAATATCCACGGATTGATAAACCAGCTCAAGGTCGCCAGCGCAAAGTAATAGGCCCGCAATCCCAGGTTGAACTCGTGCGCAGCCATCGACAAGACCCGGGCACTCCGTTCAGCATAGGCCTTGCGCTCAGCCTCGGTGACACTCTTCTCACCAACGATAGGGGCTGAGCCAACCAGCACCGAAGCGAAGTTGTATTGGCGCATACCCCAGGAGAAGGTAAAGAACGCGTAAACAAAAATACCCACCAGCACCAGCAGCTTGAGCTCGGACACCTCGCGACTGACACTGGCCACAAAAGGTAGCCCCTGCAGCAGGCTCTGGGCCCGCTCGCCAGCACCCAGCACGGCCAGCAAACCCGCCAGAATCAACAGGGTACTCGAGGCAAAGAAGGCCGTATTGCGCTCCAGGTTACCCACCACACTGGCATCAGCGATGCGCTGATCGCGCAACAGCAGACGGTTCATCCAGTCCAACCGGTACAGGTGCAGAATGCTGGCCAGACAGGCTGTATTCTTTGCCTTGCGGTCAGCATAGTGGGTGTAGCCAACCCAGCAGAACACCAGCCAGATAAAGGCCAGCATATTCAGCCAGATGTCATCGGCAGCAGGAATGGCAGGCAGGTACAAGGCTCTCAGACTCCTCAGCGTAGTTGTATAGGGCCACCTGTCGGCAACCCTTTCCTGCCGCTACTCTAGCACCAAAAGTCACTGCCTGGCGCTGCAGGCCAACCCACAAAGGCAGTTAAAAATATCCGGGCAATAAAAAACCGCGGCCAGAAAGCCGCGGTTTTTTTTAAACAGACCCGGGATATTACTGCTTGATTTCCCAGCCGGTCAGTTCAGCCAGTGCATTGCCGATTTCCGCCAGCGAACGCACGGTTTTCACGCCAGCATCTTCCAGGGCAGCAAACTTCTCGTCTGCCGTGCCCTTGCCGCCAGAAATGATAGCGCCAGCATGGCCCATGCGCTTGCCAGGAGGGGCAGTTACACCAGCAATATAAGACACTACCGGCTTGGTTACGTTGGCCTTGATATAGGCTGCAGCTTCTTCCTCGGCGCTACCACCGATCTCACCGATCATGACAATGGCTTCAGTGGCCGGGTCTTTCTCGAACAGCTCCAGGATGTCAATGAAGTTGGAACCCGGGATCGGGTCACCACCAATACCGACACAGGTAGACTGGCCAAAGCCTGAGTCTGTGGTCTGCTTGACCGCTTCATAGGTCAGGGTACCAGAGCGAGATACGATACCGACCTTGCCCGGCAGATGGATGTGACCCGGCATGATACCGATCTTGCACTCGCCAGGAGTGATGACGCCCGGGCAGTTTGGCCCGATCAGACGCACGCCCAACTCATCACATTTGACCTTGGCATCCAGCATATCCAGGGTCGGGATACCTTCGGTGATGCAGACGATCAGCTTGATGCCGCTGTTGGCCGCTTCCAGGATCGAGTCCTTGCAGAACGGAGCCGGTACGTAGATCACACTGGCTTCGGCGCCGGTTTCGGCAACCGCTTCGGCAACCGTGTTGAACACCGGCAGACCCAGGTGGGTAGTACCACCCTTGCCAGGCGTTACGCCACCCACCATCTTGGTGCCATAGGCAATGGCTTGCTCGGAGTGGAAAGTGCCCTGTGAGCCGGTAAAGCCCTGGCAGATGACTTTGGTGTCTTTATTGATCAGGATGCTCATTATTTACCCTCCGCGGCCTTGACGACTTGCTGGGCAGCGTCGGTCAGACTGGTTGCAGCAATGATGTTGAGGCCACTGTCGGCCAGAACCTTGGCGCCAACATCGGCATTGTTACCTTCGAGGCGAACCACAACAGGTACTTTTACCCCGACTTCCTTGACGGCACCGATGATGCCTTCGGCAATCATGTCACAGCGCACAATACCGCCGAAGATGTTGACCAGCACCGCTTTGACATTGCTGTCAGACAGGATGATCTTGAAGGCTTCGGTAACGCGCTCCTTGGTCGCACCACCACCGACATCAAGGAAGTTGGCCGGCTTGCCACCGTGCAGGTTGACGATATCCATGGTACCCATGGCCAGGCCAGCACCGTTGACCATGCAGCCGATATTGCCTTCCAGAGCGACATAATTCAGCTCGAACTGGGCAGCGTGGGCTTCGCGCGGGTCGTCCTGCGATGGATCATGCATGGCGCGCAGCTTGGGCTGACGATACATGGCGTTGCCATCAATGTTGATCTTGGCGTCCAGGCAATGCAGGTCCCCGTCTTCCTTGATCACCAGCGGGTTGATTTCCAGCAGTGCCAAATCGTAGTCGGCAAACAGTTTGCCTAGACCGACAAAGATGTTGGTGAACTGCTTGATCTGGTTACCGGTCAGGCCCAGCTGGAATGCCAGCTCACGACCCTGATAAGGCATCGGACCCACCAAGGGGTCAACGGTAGCCTTGAGAATCTTCTCCGGCGTTTCTTCAGCAACCTTCTCGATTTCAACGCCACCCTCGGTGGAGGCCATGAATACGATACGGCGAGTTGAGCGATCAACGACCGCGCCCAGATACAGCTCCTGGGCAATATCAGTGCAGGATTCAACCAGAATCTTGCTCACCGGCTGACCGTTGGCGTCTGTCTGGTAGGTCACCAGGCGCTGGCCTAACCACTGCTCGGCGAATGCCTTGGCATCGTCCTTGTTCTTGATCAGCTTGACGCCACCGGCTTTACCGCGGCCACCGGCGTGAACCTGGGCCTTGACTACCCACATATCACCGCCAATTTTTTCGCAGGCTTCAACCGCGGCTTCGGGCGTATCCACAGCAAGGCCCTTGGAGACGGGAAGGCCATACTCGGCAAAGAGTTGTTTTCCCTGATATTCGTGAAGATTCATGCTTGTCTACCGTTTTGATCGTGTAGGAATTGCGTTATCGGCTACAGCAAACCATCCTGCAACCGGCCTGGATCCTGTTCAGGAACCTGCCGACCGGAGCCGGCGTACCATCCTGGGGTCAACCGAGACCGATGAATCCGACTGCGACTCACCGGTCAAGCGGGCGCTAGTTTAACGCTTCTTGCGGTTGGCGACATGGATGGCGTGACCATTGACTGCCAGCGCAGCTTCTTTCAGCGCCTCAGACATGGTCGGGTGTGAGTAGACCATCATGCCCAGATCTTCGGCACTGGTGCCGAACTCCATGCCAATGGCACCCTGCTGCACCAGCTCGGCCGCGGCCGGACCAATAACATGCACACCCAGAACGCGGTCAGTTTTGGCATCAGCCAGCATCTTGACCATGCCGCCGGTATCATTGGCAGCCATGGCCCGACCACTGGCGGCGAAGGGGAAAACCCCAACCTTGTATTCGACGCCTTCCGACTTCAGTTGTTGTTCGTTCTTGCCGACCCAGGCAATTTCCGGGTGGGTATAGATGACCGAAGGTACCAGGTCATAATTCATCGCCGTCTTCTGACCGGCGATACGCTCAGCGACCATGACACCCTCTTCCGAGGCCTTGTGCGCCAACATCGCGCCACGCACCACGTCACCAACGGCATAGACACCTGGCACACTGGTAGCGCAGTAGTCATCAACAAAGATGACGTCGCGCTCATCCTTGTCGACACCACAATCAGCAGCCAGCAGATTCTCGGTATAGGGACGGCGACCAACAGCGACGATCAGCTTGTCAAAGGTCAGTTGCTGCTCACCCTCAGCATCAGTGAACGACACTGTCACCTGCTTGCGCTTGATCTCGGTACCGGTCACCCGGGCTCCCAGGCGGATCTGCAGCCCCTGCTTGGTAAAGGTCTTGTGGGCTTCCTTGGCAATCTGCTCATCGGCGAGGCCGAGAAAGCTGTCCTGAGCTTCGAATACCACCACCTCGGAACCCAGACGACGCCATACCGAACCCAGCTCGAGGCCAATCACACCGGCACCGATCACACCAAGCTTCTTGGGCACACTGGTGAAATCCAGCGCACCAGTGGAGTCCACGATGATGTCATCGGTCAAGGGGGCCGGCGGAATTTCAATCGGCCGCGAACCCGAGGCCAGCATGACGTTCTCCGCCTCGTAAACCTCAACCTCGCCATCTGGCTTGGTCACTTCAACTTTCTTGCCAGCCAGCAACTTGCCATGACCCTCGATACTGGTCACACCGTTTGCCTTGAACAAAGCCGCAACGCCACCGGTCAGCTGCTTGACGATCTTGTCCTTGCGCTCGAGCATTGCCTTGACGTCGATACTGACGCCCTTTGCTTCAATGCCGTGGATCTTGAAACCGTCCTGGGCTTCATGGAACTTCCAGGAAGAGTCCAGCAGTGCCTTGGATGGAATACAGCCCACATTGAGGCAAGTGCCACCCAACGCCAACTTGTCATCCTTACCGGTGTACTTCTCGACACAGGCAACCTTCATGCCCAGCTGTGCAGCGCGGATGGCGCCGACATAACCGCCGGGGCCGGCACCAATCACAATCACATCAAATTTATTGCTCATACCCAATTCCTCTCTATGCAGCAGGCGTCCAGAGCGGCCAATAGCCAACTCTGAACGCGCATAAATAGTGCTGATCAGACTTCGAGCAGCAGGCGTGCCGGATCTTCCAGCAGGTCCTTGATGACCACCAGGAAGCTGACCGCTTCCTTGCCGTCAATCAGACGGTGGTCATAGGACAGGGCCAGATACATCATCGGCAGGATCACCACTTCACCATTGACCGCCATCGGGCGCTCCTGGATCTTGTGCATACCCAGAATGGCCGTTTGTGGCGGATTGACGATGGGTGAAGACAGCAGTGAACCGAACACACCGCCGTTGGAAATGGTAAAGGTGCCACCGGTCATTTCTTCAATGGACAATTTGCCATCACGCGCCTTGCGGCCGTAGTCAGCAACGCCACCCTCGATCTGCGCCAGGCTCATGAATTCGGCATTACGCAGCACCGGCACCACCAGACCACGATCACTGGATACGGCCACACCGATATCCATATAGCCATGATAGACAATATCATTGCCGTCAATCGAGGCGTTGACACCGGGGAAGCGCTTGAGCGCCTCGGTGACCGCCTTGACAAAGAAAGACATAAAACCAAGACGCACGCCGTTGTGCTTCTTCTCGAACAGGTCCTTGTACTTGCTGCGCAAGTCCATGATTGGCTTCATGTTGACTTCGTTATAAGTGGTCAGCATGGCCATGGAAGATTGCGCTTCGACCAGGCGCTCGGCAACCCGGGCACGCAAGCGTGTCATGGGAACCCGTTTTTCCTGGCGGTCACCCTCGCCAATTTGCACGGCATCGGCCTGGGCCGGCTTGGCCGCAGGCTTGTCTTCTGCCTTGGGCGCATTTTTCTTCGCTTCAATGGCATTGACCACATCTTCCTTGGTCACTCGGCCATCTTTGCCCGTGCCTTTGATGCTGGCCGGGGCGATGTTGTTCTCTTCCGCCAGCTTGCGCGCGGCCGGTGACAGCAGAGGTTCATCATCACTCTCGGCAGGCTCGTCCTTGTCTGCCTTGGCAGCATCAGCCTCACCTTTGGATGCCTTGTCGCTGTCCGCAGAAGCGGCTTTTTCACCATCCTTGAGGGTACCGAGCACTTCACCACTGAGCACGGTGTCGCCCTCGTTCTTGATGATCTCACCCATCACACCATCCGCTTCGGCGAGCACTTCCATGACCACCTTGTCGGTTTCAATATCTACAATCAGTTCGTCGCGCTTGACGGCGTCGCCGGGCTGCTTGTGCCAGGTTGCCACGGTACCGTCAGCAACGGACTCGGGGAATGTCGGGGCTTTGAGTTGAATAGCCATTGTTGATCCTTATCGATTCGTCTTGTCGTCTGCCGGTATTTACGCTTTCAGCGCGTCTTCGAGCAGTTTTTCTTGCTGTTCCGCATGCATCGAGGGGTGACCGCAGGCCGGTGCAGCCGAGGCTTCCCGTCCAGCATAGTCCAGATGCAATCCTTTTACCTTGTGCTCAGCCAGTACCCGGCGCATGTGGTGCTGACTGCAATACCAGGCGCCCTGGTTCATTGGTTCTTCCTGACACCAGACCACTTTCTTCACGTTCTTGTAGGGTGCCAGCACCTCAGCCAGGTCATCCTCCGGGAAGGGGTACAGCTGCTCGATGCGCACGATGGCGACATTATTCAGCTCTTCGTTTCTGCGCTTCTCCAGCAGGTCGTAATAGACCTTGCCACTGCACATGATCACGCGATCCACTTTTTTCACATCCAGATCATCGTATTCGGCAATGACTGGCTGGAACGACCCATCGGCCAGATCTTCCAGGCTGGAAATCGCCAGTTTGTGCCGCAGCAGTGATTTCGGCGTCAAGGCAATCAGCGGCTTGCGCAGCGGCCGAATGACCTGGCGGCGCAGCATGTGATAGACCTGAGCCGGTGTTGAGGGTACGCACACCTGGATGTTGTGCTCGGCGCTAAGCTGCAGGAAACGCTCAAGGCGCGCTGACGAGTGCTCCGGCCCCTGTCCTTCATAGCCGTGCGGCAACAGCATGGTCAACCCGCAGAGGCGACCCCACTTGTGCTCGCCACTGGTAATGAACTGGTCAATAACCACCTGGGCACCATTGGCAAAATCACCAAACTGGGCTTCCCAGATTACCAGCGCGTTGGGCGTGGTAGTCGCGTAGCCATATTCGAACGCCAGCACGGCTTCTTCAGACAGCAGCGAGTCATAGATATCAAAACGCGGCTGGTTCTCACTCAGGTTGGCCAGCGGGATGTAGGCATCACCGAGCTCGCCCTTCTGGTTGTGCAGCACCGCATGGCGGTGCGAGAAAGTGCCACGACCAACATCCTGGCCTGTAATACGCACCGGATGACCTTCATGCAGCAAGGTGGCATAGGCCATGGTCTCGGCAAAACCCCAATTGATGGCCAGCGCACCGGCAGCCATCTTGCGGCGGTCTTCGACAATCTTGCTGACCTGGCGTTGCAGAACCAGACCGTCGGGCAAGGTATTCAGCCGATTGGCCAGTTCCTGCAGGGTTTTCAGCTCGATACGGGTATCGTGCCGGGCAGTCCATTCATGTCCGAGATAGGGTGACCAGTTGACGAAAGAGCCGGTATCCGGTTCCTTGACCAGACTTTTCACCACGTGATCACCGTTGTCCAGCGCAGTACGGTATTCCTCGAACATCGCTTGCACGCCGTCTTCACTGAGTGCTTCTTCGCTGATCAAGCGCTCGGCATAGATTTCCCGGGTAGTCGGATGTTTGGCAATCTTGGCGTACATATGCGGCTGGGTACCGGACGGCTCGTCGGCTTCGTTATGGCCACGACGACGGTAGCAAACCAGGTCAATCACTACGTCACGCTTAAACTGCATGCGGTAATCAACCGCCAGCTGGGTAACGAAAAGCACCGCTTCCGGATCATCCCCGTTGACGTGAAAGATCGGCGCCTGGATCATCTTGGCAACGTCGGTGCAGTACTCCGTGGAGCGCGCATCATCCTGGCGGCTGGTGGTAAAGCCGACCTGGTTGTTGACGATGATATGGATGGTGCCACCGGTCTTGTAGGCACGGGTCTGGGACATCTGGAAGGTTTCCATGACCACGCCCTGCCCGGCAAAGGCAGCGTCACCATGGATGCTGATCGGCACCACCTTGTCACCGTTGGCATCTTTTCGACGATCCTGACGGGCGCGTACCGAACCTTCCACAACCGGCGAGACAATTTCCAGGTGAGACGGGTTGAAGGCCATGGCCAGGTGTACTTCACCACCGGACGTCATCACGTTGGAGGAGAAACCCTGGTGGTACTTGACGTCGCCAGAGCCGAGATCAACCTTTTTCTTGCCTTCAAACTCGTCAAAGAGTTCGCGCGGATTCTTGCCGAGAATGTTCACCAGCACGTTGAGACGACCCCGGTGGGCCATGCCGATAACGACTTCATTGGTGCCGTAAGAGCCGGTGCGCTGAATAATTTCATCCAGCATGGGAATCAGGCTCTCGCCACCCTCGACACCGAAACGCTTGGTACCGGGGTACTTGGTGCCGAGGTATTTCTCCAGACCTTCGGCTGCGGTCAGGCGCTCGAGCAGATGGCGACGTGCATCAACAGAAAAGGTCGGCTTGCCGCGCACGCTTTCCAGGCGTTGCTGGAACCAGCGGCGCTGATTGGAATCGACAATGTGCATGTACTCGGCGCCAAAGGTCGAGCAATAAGTCGACTTCAGGGTTTCCATGACATCGGCGAGGGTGGCTTCATCCTTGCCGTCCTGCAACTCACCAGTGCGAAACACGGTATTGAGGTCGGCGTCGGTGAGCCCGTAATCGGACATCTGCAGATCAACGATTTCTTCCCGCTGCCAGAGTTCCAGCGGATCCAGTCGGGCAGCCTGGTGGCCACGCATACGGTAGGCCTGGATCAGGCGCAGTACATCGACCTGCTTCTTTTCATGATCAACACTGACGCTGCCGGCAGCCGAGCTGCTTGCTGCAACCGGGCGTCGGTTGTTCTCGGTAAGAAGCTGGAATTGCTGGCGAATGGCGGAATGGGGAATATCCGTCGCAGCATGACCGTTGACCTGAGGCAGCTTCTGGAAATAGCTGCGCCATTCGTCGGCAACACTGTTCGGATCTTGCAGGTAGAGCTCGTAAAGCTCTTCAACATAGGAGGCATTCCCGCCGGATAGATGGGAAGTACTCCACAGCTGCTGCATATCGCTGTCTGGCATGCTTGGTCACCCTCTTCAAGGGGACACCACCTGGCGCAAAGACCATTAATTGGCAGTTTCACCTGCCTTCCGCGCAGAACATGTATTAGGGCACCGCATTGTCCCTGCCGATGACCCTGCCAACCATATTCTGCCAAACCGGAAATTGCCGGCCCCGACAGATAGTTCGGGTGTTACCCGATTGTCCCTGTTGGTTGTGCTACTAAAACAGGCTGCGGCTTTTTGGGCTGCAGCCCGATCTGTGTAACCGGTGCCCTATAGCAGACACCGGTACAGGTTCAGTCAATGCAGAATCAGGTACCGCTTTGCAGCAACATGTTGCGGATGTGGCCAATGGCACGGGTCGGATTAAGACCCTTGGGGCACACATTCACGCAGTTCATGATGCCGCGGCAGCGAAATACGCTGAACGGATCGTCCAGTGCAGCCAGGCGCTCATCAGTCTTGGTATCGCGGCTGTCCGCCAGGAAGCGGTAAGCCTGCAACAAACCAGCAGGACCAATGAACTTGTCCGGGTTCCACCAGAATGAAGGGCAGGACGTGGAGCAGCAGGCACAGAGAATACACTCGTACAGGCCATCCAGTTTATCCCGCTCTTCCGGCGACTGCAGGCGCTCGATAGCCGGCGCCGGCGTGTCGTTCTGCAAATACGGCTGAACCTTCTCGTATTGCTTATAGAAGATGCTCATATCCACGACCAGGTCACGAATTACCGGCAAACCCGGTAATGGACGTAGCACCAGCTTGTTGTTTTTCACCACATCAGACAATGGCGTGATGCAGGCCAGGCCATTCTTGCCATTGATGTTCATACCATCCGAGCCACACACACCCTCGCGGCATGAACGGCGGTAGGACATACCTACATCCTGCTCTTTCACCAGAGCCAGTACATCAAGCACCATCAGGTCCTTACCACCGGTATCGACCTGAAAATCCTGCATATGCGGAGCGCTGTCACTCTCCGGGTTATAACGATAAACACTGACTTGCAACATATCGGTCACCCTTAGTAGGTACGTACTTTAGGTTCAAAGGTTGGCACTGTTTTCGGCGTGAAGTTAACGGCCCGCTTTTTCAGCTCCTTGCTGTCAGGCATGAACAGGCTGTGGCACAGCCAGTTCTCGTCATCCCGGTCCTCAAAGTCTTCACGGGCGTGGGCGCCGCGACTTTCAGTACGCAGGTTAGCCGCAATAGCCGTGGCTTCAGCTACTTCCAGCAGGTTCTGCAATTCCAGTGCCTCGATACGCGCAGTGTTGAACGCCTGGCTCTTGTCATTGATCTTGACCTTCTCGATACGCTCGCGCAGGTCAGCCAGTTGTTTGATGCCCTTCTCCATGTATTCGCCGGTACGGAATACACCAAAGTAGTTCTGCATGCACTGCTGCAGCTCTTTGCGCAGCGGCGCAACATCTTCACCGTCAGTGCGGTTGTTCAGGCCAGACAAACGCGCCAGGGACGCTTCGATATCCGACTCAGAGGCAGTACGGTATTCAATACCCTCTTTAAGCGCGCTTTCCAGATGCAGGCCGGCAGCGCGACCAAAGACCACCAGGTCAAGCAGCGAGTTGCCACCCAGACGGTTGGCACCATGTACTGACACACAGGCCACTTCACCTACAGCAAACAGACCCTGAACGATCTGGTCATTGCCATTGGCATCCTGGGTAATCGCCTGACCATGGATGTTGGTCGGGATACCGCCCATCATGTAGTGACAGGTCGGGACCACAGGAATAGGCGCAGTGACCGGATCAACATGGGCAAAGGTCTTGGACAGCTCACAGATGCCAGGCAGACGGCTGTGCAGCACTTCCTCGCCCAGGTGGTCGAGCTTGAGCATCACGTGATCCCCGTCCGGACCACAGCCATTACCAGCCAGGATTTCCTTGACCATCGAGCGGGCAACCACGTCACGACCAGCCAGGTCCTTGGCGTTAGGTGCATAACGCTCCATAAAGCGTTCGCCATGCTTGTTGATCAGGTAGCCACCTTCACCACGGCAACCTTCAGTTACCAGGGTGCCCGCGCCGGCAATACCGGTCGGGTGGAACTGCCACATTTCCATATCCTGTGCCGGCACACCTGCGCGCAGGGCCATGCCCATGCCATCGCCGGTGTTGATCAGGGCATTAGTAGTGGATGCGTAGATACGGCCAGCACCACCGGTTGCCAACACAGTGGCATGGGCACGGATGTAGACGGTTTCACCAGTCTCGATGCAGATCGCAATAGTACCGACCACGGCACCGTCCTGGTTCTTCACCAGATCAACCGCATACCATTCATTGAGGAAGGTAGTGTTGTGCTTGACGTTGTTCTGATACAGCGTGTGCAGCAGAGCGTGACCGGTACGGTCAGCCGCGGCACAGGTACGAGCTGCCTGCGTGGGGTTATCCGGGCCTTTCGACTGACCACCGAAGGGGCGCTGATAGATGCGGCCCTGTTCGGTACGCGAGAATGGCAGCCCCATGTGCTCAAGCTCAAACACAGCTTCAGGACCAACAGAGCACATGTACTCGATAGCGTCCTGGTCACCGATATAGTCGGAACCCTTGACGGTGTCGTACATATGCCAGCGCCAGTCGTCATTCGGATCAGCGGAGGCAATGGCGCAGGTAATACCACCCTGGGCAGATACCGTGTGCGAGCGAGTCGGGAACACTTTGGTGACCACAGCAGTCTTGTGACCACCCTGGGCCAATTGCAACGCGGCACGCATGCCGGCCCCACCACCACCAATAATGATGGCGTCAAAAGTCAAAGTACGCATATTAGCCATTTAGACACCCCAAAGAATCTGCACGCCCCAGACGAAGAACACAAACATGGCAAGACCACATACCGCCTGGAACAGGAAGCGGATGACGGTCGCAGATTTGCCGATGCCCATGGGAGTCAGGTAGTCAGTGGAAATTGTCCACATTCCGACCCAGGCATGAACGCTGAGGGCCACCAGTGTGAGCAAACTGAAAATACGCACCCAGTTCTGACTGAACAACGCCTGCCACTCGGCGTAAGTCAGGCCCGGATTGAAAATCAGAAAGCCAAGCAGAAAGAGTACATAGGCTGCCAGAACAACCGCGGATACACGCTGCGCCATCCAGTCATAAAGACCGCTGCGCGACAGATTGGTGACGTTGGTTACCATACCCATACCCCCAGGAGAACAATGCAGATGGCGGAGATAACGATAACGATCTTCGCGCCCAGTTTACCGCTTTCCAGTTCCTCACCCACGCCTGCATCCATCACCAGATGACGGATACCTGCAATCAGGTGATAGATCAGCGCTGACAGCACACCCCAGATGACCAGCTTGGCCAACGGGTTTTGCAGACAACTCTGAATTTGCTCGAAGCCGGCTTCGGAACTCAACGATGTATCCAGCATCCAGAGCAGACCAGCAATGGCGAGGAACAGGATGACGCCCGAAATACGGTGAGCAATCGACGTATAAGCGGTTACAGGAAGCTTGATTGTCCTGAGATCTAGGTTGACAGGTCTTTTGCTATTCACGGCTATATTCACACTCATGGCCCCGAGGTCAGGGCTGGATTATAGGAAGGTGCACGCTTTGGGTACCCCAATGCCCCGTTTTTACGCATCCAGAAACTGGAGCACGGGGTCATTTTGCCGGTCATGGAGTATAGAGACTTGCCCCCCTGATTACAATGCGCCAGACCGCTGCCAGCTATGCGGAATGCGTCTGGAAGGCCGCCGTGCGCACAACCCTGGCGGCGTAATAAAAGCTTTTTATCGCGGCGATATCCATTCACAATGGGTATAATTGACAAACCGATTTATCACCTTATAGTGATGCGGGCCCTGCGTGGGGGGTCACACTTTCGATACCAGCAATTTAAGGAGGCCATCAATGGCTGACAAGAAGGCGCAGTTGATCATCGAGGGCGCTGCCCCCATTGACCTGCCTGTTTACTCCGGATCACTTGGTCCTGACGTCGTTGACGTACGCGGGCTGACCGGCGAAGGTTACTTCACCTTCGACCCAGGCTTCATGGCCACCTCGTCCTGCGAGTCCAAGATCACCTACATTGATGGCGACAAGGGCATTCTCCTGCATCGTGGCTATCCGATCGAGCAACTGGCCGAGCACGCCGATTTTCTCGAAACCTGCTACCTGCTGCTCAATGGCGAGCTGCCAGACGACGCCCAGAAGGCCGAATTCGTCAGCACCATCAACAACCACACCATGGTGCACGAACAACTGAAAACCTTCTTCAACGGCTTTCGCCGTGATGCCCACCCGATGGCCATCATGTGCGGCGTAGTCGGCGCATTGTCAGCCTTTTACCACGACTCGCTGGATATCAACGATGCCAAGCACCGGCAGATCTCGGCTATCCGGCTGATTGCCAAGATGCCGACGCTGGCTGCCATGGTCTACAAGTATTCACTGGGCCAGCCACTGATGTATCCACGCAACGACCTCTCCTACTCGGAAAACTTCCTGCACATGATGTTCAACTCCCCCTGTGAAGAGAAGAAGGTCAATCCGGTACTGGCCCGGGCGATGGACCGCATCTTCGTCCTGCACGCCGACCACGAACAGAATGCCTCCACCTCGACCGTACGCCTCACCGGCTCCTCCGGCGCAAACCCCTTCGCCTGCATTGCAGCAGGCATCGCCGCGCTCTGGGGCCCGGCACACGGCGGCGCCAATGAAGCCGTGCTCAACATGCTGGATGAAATCGGTGATGTATCGAATATCGAGAAGTTCATCGCCAAGGCCAAGGACAAGAACGACCCGTTCAAGCTGATGGGCTTCGGTCACCGCGTGTACAAGAACTTTGACCCGCGCGCCAAGGTCATGAAACAGACCTGCGACGAGGTGCTGGCGGAACTGGGCATCAACGACCCGCAGCTGGAACTGGCGATGAAGCTGGAAGAGATTGCGCGTAACGATCCTTACTTCAAGGAACGCAACCTGTACCCGAACGTTGACTTCTACTCCGGCATCATCCTCAAGGCGATCGGTATCCCGACCTCCATGTTCACCGTGATCTTCGCCACCGGTCGCACACCGGGCTGGATCGCACACTGGAACGAAATGATCAGCGGCCCGTACAAGATTGGCCGTCCGCGCCAGCTGTACACCGGCCCGACCCAGCGCGATTACCCGAACAAGTAATCAGCGCGCACAAAAAACCCGGCTTCACGTAGCCGGGTTTTTTGTGCCTGTCTTTCGGCTAACCAGTGCCGCGCATTATTTCAGGCGCGCGGCAAGGTAACTCCACGCTGACCCTGATACTTGCCGCCACGATCGCGGTAGGACACCTCGCAGGGCTCATCAGATTCAAAGAACAGCATCTGCGCCACCCCTTCGTTGGCATAGATCTTTGCCGGCAGGGTGGTGGTATTGGAAAACTCCAGCGTCACGTGCCCTTCCCATTCCGGCTCCAGCGGCGTGACATTGACGATAATGCCGCAACGCGCATAGGTGCTCTTGCCCAGGCAAATGGTCAAGACATTGCGCGGGATGCGGAAGTATTCAACCGTCCGCGCCAGGGCAAAAGAGTTCGGTGGGATGATGCAGACGTCGCTTTTGATATCGACAAAGCTGTTTTCGTCAAAATGCTTGGGATCTACCGTGGCCGAATGAATGTTGGTGAAGACCTTGAATTCATCGGCACAGCGCACGTCATAGCCATAGCTGGACACCCCGTAAGAGATCACCCGGTCGCCTTCTGCGCCGCGCACCTGACGCTCGACATAGGGTTCAATCATGCCCTGTTCCTGGGACATGCGACGTATCCAACGGTCTGATTTGATGCTCATGGGCTGTCCTGCTCGAAGATAAAAAGTGCGTGCATGTTAACGGGTAATGTGCAGCGGCAAAAGACCTCTGACAAACTGCCGCAAAGTGTGAGACGAACAAACACGGATCAACCACAAACAGCCTGTGGCCCGGCTGGGCTCAGACCGCCTGGTGCATGGCGGCATTACCAGCCCCCGGTTCCAGACACGCTACAAGCCATCCATGGGGCTCGACGATAGCCATCCATGGCTATCGACGGTCTGGAACCGGGGGCTGGCAACACCGCCCTCAACTGTCGGAGTGGTGTTCTAGCAGTTCGCCAACCGCACACCAATCAGTCATCGCTGATACTGATCTGCGGCCCTGCTGCGTCATCTCCGGCGCGTTCGGCCAGCCGGGCGCCGACATGCCGGGCGATATCCTGATACAGCATACTGATCTGGCATTCCGGCTCGGCAATCACGGTTGGCGTACCGCCATCGGATTGCTCGCGAATCATCATGGATAGCGGCATCGAAGCCAGGAGATCAACCCCGTACTGCTCGGCCAGTTTTTCACCGCCGCCGGCACCGAACAGGTGCTCAGCATGACCACAATTGGAACAGATATGCACGGCCATATTCTCTACCACGCCCAGCACCGGGATATGCACCTTGTGGAACATCTCGATGCCTTTTTTCGCATCCAGCAACGCCAGGTCCTGCGGGGTGGTGACGATTACCGCACCGCTGACCGGCACCTTCTGCGCCAGCGTCAGCTGGATATCACCGGTGCCGGGCGGCATGTCCACTACCAGATAATCCAGTTCATCCCACTGCGTCTGGGTCAGTAGCTGCAACAGCGCGCCAGACACCATAGGGCCTCGCCAGACTGCCGGTGTATTGTCATCCAGCAAGAACGCCATGGACATGACCTGAATGCCATGCGCGCGGGGCGGAACAAACCATTTGCCGTCACGTACCTCGGGGCGAGTCCCCTCTGGCAGGCCAAGCATCAACCCCATACTGGGCCCATAGATATCGGCATCCAGCACGCCGACCCGCGCTCCTTCGCGACTCAAAGCCAGGGCCAGGTTCACCGCGGTGGTGGATTTGCCCACGCCGCCCTTACCAGACGCCACGGCAATGATATTGCGCACCTTGTCCATGCCGGCCAGGGTGCCCTGGACGGGTGCCCGCGCCACGGAGCAACTCACCTGTACCGACGCACTGGCTACGCCGGGCACCGCTTCCACGGCAACCTGAAGCATCTGCCCGATACCGGCACAGAGGCTGCTGGCGGCGTAACCCAGCTCAAGCTCGACTGTCACCTTATCCTGGTCAATCGTCAGCTCACGCAGACAACCCGCACTGAGCAGATCGGTAGTCAGATAAGGGTCACGATAATTTCTCAATGCCGCTTCCACGGCCTGGCGATCAATAGTGCTCATTAGGGGAATGCTCCGGCATCGTGCTGGCTAATCAGCTGGCTATCCTACTGCCTGCAACGCGCAACGCAAGACACAAGCGATTTTCTGGCGGTAAAAACGACAACACACCGCTATTGCGGTGTGTTGCGATCAAGCCTTTGTCAAGTGCGGCCTGGTTATTACTCCGCCTGCTCAGCTTCCTCGACCATATCCAGCAGCACCTGCATCAAACGTGCACCACGCTCACCCACCATCTCGGCGAACGTATCGCGGACCGGCAAGCTCAGCTCACGGAAAGCTTCACGCTCTTCCGCAGTCAGGTACACCAGCTCGATATCACTGTTTTCAGTGATGATATCCAGACGTTCAGTGTTCAGCTCGGTCTGTACTGCATGGATATAGGGCACCAGCGCCTCTACGGCTTCTTCAATCACCACCCGATGCTCTTCACTCAAGGCGTCATACCAATCCTTGTTGGCCATGAAGGTAGCAATGAACTGTGCCTGATTGGCAAAAATCAGGTAATCCTGCACCTGATAGAAGTCCATTTCCTGATGCGCAAATACCGGCTGGATATTGCCGTCAATCTGGCCCAGCTGCATACCGCTGAACAGCTCGCCGTATTCCATGGTAGTCGGGTCAGCACCATAGGCACTGTAGGTTTCGCGCAGCAGTCGGTTATCCATGGTACGAATGGCAACCCCGGAAAAATCCTCTGGCGTACGAATTTCCTTGTTGGCACTCCAGACCTGCCAGCCTTCAGGCACAATTGCCAGTGGGTGCAGATCACGCTCACGGAAGGAGTCCAGCAAATCCGGATGCTTGCGGAAGTCAGGGTCGTTGAGCACCTGAGCGTTGGTCCATTCATCATCGGTGAGAATGAAGTTCAGACTGAACAGCTGTGACTCGGGAACCGTGCCACCCAGAAAGCCCGACCCGAAGGCAAAGTCAACAGCGCCCGACTGCACCTGGTCATAGATATCGGTCAGGCCGCCGAGCTGGCCGTAGGTATAAATCCGCACATCCACGGCGCCATCGGTTTTCTGGTTGACCAGTTCGGCAAAATGGGCCGCATACTCATATTGCACGCTGCCCTCTATCTCCTCGATCGCAAAACCCCAGGTAATCGTCTCGATTGCCTCGGGCTCTGCCGGCCCTGCGGTGGTGGTCACTTCCGGCTCATCAGAACCACATGCTGCCAGCATCACTGCCGCTGCCAGACCGATACAGCCATTACGCCATTTCATGGAACGCTCCTTTTCAATTGTTCGTAATAACAAATTAACCTTAACACATGAGCTCCAGCTGTCCATTCCGTGCAAAGCACCACGCTATGGGGTATGTTTCAGAAGGAGCCATATTACAAGGAGCGGTCATGCCTGCAGCCATACTGCAGACAAAACGCTTGCTGGTCGGGGCAGCAATCCTGCTTGACCGGGCAACAGAGCAGATTGAAAAACTGATTCTCGGCAGCAGTGTGTTGTTTCTGGCCGGGCTGCTGATTGCTCATGTTATTGGTCGACAGCTATTTGGTACTGGCGTCACCGGCCAGGTCGAACTGACCCAATTGAGCATGGTCATCATGACCTTTGCCGGCCTCAGCTATGCTGTGCGCCGAGCCCGCCACATCTGCATGTCCGCCTTTTATGATCAACTCAAAGGCTTGCCACGCAAGGCCCTGCTGGTCACTATCTGCCTGCTGACCGGCGCCCTGCTGTTCTACTTTGCCTGGCATGCCTGGGACTACGTCAGCACCCTGCAAAGCCGCGGACGCACCTCTTCCGCGCTGTCGATCCCGTTATGGATTCCCTACCTGATCGCGCCTGTCGGCTTTGCCCTGGCGGGTATCCAATATTGGCTAACTGCCTTGCGCAACCTGACCTCGAAGCAGATTTACCGCTCCTTTACCGAGCTGGAAGCCTACGACGAAGTGCCCAGTGAGCAGAACCCCGCCATCTGAACGCAAGGAGCACTGACCCCACATGCTGAGCTGGATCATTCTCGTCATGGTGGTATTGCTGCTGCTCGGTTTCCCGATGATGGTTCCGCTGCTGGTCGCCAGCCTGCTGGTGCTGTTTTTCATTACCGGCATGGACAATGTCAGCCTGTTGATGGGCCAGATGATCAGTGGCGTACAGGCTTGGGCGCTGGCTGCGGTTCCCTTGTTCATCTTTGCTGCCGACCTGATGACTCGCGGACACACCGCCAACCGGCTGCTGGACCTGGTGCAGAGTTTTGTCGGCCATTTGCGCGGCGGCCTGCCAATAACCACCGCTGCCAGTTGCACCCTGTTCGGCGCCGTGTCCGGTTCGACGCAGGCGACAGTCGTTGCCATAGGTGGCCCGATGCGGCCAAAACTGCTGGAAAAAGGTTACAAGGACTCTTTCAGCCTGGCCCTGATCATCAACGCCAGTGACATTGCACTGCTGATTCCGCCGAGCATCGGCATGATCATCTATGGCGTGGTGTCTGGCGCCTCGATTGGCTCACTGTTTATTGCCGGCATTCTGCCCGGCCTGTTGATTTTCGTCCTGTTCTCGGTCTATTGCTGGATTGCCTCGATCCGCATGGGTATTGAGCCAGAGGCCCGCGTCGGCTGGATGCTGCGCCTGCAGGCACTGAAGCGCGCCCTGTTGCCACTGGGCTTCCCACTGGTTGTGGTGGGCGGGATCTACCTCGGCATGTTCAGCCCCACCGAGGCTGCTGCCATCGCCGTACTCTACGCGCTGATATTGGAAGTGGTGATACTGCGCTCGGTAAAAATAACGGAACTCTGGGACGTTGCCCTCTCCACCGGTTTGATTACCGGCGTGGTCTTTATTCTGGTCGCCGCCGGCAATGCCTTTACCTATACAATCTCCTTTGCCGGTATTCCACAGGCCCTGCTCGGCCCGGTCATCGACACCATCGGTGACAGCCAGTTACTGGTGTTGGCGCTGATTGCCGTGGCCTTTTTCATCGGCTGCATGTTTGTTGACCCCATTGTGGTCATCCTGATTCTGACCCCGCTATTCAAACCGGCGGTCGATGCGGCCGGACTCGACCCGGTGCATGTCGGCGTTATCGTCACCCTGCAAGCCGCCATTGGCTCTGCTACCCCGCCCTTTGGCTGTGACATATTTACCGCCATGGCGGTATTCCGCCGCCCGTATTTCGATGTCATCAAGGGTACGCCACCCTTTATTCTGATCCTCCTGTTCGCGACTGTACTACTGATCCTGTTTCCACAAATCTCGCTTTGGCTGCCCTCATTGGCCAGTTGAGCAGATTGACATTGGATTGATACTATTCAATAAAATAACCCGGCGGCCGATAGCCTGTGGTAACGGCCGATGCCACCTCGGTACATGATAATAACAAGGCCCGTAAGGGCTACCAGGGGACCCCATGCCAAACGCTCAAGCGATCACCCTCAATCAGGCTGCCGCGACACCCCGCAGCGCCTTGCGCCCTGCCATCATCAGCCTGTTTGCCTGCCAGTCGGTACTGTTGCTGCTGGTGCTCTGGCAACTCAGCCATATCTGGCAGCTCCTGGGCCTGGTAATGGGGGTTATTGTGCTGGGCATTGCCTGGCACCTGCAGGGCAGTGGCGCTGGCAACAGCCAGCTATTGCAGCGTTTGCAACAGGCCAACGGCGAACAGCTGGACCTGTCCGGCAGCGAACAATCGACTGACGACGCACTTGAGCACGCTTATAACCAGCTGAGCACCCGCCTGCGTGAGATGTTTGCCAGCTTTCAGCGGCAAAGCCTGTCGATCGCACTGTCATCTGCCAGCAGCCGACTGCTGGCGGAACAGGCCGCCCGGGAAGCCAGCCAACAGCGCAGCCTGTCAGAGCTGATTTTCCAGGCCAGCGAACAAACCAATAACGCCTTGCAGGATATTTCCGGCCGCGCCTCCAGTATTACCAGCTCGAACAGCCATAATCTGGACATTGCCCGCGCCTCCAGCCAGCAACTGGGTGACGCACGCCAGCAGATGGCACAGATCAACCAGGTGATGGGCAGTTTCAAGGACAACATTCAGGCGCTCGACAGCACCTCCAACGAGATTCGTGACATCCTCACTACCGTGCAGGACTTTTCCGCACAGACCAATATGCTTGCCCTCAATGCAGCCATCGAGGCCGCGCGCGCAGGTGAGCAAGGGCGCGGTTTCGCCGTGGTTGCCGATGAGGTACGCAACCTGTCGATCAAGGTCGGCAGTGCTGCCGAGAAAATCAATCAGCTGATCGAGCAGATGATCAAGGCGATGTCCGGGGCAGACGAGCAAACCCGGAACATCCTGCAACAGGCCGACCAGGCCAGTGTTGCCGTCAGCACCGCAGCGGACCAGTTTGAAGGTATGGTCAGCGACTTCCAGCAAACCAATGATGACCTGCTGATGGTCAGCAGCGCGCTGGAGCAGCTGACAGCAACCAATCAGGAAACCCATCAGCACGGCAGCTCAATTCGCGATCTGAGCGAAACCATCGGCCAGCATATGCAGGATACCTTTGCCCAGGCCGACCGTATGCGCGACGGCACCAATCAGGTGCTGCAGGCGCTGTGCCGTTTCCGTCTGGGTGAGGGCCACCTGGAGCACGTCAACGCCCTGCTGCTTGAGCGACGCAAGATTATCGAGCAGGAGCTTGAGGACCTGGCCGATCAGGGGATTGATCTCTTTGATGACCATTTCACGCCCATCCCCAACACCAAGCCGCAAAAACATGACGTCAGTTGGGCCGATGCGGCCATCGGCAAGATCCGCCCGCTGCTCGACAGCTGGGACCAGAATGGCAAGGACGGCATTATCTATATGTCGCCGGTCAACGATCGTGGCTACCTGCCGACCAGCCGCTCTGCTTCATCGAAGCCGCCCACCGGGGATCCGCGCGTAGATGCCGTACAGAGCAACTACAAGCTGTTCTCGATCAAGACCGATGCCGAATTGGACAACCTGCGCAAATGCACCTTTATCAGCATGGGCACTTTTGTTTTGCCAGGAACCAACACGGTGTTTTTCGTTGTTTTCACCCCGCTCTTTATCAAGGGCAAGCGCTGGGGTGCGCTTGCCGCCGGGGTTCACCCCAAGGCGCTAGGGTTGCAATAAGTCGAACTTGCCATAAACGCCTCTCAAGGAGCCAGCAAGCGGCGGGCAAAATCAGCCGCCGCCGCAGCCGCCTCCTCGATCAAAGCGTGCTGACTGCGACCCGATGCCTTGGTCGGGCGCAAATCATGTTCGCCGTCATGCAGCCACACCAGCTCAACCCTATCCGCCAAGGCATACTCGGCCACTTCGTGCTGACGGCCAAAAGGATCGCGGGTGCCTTGCACGATCAATAGCGGCTTGCTGATGTCATGCAGGTGCCCGATGCGCAGCCGCTCGGGCTTGCCGGGAGGGTGAAACGGGTAACCAAAGACAACCGCGCCAACCGCCACCGACTGTTCAAGAATATGACTGGCAACCCGCCCGCCCATGGACTTACCCCCGATCAACACAGGCCCTGACAGCCCCTCAAGCTGTTGCAAAAAGGCTTTTTCCAGCTGCGGCATAGGGTTGGGTGGTCGCTTGCGGCCGTCATTTCGCCGAGTCGCCATGTAAGGAAACTCAAAGCGCAGCACGCTGAAGCCCTGACGCAGTAAGTGCTCTGTCAGCAGTTCCATGTAGGGGCTGTCCATAGGTGCGCCGGCACCATGGGCCAGTACCAGCGTGGCCAGACGAGTGGTACCCACGGGATCTTGCCGTATCATCTAGACTCCTTGAAAAGCGGATCGGTGCGCGTAGCACGACGCACAATAACAGCACTGCGACACCATGCCACAGCCAGCAGAACACCAGCACCCTTCACTTTCGCTACTCGGCTGTCTACCCTGTCTCTAGCCCCCATCCGCCAACAGAGCAGACCACAAGGGGTAACTTCCTTGACTGCGCCATGCCGGAAATCGCGTATTGCCGGTTGACAAAACGCGACAAAGAAAGGCTTGCCAGAGCCTTGGACAACCTTGGATTTCATTGACATGTGTCATTGCAAACAAGTCCTCCATTGCTCATACTTGCCCCGCTTTGAACCCCCTTAAACTTATAGCTATCCATGGAATCTCGCATGAGCACAGCTACCACAGCAACCGCCTATAACTACAAGGTAGTGCGCCAGTTTGCCATCATGACGGTGGTCTGGGGCATTGTAGGTATGGCCGTAGGCGTACTACTCGCACTCCAGCTTGTCTGGCCGCAACTCAACTTTGACCTGCCCTGGACCTCGTTTGGTCGTCTGCGGCCCCTGCACACCAATGCGGTTATTTTCGCCTTTGGTGGTAGCGCACTCTTTGCCACATCGTATTACGTGGTCCAGCGCACCTCGCAAGCGCGTCTGTTCTCTGATTCACTGGCCGCCTTTACCTTCTGGGGCTGGCAGGCCGTCATCGTACTGGCAGCCATTACCCTGCCGCTGGGTTTCACCACCAGCAAGGAATACGCCGAGCTGGAATGGCCGATCAGCATTCTGATTGCCGTGGTCTGGATCAGCTACGGCCTGGTGTTCTTCGGCACCATCATGAAACGCAAGATGAAGCATATTTATGTCGGCAACTGGTTCTTTGGTGCCTTCATCATTACCGTTGCCGTGCTGCATATCGTCAACAACCTGGCGATTCCGGTCACCCTGACCAAATCCTACTCCCTGTATGCGGGCGCTACTGACGCCATGATCCAGTGGTGGTACGGGCACAACGCGGTTGGTTTCTTCCTGACTGCCGGTTTTCTGGGGATGATGTACTACTTCGTACCCAAGCAGGCCGAGCGCCCGATCTACTCCTACCGCCTGTCGATCGTGCATTTCTGGGCACTGATCTCGATCTACATCTGGGCCGGCCCGCACCACCTGCACTACACCGCACTGCCGGACTGGGCACAGTCGCTGGGCATGATCATGTCACTGATTCTGCTGGCGCCATCCTGGGGCGGCATGATCAACGGCATGATGACCCTTTCCGGTGCCTGGCACAAACTGCGTACCGACCCCATCCTGCGCTTCCTGGTGGTGGCTTTGGCCTTCTACGGCATGTCCACCTTTGAAGGCCCGATGATGGCGATCAAGACAGTCAATGCCCTGTCGCATTACACCGACTGGACCATTGGTCACGTTCACGCTGGCGCGCTTGGCTGGGTAGCCATGATCTCCATCGGCTCGCTGTATCACCTAATTCCACGCGTCTTTGGCCGGGAAGACATGTACAGCGTTACGCTGATCAATGCTCACTTCTGGCTGGCAACCGTCGGCACCGTGCTCTACATCGTGTCCATGTGGGTCAACGGCATTACTCAGGGCTTGATGTGGCGTGCAGTCAATGTCGACGGCACCCTGACCTACTCCTTCGTGGAAAGCGTCGTGGCCAGTGCTCCCGGCTATTATGTCCGCGCCCTGGGTGGCCTGCTGTTCCTGGTCGGCATGCTGCTGATGGCATACAACGTATGGCGCACCGTACGCCAGTCCAAGCCGGCTGAAGTACAAGCCGCTGGTCAGATGGCCTGAGGAGTGATCAATGAGACAACATGAAATCGTAGAAAAGAACCTGGGCCTGCTGGTGGTGTTCATTGTCATCGCCATCAGCTTCGGCGGCCTGACCCAGATCGTACCCCTGTTTTTCCAGCCAGAAACCACCCAGCCGGTGGACGGCTTGCGCCCTTACACCGCGCTGGAGCTGGAAGGCCGTGACATCTATATCCGTGAAGGCTGCGTGGGTTGCCACTCACAGATGATTCGCCCCTTCCGCGCCGAGACCGAACGTTATGGTCATTACTCGGTAGCCGGCGAGTTCGTCTGGGAACACAACTTTCTCTGGGGCTCCAAGCGTACCGGGCCTGACCTGGCCCGTGTCGGCGGTCGTTACTCCGATGACTGGCACCGTGCGCATCTGATCAACCCGCGAGACGTGGTTCCCGAGTCCATCATGCCGGCTTACCCCTGGTTGCAGAACAACGAACTGAGTGGCCGCCACACCGCACGCAAGATGCAAGTGCTGCGTACTCTGGGCGTGCCCTACACGGATGAAGATATTGCTGGTGCGCAGGAAGCCGTCGCCGGGGTCAGCGAGATGGATGCCATCATCGCCTACCTGCAGCATCTCGGCACCGTTCTCTCTGACCGTCGGTAATCGTCATGGATATCAACATGCTACGCGGTATCTCGACGCTGTTTGTCTTGCTGGCCTTTATCGGCATTACGCTCTGGGCCTATAGCTCCTACAAAAAGAAGGACTTCGACGAAGCAGCCCAGCTGCCCTTCGCCGATGAGGAGCCGAAAAAGAAAGACGCTGAGCTGAACGAGACTAAAGAGCAGCAAGACACCGGGAGTAACAAAGAATGAGTAATTTCTGGAGCAATTACATCATTGCCCTGACCGTGATCACCTTCATCCTGATGCTGTGGTTGCTGTTTGCCACGCGCAAGGGGCAGCGCCCCGAGCAAACGGAGGAGACCGTCGGTCACAACTTTGACGGCATTGAAGAGTATGACAACCCGCTACCACGCTGGTGGTTCATGCTGTTTATGGCCACTATTGTCTTTGGTGTGGTCTACCTGATCCTTTACCCCGGTATGGGCAAGTTCCCCGGCATTCTGGGCTGGACTCAGGTCAATCAGTACGAAACCGAGGTTGAGCGTGCCGAGGCCCGCTTTGCCCCGATCTTTGCCCGCTTTGCCGATATGCCGGTTGAAGAAGTGGCGCAGGATCCGGAAGCCTTGCGTATCGGTCAGCGCCTGTTCGCAACCAACTGCTCGGTTTGCCACGGTTCGGATGCCCGCGGGTCATTCGGTTTTCCCAACCTGACGGATGACGACTGGATCTGGGGCGGTTCTGCTGATCAGATCCGCACCACCCTGGAGCGTGGCCGTCAGGCTGCCATGCCGGCCTGGCAACAGGTTCTGGGCGATGATGGCATTCGCAACACGGCTGCCTATGTGCGCCATCTGTCAGGCCTGGAAACCGAGAACGTTGATCTCGAGGCCGGACGCCAGCACTATCAAAGCGTTTGTGCCGCCTGTCATGGACCGGAAGGTAAAGGTAACCCGATGCTGGGTGCGCCCAACCTGACCAATGACATCTGGCTGTATGGCTCGACCATGACGCAGATTCAGCACACCCTGCGCTATGGCCGTAACGGTAACATGCCGGCTCAGGCACACCTGAACGATGACCGTATCCATATCCTGACTGCCTACGTTCTCAGCCTGTCCGAGAACGCTGAGTAAGCCCTCTGCGACGGCAAGTCGCATGGTGCTGGTCGCTTGCACATACTATCCTCAGTATGTGCAAGCGTTAGCCCACCTTCCCCGGTCGGGCTCCCCTTCCCCCCTGAAGTGACGGCCTGATAACCATGAGCGAAAAAATTCCGGTCAAGGATGTATCTGCTGACGCGGTCAAGACCTACGACCTCTACGCCAAGCGCGAACCCATCTACGTCCGCTCCTACCAGGGGCTGTTCAAGAATGTTCGCCTGATCGGCGTTGGTCTTCTGTTTATCCTGTATTTCGGCACCGCCTGGCTCAAGTGGGATGGCCGTCAAGCGGTACTCTTCGACTTGCCAGCCCGAGAATTCCATATCTTTGCGGCTACTTTCCAGCCGCAGGATTTTTTCCTGTTGTCCTTCCTGCTGATTATCTGCGCCTTCGGCCTCTTCTTTATCACCGTATTTGCCGGGCGTGTCTGGTGCGGCTATACCTGCCCACAGACCGTGTGGACCTGGATCTACATGTGGGCGGAACGCGTAACCGAGGGCGAGCGCAACAAGCGCATGAAGCTGGACAAACAACCCTGGAGCGCTGAAAAGGTCGCCCGCAAGTCAGCCAAGCATGCCATCTGGCTGACCGTGGCACTGGCTACTGCGATCACCTTTGTCGGCTACTTCATGCCCATTGGTGAACTGGTTTATCAGATAGGTACCCTGCAGGTATCCGGCTGGGCGCTGTTCTGGGTGTTCTTCTTTACCGCTGCTACCTATATCAATGCCGGCTGGATGCGTGAGCAGGTATGCATCCACATGTGCCCCTATGCCCGCTTCCAGAGCGTGATGTTCGACAAGGACACCCTGATCGTTTCCTATGACGAGGCACGCGGAGAGCCGCGCGGCTCGCGTAAACGTGATAGCGATCCCAGAGCCCAGGGTCTGGGTGACTGTATCGACTGCAACATCTGTGTTCAGGTATGCCCAACCGGTATCGATATCCGTAAGGGCCTGCAATATGAGTGCATCGGCTGTGCTGCCTGCGTGGATGCCTGTGACCAGGTCATGGACAAGATGAATTACCCGCGCGGGTTGATTCGCTACACCACGGAACATAGCCTTGAGGGCAATGAAACCAAACTGTTACGGCCTCGCCTGCTCGGTTATGGCGCTGCGCTGGCAGTGATGATCGGCCTCTTCGTGGTTACCCTGAGCAATCTGGCCGAGGTCAGCATGGATGTTCAGCGCGACCGCAATGTACTCTACCGGGAAACCCGCGGCGGGCTGATTGAAAACGTTTACATTATTCGTATTAACAACCGCACCAATGCCGATGCAACCTATCAATTGACCGTTGAAGGTCACCCTGAACTGCGCCTGGAGCTTCCGGCCAACCGCCTGAGCGTGGAGCCCGGCAGTTCTTTGCAGATTCCGGTTAACGTACAATTGGACCCAGCCTTTATGGAAGGTACCAACATACCCATTCGCTTCCGTGTCGAGGCCGCAGACGACAGCAGCATCAGTGCTGGCGTTGATAGCCGCTTCATGGGCCCAACCCTCAGGTAACGCATGCACAAGCACGACTCGATTCCACCCTGGTACAAGCAGTTCTGGCCCTGGTTCATTCTCGGCATCCTCATCTTTGCCGTCATTATCGGCCTGGGCCTGCTGTTCATTGCCCTGACCAACCAGGACGCTATGGTGCGTGATAACTACTACCGCGAAGGGCGCGCTATCAATATGCACCTGGGGCGTGACCAGATGGCCCGTGAGCTCAGCCTGCGCGCCGAGTTCACAATCGATGAGCTGACCGGCGACATCAGCCTGCAGCTCGAGGGTGGGCTTGACCCCATGCCCCAACGGCTGCAGCTTGATCTGATTGCGCCTACTCTTGCCCACCTAGACCGCAGCTCACTGCTGACCCGGATCAGTGGTAACCAGTACCGTGGGCAACTGGACGAAGGTGTTGCCGGCCGTCTGTATATTGACCTGCACGACCCTGACCGTCCGGGTGATGATGGCTGGCGCCTGGCCGGTGAGAAGCAGATCAGCCTTGGCGAACAATATGAGCTGGTTGCCCGCTAGCCTATGTCCACTCCGCTGCCCTGCTACCACTGCGGCGAACCTGTACCCACTGGTGCGCCATGGCAGTGCCGGATTCTCGGCGCGGTGCGCCCGATGTGCTGTCCCGGTTGTGAAGCGGTAGCAGATGCCATTGTTGCCGGTGGGCTGGAATCCTTCTATCAGCACCGCACCGAAAATGCGGCCAACCCGGAAGCCCTGCCCAGGGTACTGGAAGAAGAGCTGGCGTTACTGGATAAAGCCGACGTTCAGCAGCGCTTCATCAAAACCGAAGGTGACTTCCAGCATCTGCAATTACTGGTAGAAGGGATTACCTGCGCCGCCTGCGGTTGGCTGATCGAACAACGGCTGGGCAAGCTGCCCGGGGTACAGGAAGTACGCCTGAACCTGAGTAATCACCGCCTGACCCTGGTCTGGGATCCAGACCAGATTCAACCTTCGGCACTACTGGGTGAACTCAAGCGCATCGGCTATACCGCACACCCCTATGAGGATGACCGGGCCAGCCTGCAAATGGCCGAAGAGAACCGCCGCTACCTGCGTCGCCTTGGCCTTGCCGGCCTGATGTTCATGCAGGTGATGATGGCCACCATGGCACTGTCCCCGGAGTTCAACCAGGACATCACGCCGGCAATGGAAGTATTGCTGCGCTGGGTCAGCCTGATCATGACCACCCCCATCGTGTTCTACAGTTGCGTGCCCTTTTTCAAGGGCGCCTGGCGTGACCTGAAAACCCGCCGCCTGACCATGGATGTGTCGGTTTCGCTGGCCATTGGCGGTGCCTACCTGGCCGGCGTCTGGGCCACCCTGAGCAACACCGGTGAAATCTACTTTGATTCGGTAGCCATGTTTGCCCTGTTCCTGCTCGCCGGACGTTATCTGGAACGTCGTGCGCGCCAACGCACACTGGAAAGTACCGCGCGACTGGTCAACCTGTTGCCACCTACCGCTGTCCGGGTCGACAGTACGGGCGCCAGCGAGCGGATTATGCTCAGTGAGGTCGAGCCTGGCGACCTGCTCGATGTCAAACCCGGCGAAACCATTCCGGCTGACGGAGAGATCGTGCAAGGGCACAGCAGTGTAGATGAGTCGGCCCTGACCGGTGAATACCTGCCCCTGTCCCGGCAAGCAGGCGACCGGGTAACTGGCGGCACCCTGAATGTGGAGGGGCCATTGCGCATCCGGGTTGCCGTAACCGGTGAGCGCACACGTCTCTCAGCCATCGTGCGCCTGCTCGAGCGGGCACAAAGTGACAAACCGCGTCTCGGTCGGATAGCCGATGTGGTCGCGCATTATTTTCTCATCGTGGTGCTGGTGGCCGCAGCCGTCATTGGCGGCACCTGGTGGTGGCTGACAGATCTGGATACCGCCTTCTGGATCGTGATTGCCATGCTGGTGGTCACCTGCCCCTGTGCCTTGTCACTGGCAGCACCCACCGCGCTGACCACAGCTACCGGCAGCTTGCACAAACTGGGATTACTGGTTACCCGGGGCCATGTGCTGGAAGGGCTGAACACGGTCGATACGGTGATTCTGGACAAAACCGGCACCCTGACCGAAGGCCGTATGACCCTGGAACGCATTGAACCACTGGCTGACCTGGACGCAGATCGCCTGCTGACCTGGGCACGCCAGCTTGAAGCGCATTCCGAGCACCCCATTGCCCGCGCCTTCGGGCGCAGCCTGAATCCTGCCGACGACATCCGCAATGTGCCGGGCCAAGGCCTTGAAGGGATCTGCGATGGTCAGCTACTGCGCATCGGCAAGCCACAGTTTGTAGCCGAACTCGGTGGTTATCAGCCCCCTGAGTTGCCGACTGAACCCGGGCAGTGGCTACTCCTGGGTGATCAACGCGGGCCGCTTGGCTGGTTTGTCCTTAATGATCGCCTGCGCCAGGATGCCAACCAACTGGTGCAAGGACTCAAACAGCGCGGCATGAACGTTATCCTGCTCTCAGGCGATCACCAGCAGGTGGTTGATCGCATGGCCAGCCAACTGAACATTGCCACCGCCATCGGCAACGCCAGCCCGGATGACAAACTGGCCTATGTGCGCCAGCAACAGGCAGCCGGACACCGGGTCTTGATGCTGGGTGACGGGGTCAACGACGTGCCGGTACTCGCCAGTGCTAACATTTCCGTAGCCATGGGTGATGCCTCGGACCTGGCCAAAACCAGTGCCGACGCCGTACTGCTCAGCAGCCATCTCGCTGTGTTGCTGCAGGCCCTCAATGGTGCCCGCCGCACCCGGCGGATCATGCTGCAAAACCTGTTCTGGGCGGCGGCCTATAACGCCAGCATGCTGCCCCTGGCAGCCGTTGGCATGGTGACACCGGCCATTGCCGCCCTGGGCATGTCATTGAGTTCGCTGCTGGTGGTACTCAATGCTCTCCGCTTGTTACGCCTGGGGCCCGACAGCCAGCGCAACCAGGCCGCACGCAGCCACTGGCAGGAGCAAACTGCATGACCGTTCTCTATATCCTGGTACCCATTGCCGTTTTGCTGGTTATCGTGGCGGTGCTCATCTTCAACTGGGCGGTGAACAGTGGACAGTATGACGACCTGGACGGGCCCGCCCACAGCATTCTGTTCGACGATGAAGATCCCGCCCACCTTGCCGCCCAGGCGGGCGAAGACGTCGTCGACAACGAGCCGCCCAAGACTACGGAGCAAAAGCCCGCGGTCAAGCCCCGATCGGACTCGGGTGACGCATGAGCGCCGAACTGCTGCCCTTGCTACTGACCGCCCTGGCCCTGGGCCTGCTCGGAGGCGGCCACTGTATCGGCATGTGTGGCGGCCTGATGGGCGCAATGACTCTGGCCATTCCGGTTGAGCAGCGCAAGGGCTGGGTACTTTGGCGGGTATTGCTCGGCTATAACTTCGGGCGCATTGCCAGTTATGCCCTGGCCGGCGCCATTCTTGGCGGCCTTGGCTGGCTGGCCCAGGACCTTGGACTAGGACGCGCATTGCGCACTCTGGCAGGTCTGATGATGATCGCCATGGGTTTGTATCTGGCCAACTGGTGGGCCGGACTCACCTATATCGAACGTCTGGGCAAGGGCTTGTGGCGGCATATCCAGCCACTGGCCAGCCGCATGCTGCCGATCACCAGCGCACCACGCGCACTGGCCGTTGGCGCACTCTGGGGCTGGTTACCCTGCGGCCTGGTCTACAGCACCCTGATCTGGGCCAGCAGTCAGGGGCATGCCGGTCAATCCGCCTTGTTGATGCTGGCATTCGGGCTTGGCACCCTGCCTACCCTGCTGGCCACCGGCGTTGCTGCCGAGCGCCTGCTGAAACTGCTACGTTTGCGTAAGGTACGCATCAGCGCCGCCTTGCTGGTCATTGCCTTTGGTATCTGGACCCTGCCCGGCCCGCATAAAGCCTGGCTGATGGGGCACAGCCACAATAGTGAGGCAACGCCTGCAGTTGACGCACATCAACACCCTATGGATAGCGCGCCCTTACACTGAACCTCGTTTTCAGTTTCAGTGAGGGAATGCCGATGCACGCCGCCCAGCCCGTGCCTGCCACCATCGGCCAACCCGGGGTTGGCCCGAGTGTATTGCAACCGCAGGTTTTACACCCCGCTGACCACCTTGCCATCCGCCGTGCACTGCGGGCCAGCCGGCTGGCCCGACGCCCTCTGGCATTGACGCTCCAGCTGCCCTTCTGTGCCAATGCCTGTCACTTTTGCACGCGCTGCCGGGTCATTGCCAAGGATCGCAGCAAGGCGCATGACTACATGCGCCTGCTGGGCAGGGAAATGGAAACTCTGAGTCGACAGCTTGATCGCCGTCAGCAAGTCGTGCAGCTGCACCTGGGCGGCGGCACCACGACCTTTGCCGGGCATCGGGCACTGGTACAACTGATGCAGAACCTGCAGCGATACTTTGACCTGAGTGACCTGCCTGCTATCGATGCCAGTGTTGCCATCGACCCGCGCGAAGTGGATTGGGCCACGCTGGACCTGTTGCGCGGGCTCGGCTTCAACCGGCTGAGCATCATGCAGCCCAGCCTTGACCCGACTGTGCAGCAGGCCATCAATCGTCTACAGGGTGAGCAGCAACTGGCTGAGTGCCTGACTGCAGCACGCACATTGCGTTTTCACAGTATCGGCGTCGAGGTCATGACCGGCCTGCCCGAGCAGAGCCTGGCAAGCTTTCGTCAGACACTTGAAACCCTGGTTGCCTGGCAACCAGAGCGTATTCGGGTCACCCGCTACTACCACCAACCGCAACACTATCCCTTGCAGCGACGAATCAATCGCAACCACCTGCCAGCTTCCGGCGAGATCAAGGCAGCCAGCGTCTGGCTGGAGCATTACCTGTGCACAGCCGGCTACCGGCAGCTGCAAGCCGGGCTCTTCGTGCTGCCCCAGGATCCGCTGGCAATGGCGGCGGAGGATAATCAGCGGCAGGCCACAATCGAGGTCATCTCCAGCGTGCTTGACTACGACAGCCTGGGGCTTGGCCTGGGCGCAACCAGCCAGGTCAAGGGTCTGAACTGGCGTAACGCCCGGCAACTGGCTGACTGGCAGCAACGCATAGCCCGCGGACAATTTGCCGCCGAATACCAATATCCCTGAAGCATCGGCCCTGCTCAACTTTGGCCAGTCCATCAAGGCTGGCTATGCTGGTAGGCAGTAATGGCTAAAGTGGCCGCCATGTTGTAGGCTTTCACGAATAAAAGCCCGGAAGCTGGAAGCCGACCATGAGTGATGCCCTGAAACTGCGCGCCCTACCTGAAGCGCACTGCAAAGACTGCAGTCTGGCAGCCATGTGCCTGCCCCTCTCCCTGCAGGATGAGGAACTGGACACCCTGGACAATATCGTCAAGCGCGGTCGACCACTGAAAAAAGGTGAAAACCTGTTCCGTCAGGGCGACCCCTTCAGCTCTATTTATGCCCTGCGCTCCGGTGCAATCAAGACCTTCAGCGTATCAGACAGCGGTGAGGAGCAAATTACCGGCTTTCATCTGGCCAGCGAAATGATCGGCCTTTCCGGCATGGATGATGAACGCTACCCGGTGTCCGCAGTTGCACTTGAAACCACCTCAGTCTGTGAAATCCCCTTTGAGCGCCTTGACGACCTGACCGCTGCCGTACCCCAGCTGCGCAAACAGGTCATGCGCCTGATGAGCCGTGAAATCCGTGACGACCAGCAAATGATGCTGCTGCTATCGAAGAAAACCGCGGATGAGCGCATCGCTACGCTACTGATCAACCTCTCCGCACGCTTTCGTGCCCGTGGCTATTCCGCCACCGCCTTTCGCCTGGCCATGTCGCGTAATGAAATCGGCAACTACCTGGGGCTGGCGGTGGAAACGGTATCCCGTGTGTTTACCCGCTTTCAACAGCAGCAACTGATTGCTGCCGAAGGAAAGCAGATCGAAATTCTCGACCACGCCCAACTCTGCGCCCTGGCCGGTGGTCAATTTGATTAAAGCAATGTAAGGGTTCGGCATGATCTTCGACGAATACGACATCAAATCACAGGTCCGGCCGGTGCCGAACTTCCCCAAGCCCGGGGTGACCTTCCGTGATATTACTCCACTCTACCAGTCGCCGCGCGCCATGCGCATGATTGCCGACAGCCTGATCCAGCGTTATGTCGAAAGCCCGGTCACCCACATTGCCGCTATTGATGCGCGCGGCTTTCTGCTCGGCGCCGTACTGGCCTATGAGCTGAACAAGCCACTGATTCTGCTGCGTAAACCCGGCAAATTGCCGGCAGACACGCTGGAGCAGCGTTACCAGAGTGAATACGGCGAATCTGCTCTGGAAATTCATCGCGACGCGCTGCAACCCGGCAATCAGGTGCTACTGCTGGATGACCTTATCGCAACCGGTGGCACCTTTCTCGCGGCCGCCCAACTGGTCAAGCAACTGGGCGCAGTGGTCTATGAAGCCGCCGCCATCATTGACCTGCCCGACCAAGGTGGCTCTCGCCTGATGCAGGATGCCGACATTCCGACCTTTACCCTGTGCGCCTTCGCCGCAGACGAGTAAACTCCCGCCTGATTATGTGGTCAGATCCGCTGACCACATCCTGACAAGCAACGACACACCGGACTTATGACTGACACTGTATTTTCTCAGCAGCCCTGGCGACAGCGGCTGGCCGACTGGATAGAACGCCCACGCGCACAGTTTTTCATCATGGCACTGATCATGATCAATGCCGTCGTACTGGGGCTGGAAACCTCACCGCAGATCATGCAGGAGTGGGGCACCCTGCTGCTGACGCTGGATAAACTGATCCTCGCTATCTTCGTTATCGAGATCAGTCTGCGCTTTGTTGCCCATGGCTGGCGCCTGCTGACCGACCCCTGGGGCCTGTTTGATACCATAGTGATCGCCATCGCCCTGGTTCCCGCCAGCGGGCCGCTGGCCGTATTGCGCGCCTTGCGGGTACTGCGGGTATTGCGCCTGATCGCCCTGGTGCCAAGCATGAAAATCGTCGTGCAATCGCTGCTCGCCTCACTGCCTGGCATGGGCAGCATTGTCGCCCTGCTCGGCCTGGTGTTCTATGTAGCGGCCGTTATTGCTACCCAGCTGTTTGGTCCCGCTTTCCCCGAGTGGTTCGGCACCCTGAGCGCGAGCCTGTTCAGCCTGTTCCAGATCATGACCCTGGAAAGCTGGTCGATGGGCATAGTACGTCCGGTGATGGAGGTGTACCCCCTGGCCTGGCTGTATTTCGTGCCCTTCATCCTGATTGCCACCTTCATGATGCTGAACCTGTTCATTGCCGTTATCGTCGATGCCATCCAGAACCAGCGCGAGCGCGTTGCGGCCAGCAAGGCGGGGCCTGATGGCCAGCATTCACTGGAAGAAGCGGCTCATACGCATCCGCATTCCAGCCTGTCCGGCGTCAATCAGGAGCTGCTGTTACAGGAAGTGCGTGAATTGCGCAAAGAACTGAGCAGCCTGCGCCAAAGCATGGACAACAAGGCAAACTGACCCGGCATGCGAGCCAAGATCGCAATGTGACCAACAATGGATATTTGGCTCCTGTTTGCTTATCATGCAGTCAATAACAACAAGGGTGCCAAATTTCACGGTACCTCCTCATCGAGGGATATTGCTGCATGGCTCATGCTTCACTGCCACCAGATACGCGCCTGCTGCTGATCGATGATCACCAGATCTATCTTGACGGCCTGGGCTTGACCCTGAGCAACCTGTGTGAAGGCGTGATCATTGATCATGCGGGTACGGCGCGCGAGGCTGAACAGCAAGTCGCCGACCACAGTTACGACCTGGTTCTGCTAGACCTGCAACTGCCCGACAGCAGTGGACTCAGCCTGCTGCAACGCCTGCGCGAGATTGATCCGGCCGCTCCCATTGCCATCCTGACAGCCAGCAACAGCCCAAGCGACCTGGACACGGCGCTGCAGTCTGGCGCGGCGGGCTTTATCAGCAAGACCGCCAACGGGCAATTACTGCAGGATGCGGTTACCCGGCTGCTGTTCGGCGAGCAGGTGGTGATTGCCGGTGACAATCAACCCCTGGATCGCCAGAGTTGTGCGCGCCAGCTCGGAGTCACGCCGCGGCAACTGGAGATTCTTGACCTGCTGGCCGAGGGCTTGCCCAACAAGGTGATCTGTCAGCGCCTATCGCTGTCTGAAGATACCGTAAAAACCCATCTCAAGGCCCTGTTTGCTACCCTCGACTGCCATAATCGTACCGAGTGTGTAGCCCAGGCACGGCGTCTGGGACTGGTCAGTTTCTAGGCGGGTTACGCAGCAGTGACTGCAATTGCCGCCGCAGCCGTGACGGCAATACTGGCTTGTACAACACGCTGATATCCATCTGCCGAGCCTGCTCGGCAACCTCCTGGCTGGTGTCCGCCGTCACTAATACCACCGGCCCGGAAAAGCGCTTGCTGGTCCGCAACTGGCGCACCAGTTCAATGCCGTTACTATCACCTTCCAGTCGATAATCTGCCAGCAAGACATCAACGCCGGCACGTTCAAGCTCCAGCATGACCGCTGCCGGCGTTGCGTAGCTGACTACTTGCAGCCCCCACTGGGCCAGCAGACCCTGCATCGCCTCACGATTGATAGCATCATTATCAACAATCGCCACTGTGCCCTGCAGGCCGGGCTGCAACTGACGCAGCGTGGTGTCGGCTTGCTCGCGCCAATCGGCTTGCGGCACCTCGAACCAGAAGCGGGAACCTTGACCAGGTGCCGACACCAGCCCGGAAGGATACGCCAGCAGATGCAGCAACTGGCGACAGATAGACAACCCCAATCCTACCCCTTTATCCAGGCTTCGAGCCGGATTGGACAACTGGGTAAACTCTTCAAAGATACGCTCCTGATCAGCCGCCGTCATACCGCAGCCATCATCAACCACTGCCAGTCGCCAGCGATCAGCAGCCTGACTGAGCTCCACCCGCACCTCGCTGGCGCGTGCATGTACCAGTGCATTATTGAGGAAATTGCGTACCAGGCGTTCCAGCAGTACCGGGTCACTCTGCACCGCAGCCCGGGGCGGACATAACAGTTGCAGTTCAACACCCCGGGTGCGCGCGCTCGCCTCCATACTGGCCAGCAGCCGGCTGAGCCAGGGGTGCAGATTGATCGTCTGCAATTGCGGTTGCACCATGCCGACGCTCAAGCGGGAAATATCCAGCAGCGCATTCAGCATGTCTTGCAGCACATGGGCCGAGTCGGCCAGGCGTTTGAGCGTACTACGGGCCTCCGGGTCGGTGATACGGCCATCCAGATTCTCGATAAACAAGGTCATCGCATGCAATGGCTGGCGTAAATCATGGCTGGAGGTTGCCAGAAAGCGTGTCTTGCTCTGACTCTCCCGCTCGGCGCGGCGCTGCGCGGCCTGCATCAAGCCCTCATTGAGAAAACCGTAGCGCAGCATGTACTCATACAGATAGGCGCCGAAGGTGCCAATCAGCGTAAAGCAGCTCAGGTACAGGCCGCTACTGAAAATAATACTGCGCGCTGAGCCGGCAGCATATTCCGCCATCAAGTAGACCAGCACAATGATCCAGGAGCCGAGAACCGCATGCCGCGTCGGCTGACCGAGCAGAAAAAAACCGGCCAGGAGCACCAGATACAGCCCTTCATGGGTGACGCTGACCGGCAAATCAACCTGCCGTGCAGCTACGATAACCATGGCGACCATCAAACCGGTAAGGATATAGGCCAGGATAGAAACGGCAAACGCCTGGGCTGGCGCCACCCTGGCCGGACGGGCGGAATACCAGATGGCCCAGGCCACCACCAGCAGCACAACAAGGCGCACCGGAATGGAAATCTGGTAGATAGCAACACTCAGATAGACCCAGTCAAGCAGCATGAACAGCAACATGAAGCTGCCGGCACAGATCGCCACCACAGGCGCACGATTGGCCAGGCGCACGTGCATGTAATGGGCAAAGTCCTGCTCCAGCCCCGGACTGAAGCGCAGCTGCCGCAAGCCACGTCGCTCGGCCAGCAGCGCTGGTTCATCCAGCGTGACCCGGTTCTGATTATCCAGATTTGACACAGTGACTCCTGCTTGTATTTTTTCTTCCCTGTCGGTCAGCTCGCCGGCGTCACCCGTGCATGCTGCGCAAGCCAGTCAGCTACCCTGGCCTGCTCAACCGCATTCAGGTGCAAACCCAGTTTGCTGCGCCGCCATAGTACATCCTCAGCAGTAACAGCCCATTCATGCCGACACAGATAACGCAGCTCGGCCGCCGTCAGGCCTGCACCAAAACCCTCACCCAGATCCTCTGCGCAGCGGGCACCGGCAAGAAAGCGCCAACAGAGCCGACCGTAACTGCGCACATAGCGTTGCCGCTGTGCTGAAGTGAGCCAGGGAAACTCTGCCGTCATTGCGTCCAGCACTACCTGCGGCTCCGTAAAATCACCTCCCGGCAGGGGCGTATGCGCCGTCCAGGCTGGGCCCATGTAAGGAAACCAGGGCTGCAATCGCGCCAGCGCCGACTCGGCCAGGCGGCGATAGGTCGTCAACTTGCCGCCAAAAACACTGAGTAACGCCGGCTGATCAATCTCACCCTGCAAGGACAAGGTATAGTCGCGGGTTACTGCCGAGGGGTTGTCTCCGGCATCATCCAGCAAGGGCCGGACACCGGCGTAACGATGGCGAATCTGCTGGCGATCCACTGTCTGCCGGAAGTAATGCCCGACAACACCCAGCAGATAATCTTCTTCCTCTCGGGTCGGCCTGACCTGTGCAGGGTCGCCCTGATAGTCGCGATCCGTGGTACCCACCAGGGTAAAGTCATCTTCATAGGGCAGCACAAAGACAATCCGCCGGTCTGCATTCTGCAAGATATACGCTTGCTCACCGCAATACAGACGCGGCAGGACGATATGGCTGCCCTGCACCAGGCGCAGCCCGAACGGACTTGGCAGGTCCAGAGCGTCCTCGATCACCCGCGCAGCCCAGGGGCCGGCCGCATTCACCAGGGCACGGGCCTGCACCTCACGCACGCCATCCTCCGCCTGTAAACTGACCAACCAGTGGGTAGTCTCACGTCTAGCTCCGATACAGCGAGTGCGTGGCAATATCAGCGCCCCTGCTTCAGCGGCTTGCACGGCATTGAGCATAACCAGCCGGGCATCATCCACCCAGCAGTCCGAATACTCGAATGCCCGGGTCAAATCCGCGCGCAACGGGTTATCCGCCGCCAGCTTGACCGCCCGTGAGCCGGGCAAGCGATCTCGACGGCCAAGATGGTCATAGAGAAACAGCCCGGCACGCAGCATCCAATGGGGCCGTAAATGACGCTCGTGCGGCAGAACAAAGCGCAACGGCCAGATGATATGCGGGGCCTTGGCCAACAGGATCTCGCGCTCATTCAGCGACTCGCGGACCAGGCGAAAGGCATACTGCTCCAGGTAGCGCAAGCCACCATGAATCAGCTTGCTGCTGGCCGAGGAGGTGTGTGCCGCCAGGTCAGCCTGCTCACAGAGCAGCACGCGCAGGCCGCGGCCAGCGGCATCATTGGCAATTCCGACGCCATTGATACCACCGCCAATCACCACCAGATCATAGCTATCATTTGCCACCGCAGCGGTGGTCACATCATCAGAGTGCTGCATCTACCCCCCGTCCCTGCCCGTGTGGAAAAACAGCCCGCTGCCCCTTGGCCTGCCCGGCGCGGACGTTTAACCTGTCGGGCACAGTCACGCATTAGATGCGCTCTACAATAACAGTAAAGCTACAGGATACCGACACCATGGCCACCCACCTTCTTGCCATCGACCAGGGCACCACCAGCAGTCGGGCGATCCTGTTCGATGCCAAAGGAAAGCCACTGGGCAGCGCGCAAGAAGAGTTTCCCCAGTATTTTCCCCAGGATGGCTGGGTGGAACATGACGCCGAAGAAATCTGGCGCAGCACGCTGGATGTCTGCCGTCGCCTGCTCAGCGAGCAAAACATGCCAGCCAGCAGCATCCGCGCTATCGGCATTACCAACCAGCGCGAAACCACGCTGCTGTGGGATGCCGAGAGTGGTGAGCTGCTGCACCGCGCCATTGTCTGGCAGGATCGCCGTACCGCCGATTATTGTGCTGCGCTGAAAGCAGACGGACACGAGCCTCTGGTCAGCGAGAAAACCGGATTGTTGATCGACCCCTATTTTTCCGCAACCAAGCTACGCTGGCTGCTGGAGAACGTACCAGGCGCCAGAGACCGTGCCGAGCAAGGCAGATTGCGTTTTGGTACTGTGGATACTTTTCTGCTCTGGCGCCTGACCGGTGGCAAGGTTCATCGCACCGATGCCACCAATGCCTCTCGCACCCTGTTGTTCAATATCCAAGCCCAGACCTGGGACCCTGACTTGCTGCAGCTGTTCGACATTCCTGCCAGCCTGTTACCCGAGGTAATGGACACCGCTGCTGACTTCGGCGCAACCGATCCCGACCTGCTCGGCGCCGCGATTCCCGTTGCCGCCATGGCCGGTGACCAGCAAGCAGCACTGGTCGGGCAAGCCTGCTTTCAACCCGGCATGGTAAAAAGCACCTACGGCACCGGTTGCTTTATGGTCATGAACACGGGCGAGCAGCCCATCCGCTCCAGCAACCGGCTACTCACCACCGTGGGTTACCGACTCCAGGGCCGGGTCACCTATGCCCTGGAAGGCAGTATTTTCGTTGCGGGTGCAGCCATTCAGTGGCTGCGTGACGGTCTCAAGCTGATCCAGCATGCCGGTGAGACCGAGGCATTGGCCGAACAGACCGGGCATGATTGCGGCGTCTATCTGGTCCCCGCCTTTACCGGGCTGGGTGCACCCTATTGGGACCCCAGAGCTCGAGGTGCCATTTTTGGCCTGACCCGGGATACCGGCATCGCCGAGATCGTTACCGCTGGCTTGCAGTCAGTCTGCTTCCAGACCCGCGACCTGCTGGACGCCATGCAGGCTGATGGTGCTGCCAGCACCTCAGCACTGCGCGTCGATGGTGGCATGGTAGTCAACAGCTGGGTAGTGCAGTCGTTGGCCAATATCCTCGGCGTCCCCGTTGAACGGCCTGAAATAACCGAGACTACGGCGCTGGGTGTGGCCTACCTTGCTGGCCTGCAAACAGGCTTGTTCCCCGATCTGGAGGCGATTGCCGCACAGTGGCACTGCGAGCGCGGCTTCAATCCGGACATGTCTGACAACACACGTGACCAACTGTACAAAGGTTGGCTGGATGCCGTGCGCCGGGTGCGTGAGCCCTGAGTCAAGCTGGCGCTCGGCCCGAGCCCAGGATGATGAAAAACTAGATATCCACCCGCCCGCGCAGCTGCTTACGCTGCCCATGGCGGGTTTTTTCATCCAGGCGGCGTTTTTTTGCTGCTCGCCCGGGCTTGGTTGGCCGCCGAGGCTTGACCTCAACCAGCGCACTGTTGATCAGCTCAACCAGGCGCCGGATGGCATCGTCACGGTTCTGTTCCTGGGTACGGTATTGCTGGGCCTTGAGCACGACCACACCCTCTTTGCTGATACGCTTGTCATTCAGCGCCAGCAATCGCTCCCGGCAATATTCCGGCAGGCTGCTGCGCTGGATATCAAAGCGCAAATGAATGGCACTGGATACCTTGTTGACGTTTTGCCCACCAGCGCCCTGGGCGCGGATCGGCAAACACTCGACCTCCGCTTCATCCAGCTCCAGGTTCTTGTCCAGTTCAATCATGTGCAGTTCTTCTGGCCTTGAGAGCGTATGCTGATACTTTAACATTGAACCTGGCATACCATGGATATCCGACAACTTCAGTTTCTGATCGCACTGGATGAAACCCGCCACTTTGGTCAGGCCGCCGAGCGCTGCCATGTGACCCAGCCGAGCCTGTCAACGCGCTTACGCCAGCTCGAGGAGCAGCTGGGACTGACTCTGGTACAGCGTGACCAGCGCTTCCATGATTTCACCCCGGAAGGTAAACGTATCCTGGCCTGGGCCCGCAGCCTGATGCGGGCCCATGACGGCCTGCTGGCCGAGGCCGCAGCCTGTCGTGGTCAACTGATTGGTACCCTGCGATTGGGCATGGTGCCGCTTGCTGGTTTCAACCCCGCGCGCTTGCTGGCTCTATGGCGATCAGCACACCCTGAATTGCGGCTGCAACTGACAACACTCAGCAGCGAGCAGATCATTGATCAGCTGGCCAGCAACCAGATTGATCTGGGACTGTGCTACCTGAGTAAAATCGACGCCACCAGCTTCGACAGTCAGATCCTGGCAACGCCAGTCATGGGCCTGCTCTATGCACCAGAACATATCAGCCCACCTGGACCGCCCCTCACCTGGCAGGCCGTCGCCAGCCTGCCGCTGGGGCTGCTGTCCACCGGCATGCACTTTCGCCAGGCTGTCGACCAGGCCTTACGCAGCAGAGGGTTAACAGCCAGGCTCGTAGTCGAAAGCGATGCCGTGCAACAGCTCTTACACAGTGTCCGTTTCGGGCTCTGCGCCAGCGTAGTGCCACAAGATAGCGAACTGCTCGCCAGCAACCCTGATCTGGCCTGGAGTGCGATTTCCGAACACAGCCCGCTGGCCCCGATTGGCCTGATCATAAGGCGCCAGCAACCAGCCAGCGTAGTAGCTCAGACCTGCTTTGATGCCGCCAGACCGCTGGCGCTGGCGCCCACAGGCGAGCCATAGACAGAAATGATCGACTGATCGGCAGCAGCAATTGGACGCACCTCGGCACAGCGCCTAGCCTTGGCTGATAAACCTGCATGCCAGCGAGTCTAGCTCCCATGTCCCAGCCTTCACCTGCCACCACCTTCAGCTACCAGGTGTTGCATGCCCCAGGCCAGCAACATACTGCCTGCCTGGCTGACGAGGTCGTTGTCGCTATCAATTACAATGGGCTGAACCATGCGCTGATGATGGCCAGTCCGTGCGATCTGTATGACTATGCCATTGGCTTCAGCCTCGGCCAGGGCATTATTGAGCAGCCCCATGAACTGCTGGATATCAACATCCAACCAGCAGAGGATCACTACCAGCTGGAGCTGCAACTGAGCAGCCGGCGGCTGTGGCAGCTCAAGCAGCAGCGCCGACAATTGGCCGGCACCTCCGGCTGCGGACTATGCGGCAGCAGTGCCCTGGAGCAAGCGCTCCCGCAATTATCAACCTTGCCCGGACACAGTCTGCCAGCGGCCTCTCACCTGGCTGGCTTACGCCAACGACTATCTGCCGCGCAAACCCGGGCACAGTCGTCTGGCGCCATGCATGCAGCCGGCTTTGTCGATGCCGACGGTGAGTTGCGACTGTGCCGCGAAGATATCGGCCGCCACAACGCCCTGGACAAACTGATTGGCGCCATGGCCGTAGCCGAACTATCCGGCAGCGAAGGTTTTGCAGTGGTGACCAGCCGCTGTAGCCTGGAACTGGTGCACAAAGCTGTGCGCGCCGGCTTGCCGACCCTGGTCAGCCTGGCAGCGCCCAGTCAACTCAGTGTGCGCTGGGCAACGGCTTTGGGACTGAACCTGATTCATTTGCCCCAGCACGCAGCTCCACGCGTGTATCAGGCGGGGCCAGCCTGATGAGCCACTCACCCATCTACCGCCCTTACCATGGCCCTGCTGCAGGCTGGGGCGCTCTGCGTAGTGTGACTCAGGCCTGGCTGAACAGTCGCCAGCCGCTGAAGAACCTGCGGGCCATGCTGCGTACCAACCAGCATGGCGGCTTTGACTGCCCGGGCTGTGCCTGGGGCGATGATCCCGCTGCCGGCCCGATCAAATTCTGTGAAAACGGCGCCAAGGCGGTTAACTGGGAAGCGACCCGGCGTGCAGCGGATGCGGCGTTTTTTGCCCGCTACAGCCTGGATCAGTTACGCGCGCAATCGGATTACTGGCTGGAATACCAGGGACGCTTGACCACGCCCATGGTCCTGCACCCCGGCGCCAGCCATTACCAGCCAATAAGCTGGGATGACGCCTTTGCCCTGATCGGCACTCATCTGCGCGCACTCGATAACCCGAACAAGGCCGAGTTCTATACCTCAGGACGCGCCAGCAATGAAGCGGCTTTCCTCTATCAGCTGATGGTCCGGGCCCTGGGTAGCAACAACTTTCCGGATTGCTCGAACATGTGCCATGAGGCCAGCGGCGTAGCCCTCAGCAGCTGTCTGGGTAATGGTAAAGGCAGCGTCACCCTGGATGATTTTGCCCAGGCGGATGCCATCTTCCTGTTTGGGCAAAACCCCGGCAGCAATCATCCACGCATGCTGGAAACCCTTAGCCATGCTGTGCGCCGCGGCGCTCAGGTCGTCTGCTTCAACCCCTTGCGCGAGCGCGGGCTGGAGCGCTTCCAGCATCCCCAGAGCCCGCAACAGATGCTCGGCAACAGCTCCGAGCTGACCCATAGCGCCTACTTTCGTCCTCACCTAGGCGGTGACCTGGCAGCCCTGCAAGGCATGGCCAAGTTTCTCTGGCAATGGGAGCAACAAGCACAAACCAGTGGCGCTCCGGCTATTTTCGATCATGACTTTATACAGGCCAACTGCCAAGGCCTTGAGACCTATCTGGCCCAGCTGGATGCCACACCCTGGGACAGGATTTGCCAGCAGTCGGGCCTCAGCCTGGCTGAACTTGAGCAGGCCGCTCGCCTCTATGCACAATCAGAGCGCGTGATTATCTGCTGGGCCATGGGGATTACCCAGCATCACAACTCAGTGGCCACTATCCGCGAAATCGTTAACCTGCAGTTATTGCGCGGCAACCTGGGCCGCCCTGGTAGCGGCGTATGCCCGGTGCGCGGCCACAGCAACGTTCAGGGCGACCGCACCATGGGCATCAACGAGCGCCCTGGACCGGCGTTTCTTGACGCTCTGGAGCGGCATTTCGGCTTCTCACCACCCCGCTCGCCCGGGCACAACACCGTATCCGCACTGCAAGCCATGCTGGCCGGCGAGGTTGACGTTTTCATTGGCCTGGGCGGCAACTTTGCCCAGGCCACCCCCGATAGCCAGCAGGCCCACCAGGCCCTGCGCAACTGCCAGTTAACCGTTCAGATCAGCACCAAGCTCAACCGTAGCCACCTGACCACCGGCAAGACTGCATTGATTCTGCCTTGCCTGGGCCGCAGCGATATTGATCAACAGGCTTCAGGGCCACAGGCAGTGACCGTGGAAGACTCCTTCAGCATGATTCATGCCTCTTATGGACAGTTGCCACCCCTATCCAGGGATATGCGCTCGGAGCCAGCCATTATTGCCGGTATCGCAGAGGCCGCGCTGGGTAACTGGCCAGTCAACTGGTCAGAATTGGTGAGCGATTACCGCCGGATTCGTCAACTGATCGCCGCCTGTATTCCCGGCTTCAGCGATTTTGAGCAACGCCTGGACACCCCCGGCGGCTTTCACCTGCCCAACCCCATTAACCAGCATCAATGGCTCACCCCGTCGGGTCGCGCCGAGTTCAATAGTTACTCGCTTCCGCCAGATAACCTGCCCGACGCTGTTCGCCGCAGCGGACAACAACCCGAACTCATTCTGCAGAGCCTGCGCTCACACGATCAGTACAACACCACCATTTATGCCCTGGACGATCGCTATCGGGGTATTCGCGGCCAACGTCAGGTGCTCTTCATCAACGCCCTGGACCGGGAAAGACTCGGCTGGCCAGAAGGCGCCAGGGTTGATATCGAGTCGCTCTGGGATGATGCCGTGCCACGACGGGTGCACAACTTCACCCTGATCGATTATGACATTCCATCGGGACAGGCCGCGGCCTACTACCCGGAAACCAACCCGCTGCTCCCGTTGACCAGCTATGGTGTGGACAGCTTTACCCCGACAGCCAAATTTATTGCTATCCGCCTCTACCCATCCAGCCTGCCAATGACTCCCTTATCGGCCACAAACTGCTATCCTGAAACCTGACACTGCCTTCAGGGATGCACCGGCCTATGATCAGAATCACCATCACAGGATTATGGATTTTCTTGCTGGTCAGTAGTCCGGTGCTGGCCGAGGATCAGACACCTATAGATGATACCGACCTGCCCGCCTGGGGCGAGGAGCGGGCTGATCGCATGCATGACCAGGTTGCCCGCTGGGTCACCTCCACCTCGCGCAACCTGGACGGTTTTATTTCCCGTGAATACCCGGATTACGACAACACCTCTTACCTGCGCCTGCGTTACACCTACGACTGGGAAGAAGCCCATACCAATGAGCATGATCTGGGCGTACGCTTTCGGCTCGACCTGCCGACGACCGAAGAAAGATTGCGTCTGATCATCGAGAGCGAACCCGAGGAAGCCCGCGGCACCCTGGCCGACCAGGGCACAGGCCGGGTACCCGATGACCAGGCGTCAACCAGCGATACCGTGCTGGGCCTTGACCGCCTCAGCGGTCGCGACAAACGCGAGCAATGGAATTTCCGCAGTGGTGCCGGCGTGCGCTTACGCTGGCCCCTCGACCCCTACGCACGGATTACCGCTGAGCGCCTGTGGGACCTTGGTCAGGGCCCCTGGCAACTGGGATCGGATAACCGGGCCTCCTGGTTCAACAACCGGGGTTATTCAGCGCGTTCGCGCTGGGATGTTGGTCGCCCACTTGATGAGCAGTTGCACCTGCGCTTTGTGACCACCTTTCAGTGGCAGGAAGAGGAAGACACCCTGGAGTTTTCCGAAAGCGCAGAATTACACCAGATTCTCAGTAACCGCAGCGCCATCCGCTATTCAGCGGTCATGATCGGCAACAGCCTGAGTGACCCGCGCATCAATGATTATTACCTGCAAGCCTATTATCGCCGCGACATTCACCGTGACCGGGTTTTTCTCGACCTGATTCCGGAGTTGCACTTCCCCAGACGGGCGGACTTTGACCCGCGATGGGCCTTCACGCTGCGCTTTGAGTTGTATTTTCGTGGCCTGATCCAGCGCACCTATAACCCCTGAGCCATCCTGAGTTGGTCACCCACAACCACCACGCTGCTGGTGGTTCATATTATTTGCGGCTAATTGTTGACAATGATTCTCATTATATATACGTTTAGCAAATGAGATTGATAGCTATTGTTTATTGTGCGCAGCGTTAATCGCACACGCGCAATCAATCTCCTCGGAGCGCCCCCTTTGACAACGGCACAGCACCACAGAGTGACTGGCCGAGGCAGACCAAGTGGGCAAAGACGTGCTAAACCAACCCCAGGAAAACCGAATGAAACACACGCATCACTTCAGTCGCCACAGAGTAGCCGTTGCAATTGCTGCCGCCATGCTCCCATCCGTTCTCATGGCCCAGACCAGCGAACCCCTGCGTATGCCCGCGATGGAAGTTATCGGCAGCGATGAAGAAAGCATCCTGCGTCAGACCGGCGCCTTTGTGATCGTCGATCGCGAACAGATTGAACGCATCCAGCCAACCTCCACAGAAGATGTGTTACGTCGCATTCCCGGCGTTCACACCAAAACTGAAGAAGAGTCCGCCATTGTCAGCAACTTTGGTATCCGCGGCCTGTCTGCCAGTGAATCCAAGTCACTGGTGCTGGAAGATGGGGTACCAGTAGCACCCGGCTTGTTTATCGGTAACGACCGTTACTACAACCCACGGATCCAGCGCGTAGATCGTATTGAGGTGCTCAAAGGCTCCTCGTCACTGCGTTATGGTCCATCTACTATTGGTGGCGTGGTCAACTACATCACTAAAACGCCGGATGACGGTGTAGCGGTTTCCGGTCGCGTAGGATCTTTCAATACCCGCGAAGCAACCGTCGAAGCCGGTGGACGTACCGCCTCAGGCGAGGCTTTTGGCGGGCTGGTGGCGACCCACGCCCGCAGCGATGGTTTCATGGACAAGGGTTACGAGATGACCGACCTGATGTTCAAAGCCGGTGTGGCGCTCAACGACAACCAGAGCCTGGGCTTCAAGTTTTCCTGGTACGACAATGAAGCCAATATCTCCTATCGCGGCCTGTTCCTCGAGGATTACCGCCGCGGCAAGACCTATAACCCCGCGCCAGACGACTACTACCTGACCGACCGCAAGGCCTTTGACGTCAACCACGAATGGCACCTGAATGATCGTGCCACCCTGCGCACCCTCGCCTACTGGAGCGAAGTCACCCGCGACTACTGGCGTTACAACGTTGACAACACCGCCTCCAACGCCGCAGGCCGCTGGATCTATACCGATGCTCTGACCGGCAACAACCGCACCTTCGAACGCTTCGGGGTAGAAACCCGCCTCAGCCTGGACCATGACCTCTTCGGCCTGATCAACCAGGCAGAATTCGGTCTGCGCTTCATGCAGGAAGAGTCTGACGACAAACGCATTCGTGCTACCCGTGCCCAGGACCGTACTGGCGTAAACGATCGTCACATCAAAGATCAGGCCGACAGCATCGCCGCCTACGTACATAACCGCTTCGTCCTGAGTAACCGCCTGAGCGTAACCCCGGGTCTTCGCGTAGAGTCCTATGAGCAGAAGCGCACCGTTCTGACCCAGAACAACGACTCGGCTACTACACGCAATACTGAGTTCCTGCCTGGTGTCGGTGCCACCTACCAGTTGACGCCGGATGCGCAACTCTTTGGTGGCGTCTACCGCGCCTTCTCGCCCGCTTCCAATGGCGTGGCGCTGGACGGACTGACCGACCAGAAGCTGGATGGCGAACGCTCGGATAACTATGAGTTCGGTATCCGTGGCCAGCAGGGAACCGTGCAGTATGAGGTGGCCGCCTTCTACATGGACTTCCGCAATCAGGTGGTAACCGGCAACTCCGATCCCAACCTGTCACAGTCGAATGCCGGAAAAACCCGCCATTACGGCCTTGAAGCTGCATTGGGTGTTGCCCTGGGCGGCGGTTTCAGCCTGGACACCAACCTGACCTGGGTGCCCGAGTCTGAATTCCGTAGTGGCGACTTCAAGGGTAATCGTCTGCCCTATGCGCCCAAATACATGGCCAATGCCGCGCTGAACTACGAGCAAGGGCCATGGGCCGGCGCACTTTCTGCCCACTACCGGGGCTCCCAGTTTGGTGACCCGGCCAATACCCGGGATATCCCCAGTGGTGCTGCGGGTGGTATCTGGGGTGGCGAAATGCGCTCGTACACGGTGTACGACCTGACCGCCAAGTATCGCGTGAGCGAACAACTGAGCCTGCAGGGCGCGATCAAGAATCTGACGGACAAACGCTACATCACCGGTTTGCGCCAGGGGATCTATGTCGGGCCAGAGCGTTCAGCCGAGGTTGGTTTCAACTACCGCTTCTGACCTCATCATGGACAACAGCAGGCCCGCCAAGTGCGGGCCTGCTGCTTTTCCTGCCTGCCATGCAACTGTTGGAGTGGAGCCTGTTCAGCAGATACAAAAAAGCCCACTTGAAAGTGGGCTTTTTCGGGAAATGGTCGGAGCGACTGGAATCGAACCAGCGACCTTCTCGTCCCGAACGAGACGCGCTACCAGGCTGCGCTACGCTCCGTGATGGTCGGGCATTTTACCGAAACGGATGATTTACACAAGGCCAGACAATGAAAATTTGTGTCACTGCAGTGAGTTACGAAACCCAGTGATCCGGCAAGTTGGCATTGAACAGGCGCGCATCATCACTGCTCAGTTGAAGCAATGCTGGGTGCTGACTGGCCAACCAATAACGCGGGCTGCGCTCACCCTCCGCCCAGGCTGTTTGCAATGCAGGTAACAAGGTTTTTGGCAGCACCACCAACAGGGGCTGCCACTGCTCGCCGGAACGCACCAATACGGCACGCTCGGGCTGTTCAGCCGCGCGCGCCAGCAGCGCTTGCAGCAGGTCGCGGTCAAGCTGGGGCAAATCACAGGGCACCACCAGCAAGTGACTGCCCTGGCAGGCTTGCAGGCCTGCCAGTATCCCTGCCAACGGGCCGGGGAAATCGCTTTCGGCATCAGCCAGCACCCGATCCGCCCAACGATGATAACGATCCTGGTTGCGATTACAACTGATCAGCACCTCCGTCACCAATGGCCGCATCAGCGCACTCAAATGCTCTGCAACTGGACGGCCCTGCCAGGGCATCAAGCCTTTGTCCCGCCCACCCAGGCGCTGCCCACGCCCGCCGGCGAGAATCAGTCCAGCGGGTTGAAAGCGGCAATCCACAGCCATCGAGCCCCTCCGTCAAGGTCACAGATATGGTATAAATACAGACTGATCAACAAGCCACAAGGATGCCTAGGCATGTCTCATTCTGCCAGTGAATTCGTTCCGTTGCAGGTTGCAGTACTGACTGTCAGTGACACCCGCAATCTGTCGAACGACACCTCGGGCCACTTGCTGGTCGACAGCGTCAGCAAAGCCGGTCATCAGCTGCAAGACCGGCAGTTGCTGCCGGATGATATCTACCAGATTCGTGCCTGCGTCTCGACCTGGATTGCCGACCCGGGCGTGCAAGCCATCCTGATCACCGGGGGCACCGGCTTTACCGGCCGCGACAGCACCCCCGAAGCCATTACCCCCTTGCTGGACAAGACCGTGGATGGCTTTGGTGAGTTGTTTCGTCACCTGTCCTGGCAGGAAATCGGCACCTCTACCCTGCAGTCTCGCGCTCTCGCTGGACTGGCCAATCGCACGCTGATTGTCTGCATGCCCGGATCTACCGGCGCTTGCCGCACCGCCTGGGAAGGTATTCTGGCCGAGCAACTGGACAGCCGTACCCGGCCCTGCAACTTTGTCCAGCATCTGGCCAGGGCGCCCGTCTGCGAGACGCGGGGATGATTCTGACCCCGGTTAACGAGGCGCTGAACCAGATCCTCAACCATGCCAGCCTGCAGCCCGCCAGGCCCAGCCTGGAGCTTCCACTGCAGCAGGCACTGGGACACATTCTGGCTAGCCCCATCAATACCCGTATCGACGTCCCGCCCTGGGATAATAGCGCCATGGATGGTTATGCCTTGCGCAGCGCCGATCTGGCAGCAGGCGCAACACTGCCGATTGCACAACGTATCACCGCCGGCCTGTCACCCGCCCCGCTGAGTCCCGGCACCTGTGCGCGCATCTTTACCGGCGCGCCCATACCTGCCGGTGCCGATGCGGTGGAGATGCAGGAAAATGTCGAGATTGATGCCCGTGGAAATGCGCATTTCCTGCAACCTGTCAGCAGCGGCCAGAACGTGCGTCCACAAGGCCAGGACCTGCACCAGGGGCAAACCCTGTTTACTGGCGGCCGGCGCCTGTTGCCGCAGGATCTCGGCGTTATTGCCAGCTGTGGAATAGACAGGGTCAGTGTCGCTCAACCCCTGCGTATTGGCGTGGTGTCTACTGGGGATGAGTTGCTCGAACCCGGCTCCGCTCTGGCACCCGGGAAAATCTACAACAGCAATCGCTTTACCCTGTTCGGCCTGCTCACCCAGCTTGGTCAGGAGGTGATCGACGGCGGCATCCTCGCCGATGACCCCGACCTGATCAGGCAACAACTGCAACAATTGGGCAACACCTGCGACCTGATTATCAGCTCCGGCGGGGTCTCGGTTGGCGAGGCGGACTATCTCGGTCAGATACTGCGCGAAAATGGCCAGCTGACCCTATGGAAGCTGGCCATCAAACCCGGCAAGCCCTTCACCCTGGGCCAGATTGACAGCACCCCGGTACTGGGTTTGCCGGGCAATCCAGCGGCGGTTCTGGTGACCTTCCTCCTGCTGGTGAAACCCTGGCTGCTGCGCCGTCTGGGCGCATCAGACTACCTGCCCACGGCACTGCCCATGCCCGCCGGCTTCGTCTGGAACAAAGCGGGCAAGCGCGACGAGTACGCCCGTGCCCTGCTGCACCAGGGTCGCCTGCAATTGAGCGGTCATCAGAGCTCCGGCATTCTCAGCAGCGCCAGCCAGGCCAGCGGGCTGGTTGTTCTGCCGGCAGGTGTAGAGGTCAAGCCAGGGGATCTGCTTGACTACCTGCCCTTTACCGGACTGCTGAGCTGAACAAGGTGTCACCCAGGCAACATATTTGATAGCAATCTTTGCTGGGGTCTTACGCCTAACCCGTGTAGGGTAAAAAGAACAAATGCCGACTACGCTTAAAACAAGTCGATAAACGTCGACCATGCTTTGAACCACAACGGAGGTTACCAGTGAACAACGCCGAACTTCAGGCCCTGAAAGAACGCTACGTTGCCGCCGGGGCTGCCAGCCCCAACGAACACTTTGCCGCCTATGCCGAGAACGCCATCATCAAGGATGCTGACGGCAAGCGCTTTATCGATTTTGCCGGTGGTATCGGCGTACTGAATATCGGTCATCGTCACCCCAAGGTGGTCGCCGCGGTCAAGGCTCAACTCGATAAGGTCATGCACACCTGCCAGACCGTCATGCCCTACGAGGGCTATGTGCGTGTTGCTGAAGCCCTGAGCAAGATTTCTCCCGTGCGTGGTCATGCCAAGGTCATGCTGGCCAACTCCGGCGCCGAAGCGCTGGAAAATGCGGTCAAGATCGCCCGTGCCGCCACCGGGCGCACCAATGTCATCTGCTTTGACGGCGGCTATCACGGTCGCACCTTCATGACCATGGCCATGAACGGCAAGGTCAAGCCCTATCAGGGCGACTTTGGCCCCATGCCTGGCACAGTGTTCCGTGCGCCCTATCCGGTTCCCTACCACGGCGTTGACGAAGAAGAAGCCTTGCGTGGCCTGCGCATGACCCTGCGCACGGATTCCGCACCGGAAAGCACCGCGGCTATCTTTATCGAGCCAGTGCTTGGCGAGGGTGGCTTCTATGCCGCCTCACCCAGCTTTCTCAAGGCAGTGCGTGAGATTTGTGACGAGCACGGCATCCTGATGGTGGTCGACGAAGTACAGAGCGGTTTTGGCCGTACCGGCAAGATGTTTGCCATCGAACACAGCGGCGTCGAGCCGGACATGATGACCATGGCCAAGAGCATGGCTGATGGCATGCCGATCTCAGCCATTGTCGGCACTGACAAGTTGATGGACAGCTCCGGCCCCAATTCACTGGGCGGCACCTACACCGGTAGCCCGGTGTCCTGTGCTGCAGTGCTGGCGGTCATGGACGTATTCGAAACCGAAGACATACTGGGCAAGTCACAGCGCCTGGGTGACAAGCTGGCCAAACGCTTTGCCGACTGGCAAGAGTGCTTCCCCTTTGTCGACAATGGCCGCAATCTCGGCGCCATGGCGGCCTTTGAACTGGTTGAAGACAAGCAAAGCCGCAAGCCACGTGCCGACATGGCTGCAGCCATTACCGCCAAGGCCAAAGAGAAGGGTTTGATCCTGCTCAGTTGCGGCATGCACGGCAATACCATCCGCTTCCTGATGCCGGTGACCATTGAAGATGAGTTGCTGGAAGAAGGCCTGGCGATTGTTGAAAGCGCCCTGCAAGATCTGGCCTGAGCCAAGTCTTGCTTTGCTGCAGACAACCCTGCGGTCACGGCATGCCGTGACCCTACACCACAAGCAGAGAACGCACCCGCAGTTCAGCCCCTGCATCTGAATGAACATCGTCAAAACGGCATAGAAAATCAGGCAGGGGACTCGCATTGCGTTGTGTTGGCAAATGAACACCGCCGCAGGGGCACGGCATGCCGTGCCCGCAACAGCTTCTGACCCGGCACAATTCCCGCTGAACGACCCGAGCGCAGCTACGCCCGAGGCTTTTTGCCCTTCACCGCCGGCTGTTGACGGTCACTGCCGTCAGACTCCCGCTTGCCCTTCTTGAACTGCCGCTTGCGCTCGGCAGCCAGCTCGGCTTTTCTCGCCTGCGCCGCCGCGACCTCGGCCTGCTCCAGACGCATCATTGCTGGTGTCTCCAGGGTGATGCGGCCCATTTTTCCGGCACGCAGTTCGTTGATCAGCATTTCACAAATCCGGTTCAGATCAACGCGCCCCCCGCTGCGAATCGCACCACGCCGTACACCGGCCTGCTCCAGTATATCCAGCTCGGTGTCTGCCAGCTGATCGAGATCAAAATGACTGCGCAACGTGTCCGGGTAAGCCTGGCGCAGGTACTCGATAACAAAGAAGCCGACATCATCAAATGCCATCGCCGTGTTCTTGATGGCACCGGTAGCCGCCAGACGGTAGCTGCTGTTGGGGTTTTCAATTTTCGGCCAGAGAATACCCGGGGTATCCAGCAATATGACCCCGTCGCCCAACTTGATACGCTGCTGATCCTTGGTGACCGCTGGCTCATTACCGGTACGGGCAATAGTGCGTTCGGCCAGAATATTGATCAGGGTGGATTTGCCGACATTGGGAATACCCACAATCATCACCGTGATATTTTTGCCCTTGGCAATCTTGTCCGGCACCATCTTGCGGCACAGCTCAACCAGCTGGCGAATGCGCCCCGGCTCGTCAGTCGTGGTGGGAAAGGTCTTGACCCCGCGCTCCTGCTCGAGCCAGGCCTGCCACTCTGCAGTTACCTGTGGGTCGGCCAGGTCACTTTTACTGAGCACCTTGATGCAAGGTTTATCGCCGCGCAAACGGGCGATGGCCGGGTTCTCACTGGACCAGGGAATGCGCGCGTCGAGCACTTCAATCAGCAGATCAACCTGCGGCATGGCTTCGCTGATCGCTTTCTGCGCCTTGTGCATATGACCGGGATACCACTGGACTACCATGCGCTTGCCACCTCGATAAGTATCAAAAAACCCCGCCGCGGCGGGGTTTGTCAGTTGCCTGTTCAGGCCGACTGCACGGCGCTCTTGATCAGCGTCTGCAGTTCACCGGACTCTTGCATCTCGATGATGATGTCACCACCACCCACCAACTCACCGTTGACCCAGAGCTGCGGGAATGTCGGCCAGTTGGCGTATTTCGGCAGTTCGGCACGAATATCCGGGTGCTGCAGAATGTCGACGTAGGCAAACTTCTCGCCACAGCTCATCAGCGCTTGTACAGCGCGTGCGGAGAAACCGCACTGGGGAGCATTGGGTGCACCTTTCATGTAGATGAGTACCGGGTTGCTGCTAACCTGCTCTTTGATGGTTTCGATGGTATCCATGATGCTCCTCACACGGCTGATTCAGGTCCGGCTATCGCCGGGCAATGGCACATTATACGCCATTGCCCGGCAGGCTTCACCTGCACAGCCCGTGTGGACTTTGTTCAGGCAGCGACCACCTCGATCGGCACCCCATTGACGGCAGCATTGCCGGTTACTGCATCAACCAGCCGCTCATCGGTCAGGTCATTGGCACTGACCCCGGCATGGGCACGGGCGATATCCTGCTGCACACCCTCCCGGTCGTGCCCCCAGCCATGCGGCAAGCTGACGACGCCCGGCATCATGGCGTCGCTGGCCGTGACCATCACCTGCAGCTCCGCCACCCGCGAACGCACACTGACCCGTTGCCCGTCGACAAGCTGACGCTGCTGCATATCGTCCGGATGCATCAACAGCTGATGCCGTGGCTTGCCTTTGACCAGGCGCTGGAAGTTGTGCATCCAGGAGTTGTTGCTGCGCACATGACGACGACCGATCAACAACAGCTGACCCTCAGCAGCGGGCTCTTGAAGGCTGTCAGCAAAACGTTGCAGATCGTTCAGCATGCTGTCAGGCGCAGCTTCAATCTGGCCGCTGGCTGTTTGCAGGCGTGTCAGCAGGCTAGGCTGCAAGGGCCCAAGATCAATACCATGCGGCTGTTGCTTGAGCACCTCCAGATTGATGCGTTCAGCGTAGGGGCCGACTTGCAATCCCTTATCGATCATCTCGGCCGGCGGCATGGTGTCGCGCGCCTGCTCGCCTTTTCTGGCGGCAAAGGCCTGACCCAGGCCGACAAAGATTTCCCAGTCGTGCAGCGTACCTTCCGGTTTGGCAAACACCGGCTGGTTATAGCGGGTCACATTGCGCACGGCAAAGCTGTTGAACGTAATGTCGTAGTGGTCGTGCTCCAGCGGCGAGGTGGGCGGCAGAATATAATTCGCATGCCGGGTGGTTTCGTTGATATAGAGGTCAACGCTGACCATGAAGTCCAGACCAGCCAGGGCCTCATCCAACTGTCGGCCGTTGGGCGTGGATAATACCGGATTCCCCGCCGAGGTTATCAGCGCACGTACCTGGCCCTCCCCGGATGTCAGCATTTCTTCGGCCAGGGCCACAGAGGGTATTTCGCCGTTGAACTCGGGCAAACCGGAAACCCGGCTGCGCCATTGATCGAAATGCCCCGGCTTGCTCATGCGGGTAACGTCAAAGGCAGCCTGGGTAAGCATGGCTCCACCCACCGCATCCAGGCGACCGGTGACCAGGTTGATCAACTGGATTACCCACTGACACAGCGTGCCGTAGGCTTGCACCGAAACCCCCATACGGCCATAACAGACCGCGCGTTCAGCAGCGGCAAACTCGCGCGCAATCCGCTGTATATCCGCGGCCGGAATGCCGCAGACAGATGCCATGCGCTCGGCATCAAAGGTGGCAATGGCTTCACGCACCTGCTGCAGGCCCTGCGTCTGCGCCATTACCGGATTGTCCCGGGTCAGGCCTTCGGCAAACAGGGTATGCAGGATCGCCAGCAAAAAGGCGGCATCGGTACCCGGACGGATAAACTGATGTTCATCAGCCACGTCCGCCGTTTCACTGCGACGCGGATCGACGACCAATAACTTGCCGCCGCGCTGCTGGATCGCCTTGAGGCGCTTTTTCACATCCGGCACCGTCATGATGCTGCCATTGGATGCCAGGGGGTTGGCACCGAGCATGAGAAAATAGTCGGTATGGTCGATATCCGGAATCGGAATCATCAACATATGGCCATACATCCACAGCGATACCAGGTGATGCGGCAACTGGTCTACCGAGGTAGCGGAAAACCGTTGGCGGGTCCGTAGCTGGCCAAGAAAGTAGTTACTGTGGGTCATGGAACCAAAGTTGTGCACATTGGGATTGCCCATGTAGACCGCAACAGCGTTCCTGCCGTGTTCCGCCTGGATATCCTGCAAGCGCTCGGCAATGTCGGCGAAGGCATGTTCCCACTCGACTGGCTGCCACTCGCCGTCAACCTTTTTCATCGGTTGGCGCAAGCGCTGAGGATCAGTATGCAGATCTTGCAGGGCAGTAGCCTTGGGACAGATATGTCCACGACTGAAGGGATCCTGGGGGTCCCCCTTGATCGACACGATGCGTTGCTCGTCGACTTCAATCGCCAGGCCGCAGATGGCCTCACACAGGTGGCAGGCACGATAATGGGTAGTTGTCATGGTTTTATCATTGTCAAAGTGGCTCACGGTTGACTGACAATAGGCCTGAAAAGCCGTGACCACCAAGTCTTGCGGCACACTTATTCATTAATTGAATCCCGCGATATTTGCCATCAGGCGGATTTTCCCGATAAGATCGCTGCTTCTCTTTTTTGGGTCTGCCTGATACTGGGTTTTACAGCCGCGGTAGTAGAGCTGTTGCCGCAATCAGGTAGTCCCGCAATCAGGTAGTCCCGTAATGACTGTACGGCATTTTCTTTCGTTGATGGATCTGAGTCCTACTGAACTCAACACACTGCTCAAACGGGCAGTCGAGCTCAAGGCACTGCAGCGCCAGGGTGTGATTTACGAACCGCTGAAAAACCGCGTGCTCGGCATGATCTTCGAGAAAGCCTCAACCCGAACCCGGGTGTCCTTTGAAGCTGGCATGATCCAGCTGGGTGGCCAGGCCATTTTCCTCTCACCACGCGATACCCAGCTGGGCCGCGGTGAACCGGTCGAAGACAGCGCCCGGGTGCTCTCACGCATGTGCGATGCCATCATGATCCGCACCTTTGCCCACGAGACGCTGGATACCTTTGCTGCCCACTCACGGGTGCCGGTGATCAACGGCCTGACAGACGACCTGCACCCCTGCCAACTACTGGCCGACATGCAAACCTTCATGGAGCATCGTGGCAGCATCCAGGGCAAAACTGTCGCCTGGGTAGGCGATGGTAATAATATGTGCAACACCTTCATCCAGGCTGCCATACAGTTTGATTTCCAGCTGCGGGTTGCCTGCCCCAAAGGTTATGAACCGGATGCGCAGCTGGTCGCCCAGGCCGGCGATCGGGTGCTGATCACCCAGGATCCGGCAGAAGCCGTTACTGGTGCTCACCTGATCAACACCGACGTCTGGGCCTCCATGGGCCAGGAAGACGAAGCCGATGCACGCATCAAGCGCTTTACGCCCTACCAGGTTACCCCTGCCATGCTCGACCTGGCCGATGATAGCGTCATTTTCATGCATTGCCTGCCGGCCCATCGCGGCGAAGAAGTCAGCGCCGAGCTGATGGACGATCCACGCAGCGTGGTCTGGGATCAGGCAGAAAATCGTCTGCACGCGCAAAAGGCGCTGGTGGAATTCCTTCTGGTAGACTGATCGCCACGCCTAAACCAGGAGGCTCGGCATGAGCAATCACAGTACCGTACTTGAATTGAACCAGCTGAGCTGCGGCTATGGCGATACCACCGTCGTCAGTCAGCTGGATATTCACTTGCGGGCTGGCGACATTGGCTGCCTGCTGGGCCCTTCGGGCTGCGGCAAAACCACGACCCTGCGCGCCATCGCCGGCTTTGAGCCGGTCACCGGCGGACAGATCCGCCTTGACGGTCGTGAGCTGTCACGTCCTGGCGAGCAGGTACCGCCAGAAAAGCGCCAGATTGGCATGGTCTTTCAGGACTACGCACTGTTCCCGCACCTGACGGTGGAAGATAACGTTGGCTTCGGCATTACCCGACATCCTGAGCGGCGCAAAATCGTCAAGGAACTGCTGGATCTGGTCAAGCTGGGCGCCTACGGCAAGCGCTACCCGCATGAACTCTCCGGTGGACAGCAGCAGCGGGTAGCCCTGGCCCGCGCGTTGGCCCCTGACCCCAAGCTCTTGCTGCTGGATGAGCCATTTTCCAATCTGGATGGCGAGCTGCGCCGTCGCCTCTCAGCCGAAGTACGCGAGATACTCAAGGCACGCGGCATCAGCGCCATGCTGGTAACCCACGATCAGAACGAAGCCTTTTCAGTCAGTGACCATGTCGGCGTGTTGAAAGACGGTAAGCTGCAGCAGTGGGATACCCCTTACAATCTCTATCACGAACCGGCGACCCCCTTCGTGGCCAGCTTTATCGGCCAGGGCTATTTCATCCGCGGTCAGTTGCTGTCACCGGATACCGTGCAAACCGAACTCGGCGTTATCCGTGGCAACCGCGCCTATCAATTGCCCGCCGGCAGCTCGGTCGACGTACTGTTGCGACCGGACGATATTGTCGGACAGGAGCCCAGCAGTCTGAAAGCCGTGATCACCGGCAAGACTTTCCTCGGTGCCACCACCCTGTACCGCCTGCAACTACCGACCGGCAGTACGGTGGAATCCATCTTCCCCAGCCATGATGATCATGCTGTAGGCGAAAGTGTGGGTATTCGTATCGCGGCCGACCACCTGGTGGTGTTCGCTGCGCGAGGCAGTGTCAACGTTCACGCCCAGTTGCCGCTGGAGCAAGTACTGGATAACGAGAACGCGGCCGAGTCAGCCTGACAGCGCTGCAGGCTTGCACCACCGGCAAGCCTGCAGCCTTATCCTTACTCAGCCGGCCTGAACAGAATATGGCTTACGGTATTGTGCACCACCCGTGAGTGACGGAAGTCTGTATTCTGCATCATGCCCATTACGATGCGCTGATTGTCCGGATCGATCCACGCCCAGGGCCCCTCAATGCCCCACCACCAGAAGGTCCCTTGCGGCAGATAACCTGCTGGCGCCGGGTCATCGACGACCGCCACATTCAGGCCAAAGGTATTGCCAGGTGCCCATTCAGGACCGGCAATACCCTCTGGCAGCTGCCGACTGCGCATGGCCTGCACCGTTTCCGGCTGCAACAAACGAACACCATCCAGCTCACCCTCATTCAACAGCATACGGGCAAAACGCAGATAATCATCCATGGTGGATACCAGACCACTACCGCCCATGATCAGGGTCGGCTTGCTCAACCAGTCATCCTTGGGCATGGGTTGCAGGCCAGCATCGGTCGAATGATAACTGGTCGCCAGGCGTTCTGCCTTGTCTGCACTGACGTAATAGGCGGTGTCCGACATTCCCAGTGGATCCAGTACACGCTCGCTAAGGAATACGTCGTAAGGCTGTCCACTCAGCACTTCAACCAGACGTGCCTGGATATCAATCGAGAAACTGTAATGCCAGCGGGTGCCGGGCTGGTGGCGCAGAGGGATATCGGCAATGCGGTCAACCAATTGCTCCAGGGTGATGTCCCGGGTAAACAGGTCCGCCTGCTGGTACAGGGTATCGACTGCCGACTGGGTAAAGCGACCGTAGGTGAAACCACCAGTGTAGTTCATCAGCTCGCGGACAGTCACCGCATGGGTCGCCGGCTCGGTCGGCAGGTTAGCCGGATCAGCATCCAGCGCGCTGGCTACCTGCAGATCCTTGAACTGGGGCAGATACTTTTCCAGCGGATCGTCCAGGCTCAACTTGCCCTCTTCTACTAACATCAATAACGCTACCGCAGTAACCGGCTTGGTCAGCGAGAAGATCTTGTACAGCGTATCCTCCGCCAGAGGTGTTTCGCTGGCGATATCCTGATAGCCCAGTTGCTGACGATGGACAATCTCACCATCCTGGTAAATCAGTGTGGCAATGCCGGCGAGGTGGCCATCGTCAATCTGCGCCTGCATGGCGTTATCGAGCATACTCAGACGCTGCGGCGCAATTGCGTCCGCCTGCGCCAGCGGCGCCAGAAAGAGCGTGGACAGGGCGAGCGCAGAGAGCTGCCGCAAGGCGGCCAGGGGAAAAGAGCTGGACATCGGGTTTCCTTGTTTTTTTACTGGTCAGAGACAATACGGCGCAGCGGGAAATGCTTTGATACCAAGGCAGACTGGGGCTGCAGACCGGACTGAAGTATCTTTTAACGGATATCACGTGGAAGACACAAGTATGAATCGTCGCACTCTTTTACAAACCATGGCTTTGTTACCCTTGTTACCCGCTATCAGGGCTCTGGCCAGCAGCCCGGAAGCCAGCTCGCACATGACCGACATTGCTTTTGAACCGCTTGAGCACAGCCATGACTACTGGCGCGATAAAGTATCCGCGCAGGCCTGGCACATTCTGTTTGAAGAGGGTACTGAACCGGCTGGCAGCAGCCCCCTCGATGCCGTTTATGATCCAGGCACCTATGTCTGTGCCGCCTGCTACATGCCACTGTTCCAGAGTGATGACAAGTATGACAGCAAAACTGGCTGGCCCAGTTTTACTCAGCCGATCGCCGGCACCATGGGTACCAAGCGTGACTTCAAACTGATCTGGCCACGCACCGAATATCACTGCGCCCGCTGCGGCGGCCACCAGGGTCACGTATTCAATGATGGACCACCGCCGCGAGGAGAGCGCTGGTGCAACAACGGCCTGGCCTTGCGCTTTATCCCGGCCGATCAACCCCTTCCTGATCTGCGAGGCTGACACATGAGCCGCCACCTGCTGTCTGTTTTGCTGCTCTGCATGGGTCTGGTTTTTACACTGACCATTCAGGCTCAACAGCCCCTGCGCGACGGTCCGCCCGGCACCCAAATGGCGGTATTTGCCGGTGGTTGCTTTTGGTGTACAGAGGCTGACTTTGACAAGATGAATGGCGTGGTCGAGACCATTTCCGGCTATATCGGCGGCAGTGCCGAAACGGCCAACTACCCGGCCGTCTCAGCCGGTGGCACCGGTCATATCGAGGCCGTTGCAGTCTTCTATGACCCACGCCAGACCGATTATGCCACGCTGCTGAAACAGTTCTGGCCGACGATCGACCCGCTGACACCTAACGCTCAATTCTGCGACCACGGCGCTCACTATCGCAGCGCACTCTTCTACCAGGACGACGAACACAAGGCACTGATAACCGCCTCACGCGATGCGCTCGCCGACTCTGGTCGTTTCGACCAGCCCATAGTGACCGATATACTGCCGGAGACCGCATTCTATCCGGCCGAGGAGTATCACCAGAACTACTACCAGAAAAACCCGCTGCGCTATAACTTCTACCGCAGTCGCTGTGGGCGTGATGCCCGGCTGGCTGAGCTATGGGATGATTGAGCTACCACATTGCCATGCTCCGGACAACGGGCAACAGATCTGGTATACTGGCCGACCATTCAACAAAATGTGTGCCTCATGTCAACCAAATCTGCGGCAAAACGCAAGGCCGATGCAGCTGTTGCAACCCATAGCAGCATCAACGATCAGATCTCTGCCTTCTTGAAGTCTGGCGGTGAAATCCAGCAAATCCCCAACGGCGTCAGCGGCCAGACCTACGGCTCAGCCCGCCCGCAAGCCGGCAAGCCGGCAGCCCGCTAGCCGGAATGCCTGCACCGCCGGGCGGATGGTCAATCAACTGATATCCACTTCGGCGGGCTGGGCAATCACCAGCCTACATTGTCACCTTCCTGCCCGGGCAACCCATCCCTGCCTCTCAATAGCAGCCAGCAAGCAGAGCAGCACTATGCCTGCAAAACTTCATTCAGCAGCCCTCTGTTTCCATACCCAGTAGCAAGCCCATAATGAAGGCCCTCCGTTTCTCAGCCAAGTCCAGGCAGGTTATCCGTTTGCTGCAAGGTTTGTTGACTCATCACGCTGCTCCGTAAAGCGCTGCAGGCTGTTTCTGGACAATGCAGCATAGTCGATCGAGCTCAAACACAGGACTCACCAACACAAGGGGCCGCATATAGCGGCCCCTTGTTTCATGCTGATCAACCCATACTCAGGGCTGTTGCGGCTCCAGCTGCAGCCGTACATTGCGACGCATGATCCAGCGGTGGATCTTGTCATGCCGCTCGGAAGTCAGCGGATACTTCCAGGCAATGGCAAAGGCCAGCATATAAAGCGCTACCGGACCAAGAATGTACATCACCCGCAGTGTCATCAACTGGCTGGCTTCATGCTCGCTGGCCTGGGCATCGAAGCCAAACATCCACAACAGACCCAGTGACAGCCCCAGGCCCAGCGCCATGGCCATTTTCTGCGCCATACCCGACATCGCAAAGAACAGACCCGTGCGATGCTCCTTGCTGCGTGCGGTATCCAGGTCAACGATATCAGCCAGCATGGCCAGTGGCAGAAACTGGAAAGCAGCAAAGCAGAAGCCCTTGAGGGCAAACATGATGGCAAAAGGAACCACCTGCCCAGCCTGCAGGAAGAACATCCCCAGAATACTGATACTGGATACGCCAACAGCCACACAGAAGGCCTTGTGCTTACCAATTTTCTTGCCCAGGATCAGCCAGAAGGGGATCCCCAGGATACCGATGCCGAAGTAGATCAGGTACATCAAACCAATATAGGACTGGATCTGCAGCACATGCTGCATAAAGAACACTGAGAGTGCATTACGGAAAGACTCACCGGTCACCACAATCAGCAGCATCAGCATCATGCGCTTGAAGGGCCCATTGTACTTGAGCACCTTGAGGCCTTTTTTCCAGTCGGTTTTCTCGACCGTTTTGGGCGGTGCTTCTTTAACAAAAGCCAACGCCAGGAATACCGTAATGGGCAAGGTAACGATAAACAGCCAGGCCATGCCTGCCAGAATAGGGCCATAGCCCATTCTCAACTCACCATCGGTACCCAGCAGCCAGATAATGAACTGCATGAAGAAGCCATCGGTATGGCCGGCGGCGTAGCGTGAAATCATCGCCTGCACAATGGCTGGTGCCAGGGCGGCCAGAAACAGGCCGATCAGCACATAACCTTCACGCGAGGCAGTCACCCGGCTGCGCTGGTGGTAAACCGGCGACAATTCGGCGCCCCAGGCCCCATAGGGCAAAGTCACCATGGTCCAGCCCAGGTACATCAACACCGTCCATAACAAGAGGTGGCTTACCCCGACATCGGCCGGCGGCATAAACAGCATGACGGTACCCAGCAGTACCAAAGGTGTACCAAAGAAAATCCAGGGCTTGCGACGACCAAAGCGGGTACTTTTACGGTCGCTGATGGTGCCAATCAAGGGATCGGTAATCACATCGGAAAAGCGGGCGAGCACCAGTACCAGAGCCACCAGGCCCATATTGATACCCAGCTCACCGGCATAGAACGGAGGCAGATAAACCACCAGAGGGTAGCCAATCACCGCCAATGGCATACCAATTGACCCGTGGATCAACAGGGTCGAACGCTTGAGGATACCGCTTTGACTCATACATCTCTCCCGCAAGAGAACCGCGCAAGCTCCCGCAGGGCCTGCATTGTTATGGTTATGCGACTCTTCGACCCTGACGCCTGTCTCGACCATAGCGGTCGCAGGCAGACGGCAGTGTCAGTTCAAGAACTGGTTGCTTGATTATGATTATTAGGCAACTGCCTGATTCTTATGTATGTCTGGCGTCAAAGCAACAGCGAAGGGCCCCTCACGTCGGTTATCAGCTGACAAGTTGCAGGTTAAGTGCCAGGGCGCTTGCCGCCCCCCTTCTGCAGGCCCTGCCAGCCCTGACCTGGCAGCAATATCAGGCTGCAGGGTGGCAGCTTATTCATCCAGCTTATAGCGATGAACGACTGGTCACCCAATGACGCTCACGCCATAAGTGACCGGAACCATGCGCAATATTCTGCATCGAACTCTACTAGTTGGGAGTCAGTAGAAGCATCTCGAGGTTACCTGCGCAAGCTTCAGGCTGAGAGTGATGCGAAAAGAAACATATTAATGCTGCAAAGCCGGCTGAGATTCCTTAGCCTGAACTTTTTTGAGCAGCGATAATGCCAACTACGCGCAAACTACTCGCCTGGGTGCTGATCAGTTTTTGCCTGGCAGGCCTCTTGTCGGCCTGCAGCAGTACCCGTCTTGGCTACCAGAACCTGCCCTGGCTGGTCAGCTGGAAAAGCCGTGACTATGTGCCCTTGACGCGAGAGCAGCGCGCCTGGCTGCGTGAACAGGTAGCCCTGCAACGTGACTGGCATTGCCAGCAAGAGCTGCCGGGCTATGCCGACTTGCTCGACCAACTGGCAGCACCCGTGCTCAACGGTAATCCCAGTGCTGATAGCCTGCTGGATAGCCGCAACCAGCTCGAACCTGCTCTTGACCGGCTACTGGCGCAGCTGGCACCCACCCTGGCCGACCTGTTACAGCAACTGGAAGAAGACCAGATTGCGGCCTTGCAACAGAACTTGCACAAGCAACAACAAGAGCTCTATGACACCTACGTAGCGCCGGATGACGCCACGCAGGCCAATGAACGCCAAGAGCGACTGGAACGGCGCCTGCGCCCCTGGCTTGGTCGCCTGCAAAGTGAGCAACAAGAGCGCATAGCCGACTGGTCAGCCCGACTCTCAGGGCAAAACGCGGTCTGGCTGGATAACCGACGCTACTGGCTGGATGCGTTTACCGCAGCCCTTGATGCGCGCGACAAGCCCGATTTTGCCGCGCAGATAGAGCGCCTGCTGACCGACCGCGAAAGCTATTGGACCGACAGCTTCCGCGAGCGCACCGAGATCAACAGCCAGCTGGCTGCACACATGCTGAGTGATGTTATGGCCCTCAATTCGACAAGCCAGAATGCACGCTTACGCCAGCGCCTCGATCGCTTGCAGGCGGATATTGAGCGGATTGATTGCAGCAATAACATCTGACCGACGGTCGGCAAGCCACACTCCCGATTGACCTTGATCAAGTGTTATCGCCACATGCTGGTCTAGAGTGAGTCCAATACCCACTCTCTATCCAGGAGTTGTGCCATGGCCACCATGAAAGCCGCCGTATTTGTTGAACCCGGTCGTATCGAAATCCAGCAGCGCCCGATTCCCGACATTGGCCCCACCGATGCCCTGCTGAAAGTAACCACCACCACCATCTGTGGCACTGATGTGCATATTCTCAAGGGTGAATATCCCGTCAAGCCTGGGCTCATCGTCGGCCATGAACCCGTCGGTGTGATCGAAAAGCTCGGCGAGGCGGTAACCGGCTATAAAGTTGGGCAACGCGTGATTGCCGGCGCCATTACCCCCTGCGGCCAATGCCATCCCTGTCTTGATGGGGTGTCCAGCCAGTGCGGTGGAAAAGCCATGGGTGGCTGGCAGTTTGGTAACACCATTGACGGCTGTCAGGCTGAATACGTACGCATCCCCAATGCCCAGGCCAATCTGACGCCGGTACCCGATGGCTTGACTGACGAACAGGTACTGATGTGCCCGGATATCATGAGCACCGGCTTTGGTGGCGCCGAAAATGGCCATATCCGCATTGGCGATACCGTGGTGGTCTTTGCCCAGGGCCCTATTGGACTCTGTGCGACAGCCGGCGCCAAGCTCATGGGAGCAACACGCATTATCGTCGTTGATGGCGTCCCGGAACGACTTGAAGTCGCCAAGCGACTGGGTGCTGATATCACCATCAACTTCAAGGACGAAGACCCGGTAGCGAAAATACAACAACTGACCAATGGTCAAGGCGTTGATGTCGCTATTGAAGCCCTCGGTACCCAGCAAACCTTTGAGGCCTGCCTGCGCGCCCTCAAGCCCGGCGGCACCCTGTCCAGTCTTGGCGTCTACTCAGGCAAACTGTCACTACCCCTGGACGCCATGGCAGCCGGCCTGGGTGATCACAAGATTGTCACCACCCTCTGCCCCGGCGGCAAGGAGCGCATGCGCCGACTGATGGAAGTGGTGGCCTCTGGCCGTATTGACCTGACGCCGATGGTCACCCACCGCTTCAAGCTGGATGACATCGTTGCCGCTTACGATCTATTCAGCCACCAGCGTGATGGCGTGCTCAAGATTGCCATTACACCCTGAGCAGCCACCAGACCAATCAGCCCAGAGTAGCTAGTATGCTGCTCAGGGCTGAAGCCGGATTTTCAGCGCGCGTGATCGGCCGACCAATCACCAGATAGCTGCTGCCATTCTCCAGCGCCTGCACCGGAGTGACAATACGCTTCTGGTCATCGGCGCTGGCATCCTCCGGACGAATACCGGGTGTTACCAGCAGAAAGTCATCATTCAGTGCGCCACGCAGTGCCTTGGCTTCTCGCGCAGAACACACTACGCCATCAAGGCCGCAGTCCTGGGTCAATCGGGCCAGGCGCTGTACCTGCACCATGGGCTCGATATCCACGCCGACCTCCAGCAAATCTTCCTGCTCCAGGCTGGTCAGCACCGTCACTGCGGTAAGCAGCGGGCGCGATCCGCTGCGCCGGTCAAGCACCTCCCGGCAGGCCTCGAGCATGCGCCGACCACCGCCAGCATGCACATTGAGCATCCAGACACCAAGCTCGGCAGCCGCACGCACGGCACCGGCAGCGGTATTGGGAATATCATGAAATTTAAGATCAAGAAAAACCTCGAACCCCAGTGCCTGTAACTGCTCTACCACCTGCGGACCGCTGGCAGTAAACAACTCCTTGCCGACCTTGAGGCGGCACTGTCGGGGGTCAAGCTGTCCGGCGAGAGCGATCGCAGCGGCAGCATCAGGGAAGTCCAAAGCAACAATTACGGGTGTCGTGCAGGTCATGCATACGTCCTGTTGTGAAAACGCGTCTTGCGGTGTGATTGATCGCCTGACAGGGTCTTGTTCAGCGCATGCCCCGTTCTCAGTTTCCTGGGTTGGATCGGCCCGGTTCCGGCAAGCGCCTGTCCGGTTCAGGGCGCAAGCTTGACCATTGATGGCAGGTCGGGCATTGCCAGTGCAGCTCGCGCGCGGCAAAGCCACACGAGTGACAGCGATAGGCATACTTGCTGGCCACCAGATCAGCAACAATTTGCTGCTCCAGGGCACGCGCCCCAGCCCCTGCATCCGGCAAGGTCATCAGGTAGCGTAGTAGCGGCAGTGAAGGCTGGCGTCGAGCGACATCCTGCACATAACGCAACGCCAGCCCCTCGTCGCGCCGGCGCAACTCTGCGGCCTTGGCCAATACCACAGCAACCGACGGGGTAGCCGATGCGGCCAGCACACGCTCCAGATAAGCCGGCAAATCCAGGCTGCCATTATCCTTGCACCAGTAGGCCAAGGACAAGGCTTGCGGGACGAAATCAACACCTTCGGCGACCAGCCGCTGCAACCACTTGGCACACTCAACCGGTCGCCCCGCTTGCTGCTCCAGTTCTGCCAGCAGAATAATCGCGCGCGCGCAGCGAGGATCCGTTTTCAGTGCTTGCCGCAAGAGCTGGCGCACCAGCGGCCATTCGGCTCGCTGTAAAGGGCCACGCGCCTGCTCACAATGGTAATGTGCCAGTGGCGTAGCAAACTCAGGCTGCTCACGCACCAGAAGCCGACCAATAGCTATTGCCTGCTCCCAATCATGCTCGCGTTCATGCACCTTGACCATCTCAGTCATGGCATCGGCACGCAAGGGGGAGCTGCCGCTGACCAGTTCCTGCAACAGGCGCTCAGCACGCTGGTCCAGACCGACCGCAAGGTAATCACGCGCCAGCTCAAGCTGTACGCTATCAGCCTGCTGACGAGAGAGATTAGGCCGTGCCAACAGATTCTGGTGCACCTTGATGGCCCGCTCGACGTCACCGCGCTGACAAAACAACTTGCCTATGGCGATATGGGTTTCTACGGTTTCAGGATTGACTTCAAGGGCACGGATGAAGGTTTCAATTGCCTCATCCGGCTGCTCATTGAGCAGGTAGTTAAGGCCAATAAAATACTGCTTGTCGACCGCGCTGCCATGGGGTTGCAACATAACCCCGACCTTGATCGCCTCACGACGACCAAGATACCAGCCAATCATCAAGGCCAGCAGGAACAGCCCAAGGAACAGCAACTGCTGCATTGTCATCAACCCTTGATGGCCTGGGTACGCAGCTTGTCTATTTCCTTACGGTGACGGTTGAGTTCATTACTTTGCAACATTAACTGCAAACGCAGCCGGGCCGTAATCATCCAGCCAAGAAAAACGCCCAGCAAACCGCCGAGGACAAAGGCTACAATCACGTAGAGGGATAAGGGCAAGGCAGGTGATTGCAGTTCAAGAAACTGCAAAGTGACGTTTTGCCGATTTTCCAGCATGAAGTCGAGCGTGGCCAGGGCGACCAGCAAGAGAACTATAATCAGCAAGGCACGCTTGAGCCATCGCATGGCAGACACTCCATTCCATTCGCACAGCCCGGAGTATAGCTCAGAGGGGGTTGCGGCAGATACCACCTAGGCCATTTCCAGCGACTCGTTGACCCGGTCACGTAACTCCTTGCCCGGCTTGAAGTGCGGCACAAACTTGCCATCCAGCTCTACCGCATCGCCGGTCTTGGGATTGCGGCCAACCCGCGGCGCACGATAATGCAGCGAAAAGCTGCCAAAGCCACGGATCTCTATGCGTTCACCGGTAGATAAGGCTTGCGACATATGTTCCAACATGGTCTTGATTGCCAACTCTACATCCTTGGCCGAGAGTTGCCCCTGCTTCTCGACAATGCGCTCTATCAGCTCCGACTTGGTCATGGATTTTCCTTTTTTTTCAAGCGGCTGCAACGGTTGTACCACGCTCCAGCGTCAGCTACAAGCGGCAAGACGCACGCATAAAAAGGATCAGGCATGAAAAAGGGCGACCGAAGTCGCCCTTTTTTACAGCTGGAAAACTGAACTCAGTTCTTGCCTTCCATCTGCTGCTTGATCAGATCACCAATGGTGGTCGGACCAGCGGCCAGCATTTCCTGCTTACGCAGGTCCTGCATGGCGTCTTTCTCGTCGGCAACGTCTTTCGCCTTGATCGACAGGCTGATGACGCGGCTCTTGCGGTCAACACTGATGATCTTGGCTTCAACTTCATCGCCTTCGTTCAGCACGTTACGCGCATCTTCAACGCGGTCACGGCTGATTTCAGAGGCTTTCAGTGTGCCTTCAACTTCTTCGGACAGCAGAATGATGGCGCCCTTGGCGTCAACTTCCTTCACGGTACCGTTAACGATGGTGCCTTTCTCGTTCAGCGAAACAAAGCTGGAGAAGGGATCGTCTTCCAGTTGCTTGACGCCCAGCGAGATACGCTCACGCTCAGGATCAACCGACAGGATAACGGTTTCGATCTCGTCACCCTTCTTGAAACGACGCACAGCTTCTTCGCCAGTTTCGTTCCAGGAGATGTCGGACAGGTGAACCAGGCCGTCGATGCCGCCTTCCAGACCAATGAAGATACCGAAATCGGTGATCGACTTGATGGAACCGGAAATCTTGTCACCCTTGTTGAACTTGCTGGAGAACTCTTCCCATGGGTTCATCTTGCACTGCTTGATGCCCAGAGAGATACGACGACGATCTTCGTCGATATCCAGAACCATGACTTCCACATCGTCGCCCACCTGGACAACCTTGGAAGGATGGATGTTCTTGTTGGTCCAATCCATTTCAGAAACGTGTACCAGACCTTCAACGCCTTCTTCCAGCTCAGCAAAGCAGCCGTAGTCAGTCAGGTTGGTGACCTTGGCATTGACGCGCGTACCTTCCGGATAACGACCGGTGATGGCAACCCACGGATCTTCGCCCAGCTGCTTCAGACCCAGGGAGACGCGGTTACGCTCGCGGTCAAACTTCAGCACTTTAACGTCAATCTCGTCGCCAACATTGACGATCTCAGATGGGTGCTTGATGCGCTTCCAGGCCATGTCGGTGATGTGCAGCAGGCCGTCTACGCCGCCCAGATCGACGAATGCGCCGTAATCGGTGAGGTTCTTGACGATACCCTTGACCACTTGACCTTCCTGCAGGGTTTCCAGCAGGGCTTCACGCTCGGCACTGTTCTCGGCTTCGAGGACGGCACGGCGGGAAACAACAACGTTGTTGCGCTTCTGGTCGAGCTTGATGACCTTGAATTCGAGTTCCTTGTTTTCCAGGTGCGTGGTGTCACGTACAGGACGGACATCAACCAGCGAACCAGGCAGGAAGGCACGAATGGTATTGACGTCAACGGTGAAACCACCCTTGACCTTACCATTGATGATACCTTTAACGATTTCTTCGGCGGCGAAAGCTGCCTCGAGAACCTTCCAGGATTCGGCACGCTTGGCCTTCTCACGGGAAAGTTTGGTTTCACCGAAGCCGTCTTCTACGGCGTCCAGTGCAACGTGCACCTCATCACCCACAGCGATGGTCAGTTCACCCTGCTCGTCAAGGAACTGCTCACGCGGGATAACACCCTCGGATTTCAGACCGGCGTGGACGGTGACCCAATCAGAGTCAATATCAACCACGATACCGGTGATGATGGAGCCTGGCTCCATATCGAGAGTTTTCAGGCTTTCTTCAAAAAGTTCGGCAAAGCTTTCGCTCATTTGGATTCCTGTCAATGTCTGTAAAGGCGGCAACCGCCGGACCGCGAAAGTCGCGCGTCTTGCAGTCACACACCCGCCACGCCATCAGCTTGCGTGGGTTGGTTAGTTAAAGCCCGCAGCAGTGGCGCTGATTACCTGCTGCAAACCCGTCCTGATCAGTTCAACAGATCGCGCTTGCGCGCCTCTGTCATCACTGTTTCAAGTACTTCTTCAATCGAAAGACTGGTTGAATCAATCTGCAGGGCATCTACGGCCGGAACCAGTGGAGCCACGCTACGATTCATATCGCGCTCATCACGCGCAACAATCTCATCGAGAAGACTCGCCAGATTAGCATTTTCACCCTTCTCCAGCAACTGTCGATAACGACGGCTGGCACGCTCAGTGGCGCTGGCGGTCAAAAACACTTTTAACGGTGCATCGGTAAATACCACGGTCCCCATATCGCGGCCGTCGGCAACCAGACCGGGGGCTTCACGAAAGGCGCGCTGACGCTCCAGCAGTGCATCACGCACAGCAGGAATGGCCGCCACCACGGAAGCGCCGGCGCCTACCCGCTCATTGCGAATGGAGCGACTGACATCCTCTCCCTCGAGAATGACGCGCTGCTCCTGGTTATCATTGGCCGGAACGAACTGCACATCCAGATAGGTTGCCAGGCGAACCAGCGCGGGCTGATTATCCAGTTCAACGCCATGATTCTCGGCGGCGAAGGCCAACAGGCGGTAGAGGGCGCCGGAATCCAGCAGGTTCCAACCCAGGCGATCGGCCAGCAAGCCTGCAATAGTGCCCTTGCCTGAGCCTCCGGGACCGTCAATGGTAATCACCGGGGTCAATTCAGAATCCGTCACGCCGTTTCCTCGACCTGTAGTTGCATGCCTACCGACTGGGCCAGTTCGACAAAACCGGGGAAGGAGGTTGCGACATTGGCGCAGTTGCGGATGCGAATCTCGCCTTCGGCACGCAGCGCAGCGACACTGAAAGACATGGCGATACGGTGATCATCATGGCTTTCCACCTCACCGCCCTGTATCGGGCCGCCCTGAATGACAATGCCATCCGGCGTTGGCTCGGCGCTGACGCCCAGCGCCTGCAAACCGTCCGCCATGACCTGAATGCGGTCAGACTCTTTTACCCGCAACTCTTCAGCGCCGCGCAAGATGGTTTCACCCTCGGCGCAGGCCGCAGCAACAAAGAGCACGGGGAACTCATCGATTGCCAGTGGCACCTGGTCAATCGGGATATCGATACCCTTGAGCGCAGCATGCCGCACGCGAATGTCAGCAACCGGCTCACCACCGACTTCACGCTCATTCAACAGCTCAAGATCACCACCCATGGCGCGCAGGATGTTGATAACGCCTATGCGGGTCGGATTGATGCCGACATGCTCCAGCGTCAAGTCAGCACCCGGTGTGATGCTGGCCGCCACCATGAAAAAGGCTGCAGATGAGATATCTGCCGGCACATCGATCTTGCAGGCCTGCAGCTTGTGCCCCGGCTCAATGGTGACCCGCGAACCCTTGACCTCTACCGGGTAGCCGAAGCCCTTGAGCATGCGCTCGGTATGATCACGGGTTGGCGCCGGCTCGGTGACCGAGGTATTGCCACGGGCATACAGACCGGCCAGCAACAGGCAGGACTTTACCTGCGCACTGGCCATCGGCATGTCATAGTCCATGCCCATCAGCATGCTGTCGCCAGTGATACGCAGTGGTGGCCGCCCTTCATTGGCGGTCTCGATCTGCGCGCCCATCTCACGCAAGGGCTTGGCTACCCGCGCCATCGGACGCTTGGACAACGAGGCATCACCGGTCAGCACAGTGTCAAACGCCTGGCCCGCCAACAAGCCAGCCAGCAGCCGCATGGAAGTGCCCGAGTTGCCCACATACAGGGGTCCTGGCGGCGCCTGCAGGCCATGCAGGCCGACCCCGTTAATGGTCACGCGGCCATGGTGCGGGCCTTCAATCACCACCCCCATGTCACGGAAAGCCTGCAGGGTTGCCAGGCTGTCCTCGCCCTCAAGAAAGCCCTCAACCTGGGTCACACCCTCGGCCAGCGAGCCAAGCATGATGGAGCGATGGGAAATAGACTTGTCGCCAGGTACCCGGGCGCGGCCAACAACCTGGCCACCGGGACGGGCAATAAAATTGATCATTTGAGTTTGCATAGGATCCATATACGCCCTGCGGGCCAGAATGGTACTGAAATGTTCACGGGCTGATTTAGCCCGGGTAAAAACACCAAGCAAGGTTTTCGCATCGCCTTCATCGACGGCGGTGCGTAAACGTGCCAAATCACGGGTAAAGGCATCCAGGCTGCGCAATACCGCATCCCGATTGGCCAGAAAGACATCACGCCACATCACCGGGTCACTGGCAGCAATACGGGTAAAATCGCGAAATCCGCCTGCCGCATAGCGAAAGATCTCCAGATTCTCACTGCGCCCGGCCAGAGTATCCACCAGAGAAAAAGCCAGCAGGTGGGGCAAATGGCTGGTCGCGGCCAATACCTCGTCATGATCGGCCAGGGGCATACTTTCAACATCGGCACCCACCGCACGCCACATCCGCTGAACTAATTCCACCGCCTGCTCGCTGGTATCTTCCAACGGCGTCAGTATCACCTTGTGGCGATAAAACAGATCGGCGCGGGCGGCTTCAACGCCACTCTTTTCCGACCCGGCAATCGGGTGCCCGGGAACGAAGCGACTGGGGATCTGACCAAAGGCCTTTTCCACCGCAGCTACCACGGCACCCTTGGTGCTGCCGACATCAGTCAACACGGCCTGCCCCAGATCCAGCACCACCAGCTCATCCAGCACCCGTTGCATGGCCAGTACCGGCACGGCCAGTACAATCACATCAGCACCTTGCACCGCCTCGGCCAGGCTGTCAGTCACCCGATCGACCACCCCTAGCGGAATCGCCATACGGCGTGCGGTCGCATCCGGATCACAACCCACGACATCACCAAACAACCCTGACTCACGGGCGCCCTTGGCCAAGGAACCGCCAATCAGACCCAGACCGATTACTGCAAGGCGACCCATTGTCGGCTGCCCGGATGACACCGGCATGACATTACTCACCCGACAGCACCTGTTCCAGGGCTTGCAGGAAGCGCTGGTTTTCTTCCGCCAGACCAATGGACACGCGCAAGTGTTGCGGCATGCCATAGCCCGCTACCGGGCGCACGATGACACCAGCACGCAACAAGGCCTGGTACACCGGTCCGGCATCACGCCCCAGATCGACGGCGATAAAGTTACCACGCGAGGGAATCCAGCTCAGACCCAGCTTCTCCAGGCCCGCTTCCAGCTGCGCCATACCCTGTTGATTGATGCTGCGACTGGTACGCAGATAATCGGCATCACCCAATGCTGCCGTCGCGGCGGCCAGCGCCAGGCTGTTGGCATTGAAAGGCTGACGGACGCGATTGAGAACATCGGCAATCACCGGCTGACAAACGGCAAAACCGATACGCAGAGCCGCCAGGCCATAGGCCTTGGAGAAAGTGCGCGACACCAGCACGTTGGGGTACTGAGGCAGATAATTCAGCCCGTTGGGGAAATCTGCATCGGTCACATACTCGGTATACGCCTCGTCCAGCACTACCAGCACCTGTTCAGGCACCTGGGCCAGGAAAGCCTCCAGCTCGTCACGCTCAACCCAGGTACCCGTCGGGTTATTGGGGTTGGCGATAAAGATCAGCTTGGTGGCCGGTGTAATGGCCGCCGCCATGGCGTTCAGATCATGCCCCCAGTCAGCTGCCGGCACAACGACCGGCCTGGCGCCAATTGCCTGGGTTACCAGCGGGTAGACAGCAAAGGCATGGGCACTGAATAGCACCTCGTCCTGCGGGGTAACAAAAGCCCGCGCGATCAGTTCGAGAATATCGTTGGAACCGTTACCCAGCACCAGCATGGCAGTGTCGACGCCATAATGTGCGGCCAGGGCCTGCTTGAGCACAAAACCATTGCCATCAGGATAGCGGGTCAACTCAGGTAAAGCCGCCTGAATCGCCTCCAATGCTGCCGGGCTGGGCCCGAGGGGGTTCTCGTTACTGGCCAGTTTGACGATATCCGCCGCACGCAAACCCAACTCGCGCGCCAGCTCCTCAACCGGCTTGCCCGGCACATAGGGCGACAATTTCTGTACGCCCGGCAAGGCCAGGGAAAGATAATCACAGGTCATAGCTGCTCCGCACTGGCCGACGCAGTCGGCCGCTTATAAAACTGCCTTCGGGTAAGATCCCAGCACTTTGAGCGCTACCGATTCGTCGCTGATCTTTTCCAGTACATCCTTGATCAGTGGGTCCGAATGGTGGCCGCAAAAATCGATAAAGAACACATAGGTCCATTTGCCGCTGCGTGATGGCCGGGTTTCAATGCGGGTCAGGTCGATGCCATTGCTGTGGAAAGGCTCAAGCAAGTGATGCAAGGCACCCGGCTTGTTGCGCATGGAGACAATGATCGAGGTCTTGTCATCGCCGGTTGGCGGTACCGCCTGATTGCCGATAATCAGAAACCGGGTGGAGTTATCCGGACGGTCTTCAATCTTTTCAGCAATACGGGTCAGACCATAGAGCTCTGCCGCCATATCGCCGGCGATGGCCGCGGAGTTCCATTCATTCTTTACGCGTTTGGCTGCATCGGCATTGCTGGACACGGCAACGCGTTCAACATTCGGGTAATGCGCATCCAGCCACTTGCGACACTGGGCCAGGGACTGAGCGTGGGAGTAGACGCGGGAAATCTTGTCGGTCCGGGTACTGTCGCCAATCAGCAAATGATGATGAATGCGCAGCTCGACCTCGCCACAGATCACCAGGTCATGCTCAAGGAAGCTGTCCAGGGTGTGGTTGACTGCACCTTCCGTGGAATTCTCGACTGGCACCACGCCAAACTGCATGGCACCGGCAGCAACTTCACGGAAAATCTCGTCAATGGCAGCCATCGGCACACTGATCACCGAGTGCCCGAAGTGTTTGATAGCGGCCGCCTGGGTAAAGGTGCCTTCCGGCCCCAGATAAGCCACCTGTAGCGGCTGTTCCAATGCCAGGCAGGCGGACATGATCTCGCGGAACAGGCGGGCCATCTCTTCGTTATCCAGCGGCCCCTTGTTCTGCTGCATGATGTGCTTGAGCACCCACGCCTCACGTTCGGGCCGGTAGAAAACCGGGGCCTGGCCGGCAGGTAATGATTTCTGTTTGACCTGGGCAACCGTTTGCGCACACTGGGCACGCTCACTGATCAACTCAAGAATCTTTTCATCGATGGCGTCTATGCGCTTGCGCAGGGCCTGAAGTTGGGTTTCATCGGACATGGGGCATCAACCGTGTTGCTGCTCGAATTCAGCCATATAGGCCACCAGGGCATCCACCGCCGCCTGCGGCACGGCGTTATAGATGGAGGCACGCATACCACCGACCGAGCGATGGCCTTTCAGGTTCAGCAGACCGCGCTCCTCGGCACCCGCCAGAAAAGGCTTGTCGAGGCGATCATCGGCGAGGCGGAATGGAATATTCATCCACGAACGGTCAGACGGATTGATCGGGTTGCTATACAGCTCGCTGGCATCAATGGCGCTATACAGCGTCTGCTGCTTGCGCTCGTTGATGCGCTGCATCGCCTCCAGCCCGCCCTGCTGCTTGAGCCACTGGAAAATCAGACCCGACAGGTACCAGGCGAAGGTTGGCGGGGTGTTGTACATGGAAGCGTTTTTCGCTGCCACGCTGTAATCCAGCATGGTCGGGCAGCTGGCACGTGCCTGTCCCAGCAAGTCTTCACGGACAATGACCACTACCAGGCCACTGGGACCGATATTCTTCTGCGCACCGGCGTAGAGCATACCGAAACGGCTGACATCCAGCGGGCGCGAAAGAATGGTCGAGGACATATCAGCTATCAGCGGTGTGTCGCCGACATCCGGAATCCAGTTGAACTCCAGCCCTCCGATGGTCTCATTCGGCGTGTAGTGCAGATAGGCCGCATCTGCCGAGCGCTGCCAATCGTTCTGACCAGGAATGGCAAAGTAGTCATGCCCCTTGGCGCTGGCGGCCACATGGACATTACCGAAGCGGCTGGCTTCCTCGATGGCTTTGGCTGACCAGATACCGGTATCGATATAGTCCGCCTTGCCGCCCTCAGACAGGAAATTCAAGGGGATCTGGGCAAATTGCTGGCTGGCACCACCCTGCAGGAAGAGCACCTTGTAGTTGTCCGGAATCGCCAGCAGGTCACGCAGGTCCTGCTCGGCCGTTTCCGCCACGCTGACAAACTCATCGCTGCGGTGACTCATCTCCATCACCGACAGGCCCTTGCCCTGCCAGTCCAGCAGCTCCTGTTGGGCCTGCTGCAGTACTGCCTCCGGCAAGGCTGCCGGCCCGGCACAAAAATTGAACAGACGTTTGCTCACGCTCAGCTTACTCCTGCTCATCCGCGGGGCCTGATGCAGCCTCGCCGTTATCGTCTACCACCGAATCGACATCTGTCAGCTCGGCATCGTCAGCGTCAAGCCCGTCATCTTCCGGCTCCTGTACCCGCTCGACACCCACCAGCTTCTCGCCATTACCCAGCTTGATCAGGGTTACGCCCTGCGTGTTGCGCGACAGACGCGAGACTTCACTGATACGGGTGCGAACCAGGGTGCCCTGATCAGAGATCAGCATGACCTCATCACCTTCAACTACCTGAACCGCACGGACCAGCGGACCATTACGCTCGTTGGTCACCATGGCGATCACACCCTGGCCACCGCGCTTGTACTGCGGGAAATCTTCCACCGCCGTGCGCTTGCCAAAACCACGCTCGGAAGCGGTAAGAATGTCACAGCCTGGCTCGGCTATCAGCATGGAAATCAGGTTCTGGCCCTCAGCCAGGCGCATACCGCGAACACCGCGCGCGGTGCGCCCCATGGCGCGCACATCAGTTTCCTTGAAGCGGGTCACCTTGCCACCATCCGAGAACAGCATGACTTCACGCTCGCCGTTGGTCAGCGCAGCGGCAATCAGGCGATCACCCTCATCCAGATCCAGCGCAATCAAGCCCACGCTGCGCTGACGACTGAACTGTTCCAGCGGGGTTTTCTTCACGGTGCCCTTGGCAGTGGCCATAAAGATGAACCAGCCTTCGGTGTACTCATCCACCGGCAGCATGGCACTGATGTACTCACCCTCTTCCAGTGGCAGCAGGTTGACCAGTGGTCGCCCACGGGCAGTGCGCGAGGCTTCCGGAATTTCGTAGGTTTTCAGCCAGTAGACCTTGCCGCGACTGGAGAACAGCAACAAGGTGGTATGACTGTGGGCCACCAGCAGATGTTCGACATAGTCCTCGTCTTTCACCCCGGTAGCGGCCTTGCCGCGCCCACCACGACGCTGGGCCTGGTAATCGGCCAACGGCTGGCTCTTGGCATAGCCACCATGGGAGATGGTAACCACCCGGTCTTCTTCGGTAATCAGGTCCGCCAGGGTCAGGTCGAGGCGCGAAGCGACGATCTCGGTACGGCGCTCATCACCGAAGTTGGCCTTGATCTCTTCCAGCTCTTCGACGATGACTTCCATCAGTCGCTGCTGGCTATTAAGGATACGCAGCAACTCACCGATCTGTTGCAGTATCTCCTGATACTCGCTGAGCAACTTCTCATGCTCAAGGCCGGTCAGGCGGTGCAAGCGCAACTCCAGGATCGCCTGGGCCTGTTCAGGTGACAGGTAATACTTACCCTCACGCAGGCCATAGGCCTCATCCAGACCCTCCGGACGACAGGATTCAGCACCGGCGCGCTCGACCATCTCAACCACCGAACCCGGCTCCCAGGCAGTAGCGATCAGGCGCTCCCTGGCTTCCGCCGGTGACGGCGAGGCCTTGATCAAGGCAATGACCGGGTCGATATTCGACAGGGCCACTGCCTGACCTTCGAGGATGTGCCCACGCTCACGCGCCTTGCGCAGTTCATACACAGTACGACGGGTGACAACTTCACGGCGATGACGAATGAAGGCTTCGAGCAGTTCTTTCAGGTTCAGGATACGCGGCTGGCCATCCAGCAAGCCAACGATATTGATACCGAATACGCCCTGCATCTGGGTCTGGGCATAGAGGTTATTCAGCACCACCTCGGCAACTTCACCCCGACGCAACTCGATAACCACGCGGATACCATCCTTGTCGGATTCATCGCGCAGCTCGGAAATACCCTCGATTTTCTTTTCCTTGACCAGCTCGGCGATCTTTTCGATCAAGCGCGCCTTGTTCAGCTGGTAAGGCAGCTCGGAAATGATGATCTGCTGACGCCCACCCACCTTGTCGATATCCTCGATCTCACAGCGGGCACGCACGTATATACGTCCGCGGCCGGTGCGGTAGGCTTCAACAATACCGGCGCGGCCGTTGATGATAGCTGCGGTCGGGAAGTCAGGTCCGGGGATGTACTCCATCAACTGGTCAATATCCAGCTCGGGATTGGCGATCAGCGCCAGACAGCCGTTGATCACTTCGGTCAGGTTGTGCGGCGGAATATTGGTCGCCATACCCACGGCAATACCGCTGGAGCCATTGATCAGCAGGTTGGGTATCCGCGTCGGCATGACTTCGGGAATCTGCTCGGTGCCGTCATAGTTGGGCACCCAGTCAACCGTTTCCTTGTCCAGGTCAGCCAGCAACTCGTGCGCCAGCTTGGACATACGCACTTCGGTATAACGCATGGCGGCTGCATTGTCGCCGTCCACGGAACCGAAATTACCCTGACCATCCACCAGCAGGTAACGCAGGGAGAACGGCTGCGCCATACGCACGATGGTGTCATATACCGCTGAATCACCGTGCGGGTGATACTTACCGATGACATCACCCACCACACGCGCCGACTTCTTGTAGGGCTTGTTCCAGTCGTTTTTCAATTCGCTCATGGCGAACAGCACGCGGCGATGCACCGGCTTGAGGCCGTCCCGCACATCCGGCAGGGCCCGACCGACAATCACGCTCATGGCGTAATCGAGATAGGACTGCTTGAGTTCGTCTTCAATATTGACGGGAAGGATTTCTTTGGCCAGTTCACCCATGAAACGGCATTCCTTTTATAGTCGGCATTCGGTAGCTGCCAGATAGCCTTGGTTCGCGCTGAAGAGGGCTTGCAGAGTCACTGTCAGCAAGGCTGACAGGGCATCCCGGCAGGGCCCGATCAAAGCCCAGCAGCATACCACAATGGATACAAAGAGGCAGCCGCCGGGGCAATCAATGTAGCCGTTGGCGACTCATCAGATCAGCCAGCTTGCGCGCATCCGGCCGTTCAATAATGCCTTTCTCGGTGACAATCACATCGATCAGGTCTGCCGGGGTGACATCAAACACCGGATTGAATACCTCGGCACCGGTATCCAGCTGGCGATTACCCACAATCAGCAGCTCATCCGCATCACGCTCTTCCAGTGGAATCAGGTCACCGTTTTCCAGCTGCATATCAATGGTCGAGCTCGGCGCAACCACCATAAAGCGAATACCATGATGCATGGCCAATACCGCCAGGGCGTAGGTACCGATCTTGTTAGCCACATCGCCATTGGCAGCAATACGGTCGGCGCCAACAATAACCCAGGAAATGGCCCGCTCCTTCATCAGGTGCCCCACCGCCAGATCTGCCTGCAAGCTGACCGGAATCCCTTCACGCACCAACTCCCAGGCGGTCAACCGGGAACCCTGGAGCCAGGGGCGGGTTTCATTGGCATGAACCTGCTTGATCAGCCCGGCGGCATGGGCAGTGCGGATGACGCCCAGCGCCGTACCATATCCACCGGTCGCCAGCGCGCCAGCATTGCAGTGCGTAATCACGTGCTGCGCCCGTTTGTCATATTTGCGCATCTGCCGTGCACCCAGCCGGCCCATAGTCAGATTGGCTTCGCGATCACTGTCATGGATCTGCTGCGCCATTGCCAGCAGCTCCGCGGGCACATCAGCTCCCCTGGGTGAGCGCTGAATCTGCTGTTGCAGCATACGCAGCGCCCAGGCCAGGTTGACGGCAGTCGGCCGGGTGCCTTCCAGCAAGGCAAAGCTCGGCGCCAATGCCGCTGCCCAGTCATCGCTCGCGCCCAGCTCCCGCGCTGCCAGGGCAATGCCGTAGGCAGCGGCAATACCGATAGCGGGAGCCCCGCGCACGCTCATATTGATAATCGCTGCAGCCACATCCTCGGCGCTGCGACAAAGCAGATAGGTTTCACTGCCCGGCAATTGCCGCTGATCGAGCAGCCGCAAACCCTCTGCAGACCATGCCAGGGCCTGAAACTGCTCGCGCAAGACTGCCTGCTCAACTGCCATACACCACTCCTGAACCGCGCCTGCCAGACAGGCGCAAAGCCGCCTAGTATAACGTGCCAGGGCGCAAACTGTCCGTTTTGCCATACGCTGACATTATTAATGCGCTGCACCGGCTCAAGGCTGCGGTTATACTGCCGCGCATGATACAGAATGAACTGCCCATGACCGCACTACCCGAACAGCCGGACCTGATCATCGAGGCGCGCTGGATAGCGCCCGTGGTGCCAGCCGGCCAGCTACTTGAGCAGCATGCCCTGGTGATTCACGGCGGCCGGATTCTGGCCCTGATCACACAGGCGCAAAGCCAGCAGCTGCAGCCGCGGCAACGCCGCCAGCTGCCCGATCATCTGCTGATTCCCGGCCTGGTGAATGCGCACGGGCATGCCGCCATGACGCTGTTCCGCGGCTTGGCAGACGACCTGCCACTGATGACCTGGCTGCAGGACCACATCTGGCCCGCCGAAGCTCGCTGGGTCACCCCGGATTTCGTGCGCTGCGGCAGCCGACTGGCGATCGCCGAAATGCTGCTCGGTGGCACCACCTGCTTTGCTGACATGTATTTTTATCCGGAAGTCACTGCCGAGGTCGCCCTGACCGCTGGCATGCGCGCGCAGGTAGCATTTCCGGTAATCGACAACCCGATACCTGGCGCAGCCAACAGTGACGAGTCCATCCATAAGGGCCTCAAGCTACGTGACGACATGCGCCACAACCCGTTGATTACCGTCGCTTTTGGCCCGCATGCGCCCTATACCGTAGGCGATGATGCACTGACCCGGGTCTGCACCCTGGCCGATGAACTGGATATGCCGATTCATATGCACATCCATGAAACCGCCGGCGAGGTCAGCGATGCGCTTCAGGCCAACGGCCAGAGGCCCTTGCAGCGCCTGGCAGATCTCGGTCTGCTCGGACCTCGACTGCAAGCCGTGCACATGACCCAGATTGATGACGCTGATCTGGCGCTACTGCAAGCCCATGCGGTGCAGGTCATCCACTGCCCGGAATCCAACCTCAAACTGGCCAGTGGCTTCTGCCCGGTACAGCGGCTGCTGGACGCCGGCATCAATGTTGCCCTGGGTACCGACGGTGCGGCCAGTAACAACGACCTTGACATGCTGGGCGAGCTGCGCACAGCGGCTTTGCTGGCCAAGGCCTGCAGCGGCCAACCAACAGCCCTGGGGGCTGATGCAGCCTTGCATATGGCGACACTGGCCGGTGCTCAGGCCCTTGGATTAGCCGACGAGATCGGCTCACTGGAGCCTGGCAAGGCAGCAGATATCGTCGCAGTTGATCTTTCCAGGGTAGCGCAACAGCCCGTCTATCACCCGGTTTCACAACTGCTTTATACCGGTTCCGCCGCACTGGTATCCGATGTCTGGATTGCCGGCCAGGAAAAGGTCCGCGAACGCCAATTGACCGCCTTACCGCTGGAGCGCGTACTCGCCGAAGCAGCCGCCTGGGCCCCACAGATTTTGCAGGGAGATACTCATGAGTCTTAATGTTGATCGTGCTGAAATTGCCAAATTCGAAGCCCTGGCCAGTCGCTGGTGGGACCGCAACAGCGAGTTTCGCCCCTTGCATGAAATCAACCCGTTGCGTTGCAACTGGATTGACGAACGCGTCGGCTTGGCGGGAAAGCGTGTTCTGGATGTCGGCTGCGGCGGCGGCATCCTGGCTGAGGCCATGGCCCAGCGTGGCGCCAGCGTAACCGGCATTGATATGGGTGAGGCGCCACTGGCCGTGGCCCGCCTGCATCAACTGGAGTCCGGTGTTGAAGTGGATTACCAGCAAATCACCGCGGAAGAGCTGGCCGAAGAGCAGCCTGAAAGCTTCGATGTGGTTACCTGCCTGGAAATGCTCGAGCACGTTCCCGACCCTTCCTCGGTGATCGCCGCCTGCGCCCGACTGGTCAAGCCCGGTGGTCAGGTCTTTTTCTCGACCATCAACCGCAACCCGAAATCCTTTGTCTTTGCGATTGTCGGCGCCGAATACATCCTGCGCCTGCTACCCCGAGGCACCCATGAGTTTGCCAAATTCATTCGCCCCGCCGAACTGGGCAACTGGGCACGCGAAGCCAGACTCGATCTGCAGGACATTACCGGCCTGACTTATAACCCGCTGACCAAGGTGTACAAGCTCGAAGCCAACGTCGACGTCAACTACATGATGCATTTCCAGCGGAGCCTGTGATGCAACGCGGTGTACTTTTTGACCTTGACGGCACTCTGCTCGATACCGTGGAAGACTTCTACCGCATCATCGAGCAGATGCGCAGTGAACGCAAAGCAGCCGAGGTACCGGCACAGCTGATTCGCCAGCAGGTTTCCAACGGCTCCGTTGGCATGCTCTGTGCCGCTTTCTCAACGCGGCCTGATGCACCCGGATTCGACGAGCTGCGCGACGATTTTCTGCAGCGTTATGACCGCCAACTGGCTGTGCATACCCGCCCCTTCCCCGGGATCCCGGAACTACTTGACTGGCTGGACACTGAACAGATCCCCTGGGGCGTAGTCACCAACAAACTCAGCCGCTTCAGCACCCCCCTGCTGGCGGCCATTGGTTGGTCCGAGCGCTGCGCCGCCCTGGTCTGTCCCGACCAGGTCAGCCAACCGAAACCGCATCCTGAACCCCTGCTCAAGGCCTGCCAGCAGATGGCTATTGACCCTGCTGCAAGCTTGTATGTTGGCGACCATCAGCGCGATATTGATGCTGGCCGCGCTGCCGGCATGCAGACCATCGCCGCCCTGTACGGCTATCTGCCGGTGGGCGATGATCCCGCCCGCTGGCAGGCTGATCACAGTATTGCTAACGCTGCCGAATTACGCCCCTGGCTAAGCCGCCAGTGGCAACTGGAGGTAACTCATGTTTGACTACAAAGCCCCTGCCGACCTGTTGCGCGACAAGGTAATTCTGGTTACCGGTGCCGGTGATGGCATCGGTAAGGCCTGTGCTCTGAGCTGTGCGGCCCATGGCGCCACTGTTGTGCTGGTTGGCCGCACGCTGAGTAAACTCGAAGCGGTCTATGACGCTATTGAAGCGGCCGGCCACCCGCAGCCCGGGCTGTGCGTACTGGACCTGCTGACAGCCACCGAAAAGGACTATGACGACCTGGCTGACCAGTTGTTCGATACCTTTGGCAAGCTCGACGGCCTGGTACATAACGCCGGCGTTTTAGGCCCCCGCACGCTGATGGACCAGGTAAAGCCTGAAGCCTGGCTGCAAGTCATGCAGATCAACCTGAACGCGCCCTTCATGCTGACCCGGGCCATGATGCCGTTGCTGCGTGCAGCCGAAACAGCCTCGGTGGTTTGTGTATCTTCCAGCGTTGGCCGCACGGGCCGCGCCTACTGGGGGCCTTATGCCGTCAGCAAATTTGCGCTCGAAGGCTTTATGCAGGTTATCGCCGATGAGCAGGATGGCACCAGCAAGATTCGCGTCAACAGCCTCAACCCTGGCGCCACCCGCACCGCCATGCGCGCTGCAGCCTATCCCAGTGAAGAGCCCACCAAACTGCCGGAGCCCAAGGAAATCATGCCGGCCTTTCTCTATCTACTGGGTGAGGACAGCCTGACAGTCAACGGTCAGGCCATCGACGCACAATAGCCAATTCTCTGACAGCCGTTACCAGCTAGCGGCTGTCAGTCTGCCATCAGGCGGCAAAAAGCTGCCGCCCGACCAGCCTCTATCGACAAAAATAAACTTAACCAACTGATATACATAGACAAATAATATCTGGCACAGATCCTGCTTTTATCCTGGTCAATCGCAACCTTGACGGGGTAACTGATGAACTCCACTTCCGACAACACCATCGACTTTGACAGCGCCAGACTGAAAATAAAGTCGGCCAGTGCTCGAGCCAGCACATCGGTCAACAGCTCTGCCCAGCCGTCAAACGGACAAATACAGCAAAGCCTGAGCCAGTTGTTGCAAACCTCGTTGGAACTGGACAAGATTCTGGGCTTGTTCTTTGCCACCCTGCAGCAGGCCATGGAGCTCGACAGCATGGAGTATCGCCATGAGGCCAGAGCGCTGCAGTTCGATTTCGGTCATCCGGCACTGCATCGCTGCAGTTACCGCCTGACGCATATGGGTGACTTTCTTGGCGAGTTGCGCTTCAGCCGCAGCAAGCGGTTTACCGAAGCGCAGCTACAGGGGCTGGAAAGCCTGCTTGGCAGCTTGCTGTATCCATTGCGTAACGCCCTGCTCTACCAGGAAGCCATTACCTGCGCCCTGATCGACCCCTTGACCGGCTGCGGTAATCGTCTGGCGATGGATCAGGCCCTCAGCCGTGACATCAAGCATGCCATCCGCAAGCGTACCGAGCTGTGCATGCTGGTCATCGATATCGATCACTTCAAGAATATTAACGATACCTACGGCCATGCCTTTGGCGATGAGGCATTAAAGGCCACAGTCAGCGCCTGCCAAAGCTGCCTGCGCGACGTGGACGGACTGTTTCGCCTGGGTGGGGAAGAATTCGTCGTAGTACTCAGTGACACCAACCTCACTGATGCACGCATGATTGCAGAGCGAATCCGTAACGCCATTGCCACTATGCAATTTGAACTCGATGGCGAAGCAATCCCGCTGACAGTCAGTATTGGTGTTGCCCGCCGCCGCAGTGACGAAAATCAACAGGGATTATACGAGCGCTGCGATCAACAGATGTACAAAGCCAAACGTGCTGGCCGCAATCGGGTCATCGCTGAAGGTTGAAGCCCCTGTAAAGGGGCTTGCACAGGTTCAATGAGTCGTACCTGAGACCTTGCGGTGCGCCAGGTAATGCTCGAACAGAGCGTTGGCATTGCCCAGTGACATCAGGTGAGCGTATACCCAACCCAGGAAACCTTCTTTGTTGAGGCTAAGTACCTGCTCATCCTCGAGCTTGAGAAACTTGTCTTCATCCACCGCCATGAAGTCACGCAAGACAAAATTTTCTCCACTGGTGTGAGTCAACTTCAAGGTACGCGGGACCAGCAACTCCAGCTCCTGTAGCCGTGCCACGAAAGCCCGGGTCCGCTGCATTTCAACAGTGAAATTCTGCATGAACTGGATCATCTCGTTCAGGTAGTCACTGTTTTCACCCTCAGCGGTAAATAGTTCGCGCCCTTCTTGCTGATTCCAGCCGGTGTAGGCCTCGTCCAGGCAAACAGTGAAGCTATCGTTATCACCTTGCGCGAGAACAAAAGGATAGCGACGGATAAAGGCGGGAACGTAGGTATTGGCGCGCCATTGCATATCGTCCTGCAAGTAGCTGTTCTGGCCTTCTAGCAGGCCAAGCAAGGCAATCGGGCTAATGCTTTCGCCTTCACCAATAAAGACAATCGGGTAACTGCGTGCAGCCTGGAAGAACTCCAGACCCGCCAGCGGAACCAGGTGAGTGTCAGCAGCGAAGGCACAGTCGCCACTGCTCTTGAGTTTCAATCCCTTGTGCTCATCACGGTTCAGCGCCTTGATGTCTTTATACAGCAACAGTGTTGGCATCTGCATTCCTCTCCATTTTCTTTGGTTTAGTTATTACTGACGATTCAACGTATCACGATTTGCAGCAGCAACTGACTACTGTCCTGATCCGGCACTACAGTATCAAGCGCCGAAGCCACCGTCAGGTTGGCCGAAACGCGCTTACCGAAGCGAGCATTCACGCCTACACCGACACTCGACAGATCTTCATCACCCAGCCCCAGTTCCATCGCCCGACCGTAGTCAAGGAAGGCATAGGGACGCCAGCGCTCGTTTAGACGCCAGTGTCCTTCCAGACTCAGGTTGATGCCTTGTGGGGAGGCAATAATGCCCGGATCATAGCCACGAATATTGGTCGGCCCACCAAACTGTTTGAGCAGTGAGGAGCTTAGTTCCTCTGGCTTGGTCGTGTATTGCCAGCCCAGCTTGCCAACCATCTCAACGCGCTCGCTGACTTCGCGGGCGGCATAAAGATCACCGTTGAGCAGCGTAAAACTGCCGCTATCCCCGGTGACCTTGTTATCCGTTCGGGCCTGGCGCAGACGTTGCTCGTAACGGATATACCAGGGCTGATCACGGAATTCGAACTGCGCACGCAGCGTAACTTCCTGGGTATCAATGTCACTCAGGTCAAAGTTTTCAATGGTCGACTCCGAGTTCTGCCAGCTGTAACTGCCGCCAAACAACCACAACCAGCGGGCCGACTGCCACCAGGGCTGATCAATGCCAAGCGCGACGGTGGTTGACTCACCTTCAATGCCAAGATCGCGAAGCGGGCCCTTCTTGATCTCCAGATCATTGCGGCCAGCCTCGATCCAGGCGACACCATGGCGCCGGGTAACCGGACGACTGTAACGCAGGTTGAAGTACTGGCTACCGCTGGTGGCCACCACCACTGCCGCCAGATTGTCAGCAACGCCGGTGGGGGCAAACCAGTTCAGGGTGCCACCGATTTGCTCGCGCCCGGTACTTTCACTGCCATAGTTATTGGCAAAGACCGACCAGGCCCAAGGGTCAGGCTCAAAAGTCTCCAGCTCGATCCGGGTCGTGCCAAACCGCTCGCCAGGCGCAAGACCGGCGCTGATCTGCGGGCCGGGAGTCGTCGCATTGAAACGGCGGATATTCTCGATCATCAGCGGGCTGTCAAGGATGTCGTCCGGCACCACACCAATCTGCTCACGGTAGAAGTGCGCGCGAACCCGAGGCTGGCCCTGCACGTCTACGCGATCCACTTTGGCTTCTACCAGGGCAACCCTTAACTGACCGTCATCCAGCGACTGCGGCGGAATGACTGCCCGCGCCGTCAACTGACCCAGTGCGGCATAGCGTGCATTGATGGCGCGCAACAAACGATTGAGATCGGCAAAGGTAATGGTCACCCCAACGAAGGGTTCAGCCAAGGCCTGTAACTCATCATCCGTAAGGAATACGGAACTATTAAAGGAAATCCCCTGCAGAACAAAGGCGGGGCTGTCATCCGGTAGCCCATCCTCTGCATCCGCATCATCGCCCTGCAATGGTGGCACCTCGATACGCCGCGCACGCTCCTCGATGGCTTGTTGACGCTGCTGCTCACGCAACTGATCACGCAAGAGGTCCGGCGCAAACAGACCCGGACTGGTACCTTGCGGTATCGCCTGCGCCTGCACCCACGCCGGGGCGGCTGCCAAAGCAGCCAGCACCAGACTCGATCTCAACCAATGACTGGCAGCCAATCCGTTGCTCAGATGTCCCACTGATCCCCCTCATTTTCTGTCGGATTGGCCCACTCAATGTTGACCGGTTCACCCTGCACAGGCACGCTGATCTGAACGCCGCTGGCGGGAACAAAGAAGGCATTGCGGTCCATCAGCTCACCCAGCCGCAGCAGCGCATTGCGACCACTGCTCATGATGGTGGCATGATCCGATGACGTAATGGTCTGATAATCGACGTTGCTGTCCTGATGGCCTTCTGCAAAGTTCGGCACCAGAATCTGGTGGGTAAAGTTGCGATGCAGCACATAGGCGTTGGTGTAACTGGTCCGCCCGGTCTGACGCAACCAGAAAGCCTTGTCCAACTCATACAGCTGCACATTGGCCTCACTGCGGAATTGCGGGCTGAGATTGTCGGCAATCACGCGCGCCTGGGGTGTTTGCAGGTTGAACCAGTCAGCCCGCTCAATAGCCTCGAAATCAGCCAGCAGCGCGGTCGTCAGGAAATCGGTGGACACCATATCGAGCCATTCGGTGTGCACCTCGCGAGCATCCAGAATAGTATGGAACCTATCACCGGCAGCCGCATTGTTGTTCAGGCCATTCACGCGCAAGCGCAGCGCATCTGTCCCGGTATGATCGCCATAGAGATAGACCTGCTGAGCGGCCAGCTCGGCCCATTCGCCGATACGCGCGCCACCTTGATCTGCCTGACCAACCCGAATCAAGGCACCTGACCAGAGTTGCAGGGTCGGCGTCACCGCTTGTTCCAGGGTCAGCTGGGCCGGGGTGGCCACACCGCCACGCCAACCCGCGCGGCCTTGAATGCCGTGCTCGGCAACAATGCGTTGGCCTTCGGTATCCAGCAAGCTGTCGAGTACGGCCTGACCACGGGTCAGCAGCTGACCAAAGCGGATGTCTTCCTCTGCCAGCCAGTTCTGGTCACCCTGGCTATCCGCCGTTCCGGCGAGATGAATATGGGCTCCAGAGCGCAAGTCAATGGTGTCCCCGGCCTGCATATTACCCAGCGACATGCCATTGCTCTGCGCGTCAATCAAGCCACCGGCTTGCGTCTGCGTCGAGCTGAACAAGCTACCGGCCTGCAGATTGATCGAGCCGCCCGCACGCAACAACGCACTGGCACTGGCGTTACCCGCCACCTGCATCGCTACATTGCCAGCCACATCGCTCAGTACCGTGGTCAGGTTACCCGCGCTGATCAGGTCCAGATTGCCACTGTCAGTGCGCAGGCTGTGATAGGTAATATCGCCAGCTGCCTCCCAGCGCTGAGCCCCCGTACTGAAGGCCAGACCATCCAGCTGGATACCGGCAGTGGACTCAAGAGTGATGTACTGACCGGGATTCAATATTCCGCGCGCTGACAAGGCATTGAGTTCAGGCAGCTCCAGCGCCGCGAACGGCCAGCGTTGTCTGGCACCCTCTTGCTCATAGTCCAGCCCACCCAGGCCAACGCCCGCATACAACTGATCACCGAACTGCATGCCTCCTGCTCGGGCATTGATGCTGCCACCCGCAATGGTCAAGGGACTGCGCAACAGCTCGCCCGCATCGATATCAATATTGCCACCGGCGCGCAGCAAGCGGCCGATGGTCACGCCCTGATCGGCCAGAATACTGATACTGCCACCCGCTTCGATGGTTTCATCGATATTCACCAAACCGGGTGTACGCAGCGTGATATCCCGGCCGGCACGCAGGCCCAGCAGATCAATACCGCCGCCTATATCAAAGACAATATCGCGACCTGCTTCGGCGTAACCTTCGACATCCAGGGTGCCACCCAGGCCGATGATCAAGTCACGCCCGGCAGTCAGCGACAAGCGCTGCGCCTCATAACCCTGCATGCGCAAGCTGCCACCGGCGATGATACCGATATCGCGGAAGGCACGGACAAAACGGGCATCGATATCATCCTGCGCACGTAGCTGAACATCCCCGGTGATGCTCTCGGCTCTGCCAAAGTCAAGGTTTCGACCGCTGATAAAGACCTCGCCGTAGGCCGCAGCATTGCCGCCAAACACATCGCCATCCGCCGCGATCAACAGATCCTCACCACTGTACAGATGGTTAACTGTCATCAACTGCTCAAGATCGACGCTCGGCTCACCAAAGCGGATGCTACCCAACGACCCCTCGCTCGTACGCAAGGTCATGTTCTCGCCGCTGGTGCCGGTAAAGATACTCAGGTCACCCTGGGTCAATGCATTCAGCGTCAGGGCAGCGGAGACGTTGCCCAATGCCGCGCTACCGGACTGCAGATCAATCCACTGTTGACGGCCATGCAGTTCATGCGCGGCAAAGTGACGATCGGCTTGCAACTTGAGGGTACCCTGAGCCGTTTCCAACCGGCCTAGCTCGGCAGAACCCAGCTGCATTGAAACGTCACCCTCAACCAGTGTCAGGTCGCCCTGCCAGTGCCCTGGGCCTTGCATACGCAGGCGCTCGCCAACACGCAGCTCACCCCACGTGAGGCGGTCACCCACCGCCCCGCTGTGGGTGACCTGAACCGTGCCAGTAACATCGGCAGTGCCTAAGGTCAGCCCATTGATCACGTCAATATCGGCATCGCCACCCGCGAGCAACTGCCCGACGAAGAGGCTGCCGCCATCAAAGCGGAAATCATCTGCTGCCGTTATCTGTTCATAACGGATATGACTGGGCGTATTGCGGATGTACACATGCCCGTTAGTCGCGCGTACCAGATCACCGCTGAGATCACTGAGCGTGTGCAGGAACACATTTCCCTGCAATGCTTCCAGCGCCGTCAACTCGGGCATGTCAACGCTGAGCCAGTTGCTGTTGCTGCCGATATGCTGACCAGCCACCACTAAAGCGCGACCGTCTCGATCAGCCCGCAGGTTGGTTTGCCCGTCACCATTACCCAGTATGCTGCCACCCGCCTGCATGGCAAACAGTGTACCTGCGAGATTACCCCGACGATGCAACTGACCCAGCAACATATCACCCTGTGTCGCCAGGGTCAGGGTGCCATTGGCACGCACAGCCGCATCACTGGCCATACGGAAACTGTCCGCCAGCACAGTGAAATGGCTGCCCGTATCAGCCTGACCACCCAGGCTGAGTTGATCAATCGCCTCCAACATAATGGCATCCGTCGCCGAGATATCACCCAGCACAAGCTGGCCGCCAGCTGTAACCTGTAAACCACCCGCCGTGGCATGCAGCTGGGTTGCATTGATATCCACCTGACCATCCAGCTGCAGGTCGCCGTGGGCCACTATACTGCCAACCCGCAGGCTACGTGGGCTGCTGAAACGGGCGTCACCGCCCGCCAGGGCGTTCAACTCACCCTCAACCGCAGACTCCAACTCTATCTGCAGGGCCTCACCGGCAGAGCCAAGAATGCTCCCACTGGCGTTGATAGCAATATTGCGCGCACCCACCGCCAGACCATCAAATTGGCCCAGTACACTGCCATCGACAGCATCCAGAAAGACGTCACCGACAGCAAAAATCCGACCGATGCGGAAATCATCGCGCAACCAACGCAGGGCAACATCCTGCCCCGCAGATGCCGACAGCAAACGACCACCAACATCCAACGTCAACAACTCATCATCACTGCGTCTATGACCCAGGTCGCCGGTACCCGCGAGCAGCGTCAGATCATCGGCGATCGTGAAGTTACCGCCGGCATCACTCGCCGCCAGAATGCTGTTGGCGGCCGCCAGACGGGCGTTACCACCCACGCTGATATTGCCCACACGCAGGTCACCGGCAGATTGCAGGTACAGGGACCCGGTCACATCAGCATCAAACTGCTCACTGGCAAAGACGTAGAAAGGTAACGTCTGGTTGACCGACAAGCTGCGAATAGCCCCGCCGGCATCCCGATTAAGTACGACATCACCTGGCGCATTGGCAATCGCCAGGGCTGCAGCTTCAGAGGGCGTGAGGTTACCGGCTTGCAGGGCGGCAAAGTCAATCTCCAGACTCTCAGCCAGACGGCCGGTATCACCATTGACCTTGATGCTGACCTGACGGCCACTGAGGTTCGGATCGGCAGCGCCAACCGGCGTACTGGCTGCACTGCCCAGCGCCGCGGAATCGACGGCATAACGCAACTCACCTTCAGTCCAGATGGCATTCTCGGTTAACGCCAGCACCTGCTCTGCCGAGGCCTGATAGGCAAAGTCCTGCTGGTAGGTGTTAAACGGCGTCTGGGTGCTCCAGTCATCACCCACAGCCTCAGCAAAGAAGGCCTGCAATTCAAGCATGCGTGCCTGTGCCAGGCTGTTAACCTGCGCATCACTCAGGCCCGTCTCACCACTTTGCAACTCGGCCAGTGGCCGGTAAAAGTCGATGCGGCTGGCGTCGACCACAAAGTCGTCGCCAACAAAGGCGCCCAGCTCCAGCAAGCGCCAATATTCCCGATAATGCGCCGTAACACGATCTTCAAAGGGCTTGACCGTGGACTGATAGATATTCGCTTCGGCCCCATACTCAGACGTCAGGCTCAATTGCTCCCAGATACTCTGACGCTGCTCTTCATCCAGCGTATCGGAGGCCAGGCGACGCCCGGCGTCATACAGCGATCCCTGATCAACCTGCACAAAAACATTGCCGTTATCGGAAATGATCTTGCCTGCCCAGGTATCGCCGCTGATTTCGCGCAGGAATATATCCTGCTGCGCAGCAACATTGACCACGCCATCGCTAGTGCCTCCACTGGCCGTGGCCACTTCCTGGGCAATAATCTGCAACGGATTGCTGAGGGTCCCTACAGCGCCCGTGGACTGCACATCGATATTGCGTGCATGGACATGGGGAGTCCCCGCAGCCAGGTGGTCAACCCCGGTCAAGGAACCATTCAGGTTCATCACCAGATTGCCGCTGCCATCACCCGCATTCAACGCCCGAATAACGGCACCGGAACTCAGATTGAGGTGCATCCCCGCTTTGCCTGACTGTGCACCCAGGGTGCCGCCACCCGCCATACCAATCTGAATCGGGCGGGCCTGGTTACCGACAAATCCGGCAGCCTGCATCTCCAGCGTCTGGGTAAAGATACTGCCATTGCTACCATTGATAATATTATCTTCGGCGTGCAACCGGGTCAGGCCACCCGGGTTGTTCAGGCGGCCAGCAATAATCAGGTTGTTGTTCGTGGTCACATCAATCAGACCCGCCGAATTGCCTACAAAGGCGATCGCAAAGGGATTATCCGCTTTTACCGAATGATTGATGGTGATGCGCGCATTTTGCGGCATCAGGTAGTTCCAGCCTGAATAGTATTCACCTGCCCGCTCATGCCCGCTGGGATAAACGCCACTGGCTCTGAAGTTCCAATTACAGCTCGAGCCGATACTGTTACCACAGCCGTGATAGTTCACACCCTGATTGTAGAAATTCCACAAGCTGCCACTGGTTGTCTGCTCATAGACATTCGCGCTGGCACGCACATTCACCTGGCCGGCAGTAACATTCCAGGGGTCATTGGCATCGTTGCTCGCCGGGTACACCCAATTCCAGTTACTGGATGAAATCGCATTGTCGGTTCGGGTGATGGTGCGGCTCAGATCAGCGCTTTGCGACCATTCGAAACGCTGATTCGCGCGCGGATTATAGGTGGCGTTGGCACCCGATGAATTACTGACCAGATAGGCATTACTCAGGGAAGTGGCCCCATTGCGATTGTCAAAGATGCTCAGCCCGGTATTCTGATCATGGACATACCATACGGTGGCATCCTGATTGTTCACACGGGGCTTGAAGGTATCAACAATCTGCACGATACCCACTGAACCCACGCCGGTATCGATGTTGCCCAATTGCAGCTCATGGCTGGAATTGTTGTTGATCACCACCTCTCCAAAGCCGTTATTGACCTCAATGCGACCCGAAGGATTGGTACTGATGATGCCACCGCGCATATAGATAAAGCCGCCACCGGACGCGTTGACATCGTCCATGACAATACGCTGATTGATGAAGTCATACCGACCACCAATAGGCGTACCCGTGGCCGCAGTCAATAGATGGGTCGGCAAATCAACCGCTTCAACACAGATAGCGCTGCTGCAATAGTGGTTGGCAATCCAGCTGTCCAGGTCGGCACTCACCGTCACCGTCCGGTTGGTCGCCTGCCCACTGCTGATGGTGCCATTGACATCAATAAAGCGGGCCTGAATACCCACCTGCCCACCCACAATGCGACGACCATCGCCTCCAGCACCAAGATTCGCCGACTCGTAGCTCTGCGTTGATCTGCTTAGCGGCCTGGCCGTAAACAAGGGCATCCAGGAAGGCGTATTGGTCATGCCGTTGAACTGGGTGGCTGACCCCGTAAAGGATCGCGCCGTGGCTTCAGTACAGTTACCGGCAGCACTGGTAGAGGCCGGCAAACAGGCACCATACAAGACAACACTGGAACCAGATCCACCACTGGCACGGGTCGTCGGCCGGAACAGCATATTGTTGTTGGTGCCGTAGACATCCGTCGCTATGACCTGGATGGTGAAGTTTGCCGACCCGCTGACACTGGCGAAGGATCGCCACTCGGACATCGGGTTGCTGTTAATCGACCAGTAACTGTTCGGGGTAAATACCGTCATTGAGCCTTCCGGTACTTCCACCAACACCTGCTGACCAAAGGTACTGCCGAACTGGCCGAGTGAGCCTTTGGCGTTGGCAATACGGATCAGGCCACCCTGATTGTAGATGTCACCGGTGAGGAAAATTGCCGGCCCATAACTGACGTTACCTGATGTACCACCCCAGCTGTTGTTGATACGAATTTCCGGTCGACGATCAGCACCCAGTTCATTCAGCGTGCCGTTGAACAGTGAACGCCCCGCGCCGCCGGTGAACAACACCCGTCCGCCCGGCTGATCCGGTATCAGTGCATCCCCGATCAACAGATAATATGCACTCTGGTTATGGATATCGATCAGCGGCCCACCTTGCGCAGTCAACTGACCATTGCCGCTCAGCGTATCCGCATGCACGGTCACCGTGCCGCCGGCGGCAAGCAGATTATTCAGCTCATAGGCACCCGTGGGTGAACTGGACACGGTACCCTCGATCACCGCACGCGTGACCTCATCCATATCGACGAAACTGTCCAGGAAGGCACGGGGGTTAAAGTCAGCATTGAACAGCGCCGGGACTGCCAGCCCCTTGGTCTGGTTGAAGTTGCCGTCGGCATCAATAGTGATAATCAGCTCATTGAAGCGGCCGGCCAGCAGTTCGCCCTGGATAGCTGCCGCACTGGTTCGCGCAACATTGGAATGGCTGTTTCTATTGGTAACCGGAATAAACCCGAGCTGATAGCCACGGGCTTCACCATCTGCGTTGGCGACATTCAGACCGTTATAGCTGCCGATTACCACATTGCGGGCAGCCAGTGCCCGACTACTGGCGCCAAATTGCGTGTTGCTATGGTTGGTAATATTGGCATCTGCACGGGCGAAGGGCACTGCGATAATGCCGCGTACATTGCTGTGCGCCAGCGAGTCCAGCTGCAAGCTGGTATTGTACAGACCCTCAGGATCGTCGCCGGCGGTCAGGCGAATATTCGCCAGGGCTTCAAGCAAGACATCACTGGCAATGTTCAGATTCTGCGTCGAGGTCAGAGCAACATCTGAGGACGCATCAGCCACACCGGCTGCTCCCCAGGTACTGGCCAATGCTCGGGTGGCCGATGCGGCCCGTGTATAGGTTCCCAGGCCCAGATTGCCGGATGAATACATATAGACATTGTCGGCGACATTGACATTGTTGGTCAGATTGCTGCGCTGATAGATCGCTGCACCGCCGCCAGCAATGGCACCTCCCGTGCTGAGCCTGACCGTCTCCACCGCCTCATGCTGCTGGAAAGCTCGCAATACCAGACGCGCGCTGTACCCCTGAGCACTCAGACCGGCCATCAGCACACTGGCATTGCCAACATTGACATCCGCCGCACCGGTAATGCGCGTATCGTTAGCCACCGCCTGACCGCTGATCACCCCGCCACCGGCACCCGAAGCCGCCTCACCCAGATGGCGACTGAATACATTGTTATTGGCCGTGACCAGAATATTCTGGCCGGCGTACAGCTCACTGCTGCTACCGATGTTGGCCGTCGCTTGCCCATTGACCCGGTTAACCGAATTAGCGCCACTGGCACCGGCCAGGGACGCATTGACAGAATTGGCATGGGTACCGAACAAGGCGGTATATTCCGCGCTCAGCGCCAGGTTGCGCACCGCCAGATTGACGTTATCGCCAATCTCCGCAGTGGCTTTGCCACGCGTATCCGTGCTGGCCAGCGACGCATTGCCCGAGATAACACCTCCGCTGCCGGCAACCGTCTTCGCCTGATTGATATCCTCTGCCGTCGCATTAACCACCAGATCAGCAATGGCGGCGTCGCCATTACGATCATTGGCACCATTACCGAGCCGCGCCAGGGTTTCGCTATTGGATTCGGCTTTGGCGACAGAAGCGCCCACCGCCAACCCGCCAACCGCCACGCCCAGGGAATCGGCATACTGGTGACTGCGACTATCTGCCGTGACGGTGACCTGACCGGACGGCAGACGCAGGCCTGTGCCCGTTACCGCAGTCACATTGGCAGTATTGTAGGCTTCGGCAATGGTCGCATTGGCGCTCAGGAACACGCCGCCACTGCCCGCTACTGACGTGGCCCGCACATTGGCCAGCTGAGGATCAATCGTGGTGCCATTGCGGTTGTATTTCAGCGCTGAGCGCACTTCCAGACCGCCCGTCCCGCGAACATCAAGGTTATCGCCCAGGCTGGCATTGACCGTATTGGCCGTCTCAGCCCGTGAGAAGGAAGCACCGACAGCAGCGCCACCTGCGACCGTGGCCCCCAAGGCATCGGCCAGCAAATCGGGCAGCGCGCTGGCAGTCACCTTGACGCCATTGCTGCCGCCATCGAGGACAACATGGTGACCCACCTGGCTACTGACCCGTGTGCTATCCAGCGCCACTGAGGCTACTGCGGTACCTGCGCCAAACAAGCCACCTGCTGCGGCCAGGCTGTTTACCTGAACCCCCCCGGTGCCTTCGGCATCCAGGTTGATGGCCGATCCCGCCAACTGACTGTTCTCCGCGACATCGACCTCCACGTCGCTGTCGCGCTTGCCGGTGCCGACCACAACACCGACAGCTGCAGCGCCAGCCGCTGCACCTATTGCTTCAATAGTCAGCGACAGCCCATCGCGGGCCAACGCCGAAAAGGCACCCGTTGCGCTATGTTGCCCATTGATATGGCTGCTCACCCAATTGTTCATGACACCCACAGCGACAGCCGCGCCCAGACCGACGCCAAAACCCACCGCGCCGGTATAGGCTTCGACATTCACCGCACTGCCCGCATCTTTGAGCTGGCCCGCATCGGCGACAATATCGATACTGCCGGCCTGAGTACTGCCACCCGTCAGTTCTGCGGTCACCCGCGCGTTGGATAAGGTATAAGCGACGGCTCCGCCCACGGCAGCAAGGCCGGACGCCTGGGCTGAACCCGCCAGGTTGCGACTGTGCAGCAGATCCTGTGCTTCGATACTGACGCTGCCATTGGCCCGCAGGGTGCTATCACTGACCCGTGCCAGGGTTTCATGCACATAGACCGGGTTATTCTGCAGGCGCTCACGCGTATCACCGGGCTTCCCGGTACTGTTGATGGTCTGCATATCCTGGCTGTTACTGACCGCGTGCAGCTCGTATTCGCCGGTGGCTTCGTTATACACCGCAGTCTGGTATTGCTGGTCATCCATTTCAAAGGCGGCAAAGCCATTGACCAGTGTCAGGGTGCCATTGTCCTTGTTCAGCTCATCCATGGGATCGGCATCATCGACCTGAGTCGCACCCGAACCGAGCATCAGCAACCCGAGACTGCCACCCAGCGCCACACTGCCGCCAACCCCGCCAGTAACCGTATAGAGTTCGACATCACTGTTACGCTCAGCCAGCACATCAATGGTACCGGAGGAGTAAACCGTGCTGTCCAGCAGCTGGGCGCGGGTCGCATTGTTGGCAATCAACACATTGGCACTGGCGCCCAGCGAGGTTCCACCAACCGCAGCCGAACCGGCATTGCTCAGCGCCACCAGGCTGTCCGTCGCGGACACCTGCAGGCTGGCGGCTCGGTTACCTGAAGCACCGATATCGGTACCGGCAACCCCCGCCTCAGTCACATTTTCAATCAGCGCAACGTTGACCGAACCGGCAGCAGCAAAGCCGCCGCCAGACCCACTGATACTGTTCACCAGCAGATGGGTATTGGACTGGGCATCTACCAGCACACTACCCGCTGTCGTCACCTGTGTGCGCGGCTGAGTCTGGCCTGGTTGGGCACCCAACCAGGCCCGTACGGTACTGCTGTTGGTGGCAAAGGCTACCCCGGCCCCGGCCCCTACCGCACCGACGGCCAGCGATCCCGAATTGGGTGACAAGCGATTGTTCGCCTGCGCCTTGATCGCCAAACTACCAACACTGAGCGTGCTGCCATCATCGACCAGCGCTTCGGTATCCCCTTCAACCACGATAATACTGGCGCTGCCATTCAAACCGACGACGCCACCGGCCAGGCCGGCAACAATACTGCTGGCCGCACGGCTGGCCTGAGCAATGACCTCAGTACCCGCGCGGCTAGCAAGGTGCGCACCGCGCACTACCGCTCGCGTATCACGCGCGATGACGCCACTATCGACCGTTGCCGCGCCGGAGCCGCCCAGAGAAATAGCCGCATTGAACAGCCCCCCGAAAGAATAGGTATGACTGTATGCCCCTACACTGAGCGCCTGCTGCGCATGCGCACCCAGGTTGTCCTGATTGATGAGCGCCTGGTCAATTTCAGCCAAAGTCGCACCCGACAGCACGCTGGCATTATTCACCCCTGACACGGCACCGCTGCCCAGCGGCACCAGCGCAACAGCTGCACTGGCGCTGATCTGCCCAACCTGCTGCAAGGTGGTAGCCCTGACAGCAACCCCATGGACCGTTTCCGTACCGGTTTGCAGATCCAGCACCGGCTTGAACATGTCCGCATCAATGTCGTTGTCGTTATCCGGCGCATCCGCAACCAGATCGTCCGGATCAGGTGCATTGGTCAGCTGACCGTTATCCACCTGCAATCCTGCACCATTGGCCAGCGCAGTCACGCGGGTCGTGCTACCTGAAATACGACCTATGGTCTCGCTTTCCACCAGATTGACGGTCACCGCCCCTGCCGCAGCCGCATTACCACTGCCCGCGACTACGCCGGCGAAGGAGTTGATGACATCACTGTTCCACGCCTGAAGCGCAACATTGCGCTCGGCCATGATATCGGCGCCGTTCGTGATGGCCGCCAAGGTGTTGGTATTGAGCATGCTCACAGCAGAGCCAACATTGATCGCTGCGGTACCGGATACGCCTGCAGAAATCGAGGCTGTGCGGATGACCGCCGTGGACCGGGCACCAACCTGCAGGTTGCGCAGATTCAGGCGATCACCGTTGAGCGTTCCACTGACCAGCCCCTGAATATCATTACCTATGCGGTTGACCGCTACGGCCGCACCAATAGCCACGGACCCGGCACCAGCGGCACCACCAGCCAGAGAATTGATGGTGGATTTATCCGCTGCCGCAACGCTGACATCACCCGCCTGGCCGCTGACATTGACCAGTTTGGCATAGGTGCGCGCATCAATATTGTTGGTGGTATTGGAAACCACGGCTGCCACGGTGCCCGCGCCAGCGCCACTGAGCGCCAAGGTATCAATACGTGCTTCGGTGTTGGCCAGGACATCAACCTTACTGCTGGCCGAGAGGGCCAGAGAGGTATTTTCAATCAGCGCCTGACGCACCTGGGTAACCACGCTGACCGCCACCGCCCCCGCACCAGCACCCGTTCCCGCGCCTTGCACATTACCGGCCAGGGTTTTGATGTCGGCTTCGCCGTCGACCACCAGCACCTCAACATCGCCGTCATTCTCGATGGCAGCATTGCGAATACGCGCGGTTTCTTCGCCATCGATCACATTGACGGCTACCGAAGCACCCACTGCCGCCGTGCCTGCGCCGCCGCCGCCAACAGCCGCAGAGCGGATCAGGGCATCACCCCCGCTTTTCAGGGATAGCTGGCCATCCAGTGCGTAATCGCCACCATCAATTTCGGCAATGCGTTTGGCCAGAATGATCGCGTTCACATTGGCCGCGCCAACCGCGACCGTGCCAGCGCCATTGGCAACGCCACCCAGCCCCCAGATCACACGATCACCTTCCGCCGCTGACAGACTCAGGCCACCCGCGGTTATGTTGCTGCCAACCACAGCAGCACGTTCGGTGCCTTGCAACAGGTTGGTTGTCGTGGCGCCGTTGACCGCCACCGTACCGGCACCACCGCCGGCAATCGCGATGGCGTAGATAGCCTGATCCACACCCGCTTTCAGATCGATGTCAGCAAAACCGCTGAGAGTCGCATTATTGATCAGGGCTTCGCGGTCAGCGGCAATCCGGTTGAAGGAGGCGGCCAAACCCACAGCCGCCGTGCCGCCACCAGTAATCGAACCCGCCAGGGAGGCAATCTTAAGCCCTTGACCGGCGCTGGCATCCAGGCTCAGGACCTGACTATCGGACTCGGCAATAATAGTGGAATCACTGATACTGACCTCATCCTTGCCATTGATATTGTTGGCCGCAAAGGAACCGCCAACGCCAGCAGTGCCACCCCCTGCCGCATCAATGCCCAGACTCCAGATTTCACCATCCAGCGCCGAGCTCATCCGCAAATCACCCGTCAGGTTGATGGTACTGTCAGCCACCAGCGCACTGCGCTCTGCATCAACCAGATTCACGGCCACGCCGGCACCTACCCCCGCCGAGCCGCCGCCGGCCGCCAGGTTGAAGGCCAGTGACCAGATACTGGCACCCAGGTTGGGCTGACTGGCGGTCACAGTCAGGTTATTCACTGACATCGCCGCATTACTGAGCAGGGCCTTGGTGGTATCAGCTATACGGTTATAGGTAAACGCAGCACCTACGGCACTGCCGCCAGCGGACACGGCACCCGATAGCGCGGCGGTAATGATGCGGCTCTGCTGCGCAGCGCTGAGCACGGCATCGCCCTGCAGCACATAGTTGCCACCATCAATAGTGGCCGTCGCGCTTTGTTCCAGATCACTGATGCTGAAGGCACCGCCCACGGCGGCCGTATTGCTGCTGGCGGCAATATTACCGGCCAGCGAATACATGCCACCGGTTTTCAGCGCCTGTACCACCAGATCATTGGCATGCAGGGTACGGCCCGTCATATCCAGATTGGCGGCTACCGAACCGCGCCCAATCAAGGCCGTGGCTGAGCCGCTGACCGCTGTATTTGAAGCACCCGCCACACCGATGGCCGCCGCCAGCACGTCGGTTTCATTACGCGCGACCAGGTCCAGGTCGCCCGTCAAGTCAAGCGCCGTATTGGCAATGGAGGCCCTGTAGTCACTGCCGTTGTAGACCACCCCAAAGGCACCGGCCACGCCCGCCTTGCCACCCGAAGCACCCAGACTGCCAGCAATACCCAACACGGCTTCGCCGGCAATGGACCCGCTATCAAACAGGTTATGCGTGGTGGTATCCGCTACCGCCTCGCTATCGTCGGCACTGTCATCAAAGCCGCCCTCTTCAAACAGACCGTCTTCGGTGCCTGCCTGAACCTCAATGCCTGCCGCTGTTGCATTACCGTCCAGGTCCAGGTCACTGGCGGCCAGGGTCTGCGCTGCGGCGGCATCATGCTTGAACACATCGGACAAGGCATTCAGGCCCGGTACACTGGCCGCACGCACCACCACATCACCGCCTGTCAGGCTGGCATCCCGGGTCGCCGAGGCATCCACCCGTGCGGTCACCTGGTTATCGAGGATCACCGCAAACAACGAACCAGCGCCGGCACCACTACTGGACCCGGTACTGACTGCAACAGCCAGGGCACCAGTCAACAAGCGGGTTGCACTATTGGCGGCGACGGTAAAACTGTCAAAATCCGCAGCGGTGCTGCCCAGCCATTCGGCTGTCAGGCTGTTCTGCACGATCGCCAGCACCAGCGAACCACCACCGCTGCCGCCTTTATCGGTACTCACAGCAAAAGCTCCGCCACCCAGCAAACTCCGGGTGCGGTCGTAGGCATTGACAGCAATCGAGCCTGGCGCCGCTTCGCGCTGATAGACCTCGGCATCAACCACCGCCGCACGGGTTTCACTGTCAAAAACACCCACTGAACCGGACAGGGCCACCGCCACATTGGTGTCACCGCCACTGGCCACGGACAGCCCCAGTCCCATACCGATCTGGTCACCACTGCTGGCCGCCGTGACAGCCAGTTCATCATTGGCGTTAAACTGCACATCACTGACCAGGGCTTCGGTTTGATTGGCAATCTGGTTGAAGGCAACAGCCCCAGACAAGGCCGCACTGAACTTGCTCTTGTCACCACCGGCCAGGGTCAGAGCACCGGCCCCTGAACCACTGATCTGATGGGTCTGATTCAGCGACAGCACATTGACCGTACTGCCTTCGGCATCCCGCGGATCAAGCACTATATTGCCCAGATGCGCCCGATTCTTCTGTTTTGATATGTTGATACTGCTGGAAGCTGCCAGCGCCAGGCTGAATCCCTCAGAGTCACCACCAGAGCTGTCACCAGAACCGCCAGAGGACGTACCACTGGTCATCGACTTCACTTTGTCGAAAGCCTCAGTGATTTTTTCCAAGGCGCCTTCACCGCCTTCAATGACATTGGCGGCCTTGTCACCCAAATCATCACTGATCAGATTCAGGCCACTGGTAATAATGGTTTTCAGCGCATCGCCAAGCCCCGACGATTTTTCTTCCGCACCCTTATCAGCACCGCCATCCTGGGCGGCCGTCTGATCCTGCGCCTGCTGTTCTTCTTCGGAGCGTGCCAGGGCGCCAGCAATGGCAAAGGCACCACTCTGGCCGGAGCTCTGTGCCAGCAGGGACAGCTCATTCACTTGCCAGCTGCCGGTCACAGCACTATCGCTGCCCGCACCCATCTGCCCCGGGCGCCACAGATTGCGGCCATTGCGCTGAGCACTGTTGTCGCCGATCAGCGCATAGACATCCGTATTGACCACATTGACCGCAACACCGCCAGCAAGCCCGACATTCTCGGAAGCGGCTAGCGCACCCACCGCCGTCCAGAGACCCAGCTCATGCTCTGCCTGCAGATTGACGCGGTCGGCCGTGACATCCGTGCTGCTGTGAATTGAAGCATGTGAGGTGCTGTCTACCACACTGACCGCAACCGAGGCATTACCTGCCACGCTGGGCCCTTTGCCGGCAGACGGACTCACCCCGATAAACAATTCGTCCTGGCGAGCGCTGACGTTGACCGCTTCGGCAACGACGCTGCCACCGGCACCCATACCGGCAATACTGCGGTTATCGGTAATCTGGATGTTGACCGCAGCCCCCACCGCGCCGCCATCAGAGGCTTCAGTACCGAACAGCATGTCAAAATTGCCGGCCACCGCCAGCTGTTGAACCGACGTTGAGGCCTGAACACTGAGCGGCTCGGCCCATTGGGTTTCCCGCGCCAGCAGTGCCTCGCGGTCCTCATCCTCATCAATGGTCTGCAGCAGCCCGAACGGCGTGTTTGTCCACTCACCGGCGTCCGTGGCGGTAGCGGTCAGGGTTACATTATCCCCCACCCAGGCCACAGCCTGATTACGGCCCACGGCCACCGAGAGTGAACCGGCCATGCTGAGTTTTTCCGCCTCACCCTGTGAGTTGGCGTACTGGGTGGCAAATTCGGCGACGATACCCTGCTTCTTGTCTTTCAGCTGTGCCAGGTTGTCATAGACGGCTTCAAGCGAACTCCAACGGTCCAGACCGAGTAGATCCAGCGTCTGGCTATTGTGCGCCGCGACCCCCATGCGGACAGCGGTGACCTCGCTGCCATCGCCAATGATGGCCTGGGTGATTTGATCCAGTTGTCCGTATACCGCGGCGACACTCAAACTGACGTCGGCATCATCAGTACTGTCGTCATTGCGCTTGGCTGAACTGCTGACGGTACTCTCCGCGACATTGCGCAGCTTGCTCTGCTCCTGCAAGGCCTGCAGACTCAAGTCGCCACTCAGATCCAGTGTCGGTGCATCACTGCCCGAGCCAATGACGGCCTCGACCTCATGGCCAGCGATACTGATACCCAACGCGGAAGCCAGACGGAACTTGCTGTCCGTGGGCGTGCCAATACTGCCATCCGGCTTGTCGCCCGTCTCACCCCCAGCCTCTTCACCCGTACCGCCAGTACTGGCATTTTCTTCACGGGTCTCGCGATCTTCCGGGGTAAAGCCAAACAAGCCTTTTACGGTGTCCGCCAGATAATCAGTAACCCCCTTGGACTCCTTCTCGTCGGCTTTTTCCTTGATCCGATCCGCTTCGCTCTTGGTCGCTCCCGCTTCCACGGTGACCCGGCTTACCTGCTCATGCATCAGGTTGGCGGCGGTGACATTCAGGTTGCGCGCACCCTGGAGATCGGCGCTGAACTCAGCACGGGTATTGCTGTTGAGCAAAGACAAGGCAACCGCTGGCCCACCACTGGCACCATCACCACTGGCCTTGAAGCTGACCGTGTTATTGATGGTTTGCTCCGTCAACGCCAGAAGGTCGACATCGCGGCCCACAGTGACCTGCGCACCTTGCGCCACCTTGACCTCGGTGTTCAGGTCGGTCATTGCCATGCCAAAGGACAAGCCCATGGTTTTCAGCGCATTGCCGTCACCATCATTGCTGTTTTCTGCTTCTGCGGTCACCGACAGGCTGTTCACGCTGTGTGCCAGCAGGCTCAGATCCTGGCCCGCATTCAAGGTCGCGCCCTGCTCGACCGCTATGCGCGTATCGCCACTCAACTGACCATAGGCGGCACTGAAACCGAAGGGGATTTTTTCCCCGATGCTGTCCAGCGTCCAGGTTGAGCTATCAACCGTGCGCTTACTCTCAGCGCGCAACGCAATATCACCCGCCGCCAGCAATTGAGCAGCCGTACCAATGCGCACTTCGGCATCGGCATGTGCCAGATAGGCGGAAAGATTGGGAATCAGCAAAGTGAGTTCGGAAAAATTCTCCGGCGTCTGTAAAAAAGCATCCCGATCAAAGGCGTTGGCATATTGCTGGATAGGCTCATACAGGGTATCCAGCACATTGGCCCAGGTTTCTTCCTCACTCCAGCCCTCAGCAGTCGCGAGCTGTTGAATATCGTCCTTGAGCTGGTCCTGGTTGAGTATCGATCCCAGAACATCGCGGGCTACCTGCGCTTTGCTCGCGGCACTGATAGCAATATCCCCGGCAATCAGGCTGCCTTCCACCTCAATCAAGGCGCTAGCTTTGGCATAACCCGCCAACTGACGGTTGGTGGCCAGCGCGTCCAGCGTTATGGAGCCCGCCTGAGCCGCCTCGTCATGGCCCGCATCCAGCACGACCTGCTCACCGATATGAATGCTGGCCTGGCCCAGGTCAGCAGCGAGCCATGGATTGGCCTGGTCATCAATGCCTTCTTTCAACTCATCCAGCGTCGCCGCTTCGGCACTCTCGTCGCAGAAAGAACAGCCAAGGTCACTGAAGGCATTCAGGGTAATGTCACCTGATGTTCCGTCACCTTCAGTGCGCACACTGATGCGAGCGTTGCCCGCCAGCGTCAGCGCTGGCGCCTCAAGGGTGACCTCACCTCCGTCAGCGTGGTTGGCACCCTCTGCAATCAGTTGGGCGTCACCGTCTATAGTGACCGACTTACCGGCACCCACCTGAATCCGCGCGCCACTGTCATCCGCCATCAGCGCTGCCAGCTCACCCGCTATTTCCACATCATCAGCGGCAACAATACGGATGCCGCCATCTTCCCGCGCGGCGGCCGTGCCTATGCTCAGACCATGGGTGTTGACAGTGGAAACAAAGAGATCCCGCGCGGTATCAGTACCGGCATTCAAGCGGGCACTGGCCTCGAGCAATACAGAGGCACCGTGCAGATTGATTGAACCGTTACTGTTGACCAGACCCTGGATAACAATGGCGTTGCTGCCATCGGCTGCCAGTGGCGCCTGGGCCAGACGCCCTTCCAGCAACTGGTCAATCAGTGCATTGGCCTCTTCAGCGGAAGCGCCGGCGTTTTCAGCCAAGTTACGCAGGCGGCCCATTTCGGTCATGTTAGGCGTACTGACCGTGAGGCTGCCCACATTGACCACACCACTGCTGCCAACCACAAAACCATGCGGATCAGCAAAAATGACATGCCCACCAATATTGCCGTTCTTGACGCTGTTCAGGGTGCCATTGATGAAGGTACGCGAGTCATGTACCAGATTGACCAGATGGGTGGCCGCACCGGGCAAGTGCAGGTTGACGACATTGCCTTCGGAGACCTGAAAGTGATGGAAGGAGTTGAAACCGGCGCGACCGCGCTGAGTATTGGTATGGATATCTGTGAGATTGCCGTCAGTATTGATAACGGTATCGGTTGAACCATCTGTCTCGATGGTATTGGCAAAGCTCCAGCCGGGCAGCATGCCCGAGGCCAACATCAGTGCCGTCAGGGGATGCCTGGCCAGAGTGCTTTTGCCTGCTGTGTGTTTCTGCTTGCCCTTGTTCGCGTGATTGCTTGAAGATTTTTTTGATGCCGAACGACGGGGATGCATGTCAACCTCACTGTCAACCGAATGTATACAATCGTGTAACAGTAAAGTGCCATGGTTGCAGTTTCAAGCCGCTGAAACATTTTTTTTGACAGGCAACCCAAAAAAGCCAATTTACCGGCTACAACCGTCAGTTTTTTAACGCCTTGATGCTGACAGTTATAGCAGAAAATCAGCCTGATTGATCAGCGTTGCGGCCTTACCTTGGTCCGCCGAACAGGACGTGGCGCATGCAAGGAAGGCTTGCGTGCCTGACGCTTGCGCTTCTCTTTCTCCTGCTGGCTGACGCCGGGCAGCGCAATCGGCTGCAGCTCGACTTCGGCACTCAGGGTGTCCAGTTCATGTTGACCCATTTCCCGCCAACGACCGACAGGCAATTCCGGACCGAGAAAAACCGGACCAAAACGTACCCGCTTGAGGCGGTTGACACGGACGCCCTGGGATTCCCACAGGCGGCGCACTTCACGGTTACGCCCTTCCAGTAGACAGACGTGGAACCAGCGGTTGATACCTTCCCCGCCAGCAGTCACGATATCGGTAAAACGTGCCGGGCCATCTTCCAGCATAACGCCAGCCGTCAACCGCTCGAGCATGGCTTCATCGACCTCGCCCATGACGCGCACGGCGTATTCGCGATCCATCTGCCAGGACGGGTGCATCAACCGGTTGGCCAGCTCACCATCGGTGGTGAACAGCAGTAAACCCGTGGTGTTGATATCCAGACGACCGATATTGATCCAGCGGCCCTGTTTCAGGCGCGGCAGGCGATCAAACACGGTAGGGCGACCTTCGGGGTCATCACGGGTACAGACTTCACCTTCGGGCTTGTTGTAGATAATCACCCGACGAACCACTTCGGTATTCAAATCGCGCTTGAGCGGGCGACCATCGAGGGTAATCTGGTCCAGGCTGTCAACGCGGCAGCCAAGCACCGCTTGCTCGCCGTTGACCAGGACGCGGCCGGCAGCAATCCAGGCTTCCACCTCACGGCGGGAACCCAGACCCATTCGGGCAAGGACTTTCTGGAGTTTTTCACCACTGACTGGTGGTTGGGGTGTTTCGCGCATAATGGGCACCTCCCGGTGGCTGGCGGAAATATCAGGACTGCGAGAATATCACTCGCCGGGCGGCGCGTCATCTGTTGGCTCGGTTCGCGCCGGCAAGTCGCTAAAATCGGTCTTGATGCGCTCTTCCATGTCACGCAGCTCATCGAGCAGCGCATGAAAGTCCTCTTCCGCCGCTTCGGTATCCAGCGGCTGCAAGGGCGCCACCGGCATCCAGGGCGTGGTCGGCGCCTGGGTTTCGGCATCACTGCCCTCGTCCTGCAAATCCAGCTCGGGCTCGGCATCCAGGTCACGAATGGTCGCCAGGGGTGGCAATTCATTGAGGCTGCTCAAGCTGAAGTAATCAAGAAATTGCCGCGTGGTCGCATACATGGCCGGCCGGCCCGGTACATCACGGTGCCCGACCACCCGCACCCATTCGCGATCCACCAGGGTACGGATAATCTGACTGCTCACGGCAACACCGCGAATATCTTCGATCTCACCACGGGTAATCGGCTGCCGATAGGCCACCAGTGCCAGGGTTTCCAGCAAAGCGCGCGAGTAGCGCTGCGGGCGCTCTTCCCATAGACGGCTGACCCAGGGCATATAGTCATTGCGCACCTGCAAGCGCCAGCCGCTGGCCACCTCGACCAATTGCATGGCGGAGTCCGCATAGCTGTCAGCCAGTTCGGCCAGGGCCTCCCGCAAGGCATCATTGCCAGGCAATTGCTCGGGCTCGAACAGGTCCTTGATGCGTTCAAGATTCAGCGGTTTGTTGCTCGACAGCAACGCCGCTTCAAGAATCCGTGTCAGCGGTGGTTGGCTCATCAGCGCGTACCTTGACGTGAATGGGAGCCAGGGGCTCCGTTTGGACCAATTCGATCAGCTGCTCTTTGACCAGCTCCAGCACCGCCATAAAGGTCACCACAACACCCAGGCGGCCTTCACCGACAGTAAACAGGCTGACAAAAGGCACAAAGGCGCGGCCCTGCAAACGGTCAAGCACCTGTGCCATGCGCTCGCGAGTGGATAACACTTCCCGGCTCACCTGGTGACTTTCGAACATATCCGCCCGGCGCAAGACATCAGCGAGCGCCAGCATCAATTCCTGCAGATTGACCTCTGGCGCCTGGGTGCGTTGCGGCAAGGCCGGCACCTCCGCAGCCGCCAGAACCAGATCCCGGCCCAGCCGCGGCAAAGTGTCGATGTCCTCGGCCGCCTGCTTGAAACGCTCATACTCCTGCAAGCGACGAATCAGCTCGGCACGCGGATCACCTTCCTCTTCCTCGATCTCTTCATGACGCGGCAATAACAGGCGGGACTTGATTTCAGCCAGCATCGCGGCCATCACCAGATACTCGGCAGCCAACTCCAGGCGAATCGCCTTCATCAGCTCGACATAACTCATGTACTGGCGGGTAATCTCGGCCACCGGAATATCCAGAATGTCGATGTTCTGCCGGCGAATCAGATACAGCAGCAAATCCAGCGGGCCCTCAAAGGCCTCAAGAAAGACTTCCAGCGCCTCGGGGGGAATATACAGATCCTGGGGCAGCTGGGTCACGGCCTGGCCATAAACCATGGCAAAGGGTAGCTCCTGCTGCTGCATCATAGGCGCAGCAGCAGGAGTGGCCGACGCAGTCGAGGCGGACTCGGTATCCGTCGGCTCATGCATGAGTTAGGGCCGGTAATGCAGGCCCATGACCTGCCGTACTTCAGCCAGGGTATCGCGGGCGGCTTCACGTGCACGCTCGGTACCCTCTGCCAGAATTACCCGCACCGCATCCGGGCTGGCTTCGTAATCCTTGGCGCGCTGCTGCATCGGCGCCAGCTCGGCACTGATCGCATCAATCACCGGCTTCTTGCAGTCGATGCAACCAATACCTGCGCTGCGGCAACCTTCCTGGACCCAGTCATGGGTGGCCTTATCGGTGTACACCTGGTGCAACTGGTATACCGGGCACTTGGCCGGGTCACCCGGATCGGTGCGACGCACCCGCGCCGGATCGGTCGGCATCCGCCGCACCTTCTCGTTCACCTCATCGGTGGTGTCACGCAAGGTGATGGTATTGCCATAGGACTTGGACATTTTCTGTCCGTCCAGACCCGGCATTTTCGAGTCCGGCGTCAACAGCGCCTGCGGCTCGGGCAGAATCACCTTGCCACCGCCCTCCAGGTAACCGAACAAGCGTTCCTTGTCACCCAGGGTAATATTCTGCTGTTCCTGCAGCAGCGCCCGCGCTGTATTCAACGCCTCGCTGTCACCCTGCTCCTGATAGGTCTTGCGCAGATTGCTATACAGCTTGGCGGCTTTTTTGCCCATCTTGCGCACAGCCGCTTCGGCCTTCTCTTCAAAGCCGATTTCCTTGCCGTACAGATGATTGAAACGGCGGGCAACTTCGCGGGTGATTTCCACGTGCGCCACCTGGTCAGCACCCACAGGTACCTGACCGGCGCGATAGACCAGAATGTCGGCACTTTGCAGCAAGGGATAACCAAGAAAACCGTAGGTCGCCAGGTCCAGGTCCTTGAGCTTTTCCTGCTGATCCTTGTAGGTCGGCACCCGCTCCAGCCAGCTGACCGGCGTGATCATCGACAGCAACAGGTGCAGTTCTGCATGCTCAGGCACTTGCGACTGGATAAACAGGGTCGCCGCATTGCCACTGACCCCCGCCGCCAACCAGTCAACCAGCATGTCCCAGACACTCTGCTCGATATCCTGCGGATTCTCGTAATGGGTGGTCAACGCATGCCAGTCAGCCGCGAAGAAAAAGCAGTCGTATTCATGCTGCAGTTTTACCCAGTTCTTCAACACGCCGTGATAATGACCCAGATGCAAACGGCCAGTCGGGCGCATGCCGGACAGAATCCTGCGCTGTGAATCTACGGAACTCAAGTGTCACTCCTGACGCTATCAACAGAGAAAAGCCATGGAAGCATGGCGGAAAGTGCGCAGTATACCTGCAAGTGGCTGCCCTCGGGCAAACCCGAAACCAATAACAATGACTGTTCTGCAGCAACACTGAAACTCGCAAGCGGCGTTGCCAGCCAGCGGTCCCAGACCGTCGATGCATAGGGATATGCATCGTCGAGTCCCAGGGACGGCTGGTAGCGTGTCTGGGACCGCTGGCTGGCAAAGCCGCAGAACACCGAACTGCGCCAAAACTGACGCGTTTAATTACCCACCAAAAGGTGTTGGGTCACCCAGGCCGACCCGGGTTACTTCAACAGTATCATCCAGCATACTGACCACCGTCGTCGGCTCGACTTCGCAAGCGCCACCATCAATGATCAGATCAAGCTGCTTGCCAATCCGGTCACGGATCATCTCCGGATCAGTAATCGGCAGATCATCCCCCGGCAGCATCAGGGTCACACTCATCAAGGGCTCACCCAGCGCCTCCAGCAAATCCAGGGTAATCTGATGATCCGGAATACGCAGCCCAATAGTGCGGCGCTTCGGGTGCAGCAAGCGCCGCGGCACTTCACTGGTGGCATTCAGAATAAAGGTATAGGGCCCCGGGGTATGCGCCTTGAGCAAGCGAAAGGTGGTGTTATCCACCTTGGCATAGACGCCCAGCTCGGACAGGTCACGACAGACCAGGGTAAAGTTGTGGTTCTTGTCCAGATCACGCAGGCGCCGAATCCGCTCCAGCGCATTCTTGTCACCCAGATGACAACCCAGCGCATAGGCTGAATCGGTCGGATAGGCGATCACACCACCCTGTCGAATGATATCAACCGCCTGGCGAATCAACCGGGGTTGCGGATTATCCGGATGGATCTGAAAAAACTGGCTCACACTGAATTCCTCATCCACAACGGCCTGGCGCCGCATTGAAGGCTTCGTCCTGCCACAGAGGCTGGCACTCTGGCGGCAGCGCCGTCATTTGTCCTAATGCCATCCAGGGCGAATCCGGGTTATGAAAATCGCTGCCGCAACTAACCAGAAAACCGAGCTCGCGGCTCAGCTTGCCCAGATAGGCTACCTGCTCCACCGGCTGCTTGCCATTGACCACTTCAATGCCACGACCACCCGCCTCGGCAAAGGCACGCAACAGCTTGCGCAGCTGGCTACGGCTGAAACCGTATTGCCAGGGGTGGGCAATCACCGCCATGCCACCGGCGGCACGAATCTGCCCAACTACCGTATCCAGCGTTGGCCAATGCTGGCGAATATCACCCAGCTTGCCGGCGCCCAGCCATTTCTGAAAGGCGGCAGCACGGTCGGATACATACCCCGAAGCGACCAGCCAATCGGCAAAGTGGGGACGCGCCGGCGGACTGTCTTCATCGGCGCCGGCCAGGCGTTGCTGCTCAATGGCGCCCTCAAGCGCACCCGGCATATTTTTCTGGGCCAGCTTGTCAGCAATCTGCTCGGCACGACGCCAACGTCCGTTGCGCACTTCGCTGAGCGCCTGCTGGAAGTCAACATCCTCTGGGTCGAAGCCATAGCCGAGGATATGCAGGGTGCGTGATTGCCACTGGGCCGACAGCTCAACGCCACTGACCCAACCCATGCCAGCGGCCAAGGCCGCGGTGCGCGACAGTTCGAGACCATCGATACAATCATGATCGGTCAGGGCAATCAGCTCGACACCCGCCGCTGCGGCCCGGTGCATGAGTTCGTCAGGGGGCAGCACGCCATCGGAAGCGGTACTGTGCATATGCAAGTCAGCGCGCACAGGATCTCCTGTATAGGGAATTTCCCCTATTATGCCTTGTCTACGCCAAGTGCGCTTTACCCGATACACTTGTAAGCTAATGATAGATCAAGACAACAAATCTCATAGTTGCAAGCGGTGCTAGGCAATGCCGCAACACACAACAATGCCTGAGCGCTTAAGGATCAAGGACAACCGATGTACTACGCCATCATGGCCACCGATTACCCCGACACCCTCGACGCCCGCCTGCAGGCGCGGCCGGATCATCTGGCGCGTCTACATGCACTGCAGGATGCGGGCCGCCTGCTACTGGCTGGCCCGCATCCCGCGGTTGACAGCAACGAGCCTGGCAGTGCCGGCTTTACCGGTAGCCTGGTGGTTGCGGAATTTGCCAGCCTGGCTGATGCCGAAGCCTGGGCTGCAACTGACCCATACGTCGCTGCGGGGGTTTACCAGGATGTGCGCGTCAAACCCTTCAAGGCCGTGCTGCCCGCACAGCGCTGAGCTGATCCACAATCAAGAGACAAGCCCGTGACCACTGCCAGCGTATTGATGATTGATGATGACCAGGAACTCTGCGCCTTGCTCAGCGACTGGCTGGGCAGCGAAGGCTTTCAGCTCGACTGTGTGCATGATGGCGAGCAAGGACTGGCACGCGCGCTGACCGGCGAACATGAAGCCATCATTCTCGACCTGATGCTGCCCGGCATCAATGGCCTGGACTTGTTGCGCAGCTTGCGACAGCAGGCCCAGGTTCCGGTGCTCATGCTCAGTGCCCGTGGTGAGCCGGTCGATCGCATTCTCGGGCTGGAACTGGGTGCCGACGACTACCTGGCCAAACCCTGTGACCCGCGCGAACTGGTCGCCCGCCTGCGCGCCCTGCTGCGCCGCAGCCAGCAACAGGACAGCGCCAATGATGCCAGCCTGCTGGAGGTCGGCGACTTGCGCCTGGACCCGGTCAACCTGGTCGCCTGGCGGAATGACGAAATGCTCGGGCTGACCCAGACCGAAGCCCAGATACTGGCGGTGCTCCTGCGCCAGAGTGGTCAAGTCGTTGACCGCCAGACCCTGTCCCGTGAAGTGCTGGGCAAGTCCCTGGGGCCCTACGATCGCAGCCTGGATATGCACATCAGCAACCTGCGGCGCAAACTCGGACCGCACGCCGAAGAGCGTCCGCGCATCCAGGCCCTGCGCGGGCGCGGCTATATCTATGCGGAATGAGCTTTACACAACCTTTACCGCCAGGCCACCCAGCTTGACACTGGCACCCCTAGACTGAGCATCAAGGGTCAAACGTGGCCCTCTATCGAATGACCAACAGGAGTCAACCATGAACAAGACCTTGATCGCCAGTGTAATGATGTTGGGTATTGGCCTGAGCAGCTTCACCTTTGCCGGCCACCACAACGGTGCGCATGATCGCTCCGAACGCCATCTGGAGCGCATGACCGAACAGCTCGAACTGAGCAGTGAACAGCAAGAGCAAATGCGTGAAATCCATAAGCAACAACGTGAAGCCTACCGCGAACTGCATGCACAAACCCGCGAACAGGTTGCCGAGGTACTGACCGAGGAACAGCAGGAAAAAATGCAGGCACTGCGTGAAGAGCGCAAGGAAAAGATGCAGCAGCGCTACCAGCAACGTGGCGAATCTGGCGAGCGTCGTCAGCGTAGCCAGAACTACTGATCCGCATGCGCCTGTTCTGGAAAGTCTTTGCCGTACTCTGGCTGGCAACCCTGCTGGTTGGTGGCTCAGGCTTTCTGGTCAGTCGCGCCCTGCAACAGGACTGGATGCTGCTGCAATTTCACCCGCAATTGCGTGATTTTGCCAGTCAGCTGGTCGCTGAATACGAACAACAGGGCCCCGAACAAGCGCAGGACTGGCTGGAGCAACAGCTCTCCGACCATCGCTTGCGGGCGCGCCTGTTCAACGCCAACGGCGAGCCCTTGCTCGCCGGCACCCTGTGGCCGACAGCCCGTCAGCATCTGATTAACGAAGCAGAGAACAGCTCCAGCCGCAACCGCTACGGCCGGCGCTTTCACCTGGTCTGGAGCGGGGACCTGGCCAGCTACCAACTCAGCCTGCATGTGCCCACGCCCGAGCTGTTTCGCTGGCAGCGTACGCCCTTTGCCCTGATCGCCAATATCAGCCTGGCCATGGCCTTACTGGCACTGCTCAGCCTGTTACTCAGCCGCTACCTGACCAACCCCTTGCGGCGCCTCGGTCAGGCCGCGCAAACGCTTGGCGACGGCCACTACGAGCCGGATAGTCTGCAACCCAGCCTGCGCCGGCGCGACGAAATCGGCGACTTGTCACGTCAGTTCCAGCATATGGCTATCCGCTTGCAGACCCTGCTCGACAGCCAGCAACAACTGATGCGCGATATTTCCCATGAGCTGCGCTCTCCGCTGGCCCGGCTACGGATTGGCCTGGCCCTCGCCAACCGCCAACCGCTGGCGGCAGACGATCCCCTGTGGCAACGCCTGGACCACGAATGCAGCCGGCTGGATGGCTTGATTGGCGATATTCTGACGCTAAGTCGCCTGGACAGTCATGATCAGGCAGATGAAGTGTTCGACCTCGACCAGATCGTCAGCGAGACGGTCGATGATGCCAACTTCAGCGCTGAAGATCAGCGCATCGTGCTGCAAGGTGAAACACACAGCCAGTTACTGGGTTGGCCCCAACAGATTGCCAGCGCGCTGGATAACCTGCTGCGCAACGCATTGCGCTTTACGCCGGACGACGGTGAGATACGCATCCAGCTGTCCCGGCACGGGACGCAAGCCATGATCTGTATTGAAGATAGCGGCCCGGGCGTTCCGGATGAATGGCTGAAGCGGCTCGGCGAACCCTTTGCCCGTCTACCCGGCCAGGCGGCCGATAGCGGACATGGCCTGGGGCTGGCCATCGCCCGACGGGCCATTGATCGCCATCAGGGTCAGCTCAGCTTCGATCGCAGCCCGCAATTGGGCGGCTTGCGCGCCGTCATCAGCCTGCCGCTGGACCGGACCAGGGCGAGAAAAAATCTGCCGTAGCCAGCTGCGGCAAATTCTTGCGTTCGCCCTGACACTGCCCCAGATACAAAAAGGCAATGAGCTGCTCGTTCGCAGCCAGGCCAAGGCCATCACGCACCAGCGGATGGTAAGCCATTTCCCCGGTACGCCAGACCGCCCCCAGCCCCAGCGCATGGGCAGCCACCAACATGTTGCTTACCGCCGCACCACAGGCCAGGTCCTGCTCTGCTGCCGGCACCTTGGGGTGCGACTGACGGCAGCTGATGGCCACAATCATCATGGGGGCGCGCAAGGGCTGCTGGCGCAGTTTGTTTTCGCGGATTTCAGACAGCTCGGGGTCATCGCTGCGCCCCGCCTGCACAAACAACTCACCGAGTTGCTCCAGCCCCGGCTGCTCCAGCACCAGAAAGCGCCAGGGGCGCAGCCACGCATGATCCGGAGCACGCAGCGCAGCCTTGAACAGCTGCTCGCATTGCTCAGCAGTGGGTGCAGGGCCGGTCAGACGCGGAGCCGACACGCGCTCATGCAGGGCTTGCAATGCATCCATCAGGCCTCCTTGAAGTTAGCAGCCGGTGAGTTCAGGTGTTGCTCCCGGTATTGCCCGGGGGGCACAGCATACCAGCGCCGGAAGGCGCGAAAAAAATTGCTGGGGTCAGCAAAACCCAATAGATAGGCAATTTCCAGCAGAGTGAGTTCCGGTTCGGCCAGATACTGCAGGGCCAGCTCACGCCGGGTGTCATCGAGCAATTGCTGAAAGCTGGTACCCTCTTCCTGCAAGCGTCGCTGCAGAGTACGCGTGCTGACCCGCATCGCCTCAGCGACCACATCGCGTTTGGGCTCGCCCTGTGGCAGCAGACGGCAGAGGGTTTGTCGGGCCTGGTGGGTGACCCGGTTCTGGGCAAACTGGGCCAGATACTCACTGGCCATATGATCATGCATCTGCGCCAGCCGGTCATTGCCGGTGGACAACTGCTTATTGACCTCGGCACGATCAAAGACCAACGCATACTCACTACTGGCGAAGGCCAGCGGACAGCCGAACAGCGCCGCATAGGGTGCCGGATCAACCGGGGCCGGTGCGGCAAAGCGGGCCTGTTGCGGCACCAGTTCGCGACCGGTCATCCAGCGACAGAAGCCCATCAGGTACGCCATGGCGGCATCATGCACCTGGCTGGGCACCGGCAGTTCGTCACCATGAAAAGCCAATACCAGCACCACCTTCTGCGGCTCCAGGCGCAAGTCCAGATCTGCCGATTCACCCATGATGCGCTGAAAGCGCACAATGCGCTTGAAAGCTTCAAGCAGACTCGGGCTGGACATCATGGCATAGCCAACCAGATTGAAATACGCCGGGCGCACCACTTGAGCAAGATTCAACCCCAGCGCCGGGTTGCCGCTGCGCTGGACTGCCAGGTGCCACAGACGCGTCATCATATCCTGCTCAAAGCGGGATTCCGGCTCGCGCAGCAAACTGCGGTCCAGCCCGACATCTGCGCACAACTGGGCAACATCCAGACCCTCAAGGCGCATAGCCTCAAGCACGGCGCTGGCCCAGCTGGATGACGTGGTCCGCAGGTAGGCAGTCATGATGTTGACAGGTTCTCCTTCGAGCCATCTACTGGATGACTCAGCCAAAAGGTGTTGCCAAGCATAGAGCAAAGCCGGCCACGGCAAAACCCGGCCCACAAAGTCAGTTGGCTGGCACGCAAAGTCAGTGCAGGCCGCCAAAAATTGGCTATGGTGCGTTTCTGGACTCATCTGATCCACAGCAAAAGGGAGTTTTTCATGTCCGATACCAGCACTCAAGCCGCCAGTGAATTGCCAACATTCAACTCCTTTGCCGAGTTTTACCCCTATTACCTGAGCGAGCACAGTAACGACACCAGCCGCCGCCTTCATTATCTAGGCAGTAGCCTGGTGCTGCTGGTCCTTGCATGGGCCCTGCTGACCCAGAACTTCTGGTGGCTGCTGGCGCTGCCGGTACTCGGTTATGGCTTTGCCTGGGTTGGCCATTTCTTCTTCGAGAAAAACAAGCCGGCCACCTTCAAGTATCCGCTGTACAGCTTTATAGGTGATTGGGTCATGTTGCGTGACGCCTTGACCGGGCGCATCCGTTTCTGACGGCATGGGCGATTGTCAGCCCGCTGACAGTCGCCCTCCTGTTGCTCAGCTAGACTCTATCCTGCTCTGATAAAAACCCCCGCAGGAGACAACCATGGGCAAGCACGAACAGGCCACCTTTACCGCCATGCAGGAAGGTACCGCCGAGGACTGGCAGATCATTTCCACGCACTTCCGGGAATTTGCCCGCGAACTGCCGGACCGCATTCTCAGCCACCTGAAATTACTCGATGGTGACTTTGGCGGCTTCCCGATTGACCGTCTGGAGCATTCGCTGCAAACCGCGACCCGCGCCCACCGCGATGGCCGGGATGAAGAATATGTTGTCTGCGCCCTGCTACACGACATAGGCGACACCCTGGGCTCCTACAACCACCCAGAAGTCGCTGCCGCCATCCTCAAGCCCTTCGTCAGTGAAGAGAACCTGTGGATGGTCGAAAAGCATGGCGTGTTCCAGGGGTATTATTTCTTCCATCACCTGGGTATGGATCGCCACCTGCGCGACCAGTTCAAGGATCACCCCTTGTATGCCTACACCGCGGAATTCTGCGCCAAGTATGACGCTACCGCTTTTGACCCGGATTACGTCTCTGAGCCGCTGGAGTTCTTCGAGCCCATGCTGCGCCGGGTGTTTGCCCGCCCACGTAATTCCATGTATGCCAAAGCCACCGCGGAATAGCACAGCCCTTTACTTTCCGCCCTGACATATTATGATCGCCCGAGGATACCTCGGGCCCTTGGTGGCCCTGCCCATGGCTCGGGAACCACATAATAATGTCAATGAATCGCCGCCCTCACCCGGTCAAACCACCGATGGAGGGCTATCACTCCCGCACGCTGGCTTACCTTTGTGTTGCCCTCACCTTTACCGCACTGGGCATTCAGCGTGGCTTTGACCTGCAACACCTGATTGTCATCGGCTATTGCCTGACGTTCCCACACCTGGTTCGCCTGACTCTGAGTCGTTTCAATGCCGCCAACCAACGCCAGGGTGGTCTTGTTGCACTGGCCCTGGACGCCTTTCAGACCGGCGTCCTGATTACCCTCAGCCTGTACAACCTGATACCCAGCCTGATGTTCCTGCTGCTGATCAGCTTTGCCAGCAGCGTGATTGGCGGCCCACTGTATCTGGTCATTGCCTGGTTACTGGCCCTGCTCGGACTCCTCGTCTCCAGCCTGGTGTTAATGCCGACGCCGCAAATCGAAAGCAGCCTGCTGGTCATGCTGACCTGCCTGATCAGTGCCAGTGTATTTATCGTGATTGTTGCCAGCTATGTGTACCAGCAAGGCCGCAGTCTGGAAAAAGCACGCCGAGCGATCAGCGCCGAGCAGGAACGTACAGCACGCCTGGCCAGCAACCTGTCGCGCTACCTGTCGCCCCAGGTCTGGGAATCGATTTTTTCCGGCGAGCGCACGGTGACGCTGGAAACCCGGCGCAAGAAAATGACCGTCTTCTTTTCTGATATTCGTGGTTTTACCGAGCTGGCCGAGGAGATGGAAGCAGAAGCCCTGACCGACCTGCTTAACCACTACCTCAACGAGATGGCAAAAATCGCGCTTGAGTACGGCGGTACCATCGATAAATTCATCGGTGATTGCGTGATGATTTTCTTTGGTGACCCGGTCAGCAAGGGCGCCAAGGAAGATGCCGAGGCAGCCGTTGCCATGGCCATTGCCATGCGCAAGCACATGAAAGTACTGCGCCAGCAATGGCGTACACGCGGCATTACCCGGCCGCTGGAAATCCGTATGGGCTTGAGTACCGGTTATTGTACGGTGGGTAATTTCGGTGCCAATACACGCATGGATTACACCATTATCGGGCGCGAGGTAAACCTGGCCAGCCGCCTGGAAAATGCAGCCGACTCTGGTGAAATCCTGATCTCTCACCAGACCTGGTCATTGGTCAAGGACCGTGTCATGTGCCGCGACAAGGGAGAAATCAGTGTCAAGGGCTTCTCCCGCCCGGTGCAGGTCTATCAGGTTGTTGGTCTGCGCAGTGAACTGGGCGCCACCCCCAGTTACCTGGAAGAGGAAAGGCCCGGCTTTTCCATGTATCTGGATACCAACAACATCCGTAATTATGACAAGGATGAGATTGTCAAAGCTCTGGAACAAGCGGCGCGGAAACTGCGTGACAAGGTTATTATCTGAACACCCGCAAGACGGGTGGCTGATTTTGTCCTGTGCCAGCACAGGCTCGTATACAATCGCTGCTAATTCTGATGTTTTTCCACGGTTCAATCATGTTCAAACGTTTGCTCTGTTTACTGCTTGTTTGCGCACCGCTGGCAGCCACTGCCGAAGAATTGCGTACCGGGCTGGTGCTCTCTGGCGGGGGTGCTCGCGGCATGGCGCATATTGGTGTGCTCAAGCAACTGGAAGCGCTGAATATTCCCATTCATGCAATTGCCGGCACCAGCATGGGTGCGGTGGTTGGCGGTCTCTATGCCGCTGGCTATAGTGCAGACGAGCTGGAGCAGATCGCTCTGGAACTGGACTGGCAAAACACCCTCAGCGACACTCCCCGTCGAGAAGATATTCCCTTTCGGCGCAAACAGGACGATCGCGACTTCCTGGTCAAATACCGCCTGACCTTTGATCAGGGGCGGCTCAGCCTGCCGCGTGGGCTACTACAGGGGCAGAACCTGAGCCTGGCCCTGGAAACCCTGCTGGTTCACACCAATGAGGTAGATGATTTCGACCGCCTGCCGATCCCCTTCCGCGCCATCGCAACGGATATCGCAACTGGCGACGAGGTCATTTTCAAGCGCGGCCACCTGCCGCAAGCCATTCGTGCCAGTATCGCCCTGCCCGGTTTTTTTGCGCCTGTTCAGGTGGATGGCCGCTTGCTGGTCGACGGTGTACTGAGTAATAACGCACCCATTGATGTCGCGCGCGCCATGGGCGTTGATCGTGTAATCGTGGTGGATACCGGCACCCCGCTGAAATCTGCCGAAGACCTCAAGTCCATTATCGACATCATGGACCAGACCACTACCCTGCTGACCCGTGCCAATACCGAGCGCCAGCTGGCAACGCTGGATGCGGATGATCTTTTGCTGCAACCACAACTCGGCGAGCTTGGGTTCAGCAGCTTCAATGACATCGACCAGGCGATTGCCGCTGGCGAGCAGAGCGTGCTGGGCAGTCACTGGCAAGCCTTTGCCGAACCCTTGGTACCCGGTGAGGCTGGTGGCAGCCTGGCGGTTGAGCGGCCTCAGCGCCAGCCGGTTATCGATCGCATTGAAGTGCGTAATAGCGGCAAGGTCGATGATCGGGTGGTGCGTGCCCTGGTACGACAGGAAATCGGTGAACCGCTCAACCTGAGCAGACTGGAAACCGATATGGGGACCATCTACGGCACCGATTATTTCAGCCGGGTCAATTACGAAATACTGCATGACGACATTAACGGCAACACCTTGCTGATCCGTACCCGTGGCCGCGAAACCGGCACCGATTATCTGCGCCTGGGCCTTAGTCTGGCAGATGATTTCCGTGGCGGCAGCCAGTTCAGCATTGGTGCCAGCTACCGTATGAACGGGGTTAACCGCCTGGGTGCCGAGTGGTTCAATCGCCTGCAGCTGGGCAGTAATCAATTGATCTACAGCGAGTTCTACCAGCCACTGGATTATGGCTCACGCTATTTTGTGGCCCCCTTTCTGGATGCCGAAGCGCGTAATGTCGAAGTCATCGTGAATAACGACCCGGTCGTGGACTACCGCCAGTTGCGCTATGGCAGCGGCTTCAACCTGGGCCGTCAGATCGCCAACAATGGTGAAGTTCGCCTGGGAGTTTCCCGCTATCGCGGCGAGGCCAAGGTCCGTTTGGGCGACCCGGACCTGCCCTCGTTCAATTTCGATGAAGCCTTTTACACCCTGCAGATCGACCGCGACACCCTGGACAATATCAATTTTCCGACCCGTGGCGACGAGGCACGCCTGACGCTACGCCAGTCCGAGCCCGACCTGGGCGCGGATGACCGCTACCGTCAGAGCGAATTGTCGCTACGCCGGGTTTATTCCTTCGGGCAAAACAGCTTTCAACTGGGGGGCGGGATCGGCCGCACCGAGAATGAAGTGGATGTCGCCCAGAGCAGCTTTTTACTCGGTGGCCCGGCGCGCTTCTCAGGTTACCGGGAGAACAGCCTGGCCGGGCAGAACTACAACCTGGCCCGCCTGGTCTACTTCCGGCGCCTGAGCAGCAATAGTTACGCGCCCCTGGGTATGCCCCTGTATTTGGGTACCAGCCTGGAATATGGCCGCGTCTACAATAAGGGTGAGGATGCCTTTGATACCGGTTACATCAGCGCCGGCAGCATAATGATCGGTGCCGATACCTTCCTGGGCCCCCTCTTCTTCGGGTTAGGCGCCAGTCAGGAAGGGGGTCGGGCGCTCTATATGAAGCTGGGGCAAACCTTTTAACCCGCTATTTCCAGCTCCAGTGCCGCGCGGATGCACAACAGCTCGCCTTCCTGCAAAGCGAGGCCATCACGTCCGGGCAGATTGCGCACGCCGGGCAAGTGCTCCTCGCCTGCTGCGAGGAAAAGGTCCTGCGCCTCATCGATAACCTCCTGGGGCGCCTCGATAACCTGCTCCAGTTGCAGGTCACCCTGACGCACCAAGCGCGCCAGCTCATGCCAGGTCTCCTTGCTGCTCAAACCCAACTGACGACTGATCTGCTCCGCGCCCATACCGGCCAGTGCCAATGTCTGCACTTCCTGCCTCCGGGCCAGGCGGGACTCATCCTGCGCACTGGCCGCCGCGCCACTGCCGTCCAGCAGCACTTGAAGAAAATCAGCACCATAACGCTCAAGCTTGTGCGCACCGACACCACTGACATGACCCATATCCTGCAAGCTGCCCGGTCGCTGGCGCAGCATATCCACCAGGGTCGAATCCGGAAAAATCACATAGGGCGGCACCCCATGTTCGTCGGCCAGGCGCTTGCGTAGCCCGCGCAGGGCTTCCCACAAGGGCTTGTCCGCATCAGCCACCAGCGCGCGCTCACTGCCACGGCTCGGCAAGGGTGCCGAGCGCGCCACATCCTTGCGCAAGGCCAATGTCTCTTCACCGCGCAGCAAGGGTCGACAGGACTCATCCAGCCGCAGACTGCCATAACCATCCAGATCCATCTCAACCAGCCGGCGGGCAATCAACTGACGGAATACCGAACGCCACTCGATCTCGTTGAACTGCTTGCCGATGCCATAGGTCGAGAGATGCTGGTGCCCGGCACTGCGGATCTTTTCGTTATCCCGCCCGAGCAGAATATCCACCAGATGCCCCACCCCATAGCGCTGACCACTGCGGTAGATGGTGGAAAGCGCCATACGCGCCGCCTCACTGCCATCCCAGGTCGCCACCGGCTCACGGCAATTGTCGCAATAGCCGCAAGGCTCCGGCATGTCGTCACCAAAATAACTCAGCAGCGACTGCCGGCGACAACTGGTCAGCTCACACAGAGCCAGCATGGCATCCAGCTTGTGCCGCTCGATACGCTTGTGCCGCTCATCACCCTCGGAGTTGGCCATGATCTGATTGAGCATCAGCACATCCTGCAGGCCGTAAGCCATCCAGGCATCCGCCGGCAAGCCATCACGTCCGGCGCGGCCGGTTTCCTGGTAATAGGCTTCCACGCTTTTCGGCAAATCCAGATGCGCCACAAAACGCACATTGGACTTGTCGATACCCATGCCAAAGGCAATGGTCGCCACCATGATCAGCCCTTCCTCATTGAGAAAGCGCTTCTGGTGCAGCGCCCGCAATTCAGACGACAGGCCGGCATGGTAAGGCAGCGCAGGCCAGCCCTGTTGCGACAGCCACTGGGCGGTATCTTCCACCTTCTTGCGCGACAGGCAGTAGACGATGCCGGCATTACCCTTGTGCTGGCCAAGAAACTGCTGCAGCTGCTGGCGCGGCTTATCCTTGGGCACAATGCGATAGAAGATATTCGGCCGATCAAAACCGGAAACAAAGCAGGCCGCCTGCTGCAAATGCAGGCGCTGGATGATTTCCTCACGGGTGCGCTCATCGGCAGTCGCCGTCAGCGCCATGCGCGGCACCTGCGGGAACAGGCTATCCAGTTGCCCCAGTTGCAAGTATTCCGGACGGAAATCATGTCCCCACTGGGACACACAGTGCGCCTCATCAATGGCAAACAAAGCAATATTCAGGCTCTGCAGGAAATTCAGGGTGCGAGGTTTCAACAAGCGCTCAGGGGCAAGATAGAGAAAATCCAGTTCGCCCTGGCGCATTGCCCGGGCGATCTCGCGCTGGGCCTGCTCATCCAGGGTGGAATTCAGCGCCGCCGCACGCAAACCCAGTTCGTTCAGGGTGGCTACCTGATCATCCATCAGGGCAATCAAGGGCGACACTACCACGCACAGACCGTCGCGCAACAAACCGGGAATCTGGTAACACAAGGACTTGCCACCACCAGTCGGCATCAACACCAGGGCATCGCCGCCACTGGCTACCTGATCGATGATGTCTGCCTGCTGACCACGAAAGGCGTCGTAGCCAAAAATCGCCTGCAGTTTGTCCAATGCTTGCGCGCGCATGCCGCTCCCGGAATCATATTGAATCAAGCTAACAAGTATACCAGCCTGTCCCCAACGACCCAGTGAAAAGGGTCTATAGTTGCTGAGAATCTACTGTTTCTGCACACTGCTTAAAGCGGCATTGCCTACCACCTGTTGCAGACCGTCGATGCACATGGACGTGCATCGACGAGCCCCAGGGATGGCTCGTAGCGTGTCTGCAACAGGTGGTAGGCAATGCCGCTCCACTCGCAAGCAATAAAACCATAGTTTTCGATGTCAAAGTGTCACTCGCCAGTTACAATGGCGACCATTGTCACAGTCGAGGTATACCCATGTCGTTCGCCAGCCAACTTGCCCAGCTAGAGCAGTTTCTTGATGCCGATGATCTGCACGATGAAGCGCTTGATTATATGGCAGGTCATGGTTACCTGACCGCGCTGGCCATCAGCCCGGTTGAAGTGCCGGATGACGAATGGCTGGAAGAGCTGTTTGCCGAGCAACCCAACTACCAGGACGCCGAGCAGCAGGCACTGATCGAAGGCACCCTGCGCGAACTGAAAAGCCGCCTCGGCAGCGAGCTGGCCAGCGACGAAGCCCTGGATATGCCCTGCGATCTCTACCTGGGTGACGAGCCCGACCTGTCGGATATCCGCAGCTGGTGTGTCGGCTTTATGGAAGGCGTTTTCATGCGCGAAGAAGACTGGTTCGCCCATGACGAAGAAACCGTCAGCGAATTACTGCTGCCAATCATGGTCGGCTCCGGCCTGTTCGACGACCAACCCGAGTTTGTCGACATTAACCAGGATGCCGATATGGTCGATGACATGCTCGAACATATCCCCGACGTCCTCACCCAGCTATTCCTGCTATTTCATGCACCGGAAGACAAACCCAAGCCGGCGTTGCTGTCACGGCGCTGAAACGATGAAGCCGTCAGCAGAGGCGACGCCTTGCTGACGGCTTCAGCATTACCGCAACAGAGCTTTCCCGCGTTAACGACCCGGCGGCACCCTCCCCTGCCTACTTGAAGCGCTTGCGCAACAGCCCGCTGATACCGTCAACCACAGTGACCATGGCCAGGATCACCAGCAGAATCGCCATGACCTGGGCGTAATCCATAATGCGCAGCGAAGACATCAGCTCAAAGCCTATGCCGCCAGCACCCACCATACCCATCACCGTGGAAGCGCGGAAGTTGTATTCCCAGCGGTAGATCGACACATCAGCGAATTTGGGCAGCACCTGCGGGAGTATGCCGTGCGCCATCACCTGCAGCGGACTGCAGCCGACAGCGCGGGTGGCTTCTACCGGAGCGTTGTCGACATGTTCAATCGACTCGGCAAAGAACTTGCCCACCATACCGATGGAATGCAGGCCCAACGCCAACACACCGGGCAAGATCCCGAAGCCCACAGCCGCAACGAAGATAATCCCCATGATCAGTTCCGGAATCGCGCGCAGGCCATTCAGCAATATGCGCGTCAGGTAAAAAATCACCGGATGCGGCGCCGTATTGCGGGCGGCCAGAAACGCTAATGGCACCGAGAACACCACGGCAATCGCAGTCCCGGCAATACTCATGGCCAGAGTATCGATGAGCGGCTTGACCCACTGCGGCGCCCGCGAGAAATCCGGCGGTATCGACTCCATGAACAGTTGGCCCAATGCCGGCAACCCATTGATCATCACCGCCGGATCAAGAATCCCTGAATACCAGCAGGTCGCCAGCACAATGGCCAACACCACGGCCACTTGCAGACTGATGGCGCGCCAGCGCCTCATATAGCCACTGATCACCTGACGGCGGACTGCATCCGCCGCACTCGGATGATCTTGATCAGGGATGGGCATAACCAGGGTTCCTTGTCCGCACGCCTCAGATATCGGCCAGATTGATGCCGAGTATCCGGCCCATCTGGCGATACACGTCATAGTCCTCGTCCGTCACCGCAGAGAAGCCTTCAGCCTTGAAGTTGCCCAGAATCTCCGCATCATCGAGATTCAGAAAGGCCGACCGGATAGCCTCACGCAACTCCGGGGCCAGATCGGTCTGCATCGCCCAGGGATATTGTGGGTAGTAGGGTGTATAGGCAATGACCTGGACGCGGCTCTGGTCAACCCGTCCGGAGTCCAGCATGTACTGCCAGATATGCTCGCCCATACCACCGGCCACCGCATGGCCGTTATGCACCGCGGTTACCACGGCATCATGCGCGCCCGTGTAGTGCGCGCGGTAATCCTTGCCCGCCTCCAGCCCTTGCTCCAGCAGCTCGGCACGTGGCATCAGATGACTGGAGGTGGATGCCTGATCGCCATAGGCGACATCCTTGCCGCGAATATCGTCGAGCTGATTGATGCCCTGGGCCACATTGCCAATGATCACTGCGCGATAGCTGCTGCGTCCATTCACCACCAGACCGGCAAAAGGCTCGATCTCGCTGCGGCTTTTGGCCAACACATAGGAGACCGGGCCAAAGTAGGCAATGTCGATACGACCAAAACGCATGGCCTCGATCATCGAGGAGTAGTCCGTGGTTACGACCAACTCGATACGCTTGCCCAGCCTGCCTTCCAGGTAATCCGCCAAGGGCTTGTTTCTCTGGATCAACAGGGAAACGTTTTCATCCGGCAGCAGCGCCACTTTCAGGGTGTCCGGATTACGCTCAGCTGCGGTTGCCATGGTCGCGTACAACGTCAGCGTGAGAGCCAGCAGGAGGCCAGTAAAAAGGGGTTTCACGATTGATGTTCCTGTAAGGGTGGACGAGAAGAAGATGCAGCCAGGCCTGACTGGTCTGGCTCAGGATGCTGCTGCGCAGATGCTGCATCAGCAGCCCGCCTATCATAGATAATACCCAGTACCTGCGTCGTGAGTGCGGACGGCGGCCCGTCAAACACCACCTCACCCTGAGCGAGACCGATAATCCGGTCTGCAAAGCGCGTAGCAAGCTCTACCTGATGCAAGCTGACCACTGCGGTAATGGCGTCTTCCTGACACACGCGCCGCAGCAGGCTCAGTACCTTGTCCGCCGTGGCCGGGTCCAGGCTGGCGACCGGCTCATCAGCCAGCAGGGTATCCGGCTGCTGGGCCAGCGCCCGAGCCACACCCACACGCTGCATTTGACCGCCACTGAGATTATCCACCCGGGTCAGCGCCTTGTCAGCCAGGCCAACCCGCTCCAGGCAATCAAAGGCCAGCGCAATATCGGCCTGGGGCAGCGGCAGCAGACTGCGCAGCGTGCCGTGATGGCCAAGGCGGCCGGTCAGTACATTGTGTAGCGCGCTAAAGCGTGGCAGCAGCTGATGGTGTTGAAAGATCATCGCCGTGCGACGGCGATGTGCCCGAATGCGTGCCTTGCGTTCAAGCAGCCCGACGACAGAGGAAATGATTGCACCACCAGTCGGCTTCTGCAGCAGATTCATGCAGCGCAACAGACTGGTCTTCCCCGCCCCGGACAGCCCCAGCACCACCGTGAACTCACCCTGGTAAAACTCAAGCGTGGCTCCATTCAGCGCGCGGGTGCCGTTCGGGTAGGTCAGCTCTACACCATCAAGGCGGAGTAGCGGCTGCACAGCGGTGGAAGTCATATTGATAGTCTATTCGCAGATGGCAGATGGCAGATGAACTGGGGGCGTAGCCTAACCTACCACCAAGCGTGAAGCTTGTAACAAGGCTGTATTCCACAGAATTAAAAATAACACCATTGATCGCCCCCAGTATCAGCCTGATTGTCCAGTTGGGGATGCCTTTATTGCTTGGGCTGTGCGCATTCAGAACGGCGGAAAACCCGCCATACGCCAACAATCGCTGGCATCCACTACCATATGGATGACCAACCCAAGGCCGATCAGGCGGGTTGGGCGCCAGGTGCACATCAGGATATAGATACCGATGGCCGGATAGCTGTGCAGGGGGTGAAAACCGATGGAACAGCGGTCGGGGGAGAAGATGGGAGTGGCGAGCAGGTGGTCGAGGTCGACCAGCATGGTCGCCATCATGATCAACCAGGCTTTGAGCCAGATGGTGCGGTAACCGAACCAAGCGACCAGTCCGGGCACCAGGGCATGCAGCAATAAATGAAATGCGGTAGTCAGCATCAGACGGCCTGTTGCGCTCCGGCGGCCAGCCAGCGCCCGAGCAGCGATTGCGCGGCGTCGGGTGTCTGGTAACCATTGGCCAACAGGGCCAAGAGGCCGTCACGTTCTGCCAGCAGGGTCGGAAAACCGCTGATGCCCAGGTCTCTGACCCAACTGATATCGCTAGCCAGGCCGGCGAGGCTCTCTTCGGCGTCATAGGCGGCAGCAAAGCGGTTTGCCTTGTAGCCTACGGACTCTGCCAGGGCTACCAGGGTGCTGGTATCGGTGATGTCTTCGGCGCGGGTGTAAAAGGCTGCTTGCATGGCCTGCACCAGCGGCCAGGCCTTGTTCGCATCCAGGCCGCGTGCGGTGACCAGTGCACGGCAGGCCGGGGTAGTGGTGTAACAGAAGTCTGCCGGCAAGGCGTCTACCGAGGTAAACGGCTGACCGGAAGCATCGGCGACGGCGGTCCAGTGTTCATGCAATGCGGCGCGGGCTGAGTTGTCCAGTGGGTCACGCGCTGCGCGCAGACCACCGGCAACCAAATGCACAGGCACGTCATTGGCTTGCACAATCTGTTCGATCACCGGCGCAAAGCCCCAGCACCAGGAACACATCGGGTCCATTACATAGATCAGGCGCTGGGGCATGGGCTTTCCTCAGTCCGGGTTCTGGTTGGGTGACGCCAATTGCTGGGGCAAGCCAATCGGGTGCGGCTGGTTGCGCTGCCGGGCCAGTCGAATCTGCCGCTGACGTTCTTCTGCCCGCTTGCGGGTCTTTTCCGGCAGGCTGGCGTAGCAATGCGGGCAGCTGACACCCTCCTCATACTGCTCGGAGGCCATATCGGCGGCTGAAATCGGGTGGCGGCAGGCGTGGCACTGGTCGTACTCGCCCGGTGCCAGGTCATGCCCTACGGTCACCCGATTATCAAACACAAAGCACTCGCCCTGCCATTTGCTCTGCTCGGCAGGCACTTCTTCCAGGTATTTCAGGATGCCGCCCTTGAGGTGATACACCTCGTCAAAGCCCTGTTTGAGCATAAAGCTGGAGGCTTTTTCGCAGCGGATGCCGCCGGTACAGAACATGGCGACCTTCTTGTGTCTGGCCGGATCGAAGTGCTCCTCGATATACTCGGGAAACTCACGAAAGGTTTTGGTTTTCGGGTCTATTGCGCCTTCAAAGGTACCAATGGACACCTCGTAATCATTACGCGTGTCAATCAACAGCACCTCAGGGTCACTGATCAGCGCATTCCAGTCCTGCGCCTCGACATAGGTACCGACCCGCTCATTCGGGCTGACACCCGGCACACCAAGGGTCACGATTTCCTTTTTCAGCTTGACCTTGGTGCGATAGAAGGGCATCTCGTCACAGACCGAGACCTTGTAATCCAGATCGGCCAGGCGCGGGTCACTGCGCAGCCAGTCGAGTACCCGCGCCATGCCTTTTGGCTCTCCTGCAATGGTGCCATTGATGCCTTCCAGCGCCAGCAGCAGCGTGCCTTTAACGCCGTTTTCGAGCATTTGCGTGAGCAGCGGCTCACGCAATGCCTGATAGTCTTCCAGAGTGACGAACTTGTACAGCGCCACTACTTCAATCGTTGCCATGCCTTTTCTCCGTCAACGCCCGCGTAAAGGGCGAACAAGGCGCGCAGTCTAGCAAAATGGTCGGCGCTGCACAGCGCCACTTATCAGCCAACGACCACCATGGCAGAGCCCTGCTAAGCAGGGCTCAATCAGGCTTCAGTTCACAGACAGCCCAGTGCCGCTGCATGGTGGCGCATATGGTCGGGCAGAAAACTGGCGATAAAGTAATAGCTGTGGTCATATCCGGGCTGCCGGCGCAGGGTCAGCGGATGGCCGTGCGTGGCGGCCGCAGCTTCCAGCAACTCCGGTTTGAGCTGCTCAAGCAGAAAGTTGTCGTCTTCGCCCTGATCGACCAAGAGCGGCAGACGTTCGCTCGCCGTAGCAATCAGTTCACAGGTATCCCACGCTTTCCAGGCTTCCCGGTCCGGCCCCAGGTAATTGCCCAGCGCCTTATGTCCCCAGGGGCAACTCAACGGGCTGCTGATCGGCGCAAAGGCCGACACCGACTGATAGCGCCCAGGATTTTTAAGCGCACAGATCAAGGCGCCGTGGCCACCCATGGAATGCCCGCTGATACTGCGCTGGTCAGACACTGGAAAATTCGCCTCAACCAAGGCCGGCAATTCCTCCACCACATAGTCGTACATGCGGTAATGCCGCGCCCAGGGCTGCTGCGTCGCGTTCACATAAAAGCCCGCGCCAAGGCCAAAATCATAAGCCCCATCCACATCATCCGGCACATTATCGCCCCGCGGACTGGTATCCGGCGCCACCACCACCATCCCCAGCTCCGCCGCCAGCCGCTGCACCCCGGACTTCTGCATGAAATTCTCATCGGTACAGGTCAAACCGGACAGCCAGTACAACACCGGCAACGGCTTGCCCTGATCCGCCTGTGGCGGCAGATACACCGCAAACACCATCTCGCAATTCAATACCGCAGACTCATGGCGGTAACGCTTATGCCAACCGCCAAAGCATTTGTTGGCGGAAACAAGGTCGATTGTCATGGGGGGGCTCCTCGGGGGGGATTGTCGGACGTTATCGGGAGGTATTGATGGGCGCTTTTGGCTGGAAGCTGAAGGCTGAAGGCTGAAAGCTGAAAGCTGAAAGCTGAAAGCCATATGATGAGGCAGTCTTGTCGGATGGTGTGGGGCCTATACCTAGAAAGACCCCAACCCGAACAAAGGTAACCATCAACTCACTCAATCTCTAACTTCCAGCTTACCGCTTACAGCCTTCAGCCGCTTAACAGCCACAAGTGGCTGTTAAGCGTTAAAAATGCACCACCGACCGAATGCTCTTGCCTTCGTGCATCAAATCGAACGCTTTGTTGATGTCGTCCAGGCCCATGGTGTGGGTGATGAAGGTATCCAGCGGGATTTCACCCTTCTGCGCCTTTTCCACATAGCCTGGCAGTTCGGTACGTCCCTTCACGCCACCAAAGGCACTGCCACGCCAGACGCGACCGGTAACCAGCTGGAACGGACGGGTACTGATCTCGTGCCCGGCACCGGCCACACCGATGATGGTCGATTCACCCCAACCCTTGTGGCAACACTCCAGCGCCGCGCGCATCAACTGCACATTGCCCACGCACTCGAAGGAATAATCCACCCCACCATCGGTCATCTCGACAATGACCTCCTGGATCGGCTTGTCATGCTCCTTCGGATTGACGAAATCGGTCGCACCCAACTCCTTGGCAATGGCAAACTTGTCCGGGTTGATATCAATGGCAATGATCCGCGATGCCTTGGCCATGGTCGCGCCAATAATGGCTGCCAAGCCAATACCACCCAGCCCGAAGATGGCCACAGTCGCGCCCTCTTCCACCTTCGCGGTATTCAGCACCGCACCGATCCCGGTGGTCACGCCACACCCCAGCAGGCAGACCTTCTCCAACGGCGCATCCTTGGGAATCTTCGCCAGCGAGACTTCCGGCAATACCGTGTACTCGGAAAAGGTCGAACAGCCCATGTAGTGATAGATCGGCTTGCCCTGATAGGAAAAGCGCGAGGTGCCATCCGGCATCACACCCTTGCCTTGGGTCGCCCGCACCGACTGGCACAGATTGGTCTTGCCCGAGGTGCAGAACTTGCAGGTACGACACTCGGCGGTATACAGCGGGATCACATGATCACCGACTTCCAGCTCGGTCACGCCCTCGCCCACCGCCTCGACAATCCCGCCACCCTCATGGCCCAGAATCGCCGGAAAAATCCCCTCCGGATCTTCACCGGACAGAGTAAAGGCATCGGTATGGCACACCCCGGTCGCTACGATGCGCACCAACACCTCACCCCGCTGCGGCGGCGCTACATCCACTTCAACAATTTCCAGCGGCTTGCCGGCTTCAAAGGCTACTGCGGCACGGGACTTGATCATCGGGAACTCCTTAATGGCTTCAGGACAGGTGGCCAGACTTGCACGGATTAATGAGCAGCAGAGATTCATTGCACAGAGCTGATTGGCGCTGTTGCCAGCCCCCTGCTCCAGACCGTCGATAGCCAGGGATGGCTATCGCCGAGCGCACAGGGATGTGCTTGTAGCGTGTCTGGAGCAGGGGGCTGGCAATGGCGCAAACACAGAACGACCATTGAATCTGTGCTGCCGGACGCATTGCCCGGCAACCACGAAATACAGACAGTGTAGTAGACTGCACTCAAGAAACAATCAGCCAATTATCAAAACATTATTGCCAGTGAGGGATAATCTATGAACCCCTGGGAAGGATTCGACGCCTTTGTCAGCGTCGCCGACAGCGGCCACTTCAGTACCGCCGCAGAGCGTCTCGGCGTCTCCACCTCACACGTCAGCCGGCAAATCGCCCGCCTCGAAGAACGCCTGCAAACCCGCCTGTTCAACCGCAGCACCCGCCAGGTCAGCCTCACCGACGCCGGCCACACCTTCCTGCAACACTGCCGCCACCTGCTCGACGCCCGCGACGAAGCCATCCAGGCCGTCACCGACCTCAGCGGCGAACCCAAAGGCCTGCTCAGGCTCACCTGCGCAGTCGCCTACGGCGAAGACTTCATCATGCCCCTGGTCACCGACTTTCTGCAGCAGTACCCCAAACTGCAGATCGACATGCAACTCACCAACCAGACCCTCGATCTGCTGCACGGCAGCTTTGATCTCGCCATACGCCTTGGTCGCCTGCAAGACTCACGACTCGTCGCCACCCGCCTCGCCCCACGCACCATGTACCTGTGCGCCTCCCCCGCCTACCTCGACAGGCACGGCGCACCCCACAGCCTCAGCGAACTGCAACGGCACAACTGTCTGATCGGCAGCAGCGACACCTGGACCTTCGACCAGAACGGCAAGGAAACCCCGATCCGCGTCCACGGCAACCTCCGTTGCAACAGCGGACGCGCCGTACTCGACGCCGCCCTGCGTGGCCTCGGCCTCTGCCAATTACCCGATTACTACGTCCGGCACCCGCTCAGCAATGGGCAACTGCGCGCCCTGCTGCCACAACACCAACCACCGCACACCGCCGTCTGGGCCCTCTATCCGCAAAAACGCCACCTGTCACCCAAGGTACGCCTGCTGATTGATTACCTGCGTAAAGGCTTGGCCATGCGCCCAGAGTACAATCACTATCTTGCCGAGCAAGCCAGAACCTGAAAAAAAGGCGATCGAGTAGGAGGCGGGATCGCTCCCGCCGTCCTCTCACACCACCGGGCATACGGTTCCGTACCACGGCGGTTCATGATGCACATTTAAGCCGATGGTAGCTGTCCATCAGCGAGACCAGCCCCAGCCTCATCAGCATCCTAGCCCGTGCATAGGGCTTCCACTGTCGCCAGAGGATCTTTCTCAGATGCCGACGACGCAACCATCCATCCAGCGCTTCGAGGACGCCCTTCACATCAACATGCCGGAAGTAGTTGATCCAGCCCCGCAGTTTCGGAGCCAGTTCTGCTACCGTCTTGCTGATCGACCAGCCTCTGGCTGACCTCAGCAGGCTTTTGATCCCGCCTCTGAGTTTCTCGATGGATTTGGCCGCAGGACGCAAGCGGATGTTGTGCTTACTTGTACAGACCGTGTAGCCGAGGAAGCTACGCGTCCAGGGGCGCGCAACGGCACTTTTCTCATGGTTTACCTTGAGCTTGAGTCGCAGCTCAAGGTAACCGGTGATCGAGTGCAGCACTCTTTCTCCTGCCCGTTTGCTCTTGACGTAGATATTGCAGTCATCAGCATAACGGCAGAAGTGATGGCCTCGCTTTGCCAGCTCCTGATCCAGTTCGTCCAGCAGGATATTGGACAACAGCGGGGACAGCGGCCCACCTTGCGGTGTTCCCTCGGTTCGCGCTGTGCTGATTCCGTTATCCATGAGGCCTGATTGCAGGTAGCGACGGATCAGCCTCAGCAGGGTCTTGTCCTTAATGCGCCGGGCCAGCCTGGACATCAGGATGTCATGGTTGACCCGATCGAAGAACTTCTCCAGATCCATGTCCACCACCCAGCGGCGTCCGCTTTCCATGTAGGCTCGGGCTTGTTTGACAGCTTGTGCTGCACTGCGTCCCGGCCGGAAGCCATAACTGTGGGGGGAGAAATGGGGATCGTAGAGATTGCTGAGTACCTGATGGATGGCTTGCTGGATCAGCCGGTCGGTGACCGTCGGTATGCCCAGCATTCTAACACCACCTCCGGGCTTGGGGATGTCGACCTTACGCACCGGTTGGGGTTGGTAGGTGCCATCCAGCAGTTGCTGACGCAGCGCTGGCCAGTGGGCTGTCAGGTGGTCTTTGAGTTGTCCGGTACTCATGCCATCGGCTCCGGCTGCCCCCTTGTTTCGGGTGACGCGCCGGTAGGCCTTGTGCAAGTTGGCCGGCTCCAGTATCGCTGACATCAGATCCATGTCAGCTCCCTTGGGTGCTGGTTGTTGCATTGCCGGAGTGGTTTGTCACGACCAGTGGCCACCATCAGTGGACTCCACCACCTTGACTGAGTCTGGCGGGCTAGTTTCAGCCCTTTGCTGTGACACCTTCCACACATCGAAATGAACAGGCTCCCTTGCGTACATCATGTTCGGCCCTTCAGCCTGCGGTCACAGACCTACTATGGCCTCTGCTGACTTCTGCTACTCCCTCTCCACGTCTCACAGCATGAATAGCCATAGGCAGAGCAGCAGACCTCCCAGGGTAAGACGCGTGACTTTCACACTTATACCTGCCCCATATACGTGCGCAGCTGTCGTGTCAGTATCGGGCTTTGAAGATAGTGGCCTTCTTACCCGCTGCACCCGCCTCGTATGGGGTTTCTGTTCGTCAGGCCAGTGCTTTGCCTGCGGCTTCCTTTGGATTCCACCTCACGAAGATCGGAAGA
>JAMCWB010000001.1 GCA_023475025.1 Gammaproteobacteria bacterium
AGATACCGACATGCGGCGTGCGCGAAGAGGATATCGTGCTGGACATCCGTTACCTGCAGCGCCTGTGGCAGCAGGTGTCTGAGCAAGTCAGCAAGGCGCCGGCGGCCTCGATCATCTATGAAGACCTGCCCTTGGCGATCCGTACCCTGCGCGATCTGGATAACACCCGGATCGAAAAAGTGCGCATTGATTCCCGGGAAACCTTCCAGAAAATCGAGCAGTTTGTGCAGGAACTGATGCCTGGAGCAGAAACCAAGCTGGAACACTACCCCGGCGAGCGGCCTATTTTTGACCTCTACGGCGTCGAGGATGAAATCCAGAAGGCGCTGGAGCGCCGGGTCATGCTCAAGTCGGGCGGCCATCTGGTGATCGATCAGACCGAAGCCATGACCACCATTGATGTCAATACCGGGGCGTTTGTCGGTCACCGCAATCTGGAAGAGACCATCTTCAAGACCAATCTGGAAGCGGCCACGGCCATTGCCCGTCAGCTGCGGCTGCGCAATCTGGGCGGCATCATCATTATCGACTTTATCGATATGGAAGATGAAGAGCATCAACGTCAAGTATTGCGCACCCTGGAAAAGCAGCTGGAGCGTGATCACGCCAAGACCAATATCATTGGCATCACCGAGCTGGGTCTGGTGCAAATGACCCGCAAGCGTACTCGGGAAAGTCTGGAACAGGTGCTGTGCGCGCCTTGTCCAAGCTGTCAGGGGCGCGGCATCCAGAAAACCCCGGAATCCATCTGCTATGAGATTTTCCGCGAGATCCTGCGCGAGGCCCGTGCCTACCAGGCCGATGAGTATATGGTGCTGGCCTCCCAGTCGGTGATTGATCGCCTGCTGGACGAGGAGTCCGGCAACGTCGCCGATCTCGAAGTCTTTATTGAGCGCCCGATCAAGTTCCAGGTGGAAACCATGTACACCCAGGAACAGTACGATGTGGTGCTGATGTGAAAGAGGCCTGACGCTGATGCCCTGGGCACGCTGGAGCCGACGGGCGCTGGATGCGCTGATTCTGCTACTGGCCGCCTGGCTGATCCTGGCCGCCGCCTACGTCAGCCTCGGGCGCCTGCTGGTGCCTGCCGTCACCGATTACCAGACTCAGGTCATTCAATGGTTTGAGCAAGCCACCGGACGGGCAATCAGCCTGCAGCAGTTGCAGGGCGAGATGCAGGGTAGCCAGCCGGTGCTCAAACTCCAGGGGCTGCGCGTGCATGCCGATGCCGACCCGGACAGCCCTGTGCTCTTTGCCCTGGATCGGGTCAATGCCCGGCTGGATGTATTTGCCACCCTCTGGCAACGTCAGCCGGTGATGGATGCCCTGCAAATCGAAGGCCTGGCCTTCGAGCTGATCGAGGACGCCGAGGGCGTCTGGCAGCTGCAGGGGCTGGGCGAAGGGTCCGGTGACCCGCTGGTATTGCGCGATATTGCCGAGCTGCTGCTCAGTCAGCGGCGTATCACCCTGCTGGACAGCCAGATCCGGCTGTCACCCTTTGAGCTTCCTGGCTGGGCCTTCAGCCGCGGTGATCTGACCTTGCGCAACCAGGCCGGCCAGACCCGGCTGGATGCGCGGGTGGTATTACCTGATGGGGATGTGGCGCAAACCCGCTGGCAGGGCCAGTTGCGGCCGCAGTCCTGGGCTGACTCGCAGCTGGACGGATACCTGCTGATGCCCGCCGCCGAATGGCGCCACCGTTTGCCGCATAGCTGGATTGAATACAGCGGACTGAGCAGCCTGGACCTGGGTGGTCAGCTCTGGCTGCACTGGGCCGATGGCAGATTGCAGTCGGCCGATGCCGAGCTCAATGTGCCCCGGGTAGTGCGCGGTGACGCCAGTATTGAGGATATGCAGCTTCAGCTCGCCTACCAGCGCCAGAGCGGGCACGATGCCGTGCATGTGCAGCTGCATCAGGCCCGCCTGCAGCAGGCGCCGCTGCCGGCGATGTCACTGCAGGTTGAGCGCCAGCATGATCAGGGTCAGTGGCGCGCGCAACTGGATCAGCTGGCCCTGCAGCCGCTGGCCCGGCTGGTCATGCAACTGTTGCCCGATGCGCGCCCGCGCGAGGTACTGACGACCCTGGACCCGCAAGGGCAGCTGGCGGATATCCAGCTCAGCGGCGGTGCGGACTGGCGCAACTGGCTGGACTGGCAACTGGGGGCCCGGCTGCAGGGAGTTCAGGTCTCCGCCTGGGGAGGCGTGCCCGCGCTGAGTGGTGTGCATGGGGTCGTTCAGGGCACACCGGCTGAGGGTCTGCTGCAACTGGATATGACCGACCGGCCGCTTGCCTTGCCACGGCTGTTTGCTGCCGCCCAGGACTATGAAGCATTACGCGCCGACGTGTTTTGGGGCTGGCAGCCGGAGCAGGGCTTCACGCTGGATATCCCTGGTGCAGCCATCCGCGGTGAAGAAGGTGAGATGGCACTGTCGCTGGCGCTGGATTTACCGCGGAACTGGGCCGAGCAGGCGTCTCATATGACGCTGCGCACCAGCCTGCAGAACAGCCAGGCCCGCTTCAATGCGCGTTACCTGCCCACCGAGGCGCCGGGTTTCAACCCGGGTATTGCTGACTGGCTGGTGAGCAGCGGCGCTACCGGTGATGTGCCGCTGGCGGTGTTCGAGTTTGCTGGCAGCCTGCTTGAGGGGGCTGAGGATCGTCGTATCGATCTCTATGTCGGCCTGACGTCCGGCAGCCTGTTGTTCCAGCCGGACTGGCCGCGGCTGGAAGCGGTCAATGCCAGTCTCTGGCTGACCAATGGGCTGGTGATTATCGAGCAGGCTGAAGCCAGGCTATGGCAGACACAACTCAGTGATATTGTCGTGCGCTCACGCCGCCCACACGCGTTAACCACGCATCTGGATATCACGGGGACAGCCACCGGGCCGCTGGAGGATGCGCTGCGCCTGATGCAAGACAGCCCCCTGCGTGACCTGACCGGTGATCCGCTGGCCGGCTGGCAGGCCAGCGGCGACTTGCGCGGCGAGCTGGCACTGGGCATTCCCTTGCAGGCGGATAGCCCCCCCGAGGTTGATGTGCGCTGGCAGACAGCGGCTGCCAGCTTGCGTTTGCCGCAGCTGGATCTGCCTTTTCAGCAGGTCAGTGGAGAATTCCGCTATCAGGATGGTGCGGGTCTGCAGGCAGACAACCTGCAGGCGCTGGTGCTGGGCCAGCGGGTACAGGGCGAGATAAGGTCCCATGCGGGCAGCCCCCGTATCCAGCTTGCCGGTCAGCACCGCGTCGAGCAGTTGCGCGAGTGGGCGCTGTTGCAACCGATTCCAGCGGACCTGGTAAGTGGTGCGCTGGATTGGCAGGCGCGTATCGACCTGTTACCCGGCGAACAGCGCATCCAGCTGGCGTCGGATCTGCAGGGGGTGGAGCTGGATTTGCCGCCGCCGCTGGCCAAGATGGCTGATCAGCGCCTGGCCAGTGAGTTACAGCTGACCTTGGCGGGAGACAACCAGCGTTGGCGCTTGCGCGTTGGTGACGATTGGCGCGCTGTGGTGCACCGGGATGGTGAGGCGCTTGGGGCTGATGTGCGCTATCGGCAGGGGCCGGCGGTTACCCCGATCTGGCCTGGCATCAGCCTGACGGGCAGGCTGTCGCGGCTGGATGTCGGCGAATGGCAGCAGTGGCTGGCAGCCCGGGAGCGCGAGGTCATTGCTCCTGAGCAACTGGTGGAAGCCGGCTTGCTCAAACGTCTGAGCCTTGATGTGGAGGAGTTTCAGGGCTTTGGCTGGACCTTGCCCGATCTGGCGCTCAGTGCTGCCCACAGTGATGATGGTTGGGTGATGGATATCGAGCAGGCGGATGTGCGCGGCCTGGTCAGCTTGCCGCATGCTACTGACCAGCCCCGTGTCGTCGAGTTGCAGCGCTTGCGTTTGCCGCGCCCGGCAGCGGAAGACACCCCGCTTACCAGTGGCCTGGTTGAGCCGGTGCTGCCGGTTGACCCCTTGCTCGGTTTCGATCCGCGCACTTTGCCGGCGGTCAATGTCGGTATAGATCGCTTGTATTGGGGCGCTGATGTGGTCGGCAGTGTGCGCTTTCTGTTGCGACCACAGGCAGAGGGTACCCGTGTACAGGGGCTGGATGCCGACCTGCGTGGGTTGCGGCTGCAAGGCAGCATGGACTGGCTGGCCGAGCCGCAGCGTAGTCGCTTTATTGGTCGATTGCAGACCGCTGATATCGGCGCCGTGCTGGCCGCCTGGGAGTATGCACCCTCCATTACCAGTCAGGATTTTGTTACCGATCTGAATCTGCAATGGCCTGGCTCACCCGCGTTTTTTGCCTTTTCCCGCAGCAGTGGTGAGTTGAGTCTGACGGCCAATCAGGGCATGTTGCAAAGTGGTGAGGGCGGTGCCGATGCGCTGCGAGTGTTCGGCTTGTTGAACTTCAATGCGTTGACTCGGCGTCTGCGGCTGGACTTTTCCGATATCTTCGGCCGTGGTACCGCCTATGACACACTCAAGGGCGAGCTGGATATCGAGCGTGGCGTGATGCGCACCCGAAGACCTCTGGAAGTGGACGGTCCCAGCGCACGCCTGCAACTGGATGGTAAGCTGGATTTGCCGTCGGATCAGATCGATATGGGCTTGTTGGTGACCCTGCCGATTACCAACAACCTGCCATTGGCAGCCCTGCTGGCCGGCGCGCCGCAGATCGGCGGTGTTTTGTTTCTGGCTGACCGCATTCTGGGCGACCGCGTGGCCCGTTTTGCCTCGGTGAAGTATCGGCTCAGTGGTGACTGGCAGCAGCCGACTGTCGAATTTGATCGGGCGTTTGACAATCGCCCGGCGCTGGAGGAATGAGCATGCAGAAAACTCTCGCCGCCGTACAGATGATCAGCAGCGACAAGGTGGCCGATAATCTGGCCCAGGCCGCGCGCCTGATTGCCGAAGCCGCCGAGCAGGGTGCCGAGCTGGTGCAGCTGCCCGAGTGCTTTGCTGCCTTCGGTAACCGCAGCCTGTCTGCCATTGCCCAGGCCGAACTGTCGCCGGAACGACCGATCCGCCGTTTTCTTGCCGAGCAGGCAAAACAGCATGGTATCTGGCTGGTCGGCGGCAGTATTCCCTTGCCGCGCGCCGATGGTGGCAAGGCCATGGCCTGCTGCCTGGTGGTTGACGAACAGGGGCGTGAGGTCGCGCGCTATGACAAGCTGCACCTGTTCGATGTGCAGGTTGCCGACAGTCAGGGTAGTTATCAGGAATCGCGTGATTATGGCTACGGCGACCAGGTGGTCTGTATCGATAGCCCGCTGGGGCGGCTCGGATTGACCATCTGTTATGACCTGCGCTTCCCTGACCTGTTTCAGGCACTGCGGCTGGAGGGTGCCGACATCATCATGGTGCCGTCGGCCTTTACTGCCGTTACCGGTGCCGCACACTGGGAGGTCCTTCTGCGTGCCCGGGCGATTGAAACCCAGTGTTACCTGCTCGCCGCCAATCAGGGTGGACGCCATGCCAACGGTCGTGAGACCTTTGGACACAGTTGCTTGATTGATCCCTGGGGCAGTGTGATAACCGACCTGTCCTCCGGAGAAGGTGTCGTGCTCGGCAGTATGGATCACCAGTATCTGCATCAGGTACGCGCGAAAATGCCGATTGTCGCCCACCGCCGTTTCCCACCGGTCGGCCAGCCCCGACCGGTCAACCCGGATCGCCGCTGAGTTGTGCCCGGTCCAAGGAGTGTCGATTGATGAGTAATACCCTGTCACATGTCGAGCAGCGTCTGCTGGAGCCGGCCGAATTGAGTCCGGACAGCATTGCCAGTGTGCTCGGTCAGCTGGTTGCCGCCCCCGGTGTGGATGCCGCCGATCTCTATTTCCAGCATCAGATCAGCGAGTCCTGGGTGCTGGAAGATGGCATCGTCAAGGATGGCAGCTTCAACGTGGACCAGGGCGTTGGCGTGCGCGCCCAGTCCGGTGAAAAGACCGGCTTTGCCTACAGTAATGATATTCGCCTGCCGGCACTGAGCCAGGCTGCCGGTGCGGCGCGCTCGATTGCCCGTGCCGGACAGGCAGGTAGCGTCTGCGCCTGGCGGCGCAGTGATGCCAGCGCGCTGTACTTGCCGGATAACCCCCTTGAGGTGATGAGTCAGGCGGACAAGGTTGCCTTTCTGCAGCGTCTGGATACCTACACCCGCAGCCTGGACAGCCGCATCACCCAGGTCAGTATCAGTCTTGGCGGCGTGCATGACACCATCATGATTGCTGCCAGTGACGGTACCTGGGCGGGTGATATCCGGCCCTTGGTGCGGCTGAATGTCAGCGTGATCATGGAGCACAACGGCCGCCGTGAGCGCGGTAGTTTTGGCGGTGGCGGGCGTACCGACTATCGCTACTTTGATACCGAAGAGCGCGCCATGGGCTATGCCCGTGAAGCCGTGCGCCAGGCCAGCGTGAACCTCGAAGCCATCGCTGCCCCCGCCGGCAGCATGCCGGTCGTCATGGGTTCCGGCTGGTCCGGGGTATTGCTGCATGAGGCCGTCGGTCACGGCCTGGAAGGTGACTTCAACCGCAAGGGCAGCTCGGCTTTCAGTGGCCGGGTGGGCGAGCAGGTTGCCTCCTCGCTGTGCACCATCGTCGATGACGGCACCTTGCCGGGTCGCCGCGGCTCGCTGAGCCTGGATGACGAAGGCAATCAAACCGAGTGCACCACACTGATCGAAAACGGCATTCTCAAGGGCTATATGCAGGACAAGTTGAATGCCCGGCTGATGGGCGTCGCCGCCACCGGCAACGGTCGCCGCGAGTCCTATGCACACCTGCCCATGCCACGCATGACCAATACCTATATGCGCGCCGGTGAGAGCGATCCGGAAGAGATCATTCGCTCGGTGAAAAAGGGCATCTACTGCGCCAACCTCGGTGGTGGTCAGGTAGATATCACCAGCGGCAAGTTCGTCTTCTCCACCAGCGAAGCCTACCTGATCGAAGACGGCAAGATCACCGCCCCGGTCAAGGGCGCCACCCTGATCGGCAACGGCCCGGAAGTGATGAACCGCGTCTCCATGGTCGGTAATGACCTGGCACTGGACAGCGGCGTAGGCACCTGCGGCAAAGACGGCCAGTCGGTCCCGGTCGGAGTAGGGCAGCCAACCCTGAAGATTGACCAGATTACGGTGGGTGGAACGGGCTAGCGCGGAGCGCTGGCTGGAAGTTAGAAGCGGCCAGTTTTGGGTTTTGGGTTTTGGTTTGGCTGAAAGCTGAAAGCTGAAAGCTGGAAGGTTAAGACCTGCAGGGCTGCAGGTTTTGGTACATGGCATAGCATCAAATGTAACTCAGGTCATACCCAGGCTTGACAGCTCTACAACTCACTCACATCCTGATGCTTTCAGCTTTCAGCTTTCAGCTTTCAGCTTTCAGCTTTCAGCTTTCAGCCCACCCCGTCATCGCGAGCCGCGGAGCGGCGTGGCGATCCATTTGAGTGCACTCAACCCAGATCAAAATGGATGGCCACAGGCCTACGGCCTTCGCCATGACGGCCGGGCAGAAATCCGAGCGCTGATGGCTTCAGGCTGAAGGCTGAAAGGTTAAGACCTGCTGTGCTGCAGGTTTTGGCACATGGCATAGCATCAAATTTAGCCCAAGCCATACCCAGACTTGACAGCTCAACCACCCACTCACATCCTGACACCTTCAGCCTTCAGCCTTCAGCCTTCAGCCTTCAGCCTTCAGCCTTCAGCCTTCAGCTTCGCTACTTGGTTCAAACCGCCCGGCTATACGATTCTTGCTGACGCCATCGGCGGCGAAGATGCGGCCGCTCATGGCGATCCAGACGCCGGGGGGGCAGGTGTTCAGGGCGCCGATGGCGAGGCCGAGGTTGAACAGGGCGTCGCTGTCACGGAAACGGGCCGGTTGCATGGCGCCGGTCAGTACGATCACCTTGTCGTTGATATCAGCCAGCGCGGCGGCGGTCACGGTCATGGTGTCGGTGCCGTGGGTTATCAGGATATGCCGGTGCGGGCAGGCGCTGACGGCGGCGTGAATGAGTTCACGATCGGCATCGTTCAGTTCCAGGCTGTCCTTTTTGACCAGTGACTGCACGGCAAACTCGCCGTTGATACGCGCCTGCTGCAACAGCTCAGGAGCCTGGGGCTCACCGATCTGGTAATCACTCAAGGCATCAAAATACACCTTGTCGAAGGTGCCGCCGGTGGTGAAAATCTGTATAAACATCTATGACTCCCGCAATCCTGAGCATCCCTTTGTCCTCCTGCAAGCATACTGCTGAATCCCCTGTCGCTGCACCTGTCTGGTGGGTCTATATGGTGCGCGCCGCTAATGGGTACCTGTACACAGGTATCAGTACCGATCCGCAACGGCGTTTCGAGCAGCATCGCAAGGGGCGTGGTGCGCGCTTTTTCAATCGCAGTCCGGCGCAGGCGCTGGTCTGGCAGCGTCGCTGTACTGATCATGGCGCTGCCCTGCGCGAGGAGATGGCCATCAAGCGCCTCAAGCGAGCTGACAAGGAACGACTGATCAGTCAGCTCGATACGACATTATCAGTAACGGCGAATAGCTGTGCAGCCATGCCGGCAGCGACTAAGCTGGGCGCACTGACTACGGAGAACCCCCATGAGTGACCTGATTCTGCACCACTATCCGCAATCACCCTTTGCCGAGAAAGCGCGCCTGATGCTGGGTTTCAAGGGCCTGTCCTGGCACTCGGTGATGATTCCACCGGTTATGCCTAAGCCAGACCTGACCGCACTGACCGGCGGCTACCGCAAAACACCGGTGCTGCAAGTGGGCTGCGATATCTATTGTGATACCGCACTGATTGCCCGTCGGCTGGAGCACGAAAAGGCCATGCCGGCCCTGTTTCCGGAGGGTCGGGAGGCCGCAGCCAGCGGGCTGGCACAGTTTGCCGATCAGGTATTGTTCCAGCATGCGGTCGCGATCAACTTCCAGCCCAAGGGGCTGGCCGAGCGTTTCGGCAGCCTGCCTGAAGCGGTTGCCAAGGCATTTGTGGCGGACCGTCAGGCCCTGTTTGCCGGCGGCACGGCCACCCGTCTGGATACCGCCGTAGCCCTGTCGCAGTGGCCCAGCCTGCTTGGCCGGCTGGAAACCCAGCTGGATCGCGATGGCGACTTTCTGCTCGGTGATACGCCCAGTGTTGCCGACTTTGCCTACTACCATCCGCTGTGGTTTGTTGCCAGCAACAAGGCGGTGGCTGAGGCGCTGGACCCTTACCCGACAGTGCAGGCCTGGATGCGACGCATGGCTGACATGGGGCATGGTGCGCACAGCGAAATGAGCGGCGAAGAGGCGTTGCGCATCGCCCGCGAAAGCGATCCCGAGCCGCTGCCGGACACGCCTTTTGCCAGTCCGGGCGGCTTCAGCAAAGGCCAGGCGGTGAGCGTCAGTGCGGTGGATTACGGCACTGATCCGGTCACCGGTAGCCTGCTGCATGAGGATACTGAGGAAATCATTATCGAGCGCACCGATGAGCGTGCCGGCACGGTGCGGGTGCACTTCCCGCGCTTTGGCTTCAGAGTCGTCGCTGCCTGAGCTATCAGCACCCGCCCGGGCAATCCGGCGCGGGT
>JAMCWB010000038.1 GCA_023475025.1 Gammaproteobacteria bacterium
ACATGGATCGCCACAGGCTTACGCCTTCGCGATGACAGCGGTGAGGGGGGGCATGAAAACGCATGTGAGAGCCAGCTATAGCGCAACACACAAACCACCACCCTTCACCCCCGTCATTGCGAGGAGCGCAGCGACGCGGCAATCCATTGGCCCGGACTCAATAACAACAAAATGGATCGCCACAGGCTCACGCCTTCGCGATGACAGCGGTGAAGGGGCATGAAAACGCATGTGAGAGCCAGCTATAGCGCAACACACAAACCACCACCCTTCACCCCCGTCATTGCGAGGAGCGCAGCGACGTGGCAATCCATTGGCCCGAACCCAATAACCACAAAATGGATCGCCGCAGGCTTACGCCTTCGCGATGACGAAGGTGGAGCCCGCTTCCTAAGCCTTACCCCCCATCCCGCTCACGAATCCGCTCGACAATCGCCGTGGTTGAACAGCTTTCGACAAAATTGAGCACTTTAACCTCGCCGCCATAGGCCTGCACGATAGGCGCACCGACCACCTGCTCGACACTGTAGTCGCCCCCCTTGACCAGCACATCCGGCTTGATCTGTTCGAGCAGGGCTTCCGGGGTGTCTTCGGCAAAATTGACCACCCAGTCCACCGCACCCAGACCGGCCAGCACCGTCATCCGCCGCTCGACACTGTTGATCGGACGGCCAGGGCCTTTCAGACGGGTTACCGAGGCATCATCGTTGATAGCCACAATCAGGCGATCGCCCAGGCTGCGCGCCTCCTCCAGGTAACCGACATGACCGGCGTGGATGATATCGAAGCAACCATTGGTGAATACAATGCGCTCACCGTGCGCACGGGCATCCTCGATCGCCAGCAACAGCTGCTCGACACTCAATACCCCACGCTCACTGCCCTGCTCACGCTGCACACCACGGCGCAGCTCCGGTGCGCTGACCGTCGCCGTACCCAGCTTACCGACCACAATGCCCGCCGCCAGATTGGCCAGGCCCACGGCCTGCGGATAGCCCTCGCCCGCCGCCAGGGCAGAGGCCAGGGTAGAAATCACCGTATCGCCGGCGCCGGTCACGTCAAACACCTCACGCGCGCGCGCCGGCAAGTGCAAGGCGGGCTCGCCCTTACGCAGCAAGGTCATACCATGCTCACTGCGCGTCACCAGCAAGGCCTCAAGCTGCAAGTCGTCAATCAACGCTAGGCCTTTATCAACCAGCTCCTGCTCAGTGGCACAGTGACCGACCACGGCCTCAAATTCACTCAAGTTCGGCGTGATCAGGGTCGCACCACGGTATTTACCGAAATCACTGCCTTTGGGGTCGGCCAAAACCGGGATACCATGCTCACGGGCCAGCGCAATCAAGGCCTGATGGTTGACCAGCGCACCCTTGCCGTAATCCGACAGGATCATCACCTTGACCTGAACCAGCAGCCCCGCCACCGTATTCAGAATAGCCTCACCATCGGTCACAAAAGGCTCTTCAAAGTCCAGTCGCAGCAACTGCTGGTGGCGGCTCATCACCCGTAGCTTGGTAATGGTTGGCTGATCTGCCAGCGCCTGAAAATCACAATAAACCCCGGCCGCTTCCAGACGCGTGCGCAGGGTATCCGCCGCCTCGTCAGCACCGGTCACACCCACCAGCCAGGCCGGCGCACCCAGGGCAGCAATATTTAGTGCCACGTTACCCGCGCCACCCGGGCGGTCCTCTATTTGCTCGACCTTGACCACCGGCACCGGCGCTTCCGGGGAAATCCGCTGCGTCGGCCCGTGCCAGTAACGGTCGAGCATGACATCACCGACCACCAATACCGGCGCGGAATCGAAACGGGGCATATTCAGTTTCATGGCTGCAATACCTTGGTTGTCACGCCCGCCTCAGGCCGGCTTGTGTTCATCTTCAAACTGCATACTGTGCAGCCGTGCATAGTAACCGTTCTTCGCCAGCAGCTCCGCATGGCTGCCGCGCTCAACAATCCGGCCCTGATCCATCACCATGATCACATCGGCCTGCTCAATGGTCGACAGGCGGTGCGCAATCACCAGCGTGGTTCTGCCTTCCATCACCCGCTCCAGCGCGGCCTGGATATGCCGCTCAGACTCGGTATCCAGTGCCGAGGTCGCCTCATCCAGAATCAGAATGGGCGCATCTTTCAGCAGTGCGCGGGCAATTGCCAGGCGCTGACGCTGACCACCGGAGAGCAATACGCCATTCTCACCCACCAGGGTATCCAGGCCCTGGGGAAGGCGGTCAATAAACTCCTTGGCGTACGCGGCTTCGATGGCCGCCTCGATCTGCTCACGCGGCGCGCCAGCCAGATCACCATAGGCAATATTGTTGGCGATGGTGTCATTGAACAGGGTCACGTGCTGAGTCACCAGGGCAATCTGCTGACGCAGGTTGTGCAGAGTGAAATCACGCACATCTACACCATCAATACGAATATGCCCTTCACTGTGGGTATAGAATCGCGGGATCAGACTGGCCAAGGTCGACTTGCCACTACCTGAGCGGCCGACCAGTGCCACCATCTGCCCCGGCTCGATCACGCAATCAATGTCATCCAGCACCAGTTTGTCCGTGTTCGGGTAGGCAAAACGCAAATGCTCAATGGCAATCCGCCCCTCTGCCCGCGCCATGGTAAAGGTGCCATCGTCGGTTTCCGGTGGCTCATCCAGCTGCTCAAAGATGTTTTCCGCTGCTGCAATACCCTTCTGGATATTGGCACTCACTTCAGATAACTGACGTACCGGCTTGGGCAACAGGCCCGCGGCGGTGATGTAGGACACCAGATCACCAACCGTAGCGTCACCACGCATAAAGAGCACGAGGAACATCACCACCGCCATGGCGCTGAAAGTCACCAGCTGCAAGGAGGGTGTAAATACCGCACTGGTACGGGTCATTTTCAGCCCGCGCTGACGGTTGTTCTCACTCGCTTTGCGAAAGCGCTCCGACTCATAACGCTCGCCGCCAAAACTGCGCACCACCCGATACCCGGTAATGGTTTCAGAGGTCACATGGGTCACATCGCCCATCGCAATCTGGATTTTCTTGCTCTGCTTGCGGAATTTCTTGCTGACACTGTTCACCATCACCCCGATCACCGGCAGTATGGCCATCAGAATCAGCGTCAATTGCCAGTTCATCCAGAGCAAATAGGCAAACAGGAAAACAACCGTCAGACCTTCACGGAACACCACCTTGATCGCATCGGTAGCCGCACCGGTGACCATGGTGGTGTTGTAGGTAATACGTGACACCAGATGGCCCGAATTATTGTTATCCAGGTAACGATTGGGCAGCTTGAGTAGCTTGTCGAACAGCGCCCGTCTTAGGTCATGAACCACCCCAAGCGAGACCTTGGCGAGAAAGTAGTTACCCAAAAAAGACCCGATCCCCTGATAAAAAGCCACACCAATGATAAACAACGGAAAACCCCAGATCAGTGCAATCCCAAAAAACTGCGCATCATTACCCTCGGTCAGGCCGTCGACGAAATACTTCAGCATCCAGGCCATGGCTGGCTGACTGGAGGCAAATATGGTGAAGCCAATAATACTGATTGCAAATGGCGCCCAGTAGGGTTTGACATAACCCAGCAACCGGAAATAAATGCGCACACTGGACTGGAAAAAAGTTTCTTGCTTGGAGTCGGACATAAGCCTGCCATGCTGTAAGGACTCGCGCGAGTTTACCACAGCAGCCTGACTTGCAGAGGGCATAGGTAAATAGGATAAACTGTCGTTTTGGTTTGAGACGTGCGCATGCGCCTACTGGATAGACAACAGTATGAGACCTGGCTAGAAAGTGCCGAGATCATCGAACAAGACCCCTATGGCATCAAGGTCCTACGACTGAGCGACGGCAGCTTTCTCAAGCTGTTCCGACGCAAATCGTTGCTGTCGAAAAACACCCTGTTTCCGCATGCTAAGCGCTTCGCCAACAATGCATATCGACTGCAGAAAATGGGCATTCCGTGCCCCGAGATCCTGGGCCTGTACAAAATGCGCATGCCCTATCGTTCAGTGGTGCATTACGAACCCCTGCCCGGAGACACCCTGCGTCAGGTGCTGGAAAAAGCAAGCCCGTCCCAACAAGTCGAGGTCATGACACAACTGGGAAGCTTCGTCGCCCACCTGCATGATCTCGGGGTGTATTTCCGCTCTCTGCATATGGGCAATATCATCAAGACGCCAGAGGGTGAACTGGGCCTGATCGACATTTCAGATATGCGTTGCCTGGGCCGCCCCTTATCCAAGTGGATGCGCAAGCGCAATTATCAGCATCTACTGCGCTATGCCGAGGATTGGGAGCAGGTGCAGCCGGTAGCACATGCGAGCTTTATGATGAGTTTATTGAAATAACTTCAAATTAATAATTAATGGCCACTGACTCTATGCCTTCAAAAGACCAAACCCGCCTAGACGTAGACGGAATTCTCTGTATAAGTTTAAAAGAAAGAGAGGACAGGAGAAAAATCCAGGAGGTAATCACCATCCAGCTTAATGCAGACATCGAATATCTTTTAGTTGATCGTGACCTCGAAGATAGTCAAAGAGGATGCTACACATCTCATCAAGCTTGCGCCCGTCTCATGCTTGAACGAGGCTGGAAAAGGGCGCTGATCCTTGAAGATGATGCTGTGATTAGCCGCAACCCTGCAAAAGCCTTTAAAAATATCAATAAATTCATTAACGACCATGATCCAGCAGTATTCTACCTTGGAGTACTTTTAGGAAAACTATGGCCTACTTTTTACCCGGGGGTTGCCGGATGTAGGGCTCAAGGAACACACGCCTACATTATCAATCAATCAGCTGCAAAGCTTATTACATCAGAACCTTATACTGGCCTTGAAATAGATACTCTTCTCAAAAAACGCTTACCAGGATTCACTGCATTCCCTTTTATTTTTCAGCAGCTTCCCGAATCTATCGGAAAAAGCGATTTAAAAGATGCCAGGGGCGAAATTGGAGGTAACAAAACTGAAAAATACTGGTCAAGAAATAACAGAAAACAATACATGGAATGGATAAGAAACTTCTACATGATTCGGAAAATATAAATATATCAATAAGCCTTATCACAAAGCTAGCCAACAAAAACCACACAGATCAACACATTACCCTAGCATATAAAAATAGAGGCTCATTTTTAATTAATTACTAAAAGCCTTCCCCACTCTTCACAAAACGCTTGCCAGACAGATGTTAGTGCCAACTGATTGCTTTGCTCGGCGGCAATGCGCTGAAAATTGTCGGTATGCACAATAGCCTCAATTCGATCAGCCCAAGCATAGGCATCTTTAACAGGAAGATAGGGGCCTATTTCACCCAATTGCTCCCTGAACACTGGAATATCACTGACCAAAACAGGCACACCAGCCAAGGCTGCCTCCTGTAGTACCAGCCCCTGCCCTTCTTTCAAAGATGGAATGAGGATCATGTCAAAGGCTCGAGCTAACGCGTCAACACCATTGACATGCCCCATCAAAAACACGTAATCACGCAAGCCAAGTTTATCAATCGACTCTTCAAAGTCCTTGAACAAAATACCATCACCCGCAATAACAAGCTGGAAGCTCACATTACGCTGCTTTAGTAGTTCAGCGGCCTTTATCACGATTTCTATATTCTTTGCGGGGACCAAACGTGATATGACAGCAAGCACAGGGCTATCAAGCTGAGGCAGGCCCAACTTAACTCGAGCCTCATCCCGCTCAAATAGCCGTTGCTGTTTTATTGCTGGATCAAATGCCGTTGTAACACCAAAAACGGTTAGAGCGATCATGGATTCCAGTTGATTTGCCAAACCTTTGGAAACCGCCACCAGCTCCAACTGTTCTTTAAAGCGGTGGAAAAGTCGAATATCAGCATCCCGCAGCCGCGTCATACCATGGAACACAACTCTGGCTTGAAGCGTTGGTCTTGCTTTTAGCAAGGGCAGTATCAAACGTGCCGTGCCGATACCATCCAGCAACAACAGATCCGGATTGAACGCATCCAGCTTTTTTCTCAACTGGGCGTGACTGGAGAACTGCAGCAGTCGCTTTAACTTACTCGGCTTTACACGCCACTTAGGCCACTGCCACGCATAACAGCTTTGCTCGCCAGGCTCATCAGGAACTCCTTGCAACACCCAGTTTTCAACCACAGCATCTTCGGGTAGCAAAGCCAGAACCTGACTGTGTACCTTGTGTATCGAAGCATAGGCTGACCCAAAAGACCACATGACATTCAGTACGCGCATGGTCTATTCAGACCCCGGCCAAAAAGGCTGGCAGATAACTTCGCCAACCACTTAACTGCTCTCTTTCAGGCAATGGTGGCTCAAGAAGTTGGTACAGCTTCTGCCCCATGCGATCGTAAGCCAGGTTTTCGCGGGCGAACGTAGCGCCAGCGCGCGCAATTCGCTCAAGCAAATCAGGATCACTAAGAAGAAGTGCAAGACGCTCGTCGAACTCTTCCTGACTGCGGAACAACACCACATTCTCCATATCGACGAAGCCGACCGCCTGGTTTTCCACATCACCTTGGCTAAAGGTCAACAACAGGCAACCAGCAGCCATGGCTTCGAAGTTTTTCGCCATATACTCGCCCAGACCAATATCTGCCGACACGAAAATCCGGATGCGCGACAAAGTATCAGCATAATCAGATCCAGGCGCGGTCTGCAGAACCTGCAGCCCATGCCGCTGCACCTGGGCTTCAATAAAGGCCTTGCGCGACTTGTACATATCGGCCTTCAAACGTCCGACAAACGCCAACGGGATATCGCGGGTAGTCCTGCCTTGCTGAATAATACGTGGGTCATAACCCTTGGGCAGAAAATGCGCTTCAAAACCCTCACTATTCAGACGAGCAGCCACTTGCGCACCAGAAACAATCAAGCGCGGACTACCCAAACGGCGGTAATGCTTACTGAACTTGCCCTGATACTTGCCGCCATCAATGTAGTTCTGGCAGGCATCGTATTCAAAAATCACCAGGTTAGGAATGACCCGAAAAGCACGCCATTGGCGCATTTCTTTCTTGGTGCGAAGAATGGTCATCACACGGTCGTATCGGGTGAAATCAAAGCGCTTGAAAGTCTCCGCAAGATTATCCTGCTCCTTGGCAGTCAAGCGGACCAGCTCTACCTCGGCATACCTCGACAGGTCATCTGCCAGGACATCAAATGCGTGTACTTCATAGCTCTGGATCAGCCATAAAACCCTCATCACACCGCCCTCAGTAGCACGAAGCAAGGTCTAAACATCATGACCATGAACCCCTTCGACATCCATTTTCCAGCACGCACTATTCGCGAGGGTAGTGACGCTCGAAACACTAGTGTCCTTTTTCCAAAGATTCTTCCACACAACAAAATGAAAATAAGGGAAAGCTCTCTCCGGACAACGATCGTTGGTTAATTGTCCAGCCTGCCAGTACCACTCCTGGGGAAAGGATAAGCTCCCATCGACCCAAGGCACCTTTGCATTGGGCGTGCTGAATGCTTCCTTGAATTCAGCTGCCCGTCGCAAGGGATTCAACCTGTTTAGCAGCTGGAATAAAGGTCTGGGCAGGTTTTTATGTCGCAGAAACAACCTGGAAAATCCGCCCTCATCCAACGCATAATGCTGTGCATCCTGAACTCGGCGTTTAAATTCGGGAATCTTCCAGAACAGCGTAGTGTAAAGCTCATTATTTCTCAGCAGACACAGATGCCCGGAAACCCGCCGCTCATGGGTGGAAAAAAAGTCGTAACGCTCTAACTTTTCTGCGGTGAAGTAGGCACGTAAATCCCCATAAATCAGATCCAGATCACCAAAGGCCCAGAAGTCATAGCCCTCAATATCTTCTTGATGGATATAACCAAAAGCAGGCTTGAGGTCGCAAAGCTTATAGGGATTCACCGGATGAAAATCGAGCCCCAGCCTTGCAGAAACAAGATCACAATAATCCGCAAAGGAAGAGTAGCGGTAGCGCACATTAGGCGGCAGGTTCTCTGGTTCACCGCAGTCACCCACCAATAACCAATCGATACTCGGGTTAAACTCACAACTTTTCAGGAAAAGCGGCATCCAGAATGGCCACTGACCAAAATACGGAATCAGGAAGAGGATGCTGGGTGAGTTAACTGGCATAGCCCGCTCTCCTCTAGCAAATCGAAAAACAATGGGCGCACAGCCTGATCAGTAAAGTCCCGCTGCAGCCGCTCGTGCATAGCCTGTCGCCGGTCTTGCAACTCATGCTCGGACCAAGCCGCAACCCGCTCCAGGCATTCCGCCAAAGCTTTAGCGTCACCCAATGGGAATAAAGGGCCGAGCCCATGAACAATTTCACGAGCACCGCCACAATCGCTGCTGACCAGAGGCACGCCAGCGGCCATGGCTTCGAGCAATACCATGCCGAAGGGCTCGTGGTCAGAGCTCAGCGCAAACACATCAAAGGCCTTGAAATAACACCGCCCCTGACTGACCTGACCGAGAAACAGCACCTTGTCTTCAACACCAAGTTCAGAGACCAGCGCTTTTAACTTACTTTCCAGCCGGCCGCTGCCCATAATCGCCAGCACGCTGTTTTCTGGCAGAGCGGGCAAAGCGGCTGCAAAGCCGCGAATCAGGGTTGCCTGGTCCTTATCCGGATGCAAACGGCCCACATTACCCACCACCCAGGCATCCTGGGACAACCCCAGGTGTGTGCGGGCTTGCGCTCGATCTACCTGATCCGCCTGAACAACGGCAGGATCAATGCGGTTATACAATCGCTGCACCCGTGGCTGCGGCCAGTCAACCAGATCACGACGAATTTCATCACGGATAAAATCTGACACACCCAACAAGAGCAGGCGTTTGCGAAAGCGGTTCACCACAAAGCGACGATTCCAGCGGCTATATACGCCCGAAGAGTGGTGAACCCCAACAACCGGCAGCCGTGTCGCCAGAAGGGTGATATAAATCGGCTTGAAGCGATGGGCAATACAAAAAGCATAATCGCGTTGGCTGGCCAACTGACGCAAATCACGCATCGCGCGCAACTTCAGCCCTTTGATATCCTTAGGCTCATAGCCGAGAAAAATCACTTCGTCTGATGCCGATCCCTGTTCTACCTCGGCACTTGGCTGACCGGAGAGATACACCGTGGCGACCCGGTAACCACTGTCCTTGAACAGCGCGGCATATTGCCGGGCACAGTCGGTAAAAGGACCGTAATAGGAGTGGCAAAACTGTAATACCCACTGCTCGCGCTGATTCAAGTAAAGCCCCTTAATCGTCCTTGCAAACCAGAATATCCTCCATCACCAGATACTCCAGATCCGAACCAAAGAACATGTTCAGTGCATCAGTCGGTGAGCACACCATGGGCTCACCCCGACGGTTCAGCGAAGTATTCAGTGCCACACCGTTACCCGTCAGCCGTTCCAGTTCTTTCATCAGGTCGTAGTAGCGCGGGTTGTATTCGCGTTTGAGCACCTGGGCGCGCGCTGTGCCATCTTCGTGCACCACTTCAGGTACGCGGTTCTTCCACTCGTCATTCACTTCAAAGGTGAAGGTCATAAAGGGTGACGGGTGGTCCACGCTGAGCATCTGCGGCGCAACGCTATCAATCATGGACGGGCAGAATGGGCGCCAGCGCTCCCGGAACTTGATCTGTTCATTGATGCGGTCAGCAACGCCAGAAGCACTGGGGCAACCCAGAATAGAGCGCCCACCCAGTGCGCGCGGACCGAACTCCATACGTCCTTGCAGCCAGGCAACCGGGTTACCTTCGGCCAGCACTTCCGCGATGTATTCCGGCACATTGTCCAGTTGTTTCCATTGCGGCTTGTTCGGGTGCCGGGCACAGGCGGCGATAACGTCTTCATTGCTATAACTCGGCCCAAGATAGACGTGTTCCATTTTTTCAACGGGCACACCATTTTTCACCGAGACATAAGCTGCCGCACCTACCGAGGTACCCGCATCACCTGACGCAGGTTGAACAAACAACTCTTTCACATCAGGACGGGCAATAATGCGCTGGTTAAGCTTGACGTTCAGCGCGCAGCCACCAGCAAAGGCCAGTTTGCCGGTTTCACGCAGGATATCGCCGAGGTAATACTCGATCATCTCCAGCGCCAGCTTCTCGAACAATGCCTGCATGCTGGCGGCATAATGAATATATGGGTCATCGGCAATGTCCCCCTGACGCTTGGGCCCAAGCCACTCGATCAGTTTGGGCGAGAAATAATAGCCCTTGCCCTTTTCCTTGTAGCGGCGGAAACCGATCACGTTGGCATAATCGGTATTGATGATCAGTTCACCGTTCTCAAATTTGGCCAGACGGGAAAAGTCATATTTGGCGGCATCACCATAGGGTGCCATACCCATGACCTTGAACTCGCCATCGAGCATCTCAAAACCCAGGTATTCGGTCAGGGCACCGTAAAGGCCGCCCAATGAATCCGGGTCATAGAATTCCTTGATCTTGTGGATATTGCCGTTCTCGCCATAACCAAAGAAGGTCGTGGCGTACTCGCCCTTGCCGTCAATACCCAGAATCGCGGTTTTTTCATGAAAGCCCGAGCAGTGATAGGCGCTGGAAGCATGTGCCAGATGATGCTCCACCGGCTCGAGCTTGACCTTTTTCAGATCAAAGCCGAGCTGTAGCAGGCACCATTCAATACGTTTCTTGTAGCGCTTGAAACGGCGATTGCCCATCAGGATGGCATCCAGAGCCCGGTCAGGGGCATACCAGTAACGTTTGGCATATTTCCAGCGGGCCGGGCCAAAGATGCTGATTGGTGCAAAGGGAATGGTAACGATATCGACGTCAGCCGGGGTGATACCGGCCTGCTCCAGACAGAACTTGGCGGACTCGTAGGGCATGCGGTTCTTGGCGTGCTTGTCACGCACGAAACGCTCTTCTTCCACCGCCGCAATAAGTTTGCCGTCAATATACAGAGCGGCAGATGGGTCATGGTTGAGTGCGCCGGAAAGTCCAAGAATAGTCAGTGCCACAGGGTTGCCTCGTCAGAACAGCAAAGATGAATGCTTGATTTTACACGCATAGTGAAATGAATGCCCATGTTCAGCATGACACGTTAGCTGGGCAAATACGCATCAAGCCAAAGACGCAAAGCGCTGGCTTCCGGCCAGTTCCGCAACAACCGCCGTCGATCTTCCGCCCAGGCTTGCTGCCAACTTGCAGTATTGTTGTGCACTCGCATACCGTCCAGGTCAATCAACCATATTCGCTGCCCATCCCACAACAGATTGGTCGCCTTGCAGTCGCCATGGGTCATTCGGGCCTTTGCCAGTTGCTGAAACACCGCGAGTATAGCTGACCCTTCCTTGGCATCAGGCTCACGCTCACCCGACTCACCCATGTGAGATAACAAGTCAACACCCTCACAATACTCGGTCACCAGCCACGCCCGCCGTCTGAGCGGCCCAAAGCGGCTTTCAATCATTGCCAGCGGCTCGGGGGTATCAATACCGAGAAAGCGCAGATGATGCCCGGCCAACCAGGAGTGCCAGGCGCGGCTGGGGCGCCAGAAGCGGCGCAGCCAGTGGCTAAAGCTCTTGATGTTGTAGCGCTTGATCACCAACTCACGCCCATCGATGGTTGCGCGGGTCACTGTGCTGCTACCGCCGTTTTTCAGGGCGGGGGGCTGGTCGCGGAACGGACCGTCAATATCTGCCAACAGGCTGGACAGCGCCTTGCTGTCCTGGCGCTGTACGGACTGAAAGCGCCACCAGTTGCGCCGCACACTGAACAGGGTGCAGTCGCGCACGGCTTTGCCCAGATAGTCCTTGAGCCGCCAGGCACGGCCGTTATCAATGCTCTTCTGGATCAGCTCGGGGTTCAGGGCGCGCTCGCTATTGACGGCCAGATAGTCAATCAGCAGCAACTCCACCTGCTCATCCCAGGCAGGCAACAACTGGGCAAAGAACAAACCCAGGTTATGCGCAGCCTCGGCAGCCGTAATGGGCTCGCCGGGCATATGCTGCTCGATGGCATCACCATCAATCACGTAGAGCCGCTCTTGCCAGTGCAGAAAGTTGCCCAGGTGCAGGTCACTTTGGGTCAGGCCCTGCTGGTGCAAGCGCCCAAGACACGCCAGTACCTGCTGCACGATATGACGGGCAGCGGGATTGTTCGGGCTGCTGTCTGGCAGGGCTTGCCATTGTTGCTGCAGGGTCTCAGCACCGTCAAGGTAACGGGTGACCAGGTAAAAGCCACCGCCCGGCAAGGCGCCGCTGGCAAGCAATTCAGGGGTAGGCACCCCTTGTGCCAACAACGCCTCAACCCCGCTGCGCTCACGCTGCCAATGCCGGCGTGCTGCGCTGGCGATAAACAGCTTGACCAGTACCGGCTGGCCCTGCCATTCACCGTGCCCCACCAGCCGCTTGCCGGGCAGGATGCGCAGCCACGCGTTGATCTGCAGCTTGCTACCCGCTTCAACTTCCAGAACCAAGGGAACCGGAGGCTTGCGGCCATACTGTTGCAAAGTGGCTAGTGATCCTGACATCAGGCGGCCTGCTTGCGTTGTTGGCGTTGGTTCAAGGCTACTATCAGGGCACGGGCTTCGTCATCCAGGCGTTGTTTACCCTGGCAGGCCAGAAGAAAGCGCAAGCGGATAGCGCGACTGAGCGCCGGGCTACGGCGATTGAGAGTGTCCAGATCGCGGACACGGTCGCGCTGACCCAGGGCGCGACGGGTTTTTTCCAGGTCGATCAGGCGTGCACCGGCACCGTCTTGCGCCAGACGCGCAAAGATATGCTTGGGGTAGAGACAGTTATGGATGCGCCCCGTATTATGCAGGGCATGAACCAAAGCACCACAGGCCAGCGTTACATCCCGCTTGTCGGCCCAACTCAAGTCCGACCAACGGGCAAACCACTCATCCAGCGGCTGGTAATCATCCAGCGCGCGCGTCAGCAAAATGGCCTTCCGGCCTTCGGCTGTTCGACGCTGGGCAAAGAAGGCCGCCTCCAAAGCTGGAATGCCGTGCCGCGCATACTGCTGAATGGCACGAAACTCACGAGCGAAGGTAGGTTCGCCGCCCGGGTGCCGCAGGCTACGACTGAGATGGTTCTGCTGTCGTTTCAGGTAGAAGCTCTGCACCTGGCCATCGGTATCGGCCAGTTCCAGGCGATACACACTGCTCCAGCCGCCACGCCCGATATTGGGGTCATCCACCGCATCCAGCTGCAAGCCCCACAGCGCATCAAAGCTGTCCAGCCCATGCTGCTCAAGCAAGGCGCGGGCATTGACGGCAATAAAAGGCTCAGAGTTCATTCGCGCCCCTCGAAAAACCGCAATATGCGGCGAATCATCCGTTTATCTGCCCCATCCAGCCGTGATTGATGGCGATAAGTCAGGAAAAATCGTAACCGCTGTGTCCGGCTCAGCTGGTGCTTGGCAATCTTGTCCAGGCAAGCCAGGTCCTTGATGATGCGGTAGCCCAGAAACGGCTGCGGCCAGAAGCTGCCGGTCGGGCAGTCGATGAAAAATACCCGCGCCTCAGGAGTTACCAGAATATTGCGCCACTTGAGGTCATTATGCGCAAAGCCCTGATCGTGCATCATGCGGGTTGCATGGGCGACCTGGTAACTGACCCTGGCGACCCAGGCCCGGTCTTGCAGGCAGGGGTCCTGATTGTTCGCCAACCAGGCCATATCACGGGTGTCGGCCAGCTCTTCGGTGATCAAGGCGCCGCGCACAAAGGCGCCCTGCTTGCGCTCCTGACCAAAACCAACCACTACCGCGGCCGGAATACCCCAGGCGGTGAAATACAGCAGGTTTTCCCACTCGGCCTGCACCCGCGGGCGGCCCAGATAGCGACGCAAATGTTTGCCCGCGCCGGTGTAGCGTTTGACGTAATAAGTACGCCCACCAACCGCCACCTTGTGTACCGTACTCAGCGGATCGCGGGTGATGAACTCGCCCTCCAGGGCAAACACTGTGTCCAGACTGGCAAAGGCCTTGCCGCTTTCGCCAGTGGCGTATTCGGGGTTCAGGGTCCAACCAGTCATGCGCCGGCTCCAGGGGCAAAGCGGCGGAACCAGCGGTCGAGCAATTTGGCGGCGCGACGCTCCATCCAGGCCAGCAGGCGCGCTTCATCACGCAGGGTCTGGCGCAGCGGCTGGTCAAAATAGACCCGTAAAAAACGCAGCTTGTCGCGCCGGGTCAGGCCGATCTGCAGGGCGGAAAAGTACAACGCAGCCAGATCCTTGTTGCGCCAGCGGGTCGGCACCTGGTCGCGAATCTGCGCCCGGTGCAGGTCAATAATTGACAGCCGAAAGGCTTCGGGGCGCGGAGCCGGCTCGGTATGCAGCAGAAAATGCACCAGATAGCAGTCACGGTGATTGACGCCGGCACGGTGCATGCGGCCCACCATCTCGGCAACCCGTTCAATCAGCGCATGCTTCAAGGCAACCGGCGGTGGCTGTTGCGGCCAGTCACGGCAAAAATCTTCCAGGCTGACCGTCGGCGCCAACTCTTCGGTGATGATAAAGGAATGACGGGTGGCCGGGTTGCTACCGCGCTGCCCGTAGGCCACCGGGCGCATGGTGGCGACCCCGGCCTGCTCCAGCGCAGCAATGGCCTGCCATTCCTGCCTGGCGCCGAGCACAGGTTTTTTCAGCAGACTGAGGTTCTTGATGATCTCGCCCCAGCCGATGCCACGGTGAATCTTGACGAAATAGCCCTGCCCTTCCACCTCGGTACGCAAGGTACGTCGGCCTTCAAGGGCACGAAACACCTCACCGTCCAGCTGCTCGACAGCAACAAAGGGGTCCTTATCGGCCCACAGCCGGTTGAACGGCGCCTTGAGGATCAGCATAGCTGCAGACTCCCCGGCATCACTTGACCTCACCCAGAATCACATCGGCGGCCTTTTCGGGCATGCTGTAGAGGTCGTGGCTGTCGGCAAAGGCCAGGGCATTCTGCTGCCAACGCTGACGTTGCTCATCATCACCCAGCATCTGCGCCAGCTGCGCATTGAACGCCATCTGGCTGAAAGGCTCGGGGGCGACCAGGCCGCACTCGGCATCCAGGACATAATGGGCGTAGCCACAGACTTCCGTCACCAACAGGGGCAAGCCAGCAACCAGGGCCTCAAGCAGTACGGTGCCGGTATTTTCCTGCCGTGCCGGGTGCAACAGCACATCACTGGCGAGCAGAAAATCCGGTACGTCCTTACGCCCGCCTGGCATGAACACCTGCCCTGCTACGCCATGTTCGCGCGCCAGAGCCTGCATGCTACCGGGGTCATCAGCGCCCAGGGCGACCAAGCGGGTGCGCTGGCGTAAGGCTTCTGGCAATGCGGCCAGCGCCTGAATGCTGCGATCCAGGCCTTTACGATGAAAATCCGAACCGATCTGCACCAGCAGCAGGCCATCCGCCGGCACGTCAAATTCGGCGCCCAGGCGTTGACGGGCTATCTGGCGGAGTTCCGCGGCATTGGCCGGCGCACGACGATCCGGCGAAATACCCGGTGGCAGCAAATGAAAGCGCGCATCCGGGGTACCGTAGTGCTGTTTGAACAGCGCCATCTGGGTCGCCGAAATCATCATCAAGGCGGTGTGCCCGGCAGGGTCAAACACGGCCCTTTCGTAAGCGGAAAAGTGGCGGTAACGCGGACTGTAACGGTACATCGGCTTGCGCAGTGTGCGCGCTTTTTCTTCGTAACAGGGGTCGGCAGCGTAGTAACTATCCAACCCCGGCATCTTGTTGAAACCCACTACGCGGTCAACCGGCCGGCGCTGCATGTCGGCCTGCACCCAACGGGTGAATTTGGCGTAACGCCGATGGTTGAGCCAGGCCTTGACCGGCACCATGACCAGCTCAAAACCGTCCGGCACCTCGCCCTCCCAGCTCAGGGTATACACCCGGATCTGATGCCCGCGCGCCTGACAGACCTGGGCAATACGCACAAAATCACGTTGCAGCCCGCCAAAGGGAAAGTACTTGTAGAGCAAAAAAGCCAGTTGCATCAGGTTGCCTCAGACGCCAGCAAGGGTTGCAACCGCGCCATGACCTGGGCGGGGTTGAGTCGGGTAAAGCATAGCGGTTGCTCGTGGGTCAGGTCGAATCGGGCCCGTTCATCCGCGGTCGGCTGGTAATTGCAGCGCTTGCGCAGGCACGGGGCGCAGGCAAAGTCGCTGGCCAGGTGTTGCTGGCGGGCACCGTAGGCGCCGGTAAATCCCGGGTTGGTGGGGCCAAACAGCGACAGGGTCGGTACATCCAGCGCCGCCGCGAGATGCCCAAGCCCGGTATCGACGGCGACGCAAGCGCTGGCACCTGAAAGCTCGCGGGCAACGCCAGCCAGGTTCAGCCTGGGCAGCACAGCCACACCATTGAGATCGGCGGCGATACGCTGCGCTCGCGCCTGTTCAGCCGCGTTACCCCAGGGCAAACGCACCTGCCAGCCGTGGGCAACCACCTGCTCTGCCAACTGGCGCCAGTAGAGCTCGGGCCAGTGCTTGGTGTCCCAGGTGGTACCGTGCAGGAACACCAGATAGGGCTGACTCCCGGCAGGTTGACCCTGCTGCGGCGACTGCAGGCCATACTCACCCAGACTATCCGGCAGTTGATACCCCAGGGCCGCAGCAAACAGCTGACGCAAGCGCTCAACCGCATGCTGCCCCCAGGCCACGCTGTGCGGCTGGTCATAGAAACGGCTGGCAAAGGGTTCACGTGCCGAGGAGCTATCCAGGCCGGCGACTGGCCCCTGGCTATAACGGGTCAGCCAGGCGCTTTTCAATAGTCCCTGTGCATCCATCACCAGGTCATAGGGCTGCGCACGCAGACGGCGCTTGAAAGCCCGCCACTCACCACTTCTCCAGGTAGCCAGGGGCTGTTTGCGCCAGCGCCGAATCGCCACCGGAATCACCTCGGCCACCGCCGGGTGCCAACGGGGGATTTCCGCAAAGGCTTCCTCTACTACCCAGTCAAACTGGATACCCGGAATCGCCCTGGCTGCATCGGTCAATGCTGGCAAGGTATGGATGACATCGCCCATTGACGAGGTTTTGATCAACAGCACCCGCATGCGTCAGAGGTCCTGCGGGTCTGGCAAGGGGTCGCCGACCAGACGCTGCAAGGCATCAATGACCTGCGCCGGCGGCAAGTCGCGCAGACAGTTGTAATGCCCGAAACGGCAAGTGCGGTCAAAGCAGGGGCTGCAATCCAGGCCCAGGCGCACGGTTTCGACGGCATCGGCCAACGGCGGGGTAAAGCCCGGCGAGGTAGAGCCATACACAGCAACCAGAGGGCGCTCCAGCGCTGCCGCCACATGCATCAAACCGGAATCATTGCTGACCACGGCGGTTGCCGCCGACATCAGATCGATAGCCTCAGCCAGACTGGTCTCGCCACTGAGATTGACCGCTTCTTCACGCAACCCCGGAATCAAGCGGCTACGAATATCCTCACCCACCGGATGATCGTTCTTCGAGCCGAACAGCCACACCTGCCAGCCCTGACGAATGCAGTGCTCGGCAACAGCGGCGTAGTACTCACTCGGCCAGCGTTTGGCTTCGCCAAACTCGGCGCCCGGGCACAGGGCCAGGACCGGGCGGTCCAGCTCCAGCCCGAAACGCGCCAGCGCTGTGTCGAGACTATCCGGGTCGATGGCTAACTGCGGGCGCGGATACGGCTGCGGCAAAACCGCACCCGAGTCAAAGGCCAGCGCCATAAAGCGCTCGATCATCAGCGGGTAGGCCTGCTTGTCGAGTTTGCGATGGTCATTGAGCAGGCCGTAGCGCATCTCGCCCAGCCAGCCGGTACGCAGGGGAATATCGGCGAAATACGGCACCAAGGCCGACTTCAGCGAATTGGGCAAGAGGATAGCCTGGTCATAGTGACCGGCCAGTGACTTGCCAATACGCCGCCGCTCACGCAGCCCCAACACACCGTGCCCAAGCGGAAAGCTCAGCGCCTGATTGACCTCGGGCATACGCTCAAGAATCGGCCGACTCCAGTCCGGGGCCAGCACATCAATCATACAGGCATCGCCATGGCGCTGTTTTAGGCAGACGAACAACGTCTGCGCCATCACCATGTCGCCTACCCAGCTGGGACCAATAATCAGAATATTCATAACAAGCCGCTTAAGGCTGAAGGCTCAAGGCTGGAAGCTGAAAACCTGAAACTGAGCACGGACAGATAACCTCCAAGGACAGATTTCAAACTTTCAGCCTCCAGCCTATGGCTTTCAGCGGATTTCAGCCGACCAACGTCCGCCATTCGGCATGCTCTGCGGTCTGACCGCTGACCAGGTCGAAGTAGGCTTTTTGCAGTTTGGCGGTGATCGGCCCACGGTGACCCGGGCCGATCTTGCGGCCATCCAGCTCCTGGATCGGCGTGACTTCGGCGGCGGTGCCGGTGAAGAAGGCCTCGTCGGCGATATAGACTTCATCACGGGTGATGCGCTTTTCTACCAGCTTCAGGCCGTGCTCCTTGGCCAGGGTCAGGATGGTGTTGCGGGTTATCCCGTTGAGGCAGGCAGTCACTTCCGGGGTGTAGATCACGCCGTTCTTGATGATGAAGATGTTCTCGCCCGAGCCTTCGGCGACATAGCCTTCAGGGTCCAGCAGCAGGGCCTCTTCGGCACCGGCTGAGATGGCTTCCTGCAGCGCCAGCATGGAGTTGATATAATGCCCGTTGGCCTTGGCGCGGGTCATGGAAATGTTCACGTGGTGACGGGTGAAGGAGCTGGTACGCACCTTGATGCCGGTCTCCAATGCTTCCTTGCCCATGTAGGCGCCCCAGTCCCAGGCGGCAATAATGACGTGGGTTTTCAGGCCGGTGGCACGCAGGCCCATACCTTCGGAGCCGTAGAACACCATGGGGCGCAGGTAGGCGCTTTTCAGGTTGTTCTCGCGCACCGCGGCACACTGGGCCGCATTCAACTCTTCCTTGCTGAAGGGGATCTGCATATTCATGATCTTGGCCGAATCAAACAGGCGATCCGTATGCGCGTCCAGGCGGAAGATGGCGGTGCCATCCGGAGTATCGTAAGCGCGTACGCCCTCGAATACACCCATGCCGTAATGCAGGGTATGCGTCAGCACATGCACATTGGCCTCGCGCCACGGCACCATTTCACCATCAAACCAGATAACACCATCACGATCGGCCATCGACATAGCAGCCAGCTCCATCAGTATCTTTATCAGTTAAGTTATGTTCTTGCCTGTACGTGCTGCGTCCGTCGGCCTGCGCTTTTCAGGGCGAGCTGGGCAACATCTGCTGCCAGATGCGGATAACCCCTTGGCGGTAATCATGGTGTTGATCGCCACTCACTGTGCCCGGCTGCTTTTGCAAAGCCAGGCGATGGGCTGCTGCGCGGTAGGCCTTGTAAGCCTTCTGCAATTGCTGGACATCGCTTGCGGCGATCAGACCAGCGTCCCGCAGCCCATCAAGAATTCTGATGTTGTCGGTGTAGCGCAGTAATTCGGGGTGTCTGCACGACCAGGCCAGAACCGCATATTGCACCATAAATTCAATGTCTACGATACCTCCAGCGTCATGCTTGAGATGAAAGTTGTGTCCGGCTTCCCAGGCACTGGCAGCACGACCGCCATCCGTCTCCCTGCTGGCCAGGCTGGCGCGCATCTTTTCCCGCATCTTCTGTACCTCATCGGCCAACGCGACCGTGTCCCGGTCACGGCCCAGGACTTCACCGCGCAAGGCTTCAAAGGCCTTGGTCAGTTGCGGGCAGCCGCTGAGCACGCGCGCGCGCACCAGGGCTTGATGCTCCCAGGTCCAGGCCTCTTCGCGCTGATAGCGGGCAAAGGCCTGCAAAGAGGTCACCAGCAACCCTGAATCACCGGAAGGCCGCAGGCGCATGTCGACCTCGTAGAGCGCGCCCGAGGTGGTATTGGCATTGAGGATATGGATGATGCGCTGGCCCAGGCGGGTAAAGAAACGTCCGCCATCAATGGCCCGCTCGCCGTCGGTCTCGGCACTGGTATCGCCATCGTGGATAAACACCAGATCCAGATCCGACCCATGCCCCAGCTCAATGCCGCCCACCTTGCCGTAGCCGACAATAATAAAGTCCAGTTCACAGCGGCTACCGTCAGCGCGCTGCGGCCGACCATGGCGCTGGACCATTTCGCGCCAGGCCAGTTGCAGCACCTGCTGCAAAATAGCTTCAGCGATCCAGGTCAGGTAGTCACTGACTTTCATCAGCGGCAGGCTGCCGGCAATCTCCGAGGCGGCAACGCGCAGCACATGAGCGCGTTTGAAATAGCGCAGCGCTTCCATCTGCTGTTCAAGGTCATCTTCCGGGATACGCAGCAATTGCTGGCGCAGTTCATCGGCCAGCTCCTGCGGCTCCGGGGGTCGATACAGGCGGCCGGCATTGAGCAGCTCATCCAGCACCACCGGGAAGCGCGCAATCTGTTCGGCAATCCAGGGGCTGGCTGCGCACAGCACCAGCAACTCGCGCAGGGCGCCGGGGTTTTCGGTCAATAGCAGCAGGTAGGCCGAACGCCGGGCGACTGCTTCAACCAGCGGCAATACCCGCTCCAGCGCCAGATCCGGTTGCTCATGTTCACCCGCCATGGCCAGCAAGCGCGGCATGAACACATCCAGCCGGTCCCGCCCCAGGCGCTGCATGGCCTTGATGCGGCCTGAATGGAGCAAGTCATTAACCCGCTTCCAGGCCGCTTCAGGATCGGCAAAACCCGCTTCAGCCAGTTGTTCGGTTGCCTGCTCGGCATCCAGGGTGCCATCCCACAAGGGCTGCCAGCGCTCATAAGGCAAAGCCGGCTCGTCTTCCTCGTCATCCGGATCGGCAATCACATGGGCAAAGTGATGGGCGACGCGCTGACGCTGCAGCTCCAGCGCCTGGTAAAAATCATCCCAGTCGGCAAAGCCCATGATCCAGGCCACCCGCGCCTGGTTCTGGCTATCAATTGGCAACATCTGGGTCTGGCGGTCATCCAGCGCCTGCAACGTGTGCTCCGTATCGCGCAGAAACAGGTAAGCGCCCTTGAGCTCATCCACCGCCACATCCGGCAGGTAGCCGTTGTTGGCCAACATATCCAGCACACTGAGAATCGGTCGCTGCTGCAAGCTGCGATCGCGCCCGCCATGAATCAACTGAAAGGCCTGGCCGATAAATTCAACCTCACGGATGCCGCCCGAGCCCAGCTTGACGTTATCCTGCAGGCCCTTGCGCTGCACTTCACGCTGGATCATCAGTTTCAGGCTGCGCAGCGCCTCAATCGCGGCAAAATCCAGATAGCGGCGATAGACGAAGGGCTTGAGCATGGCTTGCAGCTCAGCCCCCGCCGCCTGGTCACCCGCCACTACCCGCGCCTTGATCATGGCGTAACGCTCCCAGTCGCGCCCCTGGCTCTGGTAATACTGCTCCAGCGCATCAAAGCTGAACACCAGCGCGCCGCTGTCACCGTAAGGACGCAGGCGCATATCGACACGAAACACAAAGCCATCGACAGTGATGGCATCCAGTGCCTTGATCACCCGCTGACCAATACGGATAAAGAACTCCTGGTTCGACAGGCTGCGACGCCCGCCCTCAGTCTCACCGGCCTCCGGGTAGGCAAAGATCAGATCAATATCCGATGACAGATTCAGTTCCTGCGCGCCCAGCTTGCCCATGCCCAGAATGACCATATGCTGGGGCTGACCGGACTCCTGGCCCATCGGCGTACCCAGACTCTCGTGCGCTTGCTGGTAATGCCATTGATAGGCCTGCTCGATGCAGGTATCCGCCAGATCAGACAACTCACGGGTGGTTTCCATGGTCGCTGCCTGGCGCGTCAGGTCACGCCAGATCAGGCGCAGCTGGTGCCGATTGCGAAAGCGGCGCAATACCTTGAGCAACGGCTCTTCTGCCGTGACCTCGGCCAGTTCGGCAGCCAGTAACTCACTCAACTCACCCTGTCGCAAACGACGCCAGAGCAGGCCATCAGCAGCTTCCAGGCCCCAGGCCAGTTCCGGATCGCGACGTAGCTGCTCGGCAACAAAATCGCTGCCTGCCAGCACTATGTCCAGGCTCTGCTCAAAGCGCGCATCCAGTTCTGCCAGTCTGGCGGTCAACCCAGCCTGCTCGACGGCGTGCAGCCATTGCTGGCGATGATGGGCAACCAGCGGCTGCAAAGAGTCCGGGAGCGGAAAGGGTGGCGTCATCGGCATGGTCTATCCTGTTAAGCAACAGATTTAACAACTGAGTGAGCGGTTGGTTTTATTGATCATGCAGAGTGCCACGCCAGGTGGCATTTGGAAACATTGAGCAATTGACCAGAGCGTAGTTTTACTACATTTTATTCTGCAAAAAGCTAGATTCAAGGCTCTTTATGTAGTAAAACTACATTTACCGAACACAGTATCGCCCTCGCACGGCATAACCACCCTGCTGTTCGCTGCGCATAGCCCGCCAGCGTGCAGTAAAGGCCCACAAGGTCTGGAGATAATAATGAAGCACGACGATATCGATCCGCAGGAAACCCAGGAATGGCTGGACTCGCTGGAGTCCGTACTGGAACAGGAAGGCGAAGAGCGCGCGCATTACCTGATGACCCGGCTCGGCGAGTTGGCCAGCCGCAGCGGCACCCCCCTGCCCTATGCCATCACCACCCCCTACCGCAACACCATCCCGGTCACTCACGAGGCGCGCATGCCCGGCGACTTGTTCATGGAGCGGCGCATCCGCTCCATGGTGCGCTGGAATGCACTGGCCATGGTAATGCGCACCAACCAGCAAGATCCGGATCTGGGTGGGCATATTTCCACCTTTGCCTCCAGCGCGACCTTGTATGACATTGGCTTCAACTATTTCTTCAAGGCGCCCACCGACGAGCACGGAGGTGACCTGGTGTTTTTTCAGGGCCATGCCTCGCCTGGCGTCTATGCCCGTGCCTTCCTTGAAGGACGCATCAGCGAAGAGCAACTGAACAACTTCCGCCAGGAAACCGATGGCGACGGCCTGTCTTCCTATCCACACCCCTGGCTGATGCCCGAGTTCTGGCAGTTCCCGACCGTCTCCATGGGCCTTGGCCCGATCCAGGCGATTTACCAGGCCCGCTTTATGAAGTACCTGGAGCATCGCGGCCTGATTGAACCCGGCAAGCAGAAAGTCTGGTGCTTTGTCGGTGACGGTGAAACCGATGAGCCGGAAACCCTGGGCGCGATTTCCCTGGCTGGCCGCGAGAAACTCGACAACCTGATCTTCGTCATCAACTGCAACCTGCAGCGTCTGGACGGCCCGGTGCGCGGCAACGGCAAGATCATCCAGGAACTTGAAGGCAGTTTCCGTGGTGCCGACTGGAATGTGATCAAGGTGATCTGGGGCCGCATGTGGGACCCGCTGTTTGCCCAGGATCACGAAGGCCTGCTGCAACAACGCATGGAAGAAGCCGTGGACGGCGACTACCAGAACTACAAGGCCAAGGGCGGTGACTATGTGCGCAAGCACTTCTTCGGCACCCGTCCCGAGCTCAAGGACATGGTCAAGGACCTGACCGACGAACAGATCTGGAAACTCAACCGCGGTGGCCACGACCCCTACAAGGTCTACGCGGCCTATCACGCGGCAGTCAACCATGAAGGTCAGCCCAGCGTAATCCTGGCCAAGACCATCAAGGGCTACGGCACCGGTGCCGGTGAAGCGCAGAATACCGCGCACAACACCAAGAAGGTCGATATCGACAGCCTGAAAACCTTCCGCGACCGCTTTGATATTCCGATCAAGGACAGCGAGCTGGAAAAGCTGCCGTTCTATAAACCGGAAAAAGACAGCCCCGAGTACAAATACCTGCATTCCCGCCGCGAGGCCCTGGGTGGTTATATGCCCCAGCGCCGCACGGAAAGCTTCAAGGTGCCGGTACCACCGCTGGACACCCTCAAGGCCATTCTGGATGGCTCGGGTGACCGCGAAATCTCCACCACCATGGCCTTTGTGCGCATCATCTCGCAACTGGTCAAGGACAAGGAGCTGGGCCCGCGCATCGTACCCATTGTGCCGGACGAGGCGCGCACCTTTGGCATGGAAGGCATGTTCCGCCAACTGGGCATCTATTCATCAGTCGGCCAGCTGTATGAGCCGGTCGACCGTGATCAGGTGATGTTCTACCGCGAGGACAAGAAGGGCCAGATCCTCGAAGAAGGCATCAACGAAGCCGGCGCCATGTCCAGCTGGATTGCTGCAGGGACTGCCTACAGCACCCACAACCAGCCCATGCTGCCCTTCTATATCTTCTATTCGATGTTCGGTTTCCAGCGCATTGGTGACCTGGCCTGGGCCGCCGGTGACAGCCGCGCCAAGGGCTTCCTGATTGGTGGCACGGCCGGCCGCACCACCCTGAACGGCGAAGGCCTGCAGCACCAGGATGGCCACAGCCATATTCTCGGTGGCACCATCCCCAACTGCCGCAGTTATGACCCGACCTATGGCTACGAACTGGCGGTGATTATCCGCGAGGGCGCGCGTCGCATGATGGAAGAGCAGGAAAATGTCTACTATTACCTGACCGTAATGAACGAGTCCTACCAGCAGCCGGCCATGCCCAAGACCAAGGGACTGGAAGAGCAGATCATGCGCGGCATGTACCAGCTGGAGACGGCGAAAAAACCGGCCGAGTTGCACGTCCAACTGATGGGCAGCGGCACCATCCTGCGTGAAGTACGTGAAGCTGCCACCCTGTTGGCCGAGGAGCACGGTATCAGCGCCGACATCTGGAGCGTGACCAGCTTCAACGAGCTGCGCCGTGACGGCCTCGAAGTCGAACGCTGGAACCGCCTCAACCCGACGCGCAAGCGTAAGGACAGCTACGTTGAAACGCAATTGGCCAAAGCCAAGGGCCCGGTGATTGCTGCGACCGACTACATGAAGCTGTATGCCGACCAGATTCGCCAGTGGGTACCCGCTACCTACAAGGTGCTGGGCACCGATGGCTTTGGCCGCAGTGACAGCCGCCGCAAACTGCGTCATTTCTTTGAAGTAGACCGTTACTGGATTGTCTGTGCCGCGCTCAGCGCCCTGGTCGAGGATGGCACCCTGAAACCCAAGGTGCTGGCCGATGCGCTCAAGGCGTACAAGCTGGACAGCAACAAAGCCAACCCACTGGACAGCTGAGGAGCGACGGTATGAGTGAAGCCATCAAAGTACCCGACATCGGCGGCGGTGAGGGTGAAATCATTGAAATCCTGGTCAAGGAAGGCGATAACATCAGCGCAGAAGATTCCCTGCTGGTGCTGGAGTCCGACAAGGCCAGCATGGAAGTGCCCAGCCCCAAGGCTGGCGTAGTGAAAAGCATCAAGGTCAAACTCGGCGACACCCTGAAAGAGGGTGACGTCATGATCGAGCTGGACGCCGAAAGCAGCGCTGGCGACGAGGCCGAAGACAGTAAAGAGGAAGATAGCGCCGACAAGCCCAAAGCCAGTCAGCCGTCATCCGACGAAAAAGCGGAAACGTCAGGCAAGCCATCGTCAGCGAAAAAATCCGGCAAGTCAGCCGCCAAAGAACAGGCCATCAGCATTCCCGACCTGGGTGGTGACAGTGCCAAGGTGATCGAAATTCTGGTCAAGGAAGGCGACGAGCTGCAAGCCGAAGACTCGGTCATCGTGCTGGAGTCCGACAAGGCGAGTATGGAAATCCCCTGCCCGCAGGCCGGGGTGGTCAAATCCATCGACGTCAAGCTGGAGCAGGAGGTCAAGACTGGCGACCCCATGCTGACACTGAGCAGCACGGAGGAAGAGGCTGCTGATGACGCCGAGGAAGACGACAGTGACACCTCTGACGACGACCAGGAAACAAAGACCGGCAAGCAAGACCCGCAGCCGGCGTCAAAGGCATCCAGTGACAGCAATAAAGCCAAGGCCGAGTCTTCCGGCGATGAGCGCGCGCCAGCACCGGTAGGCGCCCCCAGCCGTGAAGGCACCCGGGTACATGCTGGTCCGGCGGTGCGCAAGATGGCCCGCGAACTGGGTGTCGAGCTACCCGAGGTCAAACCCAGCGGTCCGCGTGAGCGTATCCTCAAGGAAGATATCGATGCTTACGTCAAGCAGGTGATGCAGCAGCGCAAGCAGACAGGCCCTGCCAACAGTGGTATTCCGCCGGTACCCGAGATCGACTTCAGTCGCTTTGGCGAGACCGAAGAGAAGCCGATGACGCGCATGCAGCAGGTCGGTGCTGCCAACCTGCACCGCAGCTGGCTGAATGTGCCCCATGTCACCCAGTTTGATCTGGCCGACATGACCGAGCTGGAAGCCTTCCGCAAGGCGCAGAAAGCCGCAGCCGACAAGGCGGGCGTTAAACTGACCCTGCTGCCCTTCCTGCTCAAGGCCTGTGCCCACCTGCTCAGGGAAATGCCGGACTTCAATGCGTCATTGAGCCCGGACGGCAAGGCGTTGATTCAGAAAAAGTATGTGCATCTGGGCTTTGCCGTGGATACGCCTGATGGCCTGCTGGTACCGGTGATTCGCGATGTCGACCGGAAAAGCCTGCTGCAGCTGGCTGCCGAAGCGGCCGAGCTGGCCGACAAGGCGCGCAACAAGAAGCTGGGCAGCAACGATATGCAAGGCGCTTGCTTCACCATCTCCAGCCTGGGGCACATTGGCGGCACCTACTTCACGCCCATTGTGAATAGCCCGGAGGTTGCCATTCTGGGTGTCTCCAAGGCGACCATGCAGCCGGTGTGGGATGGCGACAGCTTCCAGCCACGGCTGATGCTGCCGTTGTCTCTGTCCTACGATCACCGGGCAATCAATGGTGCCGCGGCGGCGCAATTTACTCGCAGATTGGGTGAGTTGCTGGGGGATATTCGTTCGATGTTGTTGTGACTACCTGTATGGATCTGTGCCAGCCGAGCTGCGGTTCACCGCAGCCCGGCCCCATCAGCACCTTAAAAGGTCAACGCCAAGTGGGCTCACGCACCAACCAATAACCGCCTGACCGGACCAAAGGAACGCCGGTGGATGGGTGTCGGCCCCAACTGCTCGAGGGCTTGCAGGTGGACGGGTGTGGGATAGCCCTTGTGCCCGGCAATGCCATAGCCCGGATATTGCTGGTCCAGTGCCTGCATTTCGCGGTCACGCGCTACCTTGGCCAGAATGGATGCGGCGGCAATCGCTGGTACCCGGCTATCCCCCTTGATCACCGCTTCTGCCGACATCGGCAGTACCGGGCAGCGGTTGCCGTCAATCAACACCCGGTCAGGGCGAATCGATAGCCCGGCCACTGCGCGCTGCATGGCCAGCATGGTGGCGTGCAGGATGTTCAGCTGATCGATCTCTTCAACCTCGGCGCGGGCAATACACCAGGCCAGTGCATGCTCCTGAATGAGAGGAAACAAGGCTTCGCGGCGTTTTTCGGTGAGTTTCTTCGAGTCATTCAGGCCCGGAATAGGTCGGGCCGGGTCGAGGATTACCGCTGCCGTTACTACGGCACCACAGAGTGGGCCTCGGCCGACTTCATCAACCCCGGCCACGTGTTCCTCAACGGATGCAGCCAGATCCCAGTCCATACTCAATTGGGTCACAGCCGGCCCCGTTCGGATAATAGCTCGGTGACCGCATCCGCCGCTGCCTGATCGGCATCACGGCGCAGCATCTGGTGCAGGCGTAGGTAGTCGGCCATGACCTGCTCACGGGTGTCAGTGGGTTGCAGTCGTTGCAGGAGTGCTGTGCCCATGGCTTCAGGCGTGGCGGCATCCTGCAGAAATTCGGGCGCGACTTCGCGGCCTGCGAGCAGGTTGGGCAAGGCGACGTAATCGACCTTGACCAGCTTGCTGAGAATCTTGAAGGTCAACCCGGCCATGCGGTAAGCCACCACCATAGGGCGCTTGAACAGCATGGCCTCGAGGGTTGCGGTGCCCGAGGCGATCAAGACGGCATCACAGGCGGCCAACGCCTCGTGGGCCTGGCCATCGAGCAGCCTGAGTGGCAGGTTCAGGCCACTGTCCGCAATGATCTGCTCCATCTGGGCGCGACGTTCGGGATTGGCACAGGGCATGACAAACTGCAGGCCCGGCTCGCGTTGCAGGCACCAGTGCGCGGTCTGCAAAAACAACTGGCCCAGCTTGCGTAGTTCGCCATTACGGCTGCCGGGTAACAGGGCTAATACCCGTGCGTCAGTAGCCATACCGAGTCGGGCTCGCGCGGCAGCGCGATCCGGCTGCAAGGGGATCTCATCGGCGAGGGTATGGCCGACGCAGCGCACGGCTACGCCGTGTTGCTGATACACGGCTTCTTCAAAGGGAAACAGGGTCAGCATCAGGTCAGTGGATTGCTTGATGCCGTGTACCCGCTTTTCCCGCCAGGCCCAGACCGAGGGGCTGACGTAATGCACCGTTGCAATGCCGGCATCACGCAGGCGGCGCTCGACACCCAGGGTGAAATCCGGTGCATCGATGCCGATAAAGACGTCCGGTTGTTGTTGCTTGAGGTAATCCACCAGTTCGCGGCGAATACGCAAGAGTTCTCGCAGGCGGCCCAGCACTTCGACCAGCCCCATCACCGACAGACGCTCCATCGGCACCTGGGTCACCAGGCCAGCAGCCTGCATGCGCGGGCCGCCGATGCCGATAAAGCGGGCGTTGGGAAAGCTCTGACGCAACGCCTTGATCAGTCCGGCGCCCAGGGTGTCGCCCGATGCCTCACCGGCCACCAGGGCAATGCACAGCGGACGTTCGGAGCGCATCATGGTCAGCGGGTAATGCCGCGGGTCGAGGCCAGAATGGAATCGCGATAGAGGGCGATTTCAGGGAATTGCTCGGCACTGGCCTGGAGTTCATCCAGCGCTTGCTGCAGGGTCAGGCCCTGGCGATAGACCACCTTGTAGGCACGGCGCAGGGCGGACACCAGTTCCGGGCTGTAACCGCGCCGGCGCATGCCCTCGAAGTTCATGCCGTGTGCACTGGCCGGGTTACCACCAACCATGACAAAGGCGGGTATATCCTTGAACACGGCGCTGTTGGCCGCACTCATCGACCAGGCACCAATATGGCAGAACTGATGCACTGTGGTGTAGCCACCAAGAATGGCGCCACTGCCTACCTGAACATGACCTGCAATGGTGGCGTTGTTGGCCATGATGATGTCATCGCCAAGCACGCAATCATGCGCCACGTGGACATAAGCCATGAGCAGGTTGCGGCTCCCGATCCGGGTCACCGATTGATCCTGGACAGTGCCACGGTGCAGGGTACAGCCTTCACGGATGACATTGTCATCACCGATCTCCAGACGCGTTGGCTCACCGGCGTACTTCTTGTCCTGACAGTCCTCCCCCACTGAGGAAAACTGGAAGATACGGTTGCGGGCGCCGATACGCGTCGGCCCTTTGATCACCACATGGGGTCCGATCACGGTTCCGGCACCTATCTCGACATCCGGACCGATCAGGGTCCAGGGGCCGACCTCGACGTCATCCGCCAGTCGGGCGCCAGGATCAACGATCGCCTGGGGATGAATTCGACTCATATCTTGCGTTCCGCACAGACGATTTCAGCGGCACAGGCTTCCTTGCCATCCACCAGTGCGCGGCAGGCAAACTTCCAGATGCCGCGCTTATCGCTGAGGTACTGGGCTTCGAGCTGTAGCTGATCACCCGGCACCACCGGCTGCCGGAAACGCAGTTTGTCAGAGCCGACAAAGTAATACAGGGTGCCGTCTTCAGGTTTTACATTCATCATCTTGAAACCCAACAAGCCGGCCGCCTGAGCCATGGCTTCAATGATCAAGACGCCGGGCATGATCGGATGCTGCGGGAAGTGACCATTGAAAAACGGCTCGTTGACCGAGACGTTCTTGTAGGCCTGAATGCGCTTGGCCTCTAGATCCAGTTCGACGACACGGTCCACCAGCAGGAACGGGTAGCGGTGGGGAAGGTATTGCTTGATTTCATTAATATCCATGTCGTAACTGGCCTTGCGCAAAAATTGGAATGAGCCCGCTGTGGGTGGTTCAGGCTTGTGATGAGTCCGCGGCTGACGAAGTCACGTCAGCCAGTTGTTTCTCGAGCTGCTGGACCCGCTTGAACAAGGCATCCAACTGACGCAGCCGCGCAGCACTCTTCTTCCAGTCACCCGCCGTTTGCATGGCAGTCCCGGAGGAATAGGCGCCCGGTTCGGTAATTGACCGGGTTACCATGGTCATGCCGGTCACAAAGGCATGATCACAGACCTCGATATGACCGACCATACCCACACCACCGGCAATGGTGCAGTGCTTGCCGATGCGTGTACTACCGGAAATACCAACACAGGCCGCCATGGCCGTGTGGTCGCCGACCTGGACGTTATGGGCGATCTGGATCTGGTTGTCCAGTTTCACACCATTACCAATGAGGGTATCCGACAGGGCGCCGCGGTCGATGGTGGTGTTGGCGCCGATTTCGACGTCATCGCCAATCAGCACGCCACCTATCTGGGCAATCTTCTCCCACTTGCCCTGGTCATTGGCAAAACCAAAGCCTTCCGAGCCTATGACAGCACCGGACTGGATACTGACCCGCTCACCAATACGCACGTCGTGATAGAGCGTCACACGCGGCGCCAACCAGCCGCCGGCGCCGACCTGCGTGCGGGCACCGACAAAACACTGGGCGCCCACTGTGACGCCAGCCCCGATAACGGCGGCGTCTTCAATGACCGCGCCAGCACCTATGCTGGCAGTGGCATCCACCGCGGCCGTGGCTGCCACTACCGCCGTCGGGTGAATCCCGGGCGGCGACTTGGGTTTAGGATCAAACTGGTGTGACAGGCGCGCATAGGCCAAATAGGGATCGGCCACGATCAGTGCATTACCCTGAAAAGCATCAGCGTCCGCTTCACGCAGCAGGACTGCGCCGGCTCGGGTCTCGGCCAGGTACTTGCGGTACTGACTATTGGCCAGAAAACTCAACTCGGCAGGGCCGGCCTGCTGCAGAGTCGCCATGCCGCTAATTTGCTGGCTGGCGTCGCCCACGAGCCGAGCTTCCAGGCGCTCGGCCAGGTCGCCCAAGGTAACGCTATCAAGCTGACTCATGCAGGGATCAACGCGCGCTGTTCAGGCGCTCGATTACCTGATTGGTAATATCGCGCTCCGGTTTGACGTGCACAACGGCACTGGCATCCAGAATCAGGTCATAGTCATTGGCTTGAATGATGGCTTCAATCGCCGCGTTCAGACGGGGCTGCAACTGCTCAAGCAATTGACGATCAGCCGCTTGCTTGGCTTCTTGCAGCTGCTGGGCTTGCTGCTCACGCTCACGCGCACGCTGGCGGAATTCCAGTTCCAGTTTTTCCAGCTCGTCCTGCTCCAGGCGGTCGCGTTCATTTTGGCCACGCTCCTGCAAACGACGCATTTCACGCTCGATATTCTGCAAACGCTGTACCTGACTACCCAGGCGCTGCTCAAGCTCTGCCGCATGGCGCTGATGAGCATCAGAATCCATCACCGCGCGCTCATAGTTCAGTACCGCGATACTCATCTGGGCAGCGGCGGGAAAGGTCATCCCGACCAGGGCTACCATGGCAACAGCTTTAAAAATAGTACGCACGTAACATCACTCCTGCTGGTTTGTATTTATTGGTGCAGTCTGAATCAGAATGTTTGACCCAGAGTAAACTGGAAGAACTGGGTACGGTCACCGGCCTTGTCATTCAACGCCTGACCCAGACTGAAGCCCAGCGGCCCCAGCGCAGTCAGCCAGTTCAGGCCTACCCCGGCACTGTAGCGCAGCTCACCAAGGTCAACATCGCCACAGCCCGGGTTGGAACGGCCATCGACCAGCACTTCATTGGTGCAATAGGAGTCAAACACGTTACCGGCATCCAGGAAAAGCACTGTGCGCAAGGAGCGCTGATCGGTGATAAAAGGCACCGGGAAGATCACTTCCGCACCACCGGTGATTTTCACGTTACCACCGAAGGGCAGCGGACGCTGGTCAAAGTCATTCTGGTTCGGCGTGCTACGCGGGCCCAGGCTACTGTCGCGGTAGCCGCGAACAGACCCAATACCGCCAGCGTAATAATGCTCATAGAAAGGTAAACGGCTGGTGCTGCCGAAGCGACGACCAAAACCCAGATCGGTATGCAAGCGCAGGGTCAGATCCTGAGTCATCGGGAAGAAACGCTGACCACGATAATCCAGAGTGTAGAACTGCAGATCACTGCCCGGCAGAGTTACCGCCAGATTCAATGACTGTGAGCTACCACGATCAGGGAATACACCGCGGTTCAAGGTCGATTGCGACCAGCCGGCGTTGAAGCGGTAGGTCAGATGCTTGTTACCCTCTTCACGCAGGAAGTCCTGGATTTCGACAACGGTAAAGCGCCCGGTCTTGATGTCGTCCTGCTGCAGCGACAAACCGAAGGACAGACGCGAGTACTCGGTAACCGGGTAACCGATATTGAAGCCACCGCCATAGGAGTCGACTGCGTAACTGGAGACGTCGACGTTGAGGCGATCAAAGTCAGTGGTGCGGTAGAAGGCGTTATAGCCCAGGCTCACGCCATCAACCGTCAGGTAGGGGTCAACAAACCCAAAGGACAGCGCCGTCTGGAACTCGGAACGCGTGGCACTGAAGCTGACCCGATTACCGGTGCCGAAAAAGTTGTTCTGGCTGATCGAGCCGCCAAGAATCAGACCAGTACCCTGGGCAAAACCAAGGCTGGCGGTCACCGAACCAGATGGCTGTTCTTCCACGGTATAGTTGACGTCAATCAGGTCTTCAGTGCCCGGCACCTGAACGGTTTCAACATCGACTTCACGGAAGAAGCCCAGACGCTCCAGACGCGACTTGGAGGCATCAATCAGGCGAGTAGAGGCCCAGCCACCTTCCATCTGACGCATTTCCCGACGCAGCACTTCATCGTCCGTCTTGGTATTGCCGCGGAAGTTGATGCGGTTGACGTAGGCACGGTTGCCCGGATCAACGTAGAAGGTCACATCCACCGTCTTGTCATCTTCATTGACTTCAGGGATGCCGTTGACGTTGGCAAAGGTGTAACCCTCGTTACCCAGACGGCGACCGATCAGATCAGAGGTCGCGGTCAGCACCTGACGCGAGAAAATCTGACCGGGCTCAACCAGCAGCAGGTTGCGGATTTCTTGCTCGTCCACAACCAGATCACCCGCCAGGGTTACCTCGTTGACGGTATAGCGGTCGCCTTCTTCGATATTGACCGTGATATAGACTTCTTTCTTGTCAGGCGTAATGGACACCTGGGTTGAGGCGATATCCATGTTGATATAGCCGCGGTCCAGATAGAAAGAACGCAAGCGCTCCAGATCACCCGAGAGGCGTTCGCGTGAGTAGCGATCACTGCTGCGCAGGAACTTGAACCAGCGGCGGCTGGTTTTCAGCTCGAACAGGTCCGTGAGTTCCTTGTTGCTGTAGACGGTGTTGCCGATGATGTTGATATGACTGATACGCGCCATTTCACCTTCATCGATATTGATCTTCAGCGCTACCCGGTTACGCGGCTCGGGAATGACTTCGGTTTCGATATCAGCCGAGTAGCGGCCCTGACCGACGTATTGACGCAACAACTCGTTGCGCACCCCTTCCAGGGTCGCCTGCTGGAAAATCTCACCTTCTGCCAGACCAGCAGAGCGCAAGCCGCTGAGCAGGTCATCCGACTCGATCGCCTTGTTGCCCTCCAGCTCGATGCTGGCAATAGCCGGGCGCTCAACGACGCTGATTACCAGCACATCACCATCACGACCCAGCTCGATATCCTGGAAAAAGCCGGTCTGAAACAAGGAGCGCGAGGCTTCAACCAGGGTGCGCTCATCGGCTTCATCGCCGATATTCAGCGGTAATGCGCTGAACACACTACCCGCCGAGACACGCTGCAAACCATTGACGCGAATATCGTTGATCTGAAAAGCATCGGCGAGGACCGCTGGCGCGAAGAGGGTCAGCAAAAGCGCGGGCAAGAGGTAAGATTTCATGAATTCCGTTCTGACTGACAGGTTATTAGCATGCCGCGCCCTCTGGCGTCGGCTCGAATCGTGTCGGTACTGCAGGCCTGATGATCAACCACCCAAGCGACTGATATCGTTGAAAATGGCAAAAGCCATCAGCCCCAGAATCAGGGTCAGACCAATCTGAAAACCCCACATCTGTATCTGCTCCGGCACCGGTTTGCCACGAATCCATTCAGCAAAGTAATACACCAGATGCCCCCCATCCAGAACCGGAATGGGCAGCAGATTCAATACGCCCAGGCTGATGCTCAGGTAGGCGATAAAGCTGAGAAAAGTCTCCAGCCCCGACTTGGCCGAATCGCCCGCCACTTTAGCAATGGTTATCGGGCCACTCAAGTTTTTTGCCGAGACCAGGCCAATGAACATCTTGCGGATCGAGTCCAGGGTCAGCACTGTCATATCCCAGGTCTGGCGCATGGCAACCGGCACGGCAACGAAAGGGTTGTAACTGATACTGCGAATCATGTGTTCGGGCCACTCAAAGGGAGCCACACCGGCGCCGACAAAGCCCTGCTGCTCGCCGTTGACCTCACGCGCATCGGGCGTAACCGCAAGGGACAGCTGACGACCGTCACGCTCCAGACCCAGTACCAGTTCACGACTGGCGCTGGCCTGGATGGCCGGCACCACATCAGCCACCCAGTCAAAAACCGGGTCGCCATTGATGGTCACGATGCGGTCGCCCGCCTGCATGCCTGCACGCTCTGCCGCCCCGTCAGCGCTCAACTGGCCAATCACCGGCTCAACAAGCGGCTGCCAGGGGCCCAGACCAAGGGAAGCGATAGGGTCCGGCTGATCCGAACCACGCAACCAATTGTCCAGCTGCAGGGTATAGGTGCGCGATGAGCTGCTGCCCTCCGGGCGCGCACTGATGGCCAGTTCGCCGCTTTCACCCAGGCGGCGAATCAGCTGCAAATTCACTTCATGCCAGCTTCGCGTAGCGCGGCCGTCCACATGGGTAATTTCCGCCCCGGGTTGCAAACCGGCACGGGCAGCGGCGCTGTCGTCAGCGACTGGCCCGACGATCGGGGCCAGCGTGGTTACACCGACTACGGCAACAATCCAGAAAGCCACGATGGCGAGCAGGAAGTTGGCGATGGGGCCAGCGGCAACAATGGCAATGCGCTGCTTCACATCCTTGCGGTTGAAGGCCTGATCCAGCTCGTCTTCCGGTACCTCGCCCTCGCGCTCATCAAGCATCTTGACGTAGCCACCGAGCGGAATCGCAGCAATCACGAATTCGGTGCCACGCTTGTCATGCCAACGGTACAGGGCCGAACCGAAACCAATGGAAAAACGCAATACCTTGACGCCACAACGCCGGGCCACCCAGAAATGGCCGTACTCGTGGATGGTGACCAGCAAACCGAGTGCGACCACGGTTGCCAGCAAGGTAAACAGCAGATCCATTCAGCCCCTCACAGGAAAATCTGACCGGCCAGGCAGCGCATCAGGCGCGCGCGGCCAGCCAGTCAAAAGCGCATTGCCGAGCCTGTTGGTCGGCGAGCATGATGTGTTCCAGATCTATGACCTGTGCAACTGGCAGACAGTTCATTGCCTGCTCGATGATAACAGGGATGTCGGTAAAACCAATGCGTCGCTGCAGAAAGGCCGCGACCGCCACTTCATTGGCTGCATTGAGCATGGCGCACGCGGTACCACCCGCCTCAGCCGCTTCACGCGCCAGCCGCAGACAAGGAAAACGTTGCAGATCCGGCGCCTCGAACACCAACTGGCCCGTCGTCAGCAAGTCCAACGGCGAAACCCCGGAATCTATCCGCTCAGGCCAGGCCAGGGCGTGGGCAATGGGCGTGCGCATATCCGGATTACCCATCTGTGCCAGCACCGAACCATCGACATAATCCACCAGCGAGTGCACCACACTTTGCGGATGCACCACCACATCAACCTGGTCCGGGCGGGCGGCAAACAACCAGCAGGCCTCGATCAGCTCCAGGCCCTTGTTCATCAGACTGGCTGAATCGACAGAGATCTTCTGCCCCATTGACCAGTTGGGATGGGCACAGGCCTGCTCCGGCGTTACTTGCGACAACTGCTCCAGGGGCATACTACGGAATGGCCCGCCGGATGCGGTCAACAGAATCCGCCTGACGCCGCTGCTTGCCAGCCCCTTGGCATAATCTGCTGGCAGACATTGGAAAATGGCATTGTGCTCGCTGTCGATGGGCAGCAGTTCGGCACCCGAGCTGCGCACCGCATCCATGAACAAGGCACCGGACATGACCAGTGCTTCCTTGTTGGCCAACAGCACCCGTTTACCGGCTTTGGCCGCAGCCAAGGTCGGCACCAGGCCGGCGGCACCCACAATGGCGGCCATGACGACATCAACCCGTTCATCGGCCGCCACCTCTGCCAGCGCCTGTTCACCATGGCGCACACGGGTAGCCAGCCCGGCATCTTGCAAGCGGGCCTGCAGGCTTACCGCCTGCTCGGCATTGGTCACCACGGCATACGCGGGATTATGCGCCAGACATTGCGCCAGCAGCACGTCCATGCGGGTATGCCCGGTAAGGGCAAACACCGCATAACTATCAGCATGACGCGCCAGCACATCCAGCGTACTGACCCCGATTGATCCTGTGGCACCCAGTACCGTGACCTGCTTGCGCATCACGCGAGCTGACTCCCGATCAGCCACCAACCCAGGGCAAATACCGGAATCGCCGCGGTCAGGCTGTCGATTCGATCGAGAATACCGCCATGACCGGGCAACAGATTGCTGCTGTCCTTGATGCCCTGCTCGCGCTTGAACAGGCTCTCGTTCAGGTCACCCAGCACGGAGAACAGCACGACCAGCAGGGTACCCAGCAGCGCCATGACAATGGCCTGCAACTGCCAGCCCAGGGTCAGCAGCAACGCCAGCATCAGCAGCTGCGTCAGCACAACACCACCCAGCAGCCCCTCCAGGGTCTTACCCGGGCTGACCGCGGGCATCAGTTTGCGCTTGCCAAAGGTCTTGCCCGCAAAATAGGCGCCAATATCCGCTGCCCATACGGTAATCACCAGTACCAGGATCAACCATAACCCGTGCGCCTGGCCGTGCAACCAGACCAGGCCGTACCAGGCGGGTAATAGCACCAGCAGACCATACAGCTGGCACAGCAACTGCCCCTGCAGCAAGGGCTTGGATGCCGGATAACGCAGCACCAGGCCAGCGGCATACAACCACCAGGTCACGGCCGGCACCATCAGGTAAGGCAAGGCCCAGCTGTCGCGGTACAGGCCCACCATCAGGATTGCCACTGCGACGGCATAGATAACCCGGCCTTTCTGGCCACTCTCACCCGCCAGCCGCGCCCACTCCCAGGCCCCGAGGGTGACAATCAGGCCAATGAACAGGGCAAACCAGGGCCCCGTGAGAAAGAGTACGCCGGCGACGACGACGGGCGCGAGTATGACCCCGGTAATAATGCGTTGCTTGAGCATAAGGAATCCTAGGACCCGGCAGCGATCTGCGCGCTGGCTTTACCGAACCGGCGCTGCCGTGAGGCAAAGTCCGCCAGCGCGGCCTGCATGGCATCCTGCTTGAAATCAGGCCAGTACAGATCGGAAAAGTACAGCTCGGCATAGGCCAACTGCCAGAGCATGAAGTTACTGATGCGGTGTTCACCACCCGTGCGAATGCATAGATCCGGCAGGGGCCAGTCTGCCGTAGTCAGGGCGGCCTGCACCTGCTGTTCATCAATCTGAGCAGCGGACAGTTCACCGGCAGCAACCCGCTCAGCCAGTTGCCGGCTGGCCTGGGCGATATCCCATTGCCCGCCATAGTTAGCTGCGATCACCAGGGTCATACGGTCACCCTGGGCAGTCAATGCCTCGGCTTGCGCCATAGAGTCTTGCAGCTCGCGCGCAAAGCGCTCACGCTCGCCAATAATGCGCAGGCGAATACCGTTTTCCTGCAACTTGCGCACTTCCCGGCGCAGCGCACTGAGAAACAGCTCCATCAGTGCGCTGACTTCATCTTGCGGGCGCGCCCAGTTTTCACTGGAAAAGGCGAACAGGGTAAGGACTTCAACCCCGGCGTTGCCGCAGACTTCGATAGCCGCACGCACCGAGTCTACCCCAGCCTTATGGCCGGCCACACCGGGTAGCAGGCGCTTGCGCGCCCAGCGGTTATTACCATCCATGATAATGGCAACATGGCGCGGAACCCCCTGCGGGCGCGCCTTGGCAGCAGT
>JAMCWB010000002.1 GCA_023475025.1 Gammaproteobacteria bacterium
TACCCAGAAAACAGGACTCTGTGTCCCTGTAACTTAGGGATAAATGTGTGCATGAGCCGTATACGAGGCCCGTACGTACGGTTCTGTGAGAGGGATGAGGCGGCGACGCCTCACCCTACTCGATGTTGCGGCTCAAAAAGCCGCTTGGCGGGCAGTGACCCAGTCAAAGTCCTCGCCCTTGTCCAGCGCATCGGCCTGAAGCTCATCCAGATGCTGGTAGTGCGCAATTTCTTCATCGGGCATGAAGTGCAAGCAATCCCCACCGAAATACCACAGCAGGTCACGCGGGATCAGGTGGGCGATTTGCGGGTAACGGCTGATGATCTGACAGAGAATGTCTTGCCCTTGGTAAAGGCTGTCCTGCTTGCCCTGTTCAAGATCGTTGATCAGTTCTTCAAAGCGCTCAAGGAATAGCTGGTTGCTTTCTTCCGGAACCTGCTCCATCAAGAGAGCCTGGGCGCGCAGGGTGTCGAACAGGCTTTTCAGCAGGGCAAGGTGGTAGTCGTGATAGCTGAGAGTGACGGGCATGAAGAAGGGCTCCGGTTGATTGCCAGGAGCGCCTAGTTTAACAGACCGCGGATCGCCAGGGGGCGATCCGCGGCTGGGGGTTACTCGACCTCGGTGCTGGTCGATTTTTGCTTGCTGCGGCTCTTGTTTGCCTTGCTGGTGCTTGCCGGGGGCTGCATGGACTCGGCAGAAAAGTCATCAACCGCAATGACAGCCTTGCGCGCGGCGCGCGCCTGGCGCACTTTTTCTGCCTCTTGTGCCGTCACGACGCCGTTTTCGGCTGCCAGCGCCAGTTCGTCGTGACCTGGCTCCACGTTCAGCTCACCCTTGTGGATGGCTTTGGCGATGCGGGCTTCCAGCGGGTCTGTGGTCATGATCAGTTCCAGCGTATGATTAAGCAGGCCGGTCACGTCCTCTGCGTCCTTGCTGACAAAGCAGCCATCGAGCAGGCGGTCACGTGCAGCACCAGGCGTCATCAGGCGGCGCGCGACTTCCGCGCCGATCCGGTCTGCCGGAGGGCTCAGGCGGCGGCCCAGCGGGAAAATGATCGGGCGCAGGGCGATGCCAATGCGGCGATCCGGGAAGTTGAGCAGAACTTCATGCAGGGCTTGCTCGCTTTTCCATAACAGGTCTTCCAGGCCCCAGCGCACAAAGGGCAGGTCTTCTTCCGGGCGGTCCTGGTCCTCGTAGTGCTTGAGGGTGGCGCTGGCCAGATACAGGTAGCTCAGCACATCGCCGAGACGGGCTGATATCCGCTCGCGGCGCTTCAACTCACCCCCCAGCACCAGCATGCTGGTGTCGGTCAGGGTGGCAAAGGCGGCTGCCAGCCGGCTCAGTTGCCGGTAGTAGCGGCGCGTCTCGGCATGCCCCGGCACTTTGGCCAGGCGGCCGCCAGTAAGCCCCAGCAGCAAGCTGCCGGCAGCATTGCCGAGGCCAAAGCCAATGTGTTCAAACAGGAGTTGGTCGAACTTCTCCAGCGCCTTGCCCGTGTCTTTATCCTGCGTCAGTTGCATCTCACGCAGCACAAAGGGATGGCAACGAATGGCGCCCTGACCAAAGATCATCATGTTGCGGGTGAGGATATTGGCCCCTTCAACGGTGATCGAGATGGGGATCGACTGGTAGCCCCGACCCAGATAGTTTTTCGGCCCCATACAAATGCCTTTGCCGCCATGCACGTCCATGGCGTCATTCATGCATTCGCGCATGCGTTCGGTCAGATGGTATTTGACCACCGCAGACAACACCGAGGGCTTTTCACCCAGATCAACGGCGCCAGCGGTCATGGTGCGCGCGGCATTCATTACATAGGTATTGCCGCCGATGCGCGCCAGTGCTTCCTGGATACCTTCAAATTCACCGATCGGCATATTGAACTGGCGACGGATACGGGCATAGGCGCCAGTGGTCATGCTGGCCATCTTGGCTGCGCCCGTGCCACCTGCAGGCAGCGAGATCGAGCGGCCTACGGACAGGCAGTTCATCAACATTTTCCAGCCCTGGCCGATCATGTCCTGGCCACCGATCAGGTAGTCCATGGGGATGAAGACGTCCTTGCCGGAATTGGGGCCGTTCATGAAGGCGGCATTCAGTGGGAAATGCCGGCGACCGATTTCAACCCCGGGGGTTTCTGTGGGGATCAGTGCCAGAGTAATGCCCAGATCTTCCTCGTCTCCCAGCAGGTGGTCGGGGTCATAGGCCTTGAATGCCAGGCCCAGCACAGTGGCAACCGGGCCCAGCGTGATGTAACGCTTCTCCCAGGTGACCTTCAGGCCGATGACTTCTTCACCTTGCCATTCGCCTTTGCAGATAATACCGGTGTCAGGCATAGCGCCGGCATCAGAACCGGCCTCGGGAGAGGTCAGGGCAAAGCAGGGGATGTCCTGGCCCTTGGACAGGCGCGGCAGGTAGTGATTTTTCTGCGCATCGGTACCGTAATGCATCAACAGTTCTGCCGGCCCCAGCGAGTTGGGTACCATCACGGTTGAGCCTAGGTCGCCGCTGCGACTGGCCAGTTTCATCGCAATCTGCGAGTGCGCATAGGCGGAAAAACCCTTGCCACCGAACTCTTTGGGGATGATCAGGCCGAAGAAGCCATTGCTCTTGATGAAGTCCCACATCTCCTGGGTCAGATCCTGGCGCTGGGTGGTGACTTCCCACTCATCCGTCATTCGGCACAGCTCTTCCACCGGGCCGTCGAGAAAGGCTTTCTCTTCATCGGTCAGTACCGGTTTGGGTATACTGTGCAGCTTGTTCCAGTCAGGGCGCCCGCTGAACAGGTCGCCATCCCACCACACGGTACCGGCATCGAGTGCTTCCTGTTCGGTTGCCGACAGGGGCGGCAAAACTTTCTTGAACCATTGGAACAGGGGCGCGCTGATGCTGCGCTTGCGCCAGTCAGTCATGTTCAGGGGTACCGCAATACCCAGGAACAGGACCCAGAGCAGCAGGGTGACAAACCAGTGTACTGGGCTGGTCAGGGTCAATACGACAAGGTAGACCGCCGTTGCCAGGCTGCCGTTGAGCAAGCCGCTGCGGTAGTAGGCAAGGGCAGCAACACAGATAATCAGGCCGAGCAGCCAGAGTAGAGTCAACATGTAACACTCCCGGTTGTAGTTGAAGGCACTCACGTACAGCATAGCTGGTTTTTCGCTGGGCTTGAATTAGCGTATCAGGCCCCCATTGTTAGTACCTATTTCGCGGTAAGGACTTGGCATGACGGCAGCAATTCGCATTCGCGGGCTGGAAAAAGTGTATGGCAACGGCTTTTCAGCGCTGAAAGGCATCGATCTCGAGGTTCAACAAGGCGACTTCTTTGCCTTGCTGGGCCCCAATGGCGCTGGCAAGTCGACCACCATCGGTATCCTCTGCTCACTGGTCAACAAGACCCGGGGTGAGGTTGAGGTGTTCGGGCATAATATCGATCAGGACTTGATGGCGGCCAAGCGGTGCATAGGCGTGGTGCCGCAGGAGTTCAACTTCAGCCAGTTCGAGAAGTGCATGGATATCCTGGTCAACCAGGCCGGTTACTACGGTATTCCGCTGCAGCAGGCGCGCGAGCGTGCCGAGCATTACCTCAAGCGTCTGGGGCTCTGGGAAAAACGCGATGTGCCTTCGCGCATGCTCTCGGGGGGCATGAAACGTCGCCTGATGATTGCCCGGGCACTGATCCATGAGCCGAAATTGCTGATTCTGGACGAGCCAACCGCCGGGGTGGATATCGAAATCCGCCGCTCGATGTGGGAGTTCCTGCAGGAGATCAACGCCCAGGGGATTACCATCATCCTGACCACGCATTACCTGGAAGAAGCCGAGCAGTTGTGCAGGAATATCGCCATCATTGATCAGGGCAATATCATCTACCACACCAGCATGAAGGCGTTGCTCAAGGAACTGCATGTAGAAACCTTTCTGCTCGACTGTCGCGATGACCTGCCGGCTGGCTTTACTCTGACCGATTATCCCTTTGAGTTGGTGGATGCCCACACACTGTCCGTGCAGGTGGACAAGACTCAGGGCATGAATGCCCTGTTCGCTGCGCTGGATAAGCAGGGCGTTGAAGTCATGAGCCTGCGCAACCGCAGCAACCGGCTGGAAGAACTCTTCCTGTCATTGGTGGATGACAATGCGCGCAAAATTGAACAAGGGGTTGCCTGATGATGTATTGGCGTAACAGCTGGATAGCCTTTGTCACCATCCTGCACAAGGAAATTCGCCGCTTTACCCGCATCTGGCCGCAAACCTTGCTGCCCCCGGGTATCACCATGGCGCTGTATTTTGTGATCTTCGGCAATCTGATCGGTCGCCGTATCGGTGAGATGGATGGCTTGCCCTATATCGACTTTATCGTGCCGGGGCTGATCATGATGGCGGTGATCACCAACAGTTATTCGAACGTGGTATCGAGCTTTTTCAGTACCAAGTTCCAGCGTTCGATCGAGGAGCTGATGGTCGCCCCGGTATCGCCGCATGTGATTCTGCTGGGTTATGTGTTTGGCGGTGTGGCCCGTGGCCTGGCGGTTGGTCTGATTGTGACCCTGATGTCGCTGATGTTTACCCGCTTGCAGGTGGATAATATTCTCCTGACGATAACCGTGGTGTTCTTCACTTCGCTGGTGTTTGCGCTGGGAGGCTTCATCAATGCGGTATTCGCGCGTACCTTTGATGATATCTCGATCATACCGACCTTTGTGCTGACGCCGCTGACTTATCTGGGCGGCGTGTTCTACTCCATCAGCATGCTGCCGGAGTTCTGGCAGAAGGTATCCCTGATCAATCCGATTCTGCACATGGTCAATGCCTTCCGTTACGGTATTCTCGGTGTTTCGGATATCGGTATCGGTGTTGCTCTGACGCTGATGCTGGTCTTTACTGCCTTGCTTTACAGCATTAGTTACTGGCTGCTGGTGCGTGGCATCGGCATGCGCCAATAAGGGAAATCAGCATGGATCAACATCCGGCCGAGCAATCGCCACTGGGCAAATCCAGTGAGTATGTCAGCGTCTACACGCCATCCTTGCTGTTCCCGATACCGCGAGCGCCGAAATGGGCCGAGCTCGGTTTGCAGCCGGACAGTCTGCCTTTTCAGGGGGCGGACATCTGGAATTGCTATGAACTGTCCTGGCTGATGCCATCCGGCAAACCACAGGTTGCCGCGGTGGAGTTTATCTTTCCACTCAAGGCGGCACGTATTGTCGAGTCCAAGTCCTTCAAGCTGTATCTGAACTCGTTCAATCAGACTGTGTTCAGTGATCGGGCTGACGTTGTGCGCACCCTGGAGTCAGATCTCAGTGTGGCGGCCCAGGGCCCGGTCATGGTGCGTCTGCTGGGTATGGAGGCGTTGCAGCAGGAGGGCTTCAGTCGGCTCTCAGGGCGCTGTATTGATGACCTGGATGTCAGTATCAGTGATTATCACTACCAGCCTGATTTGCTATGCCTGGCCAGTAGCAACCTGAATGTCAGTGAAAGTCTGCATAGTCATCTGCTGAAATCCAATTGCCCGGTGACCGGTCAGCCGGACTGGGCCAGTGTGCAGATTGATTATCGTGGGCCGGCGCTGGATCAGGCGAGCCTGTTGCGATATCTGGTTTCCTTTCGCCAGCACTCCGACTTTCACGAGCAGTGCGTAGAGCGCATCTTTGTGGATTTGCTGCGGGTGCTGGGCGAAGGGGCCGAGTTGACCGTCTATGCACGCTATCTGCGTCGCGGCGGGCTGGATATCAATCCCTGGCGCTCAACGCGGGCCGGCTTGCCGGAGAATCAGCGTCTGGCGCGCCAGTAGTCATCCGGCAAGCGTTGAGCATGGGGCACAGGGTGTGTGCCCGCATGGCTTCAGATGCCCATGTTGGACAGTGTCTGGATGATGTTGCGCAGGGTGCCGGTGAGGCTGGGGTGTTCGGCCTCAAAGCGCTCGACCATCAGGTGTACGCCGTCCACCAGGGTCGGGTCTGATTCCAGCTTTTCCTGTGCCTCAACCGCTAACAAGCGCGCCTGCAGGCTATCGGCGACTTCTTGCAGTGCGGTGCGTTCCTCGTCAGTCAGCGGGCTTTCCACTTCATCAAGGGTGTTTTGCAGGGATTCAAGTTGTGACCTGAGGCGTTGTGCGGACATGGCAGACTCCAGACAGATAAGTTGCCTCTACTATAACCGAGCGACATTGCCGCGTCTTGTTTGGGCCATCTGTTATGCCTGGTAGCAAAAAAAGCCAACAGGCGGCTGGGCGTATTGCGTTGCAGTCATTACACTGCAGCTGATTACGAAATGTTGGAGATCAAGCTGATGAACCCTATGCAAGGCCTTACTGCTGCGTTGCTGAGCAGCGCAATCATGCTGGGCCTGGCCACGCCGGTTTTGGCCATGGATGACGATGACTATTACGCCGACTACCATAACCCGGATCCCTGGGAGCCTATGAACAGGGCTATCTTCCGCTTTAATGATACGGTTGATACCTACACACTGAAGCCGGTAGCAACAGCCTATAACCGCGTCTTGCCGGAACCGGTGAATGACGGGGTAAGCAATTTTTTCAATAATCTGGGTGAGCCAAAAAACCTGTTCAACAACACTTTACAGGGCAAGTTTCATGATGCCAGCGTAGACCTCTCGCGTTTTCTGCTGAACAGTACCCTGGGTGTGGTTGGTCTGTTTGATGTGGCCTCGCGGATGGGGTTGGAGCGGAACCGTCAGGACTTTGGTATTACTCTGGGCGTCTGGGGCGTGGAAAGTGGTCCCTACGTGGTGCTGCCTTTTATGGGCCCCAGCACGGTGCGTGATACGGCGGGCCGGGTCGAAACCATTGCCAACTATGAATATGGCGGCCAGGTTGCCCATGTGCGTACGCGCAATGCGGCCTTTGCCACGGACATGGTCGATACCCGCGCCTCAATCCTGCAGCAGGAGCGCATGATCCGTGGTGACCGCTACATCTTCGTGCGCAATGCCTACCTGCAAAACCGCCAGTTCCGCATCAGCGGTTACGTCGAAGACGACTTCTGACGCTGTCTAGGCCAGCTGCTCAAACCGGACACCGAGGGTAAAGCCGCCCTCGCTGTTCGGTTCGCACCTTACAACCTCTCCATGGCCTTCCAGGCCTGGCAAGTTCGGCGTGGGGGAGGGGATGCTGAGTACAACCCGGGTGCCGGCTGGCACTTCGTGGGCAATTGCCAGCTGAACCCCCTGACTGGACAGGTCCTGACACTGCACGGGTTGCGGTTCGGGAATGCCGGCGACTGCCAGTGAGCCCTGTGCCTCAACGGTCATACGGATAAAGTCGCGCTTTTCGCTGTATCTCTGGTCATGAAAGGACATGCTATCCCCCGCTGGTATAGAAATATGCTGCCGCTGTTCAAGTTAACACTAATTTGACGAAAGTTTCTCGTTTCTCCGTCTTTTGGCCGGCAGCGGTCGCGCCGGGCAGGCCTGCGGGGGCGAAGAGGTTGCCTGTTGGCGGCGATGGGAGTAGTGTTTGCAACTTGAAACGGTCAGCCTGTCTGACTGGGCTAGTTTGTACCCCGACGTCCTGTACTCCGGTCTCGCATCGGGCGACGTTGATGTAGGGAAGATATGCAACTCAATGGTTCTACACTGTTGGTGATTGACGACGATGCCCACGTTCGGCAGGCCGTCGTGTCCCATCTTGAATCCGCTGGTTTTGTGGTCATGCATGCCGCTGACGTGGATGAGGGTCAGAGCCTGCTCGCTACACACTCCCCGCAACTGGTTATTTGCGACCTCAATATGACCGGTCGCAGTGGCTTCAGCCTGGTGCAGACCTTGGCCGAAGAGGCGCCATTGTTGCCTGTGGTCGTGCTCTCGGATACCGGCGACATGAACGATGTTGTCGAGGCTTTGCGCCTTGGCGCCAGCGATTACCTGATCAAGCCGATTGCGGATCTGCTGGTGGTCGAGCACGCTGTTCGCCGCAGCCTCGACCGGGCACGTTTGCGTAGTGAAAACCAGCGTATCCGTGATCGTCTGGAGCAGGCCAATCGCGAACTGGAAAATCACCTCAAGGAATTACGCGACGACCAGGCAGCCGGTCACCAGGTCCAGCTCAATATGCTGCCGCCCAGCCCATGGCAAAGCGGAGCCTTTACGCTGGAACACAAAATTATCCCATCGCTGTATCTGTCCGGCGATTTTGTTGATTATTTCCGTGTTTCGGATACCCAGCTGGCGTTTTATCTGGCCGATGTGTCCGGACATGGTGCCTCTTCTGCCTTTGTCACCGTTTTGCTCAAGTTCATGACCACGCGCTTGCTCTACGAACAACGCCGGCGCGAGGGTGAAGGTCATGTCGACTTCAAGCCGTCTGATGTCCTTGGTCATATCAATCGCAGCCTTATAAGTTGCAAGTTGGGCAAGCATGTCACCATGCTCGGTGGTGTGATTGACGAAGAGAAAAACCAGCTCACCTACAGTATTGGCGGGCATTTGCCGTTACCGCTGATGCTGGAGGCCGGCAAGGCGCGTTACTTGCCGGGCAAGGGCAAACCAGTGGGTTTGTTCGGTGACGCTGTGTATGAAGACCACACCATCGACCTGCCCGCCAGCTTTACCTTGTTGTTGTGCTCGGACGGTGTCCTCGATTGTATTCCGGGGGCCAAGCTCAGAGACAAGGAAGCGGCATTACCGCAACTGCTTGAAGCCGCTCAGGGTGATCTTGCCCGCTTGCTGCACAGTTTGCTCCCGGAGCCGGAGCAGACCAACAAACCGGATGATATCTCAGTCATGCTGCTGAGCAGGAAAGAGGAATGATGAACACTGGTCGAATTCAGTTTGCCGAGGCTGAAGGCACCTTTGTGCTCAAGTTTATCGGTGACGTCAGGTTGACCCTGTGTGCCGCGCTGGATGCCTATATCGAGAAGATTTTCAGCGCGCTGAATTTTGATGCCATTATTATCGATCTGAGTGAAACCGAGGCGATTGACAGTACCTCGCTGGGTTTGCTGGCCAAACTATCGATCCTGTCGCAACAGAAGGTCGGTTTTTTACCTACGCTGGTGTCCAATCACGATGACATGAATCGGCTGTTGCAGAGCATGGGGTTTGATCAGGTATTCAATATGGTGTCGGATGTAGCGCCGACTGATGCCGATCTGCAGGATTTGCCAGGGCAAATGCTCTCGGAAGAGCTGGTCAAGGACAAGGTACTGGAGGCCCATCGAATACTGATGGACCTCAACGAACATAATCGCGAAGCCTTCCGCGACCTGGTCAGCACCCTGGAATCAAGCGGCTGATGCCGCCCGGCTGGCGAGCAACTGTTCCAGCTTGATCTGGTCGGCAGCAAAGGCACGAATTCCTTCAGCAAGCTTTTCGGTGGCCATGGCGTCTTCGTTATGTGCCCAGCGAAAATCCATCTCTTCCAGTTTCTGCCGCGGATCAGCGTTGCCCTGCAGCAGGGGCGACGGCGAAAGCTCCCCGTTGGTGGCGGCCAGCTCTTCCAGTAGCGCGGGGCTTATGGTCAATCGGTCACAGCCGGTCAGGGCAGCAATCTGGCCGCTGTTGCGGAAACTGGCACCCATCACCACAGTACTGTACAGGTGCTGCTTGTAGTAGCGGTAAATCCGCGCGACCGAAGCGACCCCTGGGTCATCCAGGCCACTGAAGTCGCGGCCCTCACGGGCTTTATGCCAATCGTAGATACGCCCGACAAAGGGTGAAATCAGGTACACACCGGCATCGGCACAGGCTTGCGCCTGGGCAAGGGAAAACAGCAGGGTCAGGTTGCACTGGATGTCTTCTTTTTCCAGTTCGGCGGCGGCCTGGATACCTTCCCAGGTGGCGGCAATCTTGATCAACACCCGATCGCGGCTGATACCATGGCGCTCATAGCCTTCGATCAGCTTGCGCGCCTTGTCCAGCGTCGCCCGGCGGTCGAAGGAAAGCCGTGCATCGACCTCGGTGGACACCCGGCCGGGTACCAGCTGGGTGATTTCCCGGCCAACGGCAATCGCAAACAGGTCACAGGCATCCGCCAGGCGCTCGTAACTGCCGGCAGAGTCGCGCAGGGCCTGATCAAGCAGATGGCTGTAAGCCGGTTGCTGTGCCGCCTTGAGCAGCAGTGACGGGTTGGTGGTGGCGTCTACCGGTTGCAGACGGCGGATGGCTTCAATGTCACCGGTATCGGCAACGATCTGGGTGTGCTGTTTCAGGCTGTCTAATTGGCTGGTCATGGTCTTGTCGATAGCTGGGATTTACCCTGACCTTACCTTATGCCTGTTACAGGGAGCAATCCCGCGTGGCCATGCGAGCCTGCATATCCGCACACAAGCGGTCATAGAGCCCCAAAGCGTCGTCAGTACGGTGAATGTCGCTGCTTAGGGTGCGGCGGAAATGCCGGGCGCCAGGCAGGCCCTGAAACAGCCCCAGCATGTGCCGGGTTACGTGATTCATGTTACCGCCCCCGGCGATATGTGCCGCAATATAGGGGCGCATGGCAGCCAGAACCTGCAGGCGGTCGGGGCGAGGTGCAGGGTCAGCGTAGAAGCGCTGATCAACCTCGGCCAGTAGCCAGGGGTTGTGGTAGGCCGCGCGCCCGAGCATGACGCCATCGACGTGATCCAGTTGCTGCTCAGCCAGATCGAGCGTGTCGAGGCCGCCGTTGATGATGATTTCCAGCTCGGGGAAGTCATTTTTGAGCTGATGCACCACGGGATAGCGCAGTGGCGGTATGTCGCGGTTTTCCTTTGGTGACAGGCCTTCCAGGATGGCAATGCGGGCATGCACGATAAAGGTCTCGCAACCGGCCTCACTGACCTGGCCGACGAAATCACAGAGTTCGGCATAACTGTCGCGGCCATTGATACCAATGCGATGCTTTACCGTTACCGGTAGCGCGCAGGCCTCACGCATGGCTTTGACTCCCTCGGCAACCAGCCCCGGATGGCCCATCAGGCAGGCGCCGATCAGGTTGTTCTGTACCCGGTCACTGGGACAGCCAACGTTCAGGTTTACCTCGGCAAAACCAGCCTGCTCGGCCAGCGCAGCACACTGCGCCAGCTCGGCGGGGTTACTGCCACCGAGCTGGATTGCCAGTGGCTGCTCTGCGGCGTTATAGCCCAGAAAGCGGGCACGATCGCCATGAATCACGGCGCCGGTGGTCACCATTTCGGTGTACAGCAGGGCGTGCTGGCTGATCAGCCGGGCGAAAAAACGGTAATGCCTGTCAGACCAATCCATCATCGGCGCTACGCAGAAGCGGCGCGATGGGCCGGGGCGCGAGAGAGAGGGCTTGGGGGTGATAGAAACAGACATGCAGCAGACCTGACAGCTAGAGGGATAAAGGTGCAGATTTTATCAGGAATCCGCGTTCCCGGGTGGCGGCTGTGCCGCAGAGGGCGCTGCCGAGGCGGGAAGCTCCAGGGTCAGCTCAACACGCCTGTTGGCCGCGCGGCCATCAATAGTCGTATTGTCTTCCAGCGGCTGGGTACTGCCATGACCGACCGCGGTCAGGCGCCCGGCGGCAATACCATTGGCTTCCAGGTAGCGCACTACACTGCCAGCGCGGGCAGAAGACAGTTCCCAGTTGGAGGGAAACTGCAGGGTCTGGATAGGTACATTGTCGGTATGTCCACTGATACTGATCCGGTGCTCGACATCGGCCAGAACCGGTATCAGTTGATCCAGTACCTCGTAACCGGCCTGCTCCAGCAGTGCCTCGCCCGAGGGGAAAAGGATTTCACTGCTGATGCGAAAGCTGATGCTGCTGTCCTGCAGGATGACATCAATATCCTTGCCCAGACCGGCCAGATCCAGGCCACTCAAGTCGGCAGTCTGGCTTTTGGTGTCAGCTTCCGGTTCCGCTTCAGTGGTTGCCGTACTGGCTTGCTGCAGGGCCGTCTGTTCCTCAACGTCTATCGGCAGGCCTTCAGCCTGGCCATCGAGTATCCCATCGCCGCCGGGCAGGATAAACACGGGTTCGGCCTCGGCATCTGTGGTCCAACGGGTAGGGCCAACCTGGCCGCCGGCAAAGGCCAGCATGACGACGCAGATCACCAGAATCAGGGTGATGACATCCAGATAGGTGATCAGCCAGCTCTCTTCCTCGCTGCTGTCGGTAACAGCAATGCTATGATCTCGCCGGCGCGCCCGCGCTGTGCCCGTTTCAACCATGTCAGTTGCTCCGGCGCGCTTTCACTTTGCCGGCCTTGGCAGGTCGCAGGTCGCGAATTTCATCTTCATGGTCAGCCATAAAGGATTTCAGGGTTTCGCGCATCAAGGCCGGGCTGCGTTTATTGAACATCATGGACACACCCTGCATCACCATGTTCATCACGATGACCCGCTGCTCGGTCCGCCGTTCCAGCTTCACCGCCACTGGCTTGAAGACCAGATTGGCCAGCAGAATGCCGTAGAAGGTGGTCATCAGGGCGACTGCCAGCTGCTGGCCAATCTGCACCATGTCGCCGTCACCGAGAATGAACATCAGGTTGATCAGGCCGACCAGGGTGCCGATCATGCCGAAGGCCGGGGCAAAACTGGCCATGACGCGGAATAATTGCGCTTCAGCATGCTCACGGGCGCGCAGACGCGAGATACGCCATTGCATGAAATCCAGGACTTCTTCCTCCGGCGTCATATCGACGACCAGTTGCACACCAGAGCGCAGGTAGGGGTTGCTCACCTTGCCCAGTTCACGTTCGACCGCGGGCAGGTTGCCGTCCATATAGAGTCGGGAAATCTTCACCAGCTCGTCGATATCGTGCTGGGTATACAGCTTTTCATTGCGTAATACCGTGCGAAACAGACTGAAAATACGCACGATTTCACTGAGGGGGTAGCTGATGAAGGTGGCGGCAATGGTGCCGCCGATCACAATAGCCAGACCGGGGAGGTTGACGAACAGCCAGGGGTCCTGCGCGGACATGAACAACACGCTGGCCAGTACCAGCAGGCTGGCAATAATGCCAATAAGCGTTGACGGGTTCATCCCGACTCCATAACAGCTCTCACGATGCTGCGAGGTTAGCGGATTGGCTGCTTGGCTGCCAGCGTGTTGTAGCCTGCTGCTGCCGGTTTCAGGCGCGTATGACAGGTGACAGCCTTTTCATGCTGCGCATCTGGCGTTTCTGCTCAATACGCTGCCAGACCTTTTCATGGAAGTGGTAGCCAACAGTATTGACTGCCGGTTCAATCAAGGCCACCGCGCCACCGAGAACCAGGCTGCCGGTGAGTGCGTAAACGACGGCAAAGGCAATGGTGACGTGAACTACGGCGAAGCTCATGGTCTTGGTCATGATGTACTTCCTCTATAAGAATGGGAATTATTCTCGATAGAGTCAGATTAGTGTTCAGGATGGAGGAATGGAAATTGTGAGGTGATATGGCGTTGATTGGTTTTATTTATCACAAGAAGCGACTTGATAGAAATGCGGCGAGCAAAGCCCGCCGCCGAACTCTCAAAGGTCGAAGTCGTAATCCGACAACTGCTTCTGCAGGCGCCGTTCTTCCAGGTAATTATCGATCTGACGCCGCTTGGTCAGATTGCTGCGCTGGTTGACGTTGCTGTCAGTATCAGGGGTGTCGTCTTCATCAATGAAGTCGTCGTCATCCAGTTCAATATCAGGTTTAGCTTTGGCCATGAGTAACTCCACAATGACGGTGCCGTTTGCGCACCTTATAGCGGGAGTCGGGCCCTGGCGGAAATAGAATTTTTATATCTTCAGGGGTTAAAAAAGCGGTCGGCTCAATCGATCGTCTTGTGCTTGAAGTCGCAAAGGTCTTCAATGCGGCAACTACCGCACTGTGGCGTGCGCGCCTTGCAGACATAACGCCCGTGCAGAATCAGCCAATGATGCGCATCGAGCAAAAATTCCCGTGGCACATGGCGCATCAATTTCTTCTCGACCTCGAGTACGGTTTTGCCGGGCGCGATGCCGGTGCGGTTGCTGACACGAAAGATGTGCGTGTCCACGGCCATGGCGGGTTGACCGAAAGCGGTGTTCAACACCACATTGGCAGTTTTGCGACCGACGCCCGGCAAGGCTTCCAGGGCTTCGCGGTTGTCAGGTACCTGGCTGTTGTGCTGCTCGATCAGAATGCGGCAGGTGGCAATGACATTTTTGGCCTTGCTGTTGAACAGCCCGATGGTCTTGATGTATTCACTCAGGCCATCAACCCCCAGCGCGTAAATGGCTTCGGGGGTGTTGGCCACCGGATACAACTTGGCAGTGGCCTTGTTGACGCCAACGTCGGTGGCCTGGGCAGAGAGAATCACTGCTATCAGCAGCTCGAAAGGGCTGCTGTAGGCCAGTTCGGTGGTTGGCGCGGGATTGTCCTCGCGCAGCCGCCGAAAGATCTCGTAACGCTTGTCCTTGTTCATCTGCCGGTCTCTTACTCCACCGTAACGGACTTGGCCAGGTTCCTGGGTTTGTCCACATCGGTGCCCTTGACCAGGGCAACGTGGTAGCTCAGCAGCTGCAAGGGCAGGGTGTAAAGAATCGGTGAGATGCAGTCAGGCACATCAGGCAGGTGCAGGGTTGCATCCTGCTCGCCGCTGACATGGTCAACGGTTTCACAGGCAAAGGTGATCAACTGGCCGCCGCGGGCGCGGACTTCTTCCAGGTTGGAAATCAGCTTTTCCAGCAACCGGTCGCTGGGCGCTACGCTGATCACCGGCATGTCCTCATCCACCAGCGCCAGCGGGCCGTGCTTGAGTTCGCCAGCGGCGTAGGCTTCAGCATGAATGTAAGAGATTTCTTTCAGTTTCAGCGCACCTTCCATGGCAATCGGGTAATGGGCGCCACGGCCCAGAAACAGGGCGTGATGCTTGTTGGCAAATTGCTCGGCCAGTTCAATGATGGCCGGTTCCATGGCCAGCACTTGCTCTACCAGCAGGGGCAGTGCGCGCATGGCATCCAGATTGGTTTTCAGTGCGGCCGCTGGTGCGCCACGCACCTGGGCCAGGGCGGTAGTCAGCCACAACAGGGCAACCAGCTGGGTAGTGAAGGCCTTGGTCGAGGCAACGCCGATTTCCGGGCCGGCATGGGTCAGCAGACGCCAGTCGGCTTCGCGCACCAGCGAGCTGCCGGCGACATTGCAAATGGCCAGGGTTGCCAGGTAATCGCGGGTTTTGGCATGCCGCAGTACGGCCAGCGTATCGGCGGTTTCGCCTGACTGCGAGAGGGTGATCAGCAGTGTGTTCGCCGGCACCACCACATGGCGGTAGCGATACTCGCTGGCTACTTCGACCTGACAGGGCAGGCCGGTCTGCTCTTCAATCCAGTAGCGGGCCACTAGGCCGGCGTGGTAGCTGGTGCCACAGGCAACAATATGGATATTGGCGATGTCAGCCAGACGGCTTTCTGCTTCCGGCCCCAACACGGCGGTCAGCACATGGTCTTCGGCGAGAATACCGGCCAGGGTGTCAATGATGGCTTGCGGTTGCTCGAAAATCTCTTTTTGCATGAAATGCCGGTATTCGCCCTTGTCCAGGCTATGCGCAGCATGTTCGTAGCGGCTGATTGGCCGTTCCACGGGATTACCCTGGGCATCCCAGATCTCGCAGTGGTCACGGGTGATACGGGCATGATCCCCTTCAGCCAGATAGCGAAAGCGGTCGGTGACCTGCAGCAGGGCGAGGGGGTCGGAGGCGAGGTAGTGCTCTTCACTACCCTCGCCAATCACCAATGGACTGCCCATACGCGCGCAGTACAAGGCATCCGGTTGGTCCTGGTGCATCACGCCAAGGGCATAGGCGCCATGAATGTCGCCCAGGGTTTTGCGCAGTGCTGCAAGCAGATCGCCGCAGTCGGCATAGTGTCGGGCCAGCAGGTGGGCGACCACCTCGGTATCGGTATCCGAGGTAAATTCATAGCCATCAGCCTGTAGCTGCCGACGCAGCTCGGCGTGGTTTTCAATGATGCCGTTATGTACCACAACCAGGCCACCGGACTGGTGCGGGTGTGCATTGCGCTCGGCAGGGCGGCCATGGGTAGCCCAGCGGGTATGGGCAATGCCCAGCTGACCGCTGGCCGGCTGCTGCTCGAGGGCTTTTTCCAGTTCGTTGACCTTGCCCATGGCGCGGACGCGCTCAATGCCACCATCGGCCTTGATCACCGCCAGACCTGCCGAATCATAGCCACGGTATTCGAGGCGTCGCAGCCCCTCCAGTAAGATAGGGGTTATGTTGCGTTGAGCGATGGCACCGACAATTCCACACATGCTGGGAGATCCTTGTTTGCACAAATTCTGAAAGGCCGCAGTTTACCACTCTCCGGTCGGCTTTGGCTTGGCCACAGCGGTGTAATCCTGTCGTCGGCTGCCAGCCGGTGCTAATCTTGGGTATGAATCTGATGACCCTTTGGTCCCGCTTGATGCCCCGCAGGCAGGTACCCATGCCCGATAATCCCGAAGAGACAGTGGTCGAGACGGTGCTGGATGACTTTGGTCGCTTGCGCGTGACCGAGGCGTTTCCGTACCGCTTTCTCTATTTCGGTGAGAGCACCGAGCAGAGCTGTTGTTATCTGCCTGACCCGGCGTGGCTGGAATATGACTACACCCGAGCCATGTTACTGGGCCTGTTCTGGGCGAAAGCGCAGCCAGAGATGACCTTGCTGGGGCTGGGTGGTGGCAGCCTGGCCAACTGTTTGCTGCAACACTTTGCACCGCGACAGGTCACTGCGGTCGAGTTGCGTCCGGCCGTGGTGGAGCTGGCGGTGCAGTGGCTGGGGTTGTCTGCCGACCCGCGGTTGCAGCTGGTGCGCGGCTGTGCGGATGACTATGTGCACAGGCAAGCTGCGAGCTGCGATCTGCTGTTTGTCGATCTGTACATGGAAGGGGGGCTGTCACGGCTGCAGCTGGAAGCTGACTTTTTCCGCGCCTGCCTGGGTGCCCTGCGTCCGCACGGGGTTCTGATCATCAACCAGTGGCAGCAGCGCGACAACAACGAGCCTTTTGCCGTGGACATGCTGCGGGACGTACTCGGCCCTGCGGTGCTGCGCACTGAGGTGGAGGAGGGCAATATCCTGCTCTTTGTGCCCGCCAGTGGCGAGCTGGAACTGGACCCGCTGGCCATGCAGCAATGGGCTGATGATCTGGAAGCGCAGCTGGGCTACTCCCTGCGCCCCTTTATCCGCAACCTCAGGCCGCTCTGAAGCTCAGGCTTGTTACCGTTCGTCGCCCAGCGGTAAAGCGTGCGCTGGCGTCGCCGATAACCTGAGCGAGCAACCGGAGGTGACTATCATGAGTGTTTCAAACCCTTTGCTGCCGGCTCAGGCCCGCTACTCGGTACCGGCGACGCAGACCCCGGTGCGACTGGAATCACTGAACCCGCAACTGACCTTGGCCAATCGGCTGGCAGAGCGCCTTGGGCTGGCGCCCGGCAGTCTGGCGGCCGATCAGGCAAATAACTTTACCCCGGACAAGGTTGCCGAGCGCGTCCTCGGCTTTGTCGGTGGTCGCCTGCAGCAGGACGCGGCGGATGGCGCGGATAGCGAGGCCCTGCAAAAGCGCCTGGATCAGGCCGTTCGCGGCATCGAAAAAGGCTTTGCAGAGGCGCGCAAGATCCTCGAGGGCATGGGCATGCTCAATGGCAAGGTGGCGGAGGATATTGACGCGACCTATGAGTCTATCCAGTCGGGACTGCAGTCACTGCGTGAGCGCTTCTTGCCGCCTGCACCGGCCGTCGAGAGCGCCAGCGCTCTGCAAGCGCAGGCATTCACTGCCCGTGCTGATACCTTCGATCTGAATATTACCACCCGCGAGGGTGACCGGCTGCGCATCAGCATTGCCCAGGCCTCTGCCAGCATGGGCTCTGTGCAGGCCAGCAGCCAGTCAGGCGCAGCGGGGCAGAGTCAGTCCGTGCGTGCCAGCAGCAGTGAGCTGCGTATTGGCCAGTGGCAGGTTGAACTTGACGGCGAATTGGATGGCGGTGAACGCAAGGCGCTGGAAGATCTGCTGAAGCAGGTTCAGGGGCTGGCAGATACTTTCTATTCCGGGGATGTGCAGGGCGCCTTTGAGCGCGCACTGGCGCTGGATATGGATACTACCCAGCTGGCATCCATGTCCTTGAGTATGACCCAGACCCGGGTATCCCAGGCCAGCGCTGCCTACGGCGAGGTGTCCGGCCCTGGGGCTGCGCCCAGTGTGGTCAACAATGCCTTGCGCGAGTACGCCGATGGGTTGCTGCAGTCACTGCGCCAGGCTAATCAGGTCGGCAGCAATGCCCGCGACATGCTGGAGTCCATGCTCGAGGGTGGTTTCTCGCTGGATGCGCGCTTTGATCAGGCGCAGCTGGACAAGGCCAGTGCGCTGAACGGCAAGTTGCTGGATGGTTTACAGGGGCTGCTGGAGCAGGGCCGGATCAGCCTGTAAGGGCGTTTAGCGGACAGTCTGCCGGGATTGGCCGGTAAAGTGCAGGCGCTGGCTGCAACGGATGCATTGGTAACGGCGCCCCTTGAGTACCCAGCGATGCCGCTGCGGGGTAAAGTGCACCGGATTGGGGCAGGCGCAGCGGTAAAGGTACTCGGTGGTGCGTCTGCGCGGCAGGCTATAGGTGTGGCAGCGACGTGCAGGCAGGCCATAAAGGTCGCGCATGATGCCCTGCCATTCCGCTCCGTGGGGGCGGATGCGATGGCCATGCAGGGCATGGGCAATCAGGTGGGCGACCTCATGGGGCACCGTCTGCTGCAGAAAGTCTTCAGCATGGCGCTCATACATGCCGGCGTTGAAGCGCAGTAAATGCCGGTCCAGGTAGGCGATACCGGCTTTCTGGCCGCGCAGGTCCAGGCGCACCTCGGGGCGGACAAAACGCCGACCAAAGTGGCTTTCAGCTTGCTGATAACACGCCTCAAGGCGCTGCATGAGTTCTTCCATATGATCCAGTATACGGTTGAAAGTCCCGTTGCAGAAGGCTCGGCGGTTCAGAAAATCTGCGCATTCAGCCCGGCGGCCATATACAGCCCCAGTTCTTCTGCCTGAGCGAGAAAGTCGTCCTGCCAGTCGCCTTTGAGCAACAAAGGGTCCTGTACCCACTGCCAGCGCAGGCCGGTGACTATGGTCTTGATCGCGCGCAGGGTACCGGTACCGTCGTGTCCGGCACGGACATAGAGGGCGCAAGGTAAGCCCTGTTTCTGTTCCAGTACCGGGTAATAGCAGCGATCAAAAAAGTCTTTCAGGGCGCCACTCATGTAGCCCAGGTTTTCCGTAGTGCCCAGAATGATCGCGTCTGCCTTGAGCACGTCATCGGGTTGTGTTTCCAGCGGGGGCTTCCATACCGCCTCTACGGCGTCGATATCTTTGTGGCCAGCGCCTTTGAGAACCGCCTGCACCAGTTTGTGGGTATTGTCTGAAGGCGCATGGGCAACAATCAGCAATTGTTTTTTTGCCATCACCAGCTCCTTGTTTATAGAGTCTCAGCGTCCATCCGACCCGAGCGGGTCGCCGCTGTCAACTGGCGAAAGCGCTCAGCTTTGGTTAGGCTGGTATACAGATAGCAACCTGCTGGCAAGCACGTCCAGCAAGAGTTGCGCGATAATAAATCTGAACTGGCCCCTTGCCCGGTTCGGTCATGCTGGACAGGCTACAAGGCCTGCCAGCGGTCAGTCACAGGCTTTCTGTGCTGACCCCTGCCCAAACTGCCTGTCCCCCTAACCGCCACAGGAGACAGGTCCCATGGTGACACTGCTGTTCCCGATTACCGCCTTGTTGTGCGGCATTGCCTTGCTGCTGCTTGGTACCGGCTTGCTGAATACCCTGCTGGCGCTACGCGGCGCCGGTGAAGGCTTTTCCGACCAGTTGCTCGGGCTGTTCGGCTCGGCCTATTTTGTCGGCTTCATTCTGGGCACCTGGCTGGGACCGCGGCTGATCCGGCGTATGGGGCATATCCGCGCGTTCGCCTTCTTTGCTGCCGCTACCGCGGCCTGCGTGCTCCTGCATGTGCTGCTTATCGATCCCTGGGTCTGGGTGGTGCTCAGGGTATTGACCGGCCTGATGCTGGTGGGCATCTACACGGTGGTCGAGAGCTGGCTCAACAGTCAGGCCCCACCGGAGCACCGAGCCCGGGTGTTTGCCAGTTATATGGCGATCAACCTGCTGTCGCTGGCAGTGGCGCAGCAGTTTTTGCATCTTGATAGCCCGATGACCTTTACCCTGTTTGCCCTGGCTGCTGTGCTCATGTGCCTGGCAGTGATGCCGCTGGCGGCAACCCGCTTGCCGCAGCCGGTTATCGGTGAGACGCCCCGACTTGCCCTGCGTACCTTATGGCGTGCCGCGCCGGTCGCCTGTGCCGGTAGCCTGTTATCCGGTCTGGCCATGGGTGGCTTTTGGGGGCTGGGTGCGGTCTATGCCGGGCGTATGGGCATGTCGGCCGGTGATATCGCCTGGTTTATATCATTGGTGATTCTGGCCGGTGCACTGCTGCAGTGGCCGATGGGATTGCTCTCGGATCGTGTGGATCGGCGCCTGGCGCTGGCGATCATCGCTGCAGTCGCTGCGGCAGGGGGCTTGCTGATGGCGATTCTGGGGCCGTTCGGCAACTGGTTGCTGGTCGCAGCTGCTGTGTTTGGTGGTGGTGCTTTTGCGGTTTACCCCAGCGTGGTCGCACACATGATGGATCACTTGCATCAGGAAGAAGTGCTGCCAGGCAATGCGGCACTCTTGATGCTGCATGGTGCTGGTGCGGCAGTTGGCCCGGCTCTTGCAGGGTGGTTGATGGGCTGGTGGGCACCACAGGCCCTGCCGTTGTTTTTCATGCTGATGTTCGGCATCAGCGCTTTGCACGCCTGGCAGCACTGGCGCAAAGGCAAGGATCAGATTGTGGATTCAGCGGCACATTACGTGCCTATGGTGCGCACATCACCAGCCGTACTGGAGATGATGCTGGAAGAGGAGCAGGCTCCGCATCCTGAAACCCCATCCCGGCCAGACGACTAGTCAACAAGGTTGTCTGACCGGTGAGCAGGAGAATGCTGATGTTGTTAGCCACCGATCTGGACGGGACTTTTCTGGCTGGCGATCCGGAGAATCGCCAGCGCCTTTATCAACTGATTGCCGCGCACCCGGGTATAACCCTGGTGTTTGTAACCGGGCGCGGTCTGGAAGTGGTTGAACCACTGCTGTCTGATCCGGCCATACCGCGACCCGATTACATCATCAGTGACGTGGGTGCCACTCTGGTAGACGGGCATAACCTGCAGCCGGTGTATCCGTTACAACAGGACATTGAAGCCAACTGGCCGGGCGAATGGCCGGTTATCCGCGCCCTGGACGGCTTTCCCGGCCTGGAGCGCCAGGAGGTGCCACAGCAACGTCGCTGCTCCTGGTTCTGTGCGCCTGACGCGGTCACTGACGCCCTGGTAGCAACCATTGAGTCCCTCGGTTGTGATGCACTTTTCTCGGCTGGCATGTATCTGGATTGTCTGCCGCGCGGGGTCAACAAGGGGAGCTCGCTCAAGCGCCTGGTCGAACATATCGGCGTGCCTTTCGATGATGTCCTGGTAGCGGGTGACACCCTCAATGACCTGTCCATGTACGAGCAAGGTTTCAAGGGCGTCTGTGCGGGCGAATCGGAAGCCGGCTTGCTGGATGCGACAGCAGACCGGGCGCGCGTGCTGCATGCACGCTTGAGCGGCTGCGGCGGCATCCTTGAAGCCTTCGGCCATTTTGGGTTTCTGGGCCCCTTGGGTGTGAGCTCCGAGCTGCCGGATCTGCAGGCCAAGGGTAAGTCGGAACTGGTGATGGTCTACCACCGCCTGCCCTACGAGGAGGTGGTGGAGCAGGGCAAGCTGGTGCGGCGCCCACCGACGTCCCCGAACGGGATTATTCCCACCTTGCTGAGTTTTTTTGCAACCGATCAGCCGGGTGCCTGGGTTGCCTGGTCGGTGCATGAGCCACGCAGTGCGGTGCCCTTTGAGGTGCATACCAGCGTGGACAAGGAACACTACCCGCAGTTGACCGCGGCCAGGGTCGCGCTGAGCAAGCAGGACGTTGATGTCTTCTACAAACGTTTCTCCAAGGAAGCTTTCTGGCCGACCTTGCATACCTTCTGGGAGCGGGCCGTCTTCCGTGAAGAAGACTGGGCGGTTTTTCTCAAGGTCAACCGCTTGTTTGCCGAGCGGGTGGCGGCAGAGGCGGCAGAAAATGCCGTGGTCTGGATTCATGACTATAACCTGTGGATGGTGCCGGCCTTCCTGCGTCCGCTGCGCCCCGATCTGACCATTGCCTTCTTCCATCACACGTACTTTCCTTCGGCGGATGTGTTCAATGTATTGCCCTGGCGCCGCGAAATCATCGGTAGCCTGTTGCAGTGCGACTACGTCGGTTTCCATATCCCGCGTCAGGCCGAGAATTTTGTCGATGTGGTGCGCGGGGTGGCGCCGGTCGAGGTGCTCGACAGTCAGTCCTGTGCACCGCGTTACCGCACCTATGGCTGCGCGGTCGGGCTGGACAATATGACCACCGCGATCAAGGTGCATAACCGCTATATTGGGCTGGGCGCACACCCGGTCGGGCTGGATATCAACCGGGTCCGCAATCTGGTCAATACCAAAGAAACCCAGGCCTCCATGCAGCACTTGCGCGAGCAGTTGAGTGGCGTGCGGGTGGTGCTCTCGGTGGAGCGGCTGGATTACACCAAGGGTATCCTGGCCAAACTGCAAGCCTTCGAGGCGCTGCTCGATGCCCATCCGGAGCTGGTGGGCAAAGTGACCCTGATTACCGTGTGTGTGCCGGCTGCCAGGGAAATGACCATCTATGACACTCTGCTGGAGCAGATCGAGCAGGCCGTAGGGCGCATCAATGGCCGCTTCTCGCGGGTTGGCTGGGCACCGGTGCAGTTCTTTTACCGCGCTATTCCGTTCAAGGAATTGATTGCCTATTACCTGATGGCTGATGTCATGTGGATTACGCCCCTGCGTGACGGTCTGAATCTGGTGGCCAAGGAATATGTGGCGACTCAAGGTTTGTGTGAGGGGCGTGGGGTGCTGGTGCTATCGGAATTCGCCGGGGCGGCGGCTGAGCTGCATGGCTCGCTGTTGACCAACCCGCATGATCCGCATGATCTGCGCGATACTCTCTACGTCGGCCTGACCCTGGGCCGTGCCGAGCGTGAGGCGCGCATTCGCGAGCTGTACGGTGTGGTCAGTCATTATGATATTCGTTACTGGGGTGAGGGCTTTCTGGCTGCGGTGAAAGCAGCGCGGGAGGCGGCAGACAAACATGCGCTGTTAGCCGAACCGGACTGAGCTGGCTACAATGCCAGCATGACTGCCAGCGCTGATGAACTGTTACCGGAAAATTTCATTGATCACCTGCATGCGTTGCTCGACGCGCATCCGCAGGGGATCGATGAATACGCACTGATCAAGCGTCTGGCGGCAGACTTTCCGGACTCCCCCTTTGCTGTCAGCGGTGCGCTGCGCGAGCCACTGGCCCTGTTCCAGTTGCACTTTCTGTTGTTTCACCAACTCTATCGGCTGGCTGATCAGCTCGCGGAACAGGGCCTGCAGCTGGATATCCATGCGCTATCGATTCGCCTTGGCCCGAGGACGCCGGGGCGCGAAGCGCTGCAGCGGGAAGATCCGCTGCGCGCCTATTATCTTGACTGGGCTCAGTGGGTGGAGACCAATGCGGCTGATGTCGAGCGGTTGCTGGGCGATTTTTACCAGGGGCGGACCAGTGTCAGTAGCGCTGAGCATGCCGCGGCACTGGAGCTGTTTGAGCTGCAGGAGCCGTTGACAGCAACAGCGGTCAAGCAGCGTCACCGGCGACTGCTCAGCCAGCATCACCCGGACCGCGGCGGCGCGACAGCGGATGCGCAGGCCATCAATGACGCCTTCTTAATTCTTCAACGCTATTACGGGAAAGTTTGAAGTCGCGAATCTCTCTAAGCCAAAGTGCACGTTCGACGCTGAAGTTGGCTATAGTCCTAGACAAGGGAGATGCGACAAGACGTCGCACCTTCTGTTCCGTCGGCACAACGATTGCTGGCGGGCTGAATAATAATCAGGAGGTCAGACCATGATCCATCACGTATTGGGGTTATTCACTCATCCGGACCAGGAATGGAAGGATATCAAGGGTGACGAAGAAACCATCGGCCACATGTATCTTACTCATGTGCTCGTCCTTGCTGCCATTCCGGCAGTCTCTGCTTATATCGGTACCACCCAGGTAGGCTGGAGCTTTGGCGCCGCCGCTGATGCGGTCAGGCTGACCCAAGCCAGTGCCATGCAAATGACGATTCTGGCCTATCTGGCCATGCTCGCCGGGGTTGCCGTGATGGGCGCCTTTATTCACTGGATGGCGCGCACCTATGATTCCAGCCCGACCTTGACCGACTGCGTAGTCTTTGCCGCCTATACCGCGACACCGCTGTTCCTGGCGGGTATTGCCGCCCTGTACCCGAGCCTGTGGCTGGGTATGCTGGTGGGCACGGCTGCAATTGGCTATACCGCTTATCTCCTCTATCAGGGTATTCCGATCTTTATGGATATCCCCAAGGAAGAGGGCTTCATGTTTTCAAGCTCCATCCTGGCCGTTGGCCTGGTGGTGCTGGTGGCCATGATCGCTACCTCGGTCATCTTCTGGGGCCTGGGTGTAGGCCCGGAATATTTGCGTTAATACCGACAGTTGCATGTAGCGAAGCCCCCGCACTGCGGGGGTTTTGTTTTTTCCGACCGCTGATTACGGGTAGAATGCGCGTTTTTACTCTGCAGGTAGTAGTGCCATGTCCAGTTTCAGCGTCAATCAGAACAAGCTGCAAAAGCGTTTGCGGCGGCTCACTGCCGAGGCAGTGACCAGTTACCAGATGATCGAGGATGGCGACAAGGTCATGGTCTGCCTGTCAGGCGGCAAGGATAGTTACACCCTGCTGGATATGCTGCTGCACCTGCAGAAGGTTGCGCCTATCCGTTTCGAGCTGGTTGCGGTGAACATGGACCAGAAGCAGCCGGGTTTCCCGGAAGAGGTATTGCCGGCCTATCTGGACAGCATCGGGGTGCCGTATTACATCCTGGAGCGCGACACCTATTCGGTGGTCAAGGAGAAGATCCCCGAGGGCAAGACCACCTGTTCGCTGTGCTCGCGGCTGCGTCGGGGTAACCTGTATACCTTCGCCGACGAGATCGGTGCCAACAAGCTGGCTCTGGGGCACCACCGTGATGACATCATCGAAACCTTTTTCCTCAACATGTTCTACGGTGGCAACCTCAAGGCGATGCCGCCCAAGTTGCGCTCGGATGACGGGCGCAATGTGGTGATTCGGCCCCTGGCCTACTGCAATGAAAAGGATATCGCCGCCTATGCAGCGCTGCGCGAGTTCCCCATCATTCCTTGCAATCTCTGTGGCTCGCAGGAAAATCTGCAACGCAAGGTGGTCAAGCAGATGCTGCAGGGCTGGGAGCGGGAAACCCCGGGCCGGCTGGATAATATTTTCCGCTCCTTGCAGCATGTGCAGCCGTCACAGCTGGCAGATACAAAGCTGTTCGACTTTGCTAATTTACGTAAAGATGAGCAGGCAAGTCCTCGATTTGTCGAGGTAATCAGTCTGTAGCCGATGAGGGCGCGTAGTTATCTGCGGGCGGCCTGGTCAGCTTGGCTTCTGTAACAGCACCACATCCGGCCCGGTAAATTCCAGTTTTGCCTGCCATTGCTCTGCCAGCCAGACAAAACTCTGCTCACTGAAAAAGCTGATGTGGGTGGGGTCGTTCTTGTAATGCCAGTTGGTAAAGGTATTCAGGTCGGTTACTCGCTTGGTCATGATGGCCAACCAGCCGCCGTGCTGCAGACAGTGCCACAGGCGCTCTAGCTCGGCGTGCGGACGGGCCAGGTGCTCGACCACTTCACTGCTGGTGATAAAGTCCCATTGTCGCTCGAGGACTGCCGTATCTGGCGCGTAGTACAAGTCATAGACTGCCGTTGGGTGCCCTTGCTCGGCGAGCATTGCTGCCAGTGCAGGCCCGGGACCGCAGCCAAAATCCAGCCCTTCGGCGCCTGTGGGCAGGCGTGCCAGCAAGGGGGTTGCGAGACGGCTGAGAAAGCGCCGATAGGCAGGATCATCGATCTGGTTGTCATGCAGATCGTATTGCGCACGTTCTTCCTTGGCAGGCAGGTGCCAGTCAGCCGGCACATGCACCATCTCGCATTGGTTGCAGTGGAAGTAGGGCCGCCGACGGTCGCGGCAAAGATACCGGGTTGGCTGTTGGCACAGGGGGCAGGGTGGTTGGAGCGCTTCGTTCGTCATTAAAGGGGCTGAATACGTTCGACCAGACGGCCACTATCCACCAGTTCGAGAAATTCATCACCCAGACGCTGGCTTTCCGCCATGGCTTGCCGCCAATAGGCCTCGCGCGCAGCATCTTCACCGAGAAAACGCTTGAAGTCGTTGCGGTCGGGCAGTTTGCCGTGGGGCAAGTTGGCCAGATAGTCACGTGAGGGCGCCAGCAGGAGCACATCGCTGGCCTGCTCAGGGTTGGCTCGCCGCCAGGGCAGAGTCTTGTCAAACCAGCCCGGTACAATACGATCGGTGAAGTGTGGATAGAGCACGATACCCGGCGTTTGCCAGGGCAGGTCCAGGTGATAGTCGAGCAGGCCGCCGTCCCGGTAGACCCCTTCCGTTGCGCCAGGAAGGTCGCGTACCGCTTCCATGACCATGGGAATAGAGCCCGATGCCAGCAAGGCTTGGCGCAGGTTGTTGCTGTCCAGGCTGACCTGCTGGCCAGGGAAGTCGTCAAGATCGGCCCAGGGCGGCTGGCGCCGGCTATCATGCAGCACAACCCGCTCGAAGTAACGTTTCAGGTGTCGCCGGCCAAGAAGGTTGGCACTGATGACGCCAGTCAGGCCCATGCCGAGTCGGCCGGGCGAGTCGTGCTGCAGCAAGCCAAGGCTTTTTACCACCATGATATTCAGATGGTAGTGCGGATTGCTGAGGATGGCCTCTTGCTGCCCGTCGAGCAGGTCGTCGACCATACGCTCGCAGCGGCGGGTAATCTCAGCCACGCTGATGCCCTTGGGAAAGCGCTGGCGGGTGTAGAGCTCGCCCAGTCGCTTCAGTCCGGCTACCGGGTCGGGCAGGCTGGCGCTGGCAAAGCGCCAACTGCCAATAGAGGCGCCCACCAGGCTGCGAGCTTGTGGCTGGCGCGTCAGCCAGTCACCAAAGAGCGCCAGGTCAAGGCCCTGAATGCCCAATGCCTTGGGGCCACCCGCTGCACCCGGCAAGATATGCACGTCGCTGGGCTGCAAGCCGTTCTGCTCGATATGCTGGCGCGCGCGCTGGCCGGCGCGGATGCTCAGAGCGGGTGGCTGGGCGATATGAATAGCGGGCATGGTCGGGTTCCTGAAGCCATTTCAGCCAGCGATTGTAGCATTCAGTGGGCGCTTGATCAGATGGCGTCCAGGTCGATGTCGACCAGCAGCAGGTGGCGGCTGTTGTCGATAAAGAAGCCAGAGGTCATGCAGTACTGGTTGGTCGTGGCATCGCGGTAGCGGTTGGAAAGAATCACGCGACTGTCTTCACCGGCCTCGGCAAGGATCTGGTAAAAATACGGCCGCCAGGACCAGTTATGGTCAAGGTAGTGCGGGTCAGCCTGCCAGCGATCCTGCAGCCACTCATAGTTGGGTGAAATCTGTGTGCCATGGGCGTCACACAGAAAGCAGCGCAACAGCCAGGGATAGTTGTCATGGGCGGGCAGGTCATCCGGTTTTGCGCCGGCTGCCAGCCAGCGGTTCAGCAAGCCGAAAAGCTCCGATAGTTGCGCACGCAGGGTCGCCAACTGGGCCCGTTCGGCCAGTTTGCTGCTGACATAGTGATCACGCAGGGCAGAAAACTGGGCTTCTACCGCACGTTCCGGCAGAAAGTTCTCTTCCGGTTTGGCAAACAGGTAGCCCTGTACATAGCGCGCGCCGCACTCCAGAGCAAAGTGGAGCTCCTGTTCGGTTTCGACGCCTTCGGCAATAATCCAGCAGCCACTTTTCTCGGCCATCAGAGCCAGTGCGCGGACAAAATCGCCACTGTTGCCCTTGCCGCTGGCCGCCTTGCGGAACAGCTGGATGTCCAGCTTGAGGATGTCAGGTTCCAGCGCCAAAACCCGGTCCAGCATGGAATAGCCGGCACCGAAATCATCGATGGCAATGCGAATCCCGGCTTCACGGTAACGTTTGACCACTTCGCGTAGCTGATCAATATCCCCTTGTAGCTCGGTGATCTCGAACACAACCTGATCCGGTGCCAGGCCGGTTTCAGCGAGCAGTTGCAGGCTGGGCAGCGGCTTGTCCGGTTGTAACTGGCTGATCCATTGGGGCGAAATATTCAGGGTCAGAAAACCACCCGGGTTATCACGAAAGCGCTCCAGGGCCAGTTTGCGAATGGAACGGTCGAGTTCCAGCAGGTCGTGGGCAGGTGTTCGCGGGTCGGTGAATAAAGGCCCGGCGCTGACAATGCTGCCATCATCCTGGCGCAGGCGGGCGAGGGCTTCATAGCCGGCAATACGGCCCGTCGCGGTATCAATCAGGGGCTGGAAGTAAGGCAGGGGCTGTCCAGTTATCACGGTATTCTCCAGGCAGGCATTAAGCACAAAAAGCGCAGATGCCGAGCAAAATCAGGGCCAGCTTGTTCAATTGTATATAGATGCCCTGTTGCAGCCTCGGCAGGAGGGTGTTTCCCGGATCGGGGTGACAGTGACAGGGCATCTATCCGCACTATTTTGGCGCAAAGGCAGTTTTCTGCACTAAATGGGTGCTTTATCGCCGGCGATAACCTTAGGCAACAGTTTGCGGCCGAATAAATAGGAACTTATCGACCTGCGACACTGGATTATATTTTAACGACATTGTACAGTTTGCGGCCAATTTTTAACGCGCACAGAAAAGATTGGCGCCGGATCAGCGTATCTACTGATGGCAAGTGCTCGCCATGGTAGCTGCATGCAATCCGCTAGGCCAGTCTTCCCGCCTGACTACACAAGTGTTGGCGATGGTGGTAACAGACGTGCTGTGCGAATAACTGGAGCTGAATGATGGCTAACCTTAACCAGCAGTCTGCAGGTCTTTATTGCCCTGAACTGGAGCATGATAGTTGCGGGATTGGCTTCGTTGCCAGTCTGAAAGGCGAAAAAAGCCATGCGATTATTGAAAACGCGCTCTCCATGCTGACCTGCATGGAACACCGTGGTGGTACCGGTTTTGATGTGCGCAGCGGCGATGGCGCTGGTGTATTGATCCAGATTCCCGATGCCACGCTGCGTGACAGCATGGCAGAAAAGGGTGTGACCCTGCCGCAGCCCGGTGACTATGCCGTGGGTATGGTGTTCTTCCCTGGTGATGCCGATATTCGTGAGGAATGCCGTGCCGTGCTGGTGCGCAATGCCGAGCGCCTGGGTTTGCCACTGCTGGGCTGGCGCCTGGTACCCAAGGACAACAGCACCCTGGGTGAAGCTTCGCTGGAAAAAGAGCCACAGATCGAGCAATTGTTCATTGCCCGCCCGGATGAACTGGATCAGCAAGCCTTTGAGCGCAAGCTCTATGTGCTGCGCAACTATACGGCGCATCGGGTGAAAGAGACTGTGCAGGGTGCCGAGGAAGATTTCTACGTCGCCTCGCTGTCGACCCGTACCATTGTCTATAAAGGTCAGTTCACTACAGCTCAGGTCCGTGAGTACTATCTGGACTTGCAGAACGAGAAGACGGTGTCCGCTTTGGCGATGCACCACTCGCGCTTTTCGACCAATACCTTCCCGGCCTGGCGTCGGGCGCAGCCGTTCCGTTACCTGTCGCACAACGGTGAGATCAACACTGTCAAGGGCAACATCAACTGGATGCGTGCGCGTGAAGACCTGCTGAGCACCGAGTACTTCAGCGATGAAGAGCTGGGCATGCTCAAGCCGATCTGTGACCACAACATGTCCGACTCGGCCAACCTGGACATGGTCATCGAGCTGCTGGTGCTTACCGGTCGCCCGCTGGAAAAGGTCATGATGATGGTCATTCCCGAGGCCTGGCAGCGCCAGCCCGATATGGAAGCCACCAAGCGTGCCTTCTATGAATATTACGCCTGCATCATGGAGCCCTGGGATGGCCCGGCCTCGGTTGCCTTTACTGACGGTAAGGTCATCGGCGCGACTCTGGACCGCAACGGCCTGCGTCCCTCGCGTTACCTGGTCACCGAAGATGGCACCATTGTCATGGGCTCGGAAACCGGCGCCCTGGTGGTTGACCAGTCCAAGGTGGTGATGAAAGGCCGCCTGGAGCCGGGTCGCCTGTTTATTGCCGATCTGGAAGCCGGTCGCATCATCAGTGATGACGAGGTCAAGAGCCAGGTGTGTGCCAGCCAGCCCTATGCCGAGTGGCTGGCCGAGAACAAGATTGTGCTGTGCGATCTGCCGCTGCCCAATGTGGAAGAGCATCATCTGGACCGATCTACCCTGCGCAAGCGTCAGCAGGCCTTTGGTTACACCCAGGAAGACCTGTCCCTGATCCTGGCCGATATGGTCGGTACCGCCAAGGAGCCACTGGGTTCCATGGGTGCGGACAACCCGCTGGCCGTATTGTCTGATCAGCCGCAGCACCTGTCACATTACTTCAAGCAGTTCTTTGCCCAGGTGACCAACCCGCCGATCGACCCGATCCGCGAAGAGATGGTCATGTCACTGCAGACCTTTGTCGGCAAGTCGTTCAACCTGCTGGAAGAGACGCCCAAGCACTGCCGTATGGTGGAAGTCAGTCAGCCGGTACTAACCAATGATGAGCTGCGCAAGCTGCAACACATTGATCACGACCACTTCCAGGCGCACACGATTGATATCACTTTCCACGCCACCGGGCGTCAGGGTGAAATGGAAAGCGCGCTCAAGCGCATCTGCCGCCACGCCCGCGATGCGGTGGAGGATGGCTACTCGATCCTGATTCTCAGTGACCGTACCCTGGATACCGATCACGCTGCCGTGCCTTCACTGCTGGCTACCGGTGCGGTGCACCATTACCTGATCCGTGAAGGTCTGCGCTCGCACACCGGTATCGTGGTCGAGGCGGGTGATGTCTGGGAAACCCATCACTTTGCAACCTTGCTGGGTTATGGCGCAGCAGCAGTCAATCCCTACATGGCCTTCGAGTCACTCTATGAGCTGCGTGATCAGGGTGTGGTCAATGCCGAGTGGACCGATGCCAAATTGGTCGAGCGTTACACCAAGGGCGTCAACGGCGGCCTGCTGAAGATTTTCTCCAAGATGGGCATCTCGACCCTGCAGTCCTATCAGGGCGCGCAGATCTTTGAAGCTCTGGGCCTGAGTTCGGCGGTGATTGATCGCTGCTTTGCCGGCACCGTCAGCCGTATCGAAGGTATCGGCCTGGATGAAATTGCCCAGGAAACCCTGATCAAGCACCGTCTGGGTTACCCGGAAGAGCAGTTGGCCAATGACAACCTGATTCTGCGCAGCGGCGGCAACTATGCCTGGCGCAAGGACGGTGAGCGCCACCTGTTCAGCCCGAATACCATTCGCCTGCTGCAGCATTCCTCGGCCAATAATGATCCGGCGATGTTCAAGCAGTATGCGGCCAGTGTCGATGATCAGTCCAAGGCAGCCTTTACTCTGCGTGGCCTGCTGGACTTCCAGTCCGACCGTCAGCCGGTTGCGCTGGACGAGGTTGAGCCGGCGTCGGCGATCTTCAAGCGTTTTGCCACCGGGGCCATGTCCTTTGGCTCGATTTCCTGGGAAGCGCACACCACCCTGGCCATGGCGATGAACCGCCTGGGCGGCAAGAGCAACAGTGGTGAGGGTGGTGAAGACCCGATCCGCTTCAAGCCGCTGGAAAATGGCGACTCCATGCTGTCGCGCATCAAGCAGGTGGCCTCCGGTCGTTTTGGTGTGACCAGCCACTACCTGACCAATGCCGACGAGTTGCAGATCAAGATGGCTCAGGGCGCCAAACCGGGCGAAGGCGGCCAGCTGCCCGGTCACAAGGTGGATGCCTGGATTGGTCGTACCCGTGGTTCAACCCCCGGCGTGGGCCTGATTTCACCGCCGCCGCATCACGATATCTACTCGATTGAAGATCTGGCGCAGCTGATCTATGACCTGAAAAACGCCAACCGTGAAGCGCGTATCAACGTCAAGCTGGTCTCTGAAGCCGGCGTGGGTACCGTGGCTGCCGGTGTGGTCAAGGGGTATGCCGATGTGGTGTTGATTGCCGGCCATGATGGCGGCACCGGTGCTTCACCGCTGAGCTCGATCAAGCATGCCGGTCTGCCCTGGGAGCTGGGCCTGGCGGAAACCCACCAGACCCTGGTGCGTAACCGCCTGCGCAGTCGCGTGACCGTACAGACCGATGGTCAGCTGAAAACCCCGCGTGACCTTGCTGTGGCGACACTGCTGGGTGCCGAGGAGTGGGGCATTGCCACCGCGGCTCTGGTGGTGGAAGGCTGCATCATGATGCGCAAGTGTCACACCAACACCTGCCCGGTGGGTATCGCTACCCAGGATCGCGTATTGCGCGGCCGCTACAAGGGTCAAGTCGATCATGTGGTCAACTTCTTCACCATGATGGTGGAAGGGTTGCGCGAGATCATGGCCGAGCTGGGCTTCCGTACCATCGATGAAATGGTCGGCCAGAGCCAGGTGCTCAAGGTGCGTGAGGGCATCACCCACTGGAAGTTCAAGCATCTGGACCTGTCCAGCCTGCTGTTCAAGGCCGAGCCGGCTGAAGGCGATACGCTGTACAAGACGGTCGAGCAGAAGCATATGATCGACAAGATCATCGACCGCCAGATGATCAAGGATGCCGAGGCTGCGCTGGAGCGTGGCGACAAGGTACGCCTGGAATACGCGATCAAGAACACCGATCGCAGTGTGGGCGCCATGCTGTCCAACGAGATCTCCAAGCGTTACGAAGACAAGGGCCTGCCTGCGGGCACCATACACGTCAAGCTGAAAGGCTCGGCGGGTCAGAGCCTGGGTGTGTTTGCCGCCCCGGGCATTGATTTCGAGCTGGAAGGTGATGCCAACGACTACTTCGGCAAGGGCCTGTCCGGCGCGCGCATGGTGGTCTACCCCGACAGCCAGGCGCCTTTCAAGGCACGCGACAATATCATCATCGGTAACGTCGCCTTCTTCGGCGGCACCCGCGGTGAAGCCTATGTGCGCGGCAAGGCCGGTGAGCGTTTCTGCGTGCGCAACTCCGGCGTAACCGCCGTGGTTGAGGGCGTGGGTGACCACGGTTGCGAGTACATGACCGGTGGTACCGCAGTGATTCTTGGCGAGACCGGGCGCAACTTTGCTGCCGGTATGTCCGGCGGCGTGGCCTATGTGCTGGATCGCGGTGGCAACTTTGCCGAGCGTTGCAATATGGAAATGGTTGGCCTCGGGCCGGTGGACGATGCCGAGGAAGAGGCGCGTCTCAAGCAACTGATCCAGAACCACTTCGATCTGACCGGCTCCGATGTCGCGCGTGAATTGCTCGATGACTGGGCGCAGGCCATGCAGCAGTTCGTTCGCGTGCTGCCGGTGGATTATGCGCGCATGCAGGGTTACATGCAGACCGTGCGTGAAGAGCAGAAGATCGATGATGAATACGAAGTGGCTGTTCAAGCCTTCGACATGCACCTGAAGAACCTGGCTGCGGCCAAGGCTACAGCTTAGGAGACTATCCCATGGGTAAACTGACCGGATTTCTCGAATACGAGCGCGCCTTGCCAGACGATCGCAATCCCCGTGAGCGCCTGATCGACTGGAAAGAAATTCACGAGCAGCTGCCGGAAGCCGAGCTGCGCCAGCAAGGCGCCCGCTGCATGGATTGCGGCGTGCCTTTCTGTCACGCCGGTGACTCGGCAACCGCCCCCAAAGTGGGTGGCTGCCCGATCAACAACCTGATTCCCGAGTGGAACGATCTGATCTACCACAACCGCTGGGAAGAAGCCCTGGATCGCCTGCACAAGACCAACAACTTCCCGGAGTTTACCGGTCGCGTGTGTCCGGCGCCCTGTGAGGATTCCTGTGTGTTGGGGATCAATGCACCCCCGGTGACCATCAAGAACCACGAATACGCGATTATCGAAAAGGGCTTCAACGAAGGTTGGGTCAAGGCCAATCCGCCGAAGAAACGCAGCGGCAAGCGTGTGGCCGTGATCGGCTCTGGCCCGGCTGGCCTGTCGGCGGCTGCCCAGCTCAACTCCGTCGGTCATAACGTGGTGGTGTTCGAGCGGGCTGACCGTATCGGCGGTCTACTGATGTACGGCATCCCCAACATGAAGCTGGAAAAGCACTACATTGATCGTCGCATCGATCTGATGAAGGAAGAGGGTATCGAGTTCCGTACCGGCGTTGAAGTCGGCAAGGATATCGATGCCAGCGACCTGCAGAAAGAGTACGACGCCGTACTGGTGTCGACTGGTGCTACCGTGGCCCGTGATCTGCCAATCGAAGGCCGTGAGCTGGGCGGTATCCATTTCGCCATGGAATTCCTCACCGCCAACACCAAAAGCCTGCTGGACAGTCAGCACGCCGATGGCAACTTCATCTCCGCCAAGGACAAGCATGTGGTCGTCATTGGTGGTGGTGATACCGGAACGGACTGTGTCGGCACCAGCCTGCGTCACGGCTGCAAGAGCGTGATCCAGCTTGAGATCATGCCCAAGCCACCGTTGGAGCGTGCGCCGGACAATCCCTGGCCGGAATTCAAGCGCACCCTCAAGGTTGACTACGGTCAGGCCGAAGCCATTGCCGTGCAGGGTGAGGACCCGCGCCAGTATCTGCAGATGACGCAGAAATTCACCGGCGAGAATGGCCAGGTCACGCAGTTGCACCTGACCGGCGTGGAATGGAAGAAGAACGAGCAGGGCCAATTGGTGCCGCAGCCAGTGCCTGGCAGCGAGCGCGTGATCGAGGCTGATCTGGTGCTCCTGGCGATGGGCTTTATGGGCCCGGAAGGCGGCGTGCTGGATCAGTTGGGTATTGAAACCGATGCCCGTTCCAATGCCAAAGCCGAGTACGGCCGTTACATCACCAATGCCGAAGGCGTCTTCGCCGCCGGTGATGCCCGTCGCGGCCAGAGCCTGGTAGTCTGGGCGATCAACGAAGGGCGCGAAGCTGCGCGTGAAATGGATCGCTACCTGACCGGTACCACCGTTCTGCCCTGATCGTGTAGCTTGCGGGCACAGCATGCTGTGCCCCTACAAGGCAAAGAGTTGTTTGGCCACCTGGCGGAAATGGTTGGCGAAATGCACCTGCATGCCTTCGCGCAGATAATCCGGTAACTCCTCGTAATCTCCCCGATTGGCTTCCGGCAGAATCAGCGTGTGAATCTTCTGCCGACGCGCGGCAATCACCTTTTCCCGAATGCCACCAACCGGTAGTACGTGACCACTCAAGGTCAGCTCACCCGTCATCGCCAGGTCCTTGCGTGGGGCCTGGTTGCGTGCCAGTGACAGCAGGGCGCTGGCCATGGTGATGCCGGCACTGGGTCCATCCTTGGGGGTCGCGCCCTCGGGGACATGCAGGTGCACCCAGGCCTGATCAAAGAATTCGCGATCCGCCTTGTAGGTCGCCAGATTGGCGCAGATGTAGCTGTAGGCGATTTCCGCCGATTCTTTCATCACCTCACCCAGCTTACCGGTCAGCTTGAAGCCGCGGTTCAGGGTGTGAATGCGGGTTGCTTCGATCGGCAGGGTAGCGCCGCCCATGGAGGTCCAGGCCAGCCCGGTGACTATCCCGGTACCCTTCAGCGTTTGCTCTGCCCGGAAGGGGGCTGCGCCGAGCAGGCCGGGCAGGTCATCCGGCTTGATACTGACCTTGTCGACCTCGCCTTGCAGCAGTTGCACAACGGACTTGCGTACCAGTTTGGCCAGCTGTTTTTCCAGGTTGCGAACGCCTGCTTCCCGCGCATAGCCCTCGATAACCAGGCGCAGGGCCTTGTCACTGATCCGTACCTGACTCTTGCGTAGCCCTGCCCGCTCCAGTTGACGCGGCCACAGGTGGTGCTTGGCAATCGCCAGTTTTTCTTCGCTGATATAGCCGGACAGGCGGATCACATCCATGCGGTCAAGCAGTGGCCCGGGGATATTGTCCAGGGTGTTGGCAGTACACACGAACAGCACCTTGGACAGGTCGAGGCGCATATCCAGATAGTGATCCAGAAACTGGTTGTTCTGTTCCGGGTCCAGGGTTTCCAGCAAGGCCGAGGCTGGGTCGCCCTGATGGCTGGCGCCAAGTTTGTCGATCTCATCCAGCATGATGACCGGGTTCATGACTTCCACGTCTTTGAGTGCCTGCACGAACTTGCCCGGCATGGCGCCGATATAGGTGCGGCGGTGGCCCTTGATCTCGGCTTCGTCGCGCATACCGCCGACACTGAAACGGTAGAAGGGGCGGCCCAGGCTTTCGGCAATCGAGCGTCCGATACTGGTCTTGCCGACGCCCGGTGGACCGACCAGCAAAATGATGGAGCCACTGACCGAACCCTTGAAGGCTCCCAGGGCAAGGAGCTCGAGAATGCGTGCCTTGACGTCATCCAGCCCATCATGGTCACGATCCAGAATCTTGCGCGCCCGGGTGATATCCAGCTGGTCCTCGTGCAGCAGGCCCCAGGGCATGCTGGTGGCCCAGTCCAGATAGTTGCGCGTAACGGCATATTCCGGTGATCCGGTTTCCAGCACTGCCAGCTTGTTCAGCTCTTCCTCAATTTTCTTCTCGGCTGGATCGGGCAGGGTTTTGCCCTGCAAGCGTTCACGGAACTGCTCAATGTCTGCGGTGCGGTCATCCTTGGAAAGCCCCAGCTCTTTCTGGATGATCTTGAGTTGTTCCTTGAGGAAGAATTTGCGCTGATGATCACTGATGGTCTGGTTAACCTGCTCGCTGATCTCACCCTGTAAGCGGGCAACATCGATTTCCTTTTTCAGCAGCACCAGCACCTTTTCCATCCGGCGCAGCACTGGCAGGGTATCCATGATGCCTTGCAACTCACTACCTTTGGCGGTGGTCAGGGCAGCGGCAAAGTCACTCAGGGGTGAGGGCTCGTTGGGGCTGAAGCGGTTCAGATAATGCTTGAGCTCTTCACTGTATAGGGGGTTGAGCGGCAACAGCTCCTTGATGGCATTGATTAGTGCCATGGCATAGGCGCGCACTTCGTCGCTATCACTCTGCTCAGCCTTGGGGTATTCGACCTCGGCCAGGTAGGGTGGTTTACGGCTGATCCAGCGCACGATTCGCACCCGGGTAAGGCCCTGGGCGATGAACTGTAATTTGCCGCCTTCCTGGGTGGCATGGTGCACCTTGACCACACAGCCGGTCAGCGGCAGGTTGTCGAGGTCGAGCTTCCCCTGGCTGGCGCCAGGCTGCTCGACATAGAACAACGACAGCATCTGGTGGGGTGTCTTGTCGACCCGCTCCAGTGTCTCTGCCCAGGGCTCGGCATTGAGCACCACCGGCATGACCTGAGCCGGAAAGAAGGGCCGGTTGCTGACCGGCAAGACATACAACTGTTGTGGCAATCGTTGATCAGGCACAACCAGTTGGCCACCCGCTGCGACACTGTCTGTTTCTTCTTGCTCAATCTCTTTCCAGTTGCTCATTGCTATCCCCAGCGTTGTCACGACATAACCTAGATGTGGCTGGGTGGTGCTTTTTTCAATGGGGCGGACATTGAGCTTTGTCAAAGTCTTGTCTAGGCTGAAAATACCTTCTGTTGATGATCGGCCCATGATCAAAACCCGCATACTCGATTTGCCCGTTCAAAGCGCCGTACATGCGCACGCTCACCACCAATTGATTGTGGGTCTGGAAGGCAGTGCCGATTTCGAGGTGGAAGGCATCAGTGGCGCGGTCAATCGCCTGCAGGCTTGCCTGGTGCCGGGTCATCGC
>JAMCWB010000024.1 GCA_023475025.1 Gammaproteobacteria bacterium
CTGATACGCCCCAGGGTGCACGGGCCAGCGCCACCTGTTACTCACTGATCGAAACGGCCAAGGCCAACAACCTGGAACCATCTGCATACATTGAACATGTGCTGACGCACATTGCTGAGGCTGACACCCTGGAGAAGCTGGAGCAGTTGCTGCCATGGAATACGGCACTGGAGCCTGTTGTGAAAAAAGTGGCCCAGTTCGATTAAGGGCAAGTGGGTCGATTTAAAGGCGCTTACGGTCTAATTCTTAAAGCAACGCCTTCACGACTGAACAAGTCAGTGCTGCAACGCAAAGGTTTAGCCATCGGACGGGTGGGTCTACCCTCCAAAGCCCTCACTTTACTTAGCGCCCCTCCTGGTTTTGGTAAAACACAACTTTTATCTCAATGGCGGAATGAGTGGCTAGAGCTCGGAGGACTCGTTATTTGGCTCAGTCTCGACGAGTTCGATGTGCCTTTGAAATTTGCTCAAGGCCTTGCTGTGGCAAAAACGGTTGGCTGCATGCAGCAAGGAATGAAGAGTGATTCAGCTCATCTCATCAGTCAGGATACGGATGAGCTTGGTCAACTGACGAGTTGGCTGGCGGCATTGGCGGGGATTCAGTCGTCGACAACCGAATAGACGCTGCACCACTCAGATCAGGAGACCATCTCTCGCCTATTCGTTACTTGCAATGATGCGTTCTATCGTAGCTGCAACGCTTAATAAGCGTCTATCACGTCCAACAACTGAACTGACCATAATTCCGACTGGTAAAGCATCGACCAGCTGCATTGGCAGGGTGATGGAAGGTGCATCTACCACACTGAAGGCGCTTGTATTGCGAAGAACTAGGGCATTGAGCCTAAAAAAGCTGTCATCATCTTGGACTTCTCTAAAGTAGGGGGGGATGATGGCTACGGTCGGGCAAAGGATGGCGTCAAATCGACTCGCTTCAGCTGAAAACTGCCGGATAGCTGCCAATCTGGCCTCAAGCCTAGAATTGAGAGTTACGTCATCTACCATGTGCGCACCGTTCAACCGTGCCAACACTCTGGGATCATACATATGGCCGCGATCGCTAAGTATCGCCCTATGCCATCTCAACGCTTCAGGCCCGGTTATGCCTCCAGGCCCGATCTGTTTCGCTAATTCCAAACTGTGAATTTCTGTTGTTCGAATGGAGGCCCCAGCGATCGAAAGCTTAGATAAACAACTAGCGAACGCCTCCGAGACAGATGAATCAAGGTCGTCCTGAAGAAAACCGCTGGGTACGCCAAGCACAAGCCCTTCGGGTGCGCGATGTTGGGGATAATCATCCATCTGGCCTGAAAGGACTGAATCAATTGCGGCGCATTGCGCGACTGTTCTAGCGATGGGGCCGACGCTATCCTGGGTGGGAGAAAGGGGAACAAGGCCTTGTCGAGGTATGCGATACCCAGTTGGCCGAAATCCAACCGTACCGGAAAAAGCAGCAGGGATACGGATGGAACCGTTCGTGTCTGTAGCCAATGAAGCCAGACACATTCCCGCACGCAAGGCGATACCGGCGCCAGCGGATGACCCGCCAGGTATACGAGACCTGTCGTAGAAGTTGCCCGGTGTGCCGTAATGAGGATTCAGTCCAAGCCCAGAATACGCAAACTCTGTCATCGCTGTCCTACCGACAATAATCGCACCTGCCCGGCGCAGCCGCGCGACGGCGACCGCATCTTGATTCGCAGGCTTGGCGTCGGTCAGAACACGCGATCCGGCGCATGTAACATCTCCGGTCACGTCAAATAGATCTTTGACAGACACAGGGAGCCCCGCGAGCGGGCGACTACGGCTCACACTGCCCGCGCACATGGCCTCCGATCTTGCTGCTGCAGCATGCACCTTCCTAAATACAAGGTCTCCTTGGGCATCCGGGCGGGCTATTTCAGCAAGACAGCCCTCTAATATTGTCTGAGAATCCCAATGTGGCATTCCTGGCCAATCCAACAGGTTGCGACTTACCATCATCCCCCTCTCCGCTTGGCGCACAAAAATGACCACTTATTGCGCAGCACCCTCAAACCTGAAGTGTCAAAAAACAGATGGCTAGAATTTCCAACCAATGCATAGAAATCGCCCTTTGAGTGCTGTTTTTTAGAGGTACTTTTCAGACACATGCCACGCCGAAGCGGTGTTAACTCAGGATCCAGGCTAATTGCATAAACCATGGAAGTCCGCAGCGCATCTCCTTCGTTGTCCATGGATTCTCCAACGCACGAGCTTGATATCGAGAAAGGCTAGATAACCGAAGCGCAATGAAACGGGCAGCCGTTCACCCCGAGCCGATTAGGTGCTGCATCAAAAAGCCTGGGCTTATTTAAGAGCTATGGTGCCGCTGCACCTCTATGCATATGCAAGGTGCAGCTTGATCCGCTTGCCTGCAAACTGCTTAAAGCCCTCTTCGCGCGCCATGTTCCAGCAGCTCGCTTGCCGACTCATGTTTGACCAGGAACGATTCGGTCAGTCGAGCCTAACTTTTCGGAAGTCTTGCCAACACTGGTTTACGACGGTGAGCCCCTTCACCCTGGGCGAAAACGCGATCATACCTCGACGGGACGTGAACAGGGGAAGAATCGGGAGTGATTCCATGACCCTTGCATCAGCTGCCCTGTATAGCGCGGCTCTTTCCGACGAGTCAATCGTAGCACGAGCGAGATCTAAGAATCCGTCGAGATGAGGGTCATTGTTATACCCAGCGTTGAAACCTCGGGGAGACTGATTTGCCCCATGTAGGATCTGTGATAGCCATAGATCGCACGACATCCCCCAGCTCATTTCACTGAATGCAATGCCAGACGGCGCCCCCTCACGCCACTGGTTGCAGTAAGCTACCCAATCCGGATGCAGCGTTACATTTAAGCGAATACCAACCTTGGCTAGATCGAGCGCGAGCCGCTGATAAATGGCCCCTGGATCGAGCTGCGCAGACCCCGCTTGCGCCGCAATGACATCCAAAACCAAGCCATCGTTTGCCCCTGCCTCGGCCAAGAGCTCCCTTGCCCGCTCGGGATTGTAGACATAGCGATTTGCTGCATGCGGGTCATGAGCAGGGGAGCCTGGAGATAGCGCACTATGCGCCGGAACAGCCGCCCCCGGAAATAACTCAGCGCATAATGACTCTCTATCAATAGCGTACGCAATTGCCTGCCGAACGCGCAAATCTGCGATAAGCGGATCGCGCAAGTTAAATACCAGATACCAGAGATATGGTGGGTTAAATGAGGGCACGGTGAACCCTAGCGCCGCCAGTTCCTCAAGGTCAGCGCCCTCTAAGCTATAGGCGACATCCACCTTCCCCTCAACCAATGCCCGGACGCGAGCCTTGCGGTCAGGAAAAGGTAGGAACCGGATCCCTTCTATCTGTGGCGGGCCGGCCCAGTAGTCATCGTTCCGCCGCAGCTCGACCGCAGACCCTCCATCCGTCTCAAAACGAGAATGAAACCGGAACGCACCGGTACCAGGAGCTTTGTCGGCACAACCATCAGGACCGAGTTTGCGAATGGCCGCCGGACTAATCAGCGACTGAGCACCGGGTGCGTCTTCTTGGGTCATGTAACGCAGAAATTCAGGAAACGGCTCGGAAAACTTGAACTCTACGGTCATCGAGTCTAAAGCGCGAACTTTTTCAATGAGGCCAACGCCCATGCGATTGAAGTCCGCAACAACCGGAGAGAAAAAGGGCGAGGTTGCGCAACACATTCTCTCGTAGTTGATAACTACAGCCTCCGCGTCGAGTGGACACCCATCATGAAAACGAACCCCTTCTCTGATTCGAAAAGTATAACGACGGGCGTCTGGTGACGTTATGCAATGGGTCGCTAGTCGCGGAACGAGGCTGGTGGGCGCGCCGTCCGAAGCGGGTAACTCTCCGAAGTCATCTTCAAACAGGCTTTCATGTGTTTGGTGAACCACGCGGCCTGTATTCCAACCCCCGAATGATCGGGGCGGATCGACCTCGTCCACAGCCCAGTCAAGCGCAACGCGCAAAATCTTGTCTTCATTCATATGAGTGCGTCCTAATTAGCATTGTCAAGTTGCAAATAGCCGACCGTGCTCACGAGCGTGGCGCATAGCTGCTATGTCTAGCCCCACAGCGGCGCCACCTTCCATCTCATCCGGGCGAGTTACAAGCGCGATCTCTGCCGCTGCGATAATTTGCGTGGAAAGAGCTACCATCATTCCTTGGGCCGCCGTGGCCGAAAGCACATCCAGGCGAACGGCTGCCGAAAGAATCATCGTAGCCACACCTCTCAGCTCAGCTAGCACAGCATTCTCACGGCTAACCCCCATTGCCGCCGCCAGGGCTCCTGATATGACCGCTAGATGACCCGGCGTAACCTTGCCCGCCACCGCGGTAGCGTATTCCGCCAACATCGGGTCTGCATGAAGTGACGGTGCTAACACCGCTAGGCGACTTCCACAGCGACGTGAGGCCATCTGTGCTGGAGCCGTTAACTTCAGTAGGTCAAGCCGCGCATCTACTGCTTTCAGATCCTCTAAGTTCCGATCCACAAATGCCGTATGAGCCAACGCGGTCCCCGCACCGTCTGCGCGGGCGCTGCCATGAATCAAGGCCGAGACGATCATTTCACGGAGCGCGTCTGGCGTGGTCACGCGCTCATCCCGAAGCATTCGCTCAAGGCCGAACGCATGGGCGTGCCTGCCTATCGGCAGCGCGGAGTCGGCAAGTTGCATAAGGGACAACAATGGGCCAGCGCGCACGGCTAGGTTGCCTTCAAGCATCGTCAGAATTAGCGACGGGGTGATGGTGCTCGTGTGCAGCCCCCACACCATTTGGAGGTCTTGCAGCCGCAAAAGGTCTTTCTTCAAAGCGTATCGTTAGCTCACGCAATCCGAGGGCCTGGACCGATCTCGCAACAAGATCAGGCGTATCGGTCACCGGTACAAGGATCTCATTACCGTGTAGCTCCGCAGGACTGTGACGGTTCCCAAGAGCGTGGCCAATCCGGAACACCGCCTCAGGGCCCAGCTCGTTGAGCGAGATTACCATCACCAGTTCGGGGCGGCGGGAGACGACCAATATACACATCCCATCATCATGCAGAACTGCGCCGTCAAACATCCAGCTCACACGGGGCAGCTCGATGCCTAGATCTACGCCCCCCTCGCTGCAAGTGCGTAACCGGCGGCGACCCGCGTCGGCCGACGCAATCCATACACGGTCCGTCTGACGACCGGAAAAATCCTGGTCGTTGACGTGGCCCAGAATATTATTCACTAAAAGCATTATCCCTCTTCATTTTCTTAGTAGTGGAGCGGGACGGCCGCGCATGTGGCGACGGGCGACATCCCAAGCCACCTGCGTCGCCATCCGAAGATTTGGCGCATCGTCAGCTAGAAAACGTCCCACCGCACCATAGCCTGAGGCTAACGCAGCTGCACCACCATACACACCCGGTAAGGACGCCAACCGTCGACTGATAAGAGTCGCCAATTCCTCATGGTCGCCCTGTTGGGACAACGCGAATATGGTCCCAACAAAACCACTCGACGCTAACGCCCCCTCTAAGGCCGGACTCGCCTCCCCAGGACGGAAACTCGAAGCGTCAACAAGCACAGGGCGTGCGCTAAAACTGACTTGAAGGTGCGTCGAGAAGCTTCGATAAAGGTGCTCCTCGCCTCTCGCCACCCGGCCAGCCGCGAAACTCTCCATGAAAATGGCCTCGGCTCCGTTTGCCAGTGCAATACATGTGTGCTGCCTGTGTTCCGCTTGCGCATGCGGGATTATCATATCCGGGATGTACTCGAAGAAGGCTCCTTCGCTCAGCTCGATCATGGTCGTCTGTATCGATAGCGCTTCACCTTGCAGGCGTGTTGCGGACGGTGTTGAGAGACAAAGTTCAGCGCTAGCCTCAAGGTGTACGGCAACATGCAGGCGATCACCGCCAAAAACTGATCCTGCCGCGTTTTGCACGTATATTAGCGCACCAGATTCTGACTCCATGGGCAAAACGGCGGTAGTCGTCAACGGGTAGCGCTGTTGTCGTGCAGCAAGTCGCGTTCGACCATGTCGATCACGAGCAAAGCGCAACGACAGCACTCCGTCGCCCATCAGGGTTTCCGCCCAAACAGCGCGCTATGGACAATTTGTTCAAAAACGAGCTGCACACCCTCGCCTTTTCGCAGATCGGTAAATACTGAAGCGCGATCGGGACGTGCTGCGGCTACGTCCGCTCTGAAGCGTGTCATATCGACATCGACATGAGGTGCCAAATCAATCTTATTGACGACTAGCAGGTCTGCCCTTAACAGGCCTAACCCATTCTTCCGAGGAATGTCGTCTCCGCCGGCTACATCAATGACGAAAGCCCACCAGTCCACGAGCTCGCTAGAAAATGTAGCGGCTAGATTATCTCCCCCGCTTTCGATGAGAATCACGTCAGGCTGAAAGCGCTGCTCCAGCCAAGCTGCTGCCTCAAGATTTACCGAAGGGTCCTCGCGGATAGCAGTATGCGGGCAGGCCCCGCTTTCAACCCCAAGAACCCGCTCAGGATCGATGAGGCCGGAGCGCTGAACACGTTCTGCGTCCTCGTGAGTAACCAGATCATTAGTGATCACGGCGACAGAGATACCTCGCGCGGCGAACAAGGGGAGCAATCGCTCGACCAGGCGCGTCTTGCCACTGCCTACCGGCCCTCCGAAACCTAAACGCACTGCAGTCAAAGGTTTGCACTCCTTATTTCAACATATATGATTGGCCGAGAGAGACCTGCGATGTGGGAGGGCTGTCGATGGCCTGTCCATCGATGTAAACCCGAAAGTTCTCAGGGTCGACGTCGATTTTAGGTAACACATCATTCAGCACCATATCGCGTTTAGTGAGACGGCGCGTGTCGGCCACTGGACGCAAGGTAGCTTTCAAATCGAGTCGCTGGGCCACCCCGGCGGCGATGGCAGATGGAGAGACAAAACGCACGCCGAGTGACTGCGGAGCGCGACCAAAGTACCCCCACATCGGGCGATAACGCACAGGTTCGCAGGTCATAAGAGAAGCGTTAGCCTCGCCCAAGGGAGCCCAGACAGGGAAGCCAGATTTCAATACTAGTTCCGGTTTGATGCCAAAGCTGTCCGGCTTCCAAAAAATAAGATCTGCGAGCTTTCCAGGCTCAATCGAGCCCACTTCATCTGCGATGCCGAACATAAGAGCAGGATTGATAGTATATTTGGCGATATAGCGACGAATTCGGAAATTGTCCGCACCGCTGCCGCTATCCTCGGGCAAAGCGCCCCGTAATTCACGCATGGTGTCAGCAAGCTGCCAACAGCGAGCGATGGTTTCACCGATTCGCCCCATCCCCTGGCTGTCGGAACCGATCGCGCTAATCGCTCCCATGTCGTGCAGAACGTCTTCGGCGCCAATGGTTTCTTTTCGAATCCGACTTTCCGCAAACGCCACGTCCTCAGGCAAACGTGGATTGAGATGATGGCTCGTCATCGCCATGTCGAAATGTTCATCGAAGGTGTTGATGGTGAATGGATTCGTAGGGTTCGTAGATGAGGGCAGTACATTCGATATGCCGCACATGCGGATGATGTCTGGCGCGTGCCCACCCCCGGCGCCCTCGACGTGATAGGCGTGAATGCACCGTCCGGCCATGGCGCGCAGAGTGTGCTCTACAAATCCTGACTCATTCAGAGTGTCTGCGTGCAAGTGGATTTGCCCACCGCCGATCTCCGCGGCCTTCAAGGCGGCATCGATGATGGCCGGAGTCGCCCCCCAGTCCTCATGGATTTTCAAACCCGCTGCGCCTGCAGCAAGCTGTTCGAGCAGAGGCTCGACGGCATGCGAGGCCGCCTTTGCAATGAAACCGAAGTTTATCGGAAAGGCCTCAGCTGCTTGGAGCATTAGCCCCAGGTTAGTTGTGCCTGTCGACGCAATAGGAACCGTAGTGGGTCCGAGCCCTCCTCCCATCAGCGTGGTGAACCCCGCCGAAAGAGCTTCATCCACCTGCCCCGGATCAATAAAATGCACGTGGCAGTCGATTCCGCCCGCCGTAACGATATGTCCTTCCGCGGCCCGGATATCCGTGTTCACGCCCACCGTGAGCCCTGGCGTTACGCCATCCATAAGATTGGGGTCGCCAGCCTTGCCGATTCCTACGATCCGGCCGCCCTTAATGCCGATGTCGGCCTTGATAATGCCCGCAACGGCGTCAATGATCAGAGCGTTGGTTATGATCAGGTCCAAAATACCGTCGGCAGCGGTCAGCACACCGTCACAACCGGTGCCCCCTCGTACCGTCTTGCCCGCGCCAAAGACTAACTCATCGCCCCCTACACAGAAATCGCGCTCCACCTTCGCCCAGAGGCCAGTGTCGCCTAGCCGTACGCAGTCTCCTTCCGTAGGACCGTACAGTGATACATATCTAGAGCGCTCAATAGACTGAGCCATACCCTACTCCTGTAAAAAACTTTCCAAACGGATCATCGCGGCAGAGCGCACGGTTGGGTCATCCAAGGCCCCGTTCACCAGGCCTGCCAGACCATATACAACTCGGGCTCCCCCAATAGCCACCAAGTCAACCAGGCGGGTGTCTCCCGGCTCGAAGCGCACCGTGGTTGCAGCTGGGACGTCGAGCCGGAACCCGTAGGCGGCGGCACGATCGAAGCGCAGGGCTGGATTGACCTCGAAGAAGTGATAGTGCGATCCAAGCTGAATGGGCCGGTCCGCGGTGCTTTGGACACGCAAGGTCACCGTTGGCCGATCCGTATTGATCATAACCGGCTGCTCACCCAGGCGCCAGCGGGGCCTGTGAGGCGCGCCAGGGACAGTGGATTTGCCTGGGCCGATGGGGTCGTGTATGCAAACCAGCTTTTGACCGTCCGGGAAGAAACCCTCGACCATGACAGCATCGAGGCGCTCTGATACCCCTTCCATCACGTCGTCTTCAGTCAACAGCCCGGACGCGATCGAAACCATCTCGGTAACAGTACCTCCTCCGCGCGCACCTTCGCAGACGGTATCCGCAATAATCGCGCGTGCCTCGGGCTCGCTGAGTAAAAGGCCGCGCGCCTGGCGCGATCGCGCCAGTTCAGCAGCCTGGCGCAAAAGAAGTCGATCCACCTCACGGGGCAGTAAACGCATCATTCTCTTCCTGTCTTGGTCGGCCTGCTTGCGCCTTTAACACCGTAGTGGCCGTTTTGGAACCATAACCACATGGTCCGTCGCGAATGCCGGTCAAACGGCCAGGTGATCCGAGAGAGTTTGGGTCGAGACAACATCATCAACGTCCCCTTGTTCTACAATCTCGCCGAGCTTGAGCACCATAAAGCGATTAGCGACCGACAGCGCAAAGTCGAGGTTCTGCTCCACAAGCAAGACCGCAATGCCCAGCTCATCCCGTGCTCGGATAAGGACCTCGCCCATGCGGTCGACCATCGCAGGCTGCAACCCTTCACTGACTTCGTCAATAAGCATCAACTTTGGCTGGGCGATTAGGCCACGCGACATCAACAGCATCTTTTGCTCGCCTCCAGACAACGTTCCGGCCCGCTGTTTTAGGCGCTCGAGCATTCGGGGGAAAAGGGTTTCGAGAGAAGGCAGGCGCTCGTGGAAAAGCCGGTTCGAAGCTACGCCCAGCCGGAGATTCTCTTCGACCGTCAGATCGGGAAAAAGCGTATGCTCTTGGGGGGTATGAGCAACACCGGAGCGTGCCATCATGTGCGGTCGGATGTTCGTAACATCATCCCCGTCCAGCGAGACCGTACCGCTGAACGGACTTACGAAGCCCATGATTGTTTTCAGCAAGGTGGACTTACCCATACCGTTCTTTCCTAGCACAACGACTATCTCGCCCTTGGAAACGCTGAGTGAAATGTTTCGCAGTACAGCAGCTGTGCCGTAACCACTGGTGAGCCCCTCGACGCTCAGAAGCTCTTGGTTCATGCTACCGCCTCCTTTTGTAGGCCTGTATAGGCAGCTTTAACCAAGTCCGACGCCACTACCTCTTCAACAGTCCCTTCCATCAAGATCGCACCTTGATGCAAAACGACCACTCGATTGCAGATAGCCCGCACGAAGTCGAGATCATGCTCTATAAGCATAATGCACAAGCCGAATTCCTTCGTCAGGCGCGTGAGCACCGCGCCGATGGCCATGCGTTCAGGCCGGGTCAAGCCTGCAGTCGGCTCGTCAAGTAGGAGTACTGAAGGCTCAGTTGCCAGCACCATCGCCAATTCCAGTCCCCGCTTCATTCCGTGCGATAAGTTGCGCGTCTCCTCCGCTAGCATCTTATCGAGGCCCGTGGTCTTCAGAATGTCTAGCGCTGGCTGGGGAAGCGAAACGGTTTCGCGCCTGTCGAACAACTTTGCACCATCGATTCGATAACGAGCCAACTGGAGGCATTCACCGACGGTTAGAGTGTCGAATAGATTTGTATTCTGGAAACTGCGTCCCACCCCAAGTCCAACGATATCTTGGGGCGATCCCCGCGCTATTTCGGCGTTGTTGACTCGAACAGCACCGCCGGTGCGCTCGTTGCCATCACTAATGCAACGCATCAGTGTCGTCTTACCAGCCCCGTTGGGTCCAATAATTCCTAGCAGCTCAGTGCCGTGCGCATCCAAGTTCACATCACGCAGGACCTGTAAGCTCCCATAACGACGAGATACTTGGCTCAGGCATAGGGGCGGCGCATCTCCGAAAGATGCTTGCAGCATCCGGCCCGCGGGCGCCGGGTTAAGCCTGATCGCGTGAACCTCCGGGACATGCTTGGGCCTCAGCTTACGCCATAATGCGCCTATCAACGGCGCCAGCCCTCGGGGCAGGAGCACGATGACCAAAACAAAAGCGACGCCTGTCAAAAGCTTCCAGACAAAAGGCATAGCGCCGGATAGCCATGAGGAGATTGTATCGATCCCGATCGCCGCGAAGACCGGCCCCAGTAACGTGGCCCTCCCGCCAAGTGCGGTCCAGATAAGCAGCTCCGTGCCCAGCTGAAATCCTGCCATTTCGGGAGCAACAACATTGGAGAAAGCCGCATAGCCGAAGCCCGCTACAGACGCCACCATGCCGGCGAATACCATCAACATAGTCTTGATGCGAGAGACGGGGATACCCAGATAGGCGCTACGCTCTTCGTTCTCACGTATAGCTATGAGGACCCTGCCAAAATCGCTACGCACCAAAAGCCAGCCGGCCGTAGTCGTGAGCACCAAAAAGCCCCCTGCAATCCAGAACCAAACTTTCAAGTCCCAGTAATATGTTGGGAATCCTGAAAGCCCGCTCGATGATCCCGTAAAGCTGCCTCCTGAATATATTATCTGGGTCAGCACAATGGGCAATGCTAGCGTTATTATGGAAGAATACAGAGGGGATGAACCATGAAAGAAAGCCAGCCATCCAACAGCAACAGCAACGATTGCAGCCGTGCCAAGCGCAACAGCTAGCGCGGCAAGTGCCCATCCAGGGCCGAATCCGTAATGGGTAAAGACCAGCCCGCAGGCATAAGCTCCGATGCCAAAAAAGGCCGACTGACCGAATGTTAGAACACCCGTATAACCCCAAAGTATGTCGACAGTCATCACCACTGCCGCAACAAACAATGTACGGATCAAAATATTTGTTAGATAAACATCGAGGAAGAGCGGCGCTACAGCGATAATGGCCAAGCCTGAAAGGCACCCAATCAATGCAGCACGATGTGTGTAAGATATAGAAAGGCGATTATCAGGCACGGCTAAACCCCTTCGGCTTTAAACGCAGAATCAGTGCAGCAAGAACAACGATAGTCATGCCGCCGAGAATGGGACTGATGTAAGTGCTGACAAGGACCTGCGACCCACCAAGTAGCAGCGAAGCGACCAACAAGCTCGGAAACGAAACACCCGAAATCATCACTAGCATAAAGCTATTCACCAACCAAGGCAGTCCCATGTTTGGATCGACCGAGAGCAATGGGGTGATCAACGCTCCGGCTGCGCACGCTAGTCCTGCACCCAAGCCGAAAGTTATGGATCGAACATTCGCGCTATCTATACCTAAGCCCCTAGCCAGCGGTTCATTGGCAATGACTGCACGTGCATTCAATCCGAAGCGGGTGAAGCTCAACAAAGCACTAAGCGCAACTGCCAACACTATGGCAATAGCTAGCATGGCCAGCCGATATCCAGAGTATTCACTTCCAAAAACATCTATCGTACCTAGAATCGGCGAGGGCGCGAATTGCACGCCCCGCCCGAAAGTCAATGCAAATACTTGCCCGATGACAATGCCTAGCCCCCATGTGGCCAATATCGCGTCCAACGGCCGATGATAAAGCGGCCTGATAATGGTTCGTTCAATCACCAGCCCCGCCAAGAGCCCTAAGATGGCCGCCGCCGGGACAGCGAGCCATGGGTTGAGGCCAGCAGCGCCGACAAGATAAGCTATGTATCCGCCAGCGGTCAAAAATGCTCCATGAGCAAAATTGATGAGCTTCATTACACCGAGGATGATCATGAGGCCCGTCGAAACCACGAACAAAATTGCGGCGGTCGTCAAAATGTCAAGCGCTAAAGCCTCCACGTTGTGTCTCCCGTTACATGTTAGCGAATTGCGGACACTGTTCGCCCGGGTCAACTTTTGGGAACGATTCGACGAGTTGAACTGAACCATCAGCAGCGACGCGGCCCAAATACATATTGAGTGACGCATGACGTTGCTTATTCATGATGACGGAGCCGCGGGGCCCTTCCACTGTCACTTCCCCTAGCGCTTGTACAACAGCAGCAGAATCAGTCGAGCCGGCCTTTTCGACAGCCGCCGCGTACGCATATATGGCTTCGTACTGCGGCACCGACAACTCGTTCGGCGTCTCGGCGCTGCTTCCGAACTTCTTCTCGATCGCCTCGAGAAAGGCTTTATTCGCATCAGTCTCTAGGCTTGAGAGGTAAGATGCGACGATGTATATCCCCTCGGCGTTATCCCCCATGCTTTTGGCTGTGCCTTCATCAAGGGCGTAGTTACCATAGGGGATCGAGATACCTGCAGCGCGCAGCTGCCTGGTGAGCGTCACGTTTGGCGCGCCGCCGGCCGTGGACGTAATCAAGGCGTCCGGATTGGCCGAACGTAGTTGAGAAATGATTGCGGTCCAATCTGATCCATCCATGGGCAAGTACGCCTCGCCCACCACACTGCCTCCCTTACTCTCGACGTACTCTCGAGTGTACTGCAGCATGCCGCGACCAAAGGCATAATCGCTACCAATCAGGAAAAACTTCTTGGCCTCGTACTCGGTCATAAAATGGTCGACAACCGGGGCGACCTGCTGCTCTGGCACCCAGGCATTGATGTACATCCAAGGAGAGCATGAGCGCCCTTCGTAAAATGATGTGTAGATGAGGGGGACCCTGCCGCGATTGACGATTGGTAAGCCGGCATTTCTGGCAGCCGTAGTTTGCATTGCTACAATGCCGTCAACTTTCCGTTGAAAAACGAGACTGTCATAGGCGCGCTGAGCGCCTTGGGCTCCTGATCCGTCATCAGCAATTTCAAGCCGCAGCTGACGCCCCAAGACTCCCCCTTGCGAATTAATCTCCTCGACAGCTAACTCCGAGGCTTGGACGACCGAAGGTGCAACGACACTGTTTGCGCCGCTTAGACCTACTGGTATACCTATTTTTATAGGTTCGGCTGCATATGCTGAAGCTCCCACCGAGAGACCAATACCAAGTAAAAGTGTACGTATTTTCATTGCTCTGCCTCTAACTTTGCCAGGTTAATCTGGATATCTGCGCCTAAATTCTCGCCGTATACATCTGTTCGTCTATCTGTTAGTGGGTGATTGACACTGTTCCAGCTGGGTTCGCACCTTGGGTCCATATCCACTTCCCCAATGAGGATCTTTTCTTCACTTTCAGAGCACGGCCCGGCTACAGGCCAGCCTGAACGATTGATGATTACGCTATTCCCTAAGAATCGTTGCCCACGCTCGATGCCCACCCTGTCAGCGCATGCAATGACTATCGAATTACTGTGAGCCGCGGCCATATGAAGAATGTTTGCCATTATTGGGTGGCCTGCCGGTTGCTCTGGCATGGGCACCCAGTTGGTTGGCACACATACTATCTCTGCACCTTGGCAGGCCGACAGACGAAACATCTCAGGGAACCAACCGTCGTAGCAAATAACGACACTGATCCGGCCGACTAGAGTATCGAACACGGGTAGACCACGATCGCCCGGCTCGAAATAGAGCTTCTCATCTGCCCATAGGTGTAGCTTGCGGTAAACCCCTAGCACTCCTGAAGGGTCGATGATAACTGCGCTGTTATAGAGACAATTTCCGTCGCGTTCTACTAGCCCGGCGACGATTGTCACTTCTAGCCGGCGAGCAGCTTCGACCCAGGCATTAGTAGAAGGCCCTTCAGGCACACGCTCGGATAACGTAAGAGTTTCCTTCCGCGACTGAAATATATAGCCGGTGTTGCATAGCTCTGGCAAAACTATCAAGCGAGCGCCGTAGCCGGCAGCCTGTTCAATCAGGTCGATGCTGCGTATGACGTTGTGCTCGACCTCGCCAAACTTTGGTTCAAACTGTATGCAGGCAATTTTCAGCTTTTGCGGGCTCTGGTCTGAGCCAGAGTGACCAAGGGGACTAAGCATCAGATCAGCTCCTCCGACCGGTCGCGCGCCGAAATAGCGCACTACAAAACCAGAACACAACCGCTACCGCTTCATAAGGGATAATTGATTTCCGGGACGATCACTGAATATCTCGCCAACCGATATATCAAAAGAATCAAAACGGATAGCTGCGCGTTCCTGAACACAAGCAAAGGGCGTGCCACCCTGGTAAGCGAATTAAACATCCTTGGATTTCGGGGCCTTTACGCCTGAAAGTAGAGGAAACGATAGGCTGTTTCGATTGCGCCTTCCTCGGTGGCCGCGCCGATTTAGGTCAAGCGACGCACCGCAGTGGCACATTGATGGGCAACGTTGCGTTCGAAAGATGCACGGCGTACGACCTCTACCGCATCTTGCGCGAGGAGCTGGGCTAACGGCAGCGCCGTCGCCGATTCTCCTTTCTTAGGGCATTCAAAGGCATCCCACCCTACCGGGCAGGAAGTTGACGATGTTTACATGCATGCTCCCCTTTGCCGAAATCCATGGAATGGAGCACGGCCTGTACGAGTTGGAAGGCAAGGCGGTGTACCCGCTGAACAAGTATTGGGTCGAGCTGGAGGCCGGCGACTATATGTGGCTGCGCGTCTTCTGTCCGATGCGAACCGGCATATGAGACTGCCGACCTACGGCAGCTGACAGGAACAAGCTTTGCAATGCATGACTGAACACTCAAAGTCGATGAACATCTCAACCGCTTGAGGAATATAGAACGTCTACGCAGTCATCAGCCTGAAATCGGTTGAGGGACCCAGTGTAGTGACCAGAATTTCTTGCACCCTACCTAATCTGGTATTCTTGAAGCGTGAAATCACCGTCAGCTGCAAGCAAAAAGAGCTTGTATCCAGACGTGTATCCAACCACTTTTATAACAGAGATTTTCTGATGAATATCATAGACTTGGCTAACGGGTTCAAACGCCCCCGGCCCAACAAACAAGCCCCCCCCTGAAAGCGCCAGCGCCTTCAGGGGGCCTTCTTTGCCTGTCGATAACCCGCTCGAACGCAGCTGAACGCAATACAGAAAGCAACAGCCCCAGCAAAAGCTATGGCTTAGCCACGCTAAGCGACTATCCCTACTGGCCTACCGATTGGCTCCCATCCTCAGACGGGGTATGCTCAGGCGCATCGTTACCTTGTGAGTCGCATTCATCCATGCCCAGCAGCACCCAGCCCAAGATTTCTCTCTCGTCCAGCTGCAACCTGGCCGCTTATCTTTGCACATTACACCCCCAGAGTTGGTCTCGGCTGGCTATCACTGTGGCGGTGCTGGTGGGTATCAGTATTGGCCTGGTGGGCTGTGCTTCGGGGCCCAGTCACTCCGGGGCTACCGCTGAGCCACCGGCACAAGATCTGCGTTTCAGTGGCGAGCAGGATGCCTGGGCGCATCTGTCCCGCCAATTCGACATGCCGATGCCCACCCGGGCGGCGGATCGGGCGCGGGTGCAGCGTTATGTCGATTTCTACCTGAACAACCCCAAGGTGGTCACGGTATCACTGACCCGCGCCGAACCCTGGGCGGAGTACATGCTCAGCGAACTGAACCGCCGTAAGATGCCCAGTGAGCTGTTCTTTGTGCCACTGATTGAGTCCGGTTTTTCCGCCCGGGCGACCAGCCCCAGCGGGGCTGCCGGGATCTGGCAATTCATGCCGGCTACCGGCTCCCATTACGGCCTGCGCCAGACCGCCGAGTTTGATGGTCGGCGAGATGTGTTTGCGTCCACCGATGCCGCCCTGGATTATCTGGAAACCCTCTACGCCCGTTTCGATGACTGGCTGCTGGTACTGGCGGCCTACAACTTTGGCCAGGGTAATGTGGCCCGTGCCATGGAAGCCAATCAGCAGCGCGGCGCACGCACCGATTACTGGTCACTGCAGTTGTCCAACGATGCCATGGGCTATGTCCCGAAAATTCTCGCCCTGCGCGAGATCGTAGAAAACCGTCGCCTGCCATTACCACCGCAGCGGCCAAGCCACACTGTGGTAGGCATCCCGCTGGATCAGGCCGTAGACCTGCAGCGGGTGGCCAGCCTGACCCAGGTGCCTCTGGATGAACTGCGCCAGCTCAACCCGGCTACCCGCACCAGCATAATCCCCGCCTACCCCGGCACCCACCTGGCCCTGCCGCGCAGTGCATTGCCGAAACTGGAACAGGCCCGCGGCGGTCTGCAGGCAGCCGCCGCCAGCGACCAACCGGTTGCCGCGCGCCGCACTATCAGCCAGGGCGGTGAACATATCGTGCAGCCCGGCGACACCCTATGGGGCATCGCGGCGCGTTATGGTGTGGACCTCGGTGAGTTGGGCGAGATCAACCAGCTGCCCCGTGGCGCAACTACGTCACCCGGCCAGCGGTTGTCATTGCCCGCCCCGGCCCAGGCCGACAGCAGTGGCCAGCAACACCGCATCCAGCCGGGCGATACCCTGTACACCATCGCCCGGCTGTATGGGGTGACTCTGGATGCCCTGCGTCAGGCCAACCACATTGCCGACGATCTGCTGCGCGTAGGCGAAACCCTGGCGATCCCCCGTTGACGCCAAGGTCGCCCTACACCCATTACCCTTATTCACTCGTATTCATCGACCACAAGGCCCGATCAGCTTATGCCCTCATCCCTTGACGCTCTCAACCAACGCGGCACCCACTGCCTGCCGGAAGGCGCCAGCAGCTTTACCACCATCGAGCTCAAATCTAACCACCTGGGCACCGCCCGCAACGGCACCGTGCGCTGCGTTGCCAAGATGTTTCACGGCGGCCGCACCACACAGGTCTGGGATGCGGAAGTCACGCACGTGGAAACCGGCAAAACCATTGCGCTGTTTCGTTGCACGCAGATGATTTTGTATCCCTGAGTGCTGCATTGTCGAATAAGCAGCTGACGTAAAGCTTGGCGGTAATTTTTCAGCCAAAAAGCGGTGGAAAATTGTCCGGCAACAGCGACTGGTTGTGCATCATTCGTAGTGGCTCCAGAGGCGAAGGACTTTTACCACTTTCTCGTCTTCGAGTACCTGGTACACCAGACGGTGCTGGATATTGATGCGGCGTGAATAGGCACCCGCAAGGTCACCAACCAGCTTCTCAAACGGGGGTGGCTTGCGGTACGGATCGTCTGCAATGAGTGCCAACAACTCTTGGGCTTTTGGCTTGAGGCCGCTGGAGGCCAGCTTCTTTGCGTCCTTCTGGGCTTGTTTGGTGTAAACCAACCTCCATGTCACCAGTTCAGCTCCTCATCGCATTCATCCACAAGAGTATCCATACCCTCACGAATAGACTCTCGCATACCCGGTACGGAGAGCAGGTAAAGCGTTTCCTGAATGGCGGACCAGTCTTCCTCCGAGATCAGAACAGCCTTATTTCGCTTGCCCATGATGACGATTGGTTGATGGGATTCTGCTGTCTCGTCAATCAATCGATAGAGGTTACTACGCGCCTCAGTTGCTGTAATTCCGGTCATGACGCACCTCTTGCGTGTTCAATTTTCCAACAAGTGTACGCTTCGAGGTACGTACGTCAAGACGAACGCTTTTTAACCCCGATCAGCACACTATCAATGCGTCTGGCTGTATTGCGCAGACGACCCGTCCCCTTTTGCAGCTTGTTGTGCTCAACCGAGCGCACAAGGATAAACTGCGGCAACCAGAAGCGGCTGCGGCCGACCAGCATTTGTATCGCAACCAGCAAGACAATCGTGGCCACAAGGGTTGCCATACCCTTAACGGGCTTTGCTCGCGCACAGTGAATCGGGCACTATCAGCCAATCAATTTCACCCCTTTTCCAACGTGGCTGATCTCACTCCATGGACACCCTGCTCAACACCCTCACTGAAAGTGCCTTTCTCGGCAAGCTGATCAGCAGCAGTCTGCTGGTCATTGGCATGAGCCTGCTTTACCGCTTGGGTGCGGCCAGTATCCGGCGGGTCAGCTGGTCGACCCATGAGGCCCAGCGCCGTTGGCTGGTAATGGCGCGTAACCTGGCGGTGATCACCTGTGTCTTCCTGCTGATCGTGGTCTGGGCCGATCAACTGCGTACACTGGCGTTATCCGTTGTCGCCTTTGCTGCGGCCATCATCCTGTCGACCAAGGAGCTGCTGATGTGCTTCACCGGCGGCATGCTGCGCTCCAGTGCTGGCATATTCCACCTGGGTGATCGTATTGAAGTGAAAAAGCTGCGCGGCGATGTGATCGATCTGACCATGCTGACCACAACCATTCTGGAAATCGGTCCGGAACAGCTGTCGCACCAGCACACCGGGCGCGCCATCGTGCTGCCCAACTCGATCTTTCTCAGTGAAGCGGTGATCAACGAAAGCTTCACCGAGGACTTTGTGCTGCATACCAGCGTGGTCCCCTTGTCACGCAAGGATGACTGGGCGCGCGCTGAACGCCACTTGCTGCAGGCGGCCAACGAGGTCTGCGACGAGTTTATCGAGGCCGCCCGCAAGCATCTATCACGGCTCGGCCGACAACAGGGCATCGACGTGCCTTCGGTAGAGCCCCGGGTCACCCTGTTGTTTCCCAAGCCGGAAGAAATCAACCTGTTGGTGCGCTTCCCGGTACCTGCACGCAGGAAAGGCCGCAGTGAGCAGGCCATGCTGCGCCGTTACCTGTCGCTGGAAAGTGAAGCCGCACTGGAGCAGCCGCAGACAGATCAGCTCGAAGAGTCTGCGCCAACAGACCAGCACTGACAGACTCAGCGCTGCAATACCTGCCGCGCTGCCTGGCGCACCGACAGGCGCAGGGCTTTGAGAACGGCACTTTCTGCGCGCCAGTAATGCCAGTAATGCGGCACGTCCACGGGCGTATCCGGTAGCACCTCGATCAGCTTGCCGCTGGCCAGCTGCTGGTGGATCTGCAGCTCCGGAATCATGCCGAAGGCCATGCCCTGTTCCACGCATTGCACAAAGCCCTCGGAGCTCGGGCAGTAATGACAGTGCTGCGGGCTACCTGCCCCCTGGCTGGCAAGATAATCATGTTGCAGGCGATCGTCCTGATTGAATACCAGGCAGGGCGCCCGGCTGAGCCAGTGCCCCTCGCCAGCCACTGCGCGGTGATGGGCGACAAAGGCCGGCGTGGCGACCGCGCGGTAACGCAAGAGCCCAAGAAACTCTGCCCGCCCGCCATTGACCGCATCCGCGCTGGCACACAGGCAGGCCATGACCTCACCATTCTTCATCCGCCGCAAACCCACGGCCTGATCTTCGACACTCAGGTGATAACGCACGCCAGGATAGTCCGGCAGACGCAAGGCGGCGGGCAACCAGGTAGCCAGGGAGTCGGCATTGACGGTCAAGCGAATCGGCACCACTTCCAGCGGATCACCCAGGCCCAGTTGCTGCTCCATCTGCTCAACCTGGCGCAGGTGATTATGCAACTGGCGGCCGAAGGCCGTGGGTTGCGGTGGGCTGGAACGCAGCAAGGCGGCCTGCCCCAGCCGGCTTTCCAGTTGCTTGATGCGCTGACTGACTGCCGATTGGGTGATACATAGCCGTTGCGCCGCCCGCTCGAAGCTGCCCTCTTCAATCACCGCGGCCAAAGCTGCCAGCAAGTCATAATTCAACATTAATTTTACTAATCTCAAAATAGATTTATTCGTTAGATTAATTTACCCCAGTACCGGGAGAATAACGACCTGATCTGACAGGAGGCGTTATGGGGTCGTTTTTTTCCGGGCTGGGCATCACTCTGAGCCTGATCATCGCCGTAGGTGCGCAGAACACCTGGGTTCTGACCCAAAGCATGCTTGGCCGGCACCGGACCATGCTGGCGGCGATCTGCGTCAGTTGCGACAGCCTGCTGATCATCAGCGGTATCTTTGCCCTGGAAGCCATCCAGCGCCAGCTGCCGGCTCTGATCCCGCTGCTGACCATCGGTGGCAGCGCCCTGCTGTTCTGGCTCGGAGGCCAGGCGGCGCTGCGGGCCTGGCGCGGTCAGGGGAGTTTGACCCTGGAGCCTTCACTGCAAGTCGGCAGTGCGGGCAAACTGGCCTTGGCGACACTGGCCATCACCTTGCTCAATCCCCATGTCTATCTGGATACCGTGATTCTCATCGGTGGCGTCGGCGCCCAGCAACCCAGCCCCTGGGCCTATGCCTTGGGCGCCACCCTGGGCTCTGCCCTGTGGTTCAGCGCCTTGACCGCAGGCGCCCCCTTGCTCGCCCGGCAGCTGAAAACACCGCGTGCCTGGCAGGTATTCGACAGCCTGATTGCGCTCATGCTGCTGACGCTGGCCGTATCACTGTTATTGAAAATGCTTTGATGTGTTACCGATCAACCAGCACTACGGCAGCGGCCTGCTAATATGAACGCTTGATCACCCATCGAGATACTGACCATGCTCAGCCTGCGCTGCCTGTTGTTATGCTGCACCCTGATATTGCCTACATCCACCTGCTGGCCGGCGTGGTCGGCGATGCCACCCTGATGCGTGGCTTTACCTCGGTACGGGATATGGGCGGGCCGTCCTTCGGCTTGTGCCGTGCCATTGAGGAAGGTCTGGTCAAAGGCCCTCGCATTTTCCCGTCCGGAGCCATGATTTCACAGACCGGCGGCCACGGTGACTTCCGCTTGCCACATGAGGTGCCCAGCGCCAGCAATGCCCCACTGAGCTACCCGGACCGGGTCGGAGTGACGGCGATTGCCGATGGCAGCGATGCGGTACTCAAGCGCACCCGCGAGCAGCTGATGCTCGGTGCCACCCAGATCAAATTGATGGCCGGCGGCGGCGTCAGCTCCATGTATGATCCGCTGGATGTCACCCAATACACGCTGGATGAGTTGCGCGCTGCGGTGATGGCGGCAGAAAACTGGGGCACCTACGTTGCTGTGCATGCCTATACCTCCAGAGCGGTCAGCATGGCCCTGGAGGCCGGGGTCAGGAGTATCGAACACGGCCAGCTGGTGGACGAGGACACGGTAAAGTTGATGGCGCGCAAAGAGGCCTGGTGGAGCCTGCAGCCCTTTATCGATAACGAGCTGTCCAACCCGAAAACCGGGCCGTCACGCCTGAAACAGCAGATGGTTCAACAGGGCACCGACCGCGCCTTCGCACTGGCGAAAAAACACAAGGTCAAAGTAGCCTTTGGTACCGATATGCTCGGGGCCGACAATCTGGGCGATAACCAGAACGCCTTGCTGGTCAGCATGCAGCGCTGGTACAGCCCCGGCGAGGTGCTGCAGATTGCTACCGGCAATAACGGAGCACTGATCGCGCTAGCTGGCCCACGCTACCCGCTTGCTGGCCCCTTGGGTGTCCTGGTTGAGGGCGCAGTGGCGGACATGCTACTGGTCGAAGGCGATCCCACCACCGACCTGTCACTGATCGCCGATCCGGAGCAGAACTTCCGCCTGATCGTCAAAGGTGGCCGGATCTACAAAAACAGCCTGTAATCCGGCCCCCGAAACATCAGAAGTTCAGTGTCTCACCGTCTGCCGGAATCAGCACACGGTCTTCAATATCCTGTTCGGCTATGTAAGCGGCCAACTCTGCACGGCTCAGGGTCATGTGGTTGATAGCATCCATATGGACCGCGACAATCCGGGCTTGCGGTGCATACTGGTAAGCTCGCAAGGTATCTTCACGCCCCATAATAATGGGGTCGTTCTCGAAACCATTGACCTCAGCAGCGCCTGCATTGAGCACCACCACATCCGGGATAAACGCATCCACCCCTGCGACCACGTCCTCGACTGGCATCGGCAACTCGACCAGCGGGTTGCGCAGCTCACTGCGATGCGTGCCGGCAAAACCCGGGTAGGTTCCCTGCGCCGCCAGCATGGGGTCGAGCAGAAAGACCGTATCCCCATACTGGATTTTCAGGGTGGCGTTACGAATCAACTGCAGCTGCATGCCTGCATCGTCCGTCTTCGCTGCCGATTTTGCCGAGTCGGCAGCATAGACAGAGGCCACAGAAAAGCTGAACAACACAGCACACATCATGAAGCAGGAGCGGAATAACATCATTGGTTTTAACCTGATGGCTATGGAAAGACCCTAATGCTAGCGCATGACAGCCAGCTATGCCTGCGCGTCTTTTTTGCACCAAGACAGGGCGCTCGCCCGAGCCTCAGCCTGTTCCTGTGCGTGCCAGCAACGCCTTGACCGCCCGAGCATACCCGCCAGCAGCCCTGCTGCGGGCACATCACTGCCTTGGCATAGATACTGCTTCCACCCAGACAGGGATTCCCCTTGCCTGACTTATTCCGGGACGACCCGGACGGCCCGCGCCGCAGCCTCATCTGGACGACCAGATCAAACGTTACCTTTTACCCTTGAGGGTGGTCTTGCACCCGAGGAGAAATCACATGTTGATCAAGCGTCTCTGCCTTGTCACAACCTTGCTACTGAGCGTTGTCAGTGTCAGCAACAGCGCTTATGCCGAACCGAAAAAGTTTTCCCTGGCCTGGTCTATCTATGTTGGCTTTATGCCCTGGCAGTACCTGGATGAGAGCGGCATCATGGATAAGTGGGCCGACAAATACGGGATTGAAGTCGAACTGGTGCAGATCAATGACTATATCGAAGCCATCAACCTGTATACTGCCGGGCGCTTCGATGGCGCCACCATGACCAATATGGATATGCTGACCATTCCCTCTGCGGCGGGTGTGGATACCACCGCGCTGATTGTCGGCGACTTTTCCAACGGCAATGACGCCGTAGTGCTGAAAAACCGCGAGCGGCTGGAGGATATTGCCGGGCTGGACGTGAACCTGCTCGAACTGTCTGTTTCCCACTACACATTGGCACGAGCACTGGATTCGGTGGGCCTCAGCGAGCGCGATGTGCGCGTGGTGAACACCTCGGATGTGGATATCGCCAATGCCTTCCTCGATAACCGTGTGCAGGCCGTTACCCTGTGGAACCCGCAACTGGAAACCGTGATGCAGCACCCCGATGCGGTCAAGGTCTTTGACTCCACGCAGATTCCCGGTGAAATCCTCGATACCATGGGCGTCAATACCGCTACCCTTGCCGCCAACCCTGAACTGGGCAAGGCCGTTACCGGGGCCTGGTTCGAGGCCGCCAGCATTTACCTCTCCGACACACCCGAAGGCATTGCCGCCCGCGAGCTGATGGCAGCCGGCTCAGGCACGGATCTGGCCGGTTTCGAGCGCCAGCTTGATGCCACCTACCTGTTCCCTACCCCGCAGGCCAAACTTGAGTACCTGACCTCCGAACGCCTGACAGAAACCATGGACTTTGTTACCGCCTTCTCCTTTGAGCATGGACTGCTCGGCGACGGTGCGCCCTCGGCGGATGTGATCGGTATTTCCATGCCGGATGGCTCTGTGTGGGGCAATCAGGATTTTGTGCGCATGCGCTTCAATCATGAGTTTGTGCAAATGGCCGCCGATGGCGAACTCTGAAACACCTTTGATGAGGGGTTAACTCGCCACAGAGTCAGCCGCGTCCGTTACACTGAAGGCTGGGTCAGCATTGCTGACTCGGCCTTTTTTGTTGTCGGAGCCGCTCATGTGGAATCTGGAAAATACCTATGCCAGCCTGAATCCTGGGCTCTATGCCCGACAGGCACCAACACCAGTCAGCGAGCCACACTGGGTACTGACCAACCCGGCGCTGGCCGAGAGCCTGGGACTGGACCCGACCGCACTGCAGGGCGATCAACTGCTGGCCATCTGTGCCGGTAATGCCTTGCCGCCGGGCAGTGTGCCTTTGGCGCAGGCCTATGCCGGTCACCAGTTCGGCAACTTCACCATCCTCGGCGATGGCCGTGCAGTATTGCTTGGCGAACAACGCACGCCGAGCGGAGACCTTTTTGATATCCAGCTCAAAGGCTCAGGACCAACACCCTTTTCCCGCAGCGGCGATGGCCGCGCTACCCTGGGCGCCATGCTGCGTGAATTTATCATCAGTGAAGCCCTGCACGGTCTGGGCATTGCTACCACCCGCAGCCTGGCGGTGATCGCTAGCGGCGAAACCGTCTATCGCCAACACGCCGAACCCGGTGCAGTGCTGGTGCGCACCGCTGCCAGCCATATCCGCGTAGGGACCTTTGAATATGCTATTCGCCAGGGCGGCGCCGAACGGGTGCGCGAACTGGCTGACTATTGTATTGATCGCCACTACCCGGACTGCCGTCAGGCCGACAACCGCTACCTTGCCCTGCTGGATGCCGTTATCCAGCGCCAGGCAAATCTGATCGCCCAGTGGATGCAGGTCGGCTTTATCCACGGCGTGATGAACACGGACAATATGACCCTGTGCGGCGAAAGCATCGATTTCGGCCCCTGCGCCTTTATGGATGAGTACGCCGCGGCGACGGTTTACAGCTCGATCGACCGGCAAGGGCGTTACGCCTATAACAACCAGCCGGCGATCGGGCAGTGGAACCTGGCCCGTTTGGCTGAATGTCTGCTACCGCTGCTGGCCGAAGAACAGGCAACAGCCATCAGCCTGGCGCAGGACGCACTCGGCAGCTATGTCGACAGTTATCAACACGCCTGGCTGCAAGGCATGGGACGTAAACTCGGCCTGAGCAACGCAAGCTCTGAAGATCGCCCCTTGGTCGAGGACTGGCTGACCCTGCTGGAGCAGCATAAGGCCGACTTCACCAACAGCTTTCGTGCGCTGGCCGGCGATGCCGACAGCCTGGCCGAATTACCAGCACAACCGCTGTTCGACCAGCCGGCATTCAGCCAGTGGCGGCAACGCTGGCAGGCGCGACTGGCAGCGCAGGCGCTGGATCAGACCGCAGTGACCGCTGTTATGCAGGCACACAACCCGCAAGTCATTGCGCGTAATCATCAGGTTGAACGCGCACTGCAGGCCGCCAGCCAGTCGGGTGACCTGCAACCGTGCAACCAGTTACTCAGCCACTTGCGCCAGCCTTTCAGCAGCAACGCTGGCATGGCGAACTACTGTTTGCCGCCCCGGGCTGAAGAACGGGTACAGGCAACCTTCTGCGGTACCTGAAACAGCCCCCTGGCCAAATACCGAGGCGACGATGCAGATCGAACTGATTGAAATCCGTGACCACCTGAGCCGCTTTCCGCCCTTCGAACAGTTGCCGGAAGAGACACTGGAACAGATCGCCAGTCAGGTGGAAATCAGCTACTTTCAGGCCGGCAGCCAGATTCTCAGTTTTGATCAGCCGATCCAGCAGCTGCATTACGTGCGCAGCGGCGCCGTCGAGGTCTATCGCCGCAATGGCGAGCTTTACAACCGACTCAGCGAAGGCGATATCTTCGGACACTTTGGTCTGCTGCGCAGCAATCGGGTGCGCTTCCCGGCCAAGGCGCTGGAAGACTGCCTGATCTATCTGCTGCCAGACAGTCTGTTTCACCAGCTGTGTGATCAGTTCGACAGCTTTGCTGACTTTGTCGAGGCGGAGGGGCAAAGCCGCCTGCAAAAAGCCGTCGCCGCTCAGGACCAGGCCGCCGAACGCATGCAGGTGCGGGTCAGCAAGCTGCTCAGCCGCCGGGCCGTCAGCGTATTGGCCAGCGACACTGTGCAGACCGGTGCGCAAACCATGAGTGAGGCGGGCGTTTCATCGTTACTGGTGATGGAGGGAGCGGCCGGTGAGCCACATGCAGCCAATATGGTCGGTATTATCACCGACCGTGACTTTCGCAACCGGGTGATCGCCGCTGGCCTTGGCTATGACACCCCGATCAGTCAGGTGATGACCGCCAACCCCATCACTCTGCAGGGCACTGACTCCGTTTTCGATGCCATGCTGACCATGCTGCGCTCGAATATTCACCACCTGCCGATCATGCATCGTCAGCGTCCGCTCGGAGTTATCAGCCTGGCCGACATCACCCGCTTTGAAACCCAGAGCAGCCTCTATCTGGTCAATAATATCTTCAACTGTCAGTCTGCCAATGAGTTGCAACGCTTGCTGCCCGATGTCCGCGCCACCTTTGCCCGCCTGGTCAAGGAGGGCGCCACCGCAGACATGATAGGCCGCACCATGTCGAGCATCGGGCGCAACTTTACCCAGCGACTGATCGAGCTGGCAGAGGCCGACCTGGGGCCACCGCCGGTGCCTTACTGCTTTATGGCACTGGGTTCGATGGCGCGGGATGAGCAGTTGATCGTGACCGACCAGGACAATGCCCTGGTGCTGGATGACCGCTTTGACCCGGCGCTGCACGACGCCTACTTCCTGCAATTGGCAACCCGCGTCAGCGATGGCCTGGCTGCCTGCGGCTACAGCTATTGCAAGGGCGGCATCATGGCCACCAACCCGGATTGGCGGCAGCCGCTCAGTGTCTGGCAGGGCTATTTTCGCCAATGGATCGCCCGGCCCAACCCGCAGACCCTGCTCAATAGCTGCATCTTCTTTGACCTCGACGCGGTACACGGTGAAGCCGAGCTGGTTTTCCAGCTGCAGCAACAGGTGGCGGAGCAAGCCAGCCAGACACCCGCTTTCCTCGCCAGCATGGCGCGCAACGCCCTCAACCGCACCCCACCACTGGGCTTTTTCCGTACCTTCGTGATGGAAAAGGATGGCAAACAAAACAACATCATCAACCTCAAGGGCCGCGGCACCGCGCCCTTGACCGACCTGATCCGCGTGCATGCCCTGGCCTGCGGCTCCACCGCCCAGAACAGCAATGAACGCCTGGATGCGATCGGTCAGACCAAGCTGTTGACCAGTGAGGCGATCGAAGGCTTGCGAGTGGCACTGGAGTTTCTCTCCAGCGTGCGTATCCGCCATCAGGCCTGGCAACTGGAGCAGGAGGCAGAGCCAGACAACTACATCGAACCGGAAGCACTGACCCCAACCCAGCGACACAGTCTGAAAGAAGCCTTTCAGGTGCTCAGCAATGCACAGAAATTCCTGCGTTTCCGTTACCCCTCTGGCGGCGTCGAGCGTTCCTTGTGACTAACCAAAGCCAACCCACGGACTGGCCAGCGCTGATGGCAGCCCACGCCACCCATGCGCGTGAGCCCGCATTGGCTGACTACTACCGTGCCTTTGACCTGAACCCGGATACCCCGCTGCAGGACATACCTCTGGTGGCGCTGGATATTGAAACCACCGGGCTGGACCCAACCCGCGATGCCATTGTCAGCATCGGTCTGGTCAGCTGCAGCAGCCGTCAGGTGCGCTGCGCCGAGCACTGGTATCAGGTGGTACGACCCCGGCACCTGAGTATCGACAGCATTCCCCTGCACCGCATCACCCACGCCGAAGTGCGCCATGCGCCCCCCCTGGTCGAGGTCCTGCCAACTCTGTTGCAGCACTTGCAGGGTAAGGTTGCGCTGGTGCATTACCACCCGATCGAGCGCGAATTTCTCAGTCACGCAGTCAAACAGGTATTCGGCCAGTCCCTGTACTTCCCCTTGCTCGATACCATGCAGCTGGAGGCACGCAAGCATCCAAGGCAACAACGCAGCTGGCTTGACAGGTTACGCGGCAAGCGCCCTGTGTCATTGCGCCTGGCCGACTGCCGGGCGCGCTATAACCTGCCGGCCTACCAGCCGCATCATGCCTTGACCGATGCCATCGCCACGGCGGAATTGTTGCAAGCGCAGTGCTGCGGGCACATTGATGCCAGCCGCCCGATCAGCGAGTTCTGGTTCTGAACGCAAACGGGGCGCTATGGTTACCCATAACGCCCCGCTGTTGACCGCAGTTTGCTACTTAACGGGGCTCGCTCATCAAGCCCTTGACGATGGCAATACAGCCCACCAGCAGCACAATGGTAAAGGGCAAGCCGGTAGATACCGCCATGGCTTGCAGGGCAACCAGACCGCCACCGAGCAAGAGCGCTATCGCAATTACCCCTTCGATAATGACCCAGAACACCCGCTGCGGAACCGGTGCGTTGACCTTGCCGCCGGCGGTGATGGTGTCGATGACCAGCGAACCGGAATCCGACGAGGTGATAAAGAACACGATCACCAGGATGATACCGATAAAGGAGGTAATTGCCGCCAGTGGCAACTCTGCCAGCATGGCGAACAGCTGGATTTCCAACGCGGCCTCTTGCACACCGACAAAACCACCGAGGAACTGGCTGATCGCGGTACCGCCAAAGGTAGACATCCACAACACCGAAACCAGCGAAGGCACCAGCAATACGGCAATCAGGAACTCACGCACGGTACGGCCACGGCTGACGCGGGCGATAAACATACCGACGAAGGGTGACCAGCTGATCCACCAGGCCCAGTAGAAGGCAGTCCAGCCCTGGCTGAAGTTGGCATCGTCACGACCAACCGGATTCGACAACGCCGGCAGGTATTGCAGATACGCGCCAAGGTTGCTGAAGAAACCGGTCAGGATGGCAATCGTCGGTCCAACAATAATGACAAAGGCCAACAACAGAAACGCCAGCGTCATATTGACCTGGGATAAGCGCTTGACGCCCTTTTCCAGGCCGGCCAACACCGAGAGCATGGCGATCAGGGTAATCCCGATAATCAGCAGCACCATGCTGGCATTACCGCCACCGATGTTGAACAGGTAATTGATCCCGCCGGCTGCCTGCTGCGCGCCCAGCCCCAAAGAGGTAGCCAGACCGAACAGGGTGGCAAATACCGCCAGGATGTCGATCACATGACCCGGCCAGCCCCATACGCGCTCACCCAGCAAGGGGTAGAAAATCGAGCGAATGCTCAGCGGCAGGCCCTTGTTGAAGGAAAACAGCGCCAGGGCCAGGGCCACGATGGCGTAAATAGCCCAGGGGTGCAGCCCCCAATGGAATATGGTGGCTGCCATGCCCAGGCGAGCGGCCGCAGCGGCATCGCCCTCGGCGCCAGCCAGCGGCGACCAGTCGATGCGCACACCGGCTTCACCGATAATGGTTCCGCCCATGGCCGCCGAAAAATGCCCCATGGGCTCGGCAACGCCATAGAACATCAGGCCAATCCCCATACCGGCGGCAAACAGCATGGAAAACCAACCAAGATAGGAATAGTCCGGCTTGGCATTCATCCCCCCCAGGCGGACCTTGCCCAGCGGGCTAAAAATCAGCACCACACAGAGCAGCACGAAAATATTCGCCGCACTGATGAAGAACCAGGCCAGATTACCGGTCAGCCAGTCACGAACCGCAGTAAAGATCGGCGCTACTTCATTCTGCAAGGCCAGCGTCAGAATCACGAAAAGCAGCGTTGTGACCGCCGAAATAGTGAATACCTTGCCGTGAATATCCAGCGCGATGGAAAACTGCCCCTTGATATTGTCTTGCCCGATCACATAGTCCGTGTCGATCAGGTTGGTCTCGCCAGAGGGGGCCGGAATCGATGGTCCGGCGTCATGGAGCGAGTCCTCGGTGACGGGTTTATGGGGTTCGTTACCCATGGGTTGTGCTCCCTAGCAGAGGTTCAGCCTGCTCGCAGACTGATTGGATGATGGGTTGCTTGGTCAGGCGACAGAAGGCCCGGCAACGCTTCTAGTGAAACTGGCCGCTGGCCAGCGTGCTGTTATTATGGGAAGCAAAGTGCGATTAAGCAAAAAATACAGGCAAAAAATTGCTACAGCCGCAGGATGACAGCAGCCAGAAATTAACGTCAGGGGCAGCGGGAAAAAGTATCAATTGGCTGATTGCAAGATTGCCACGACATCACGCTTGCTCAAGCCATAAGACTTGATCAGCGACTTGAGTTCATCATTGAAAGCCAGTTCAGCGTTCAACTGATCATCCTGCTTGAGGGTTTCCAACTGGGCCAGTTGCTCAGCCAACTGACGTTCGATAGCACGAAAATCTGCAAGTTTGGACATGCGATTCCTACACACGGTGAAATAGAAGAAGTCGAGCAGATTATTCTACCGCACAACACCAGGCAACTATGCTGTGTGCATATAACAGCCGACAAATAGCCAAAAAGGATATTTATGACCCGATGCTGGCTTCTGTGCTTGCCACTGCTGGCCCTGCTCAGTGCCTGCAGCGGCAGCGACCCGGCCACCGACGCACCCGTGGTGCAAACTCAGGCGGAGCGCGAAGCCCCGCAGCATATGATCAGTGCGCCCCACCCACTGGCGGCTGAGGCCGGGCGCGACATGCTGCGTCAGGGTGGTAGCGCGGTAGATGCGGCGATTGCCGCCAAACTGGTACTGGGGCTGGTTGAGGCGCCGGAGACGGGCATTGGTGGCGGGGGCTTTATGCTCCTGCATGACGCCAGCCAGAAACGCACCCGCTTTTACGACGGTCGTGAAACCGCTCCCCAGGCTGCCGGTGCCGATCGCTTCCGCTGGGCCGGCATGAACAAACCCTTTATTCTGGCCATGACCGGCAGTGACTCGGTTGGCGTACCCGGCATGCTCGCACTGATGGCAAAGGCCCATGCCGAACATGGCCAGTTACCCTGGGCAAGCCTGTTTGCACCAGCCATGGAACTGGCTGAGCAAGGCGTTGCCATGCCGCCTCGCCTTCAGCGGCAGATCAAGGAAGACTGGTCACTCCGTCTGTTTGCCGACACCCGCCAGTATTTCCGCCGCCAGGCCGCCGAAGAACCACCCCGATTACATAATCCGGAGCTGGCCGCGACCTTGCGACAACTGGCCGATGAAGGTAGCGGCAGTTTTTACCACGGCGTGATTGGCGAGCAATTTCTGCAGCGGGTACATGAGGCGCGCTGGGGCCGGGGCGATATGCAGCCTGGCGACTTGCATGATTACACCGCCATCGAGCGCCCGCCCGTCTGCGCGGGCTACCGGCAGTGGACACTGTGTGGCCCACCCCCGCCTTCCTCCGGCGGGCTTGCAGTGCTGCAGATCCTCGGCATACTGGAACACTTCCCCATGGCCGAACTGGCGCCGGATGATACGCAAACCTGGCACCTGATTGCCGAAGCCAGCCGCCTGGCTTTCGCCGACCGCGAGTATTATGTGGGGGATCCGGACTTTGTTGATGTTCCTCTGCAGGCGCTGCTGCAGCCTGACTATCTGGCCCAACGCGCCGCCCTGATCAACCCGCAGCGGGCGATGGATGCTCCCGCTCCCGGCATTGCCGGCGCCACCGCGGAACACCCCGATGCCGAGTTACCAGCGCCGGAGCCGGAACACGGCACCTCGCACCTGAGCGTGGTCGATAGCGCCGGTAACCTGGTCGCCTTTACCGGCTCCAACGAGGCCCCCTTTGGCAGTCGTATGCTCAGTCAGGGCTTTGTGCTCAACAGCCAGCTGACCGATTTCAATTTCGATCCGCGCCTGGATGATCGCGAACACCCGAATGCGGTGGCCGCTGGCAAGCGCCCGCGCAGCTCAATGTCGCCCTTCATTGTCTACGACGCCGAGGGCGAGCCCTTCATGGTGCTCGGCTCGCGGGGTGGCAGCCGGATTATCGGCTATGTGGTAAAAAGCCTGATCGCCACCCTCGACTGGGAGATGGAACTGGCCGAGGCCCTGGCCATGCCGAATATAGTGGAGCGCCGGCTTGGGGTAGAACTGGAAGCCGACACCTGGCTGGCCGATCACGCTGAAGCCTTGCAAGCCCTGGGCCACCGGGTGCGCCTGGAGCCCATGACCAGCGGTGTGCATGTCATTCAGCGTATACCCAGCGGTTGGCGCGGCGCCGCAGACCCGAGACTGGATGGCGCAGTACTCGGCGACTGACACCGGGCAGACACCTCGATATGTTAGGATCAATGCATCATTCTTGAAGGGATTGTCCATGCCAACCACGTTCCCCATGCCGCCGCAGCAGCACAATGCCGATGGCGCGCTGCGCCGGGTCGGTGTCGAGCTGGAAATGAATGGCCTGACGCTGGATCAGCTGGCCCGCCTGGCGGCCGACTTCCTCAACTGTGAGGTCGAGCAGACCAGCCGTTATGAGCGCACCCTGGTCGGCGATGAAGCTGGTGACTGGATCGTGGAATTCGACTTCCGTCTGCTGAAAAAGCTAGGCCGTGAAGAGCGCAAAAAACATGATCTGGGTGACGAGTTGATGAACTCGGCCGAAGACGCGCTCAAGTGGGTATCCGAAGGCCTGGTACCCATGGAGCTGATCAGCCCGCCCTTGCCTCTCGACCGCCTCGGTGAGGTGGATGATCTGATTGATCACCTGCGCCGGGCCGGCGCCAAGGGCACTGGCGATCGCATCACCAATGCCTTCGGCATGCAGTTCAACCCGGAAGTGCCAGACTACGAAGCCGAAACTATCACCGCTTATCTCAAGGCATTTCTGTGCCTGTATGACTGGATCAAGACCCGCGCCGACATCAATATCACCCGACGCTTGACCAGCTACGTTGATCCCTTCCCCAAGGAATACGTGCGCAAGGTCATCAGCACTGATTACTGGCCGCCGATGAACGACCTGATCGATGATTACCTGCGCGACAATCCGACCCGCAACCGCGCCCTGGACATGCTGCCGCTGTTCAAGCACATCGATGAAAAACGCGTACTGGCCAAGGCCGGCGATGAACTGATCAAGGAGCGCCCGACCTTCCATTACCGCCTGCCCGACTGCCTGATCGACCAGCCCGGCTGGGGGCTGCATGTGGCCTGGAAAGACTGGCTACAGGTGGAGTACCTGGCCAATGACCCCGAACGCCTGGCCGCCTGCTGTGCTGCTTACGCGGAATACTGGGATCAGGGCATTGGCCGCCTGTTCGAAAGCTGGGAGCACCGCATCCAGCGCGACTGGCTCTGCGGGGTAACATGACCCGTCCCGTTATCGCTATCACCGGCCCGCAGAAAGGCGCTTTCGGCCCACGTTTTCTGGTTGCCTGCGCGGTACGCTGGTACGGTGCCAAGCCCCTGCAGGTGCGCCCCAGCGATGACTGGCGCCAGCTGAAGTATGATGCCGTGGTGGTCACCGGCGGGCACGATATCGACCCGGTACTCTATGCCGCCGAGCCCGAGGTACACCCCAAGTATGACCCCGAGCGGGATGCCCTGGAAGCGGCCGTAATTGACGATGCGCTGGACAACGGCCTGCCGCTGCTGGGCATTTGCCGCGGCGCACAGCTGCTCAACGCCCGACTCGGCGGCAACCTGTTCCAGGAGCTGAAATCACACCGCAAGATGACCTCCAACCGCTGGACCATTCTGCCGCTGAAAACCCTCAAGGTTGCCGCCGATAGCCAGCTTTGCCGACTCATGCGCGCCGACAACTGCCGCATCAACAGCCTGCACAACCAGGCCATCGACCGCGTGGGCGACGGCCTGGTGGTAACCGGACGCGACCTCGATGGCATCGTCCAGGCCATCGAAGACCCCAGCCGACCCTTCCTGATCGGCGTGCAATGGCACCCGGAGTTTCTCATTCTGAGCACCCGCCAGCGACGTCTTTTCGGTGAGCTGATCAAGGCCACACGGCCAGGAGGGCAGGCTAACTCACGCTGATACGCCGTGGTACCTGCTTGCCCGGGCTGGCCTTGGGTAGTTCAACGCGCAAGACACCATCACGGTAATGCGCCGCCGCCTGCTCGGTTTTCACCACGGCCGGTAGCGGCACAACCCGCCGAAAGCTGCCGTAGGCACATTGCACGACGCGCCAGCGCCCCTGGGTGCTTTCTTCCTGGAAGCGTTTTTCGCCGCTGACAATCAGATGGTTGTCGAGCAACTCGATTGCCAGGTCATCCTTGCGCATACCCGGCACTTCAAGCCGGACAATCACCTGCTGGTCGTCTTCAAAGACGTCGCCACCAATGACCGACCAGCTTTCCGCTGGCCAATAGCCCTCGTTATCCACCTGACTGGACTTGGGAACCCCGGCCTGATCACCACCTCGGAAGTGCGTCAGGGCATCACTGCCCGATTGCACCAGGCGCTGCCAGCCACTGCTGAGCGACTGCCAGAATGACGTGGCATTGTCCTTGATTTCTCGCATTGACATGACACACCTCCTAACTGCCCTGGATGGCAATACGTTTGGGCTTGACCTGCGCCAGCTTGTCGATGCGCACACGCAACACGCCCTGCTCCAGATGCGCACTGATCCCATTGCGATCAAGCTCGTGCGACAAGCTGAAGGCACACTCATAGCGCGGCAGGCGAAACTCGACATGAGTGGCCTGCAGCTCCTCGGGCAGTTCAAGCTGCACGTCACCGGCGATAATCAGGCTATCGCCTTCCAACTGGACCTGCAGCTTGTCCTTGGCAACCCCCGGCATATCGGCGAGCAAAGTGATACCGGTGCTGTCTTCCAGTACATCAACGGCAGGTCTGAAAACCGGCTGGCGGGCATCGCCCCGCGACACCTCTGGATACGCAGTCATCTCGCACCTCCTAACTGATCTGGATACGCCGGGGTTGTGCTTCTGTTCGGCGCTGGATGCTGACATGCAGCACCCCATCCCGGCAGCGCGCACTGACCTGTTCCGGATCAATATCATCCGGCAGGTTGATCACGCGTCGAAAAGCGCCACTGAAACGCTCCTGCGTATGCAGGTTCTCATTGTGCTCAGCGGCCACTGCGGGCCGCTCACCGGACAAGGTCAGCACTCCTTTCTCCAGATGCAACTCAATGGCCTCCGGCGCCAGGCCGGGGACCAGGGCCACCACCTCGACGGAGTGCGGTGACACACCAATATTGATTGCGGGAAACCCTCCACGACCTGCGCCACGAATCGCGGGCGACCGCTCGAAAGCCTCCTGCATACTGCGCTGCAGGCGATCGAATTCGGCAAACAGGTCACGGGGAAACAACGCCTGTCGCATGACGCTATCCTCCTGTGGCTGCACACCAGAACAATGGATGAGAAACAGTCAAAATGTACTGCTCCTGAATCCAATATAGGCGCAAAGTCTGCCGTTTCAAGCCCCCTCCCCGGCGCACCATCCGATTTGAAATCGGCTGCGCAGGCATGGGTATACTGCACCGTATTCCGCGCTTCAGGTCAGCCAATGTTCAGTCTTGCCCACCCAGTCAGCAGCACCCTTGAGGTGCGCAAAAGCCGCTTTATCGGCTGTGTCGAGCCGGTGCCGGATCGTGCCACCGCGCAGCAGCGGGTCGCCGCGTTGCGTGCCGAACATCCGGATGCCGCGCATGTGTGCTGGGCGCTATTGGCCGGCGGGCACAGCGCCGCCGTCGATGATGGCGAGCCCTCCGGGACCGCCGGGCGACCAATGCTGGATGTCTTGCGCCATCAGGAACTGGACGGCGTGCTGGCCACCGTGGTGCGCTACTTTGGCGGCACCAAGCTGGGTGCTGGCGGGCTGGTGCGCGCTTACACCGACGCCATCGCCCAGGCCCTGCTGCACGCCGAGCGCATACCCGTGCAGCGCCTGCGCACCCTGCACTGCCAACTGCCCTTCGCCCAGGAAAGCACCGCCCGGCGCTTGCTGGAACAGCTCGGCGGAGACTTGCTCGCGGTCAGCCATAGCGACGGCGTGCGACTGGATGTGTGCCTTGAAGACCAGGCCGCTGAGGAGTTCCTGCAACAGCTGCAAACCGCTTGCCGGGGAGATGTTAGCTGGCAGGAGGTCGAAGAGGGCGAGTGAGTGCGCGACAAGGAAACACTGATTAACTGCACATAGCCTGACAAGCCTTGTTGCGGACGCCCTGTTCTGGACCGTTAGATGCCATGGCAGAAAATTGCTCCTGCATTTTCTGCACTTCTGCCGTCCATGGCAGTCGGATGGCATCTACGAGCCTACAGGGACGTATTCACGGCGTGTCCAGAACAGGGCGTCCGCAACAAGGCGCAAACACCGAATTTATTTAATCCGTGCTGCCTAAGCCATAGTGCAATGCGTGGTAGACCACTCAGCCAACACACTACATACTTCAAGCACTACCGTTCCGCGCGATCCGAGTGCAACAACAACCCACTGATCCGCCGCACCGGCGTCCGCACCGCCTCCTCAAACACCCCGGCGCGACTTTCCAGCAGAGTGAAGTGCTGGCTGGCGCGGGTGATCGCGGTATACACCAGCTCCTTGGTCAGCACCGGATTGCGGGCTGGCGGCAACACCAGCGCGGCATGAGTGAATTCCGAGCCCTGGGATTTGTGTACTGTCATGGCAAATACGCTATCGACTTCCGGCAGGCGACTGGGCAGCACAAAGCGGATACCGCCACTGCCGTCATTGCGCGGAAAAGCCACCCGCAGCGCCATGCGCTCCGGCTCGCCAGGCTTCAGCGCCGGTTCGGCAATGCGCAGGGCAATGCCGATATCGCCATTCATCAGCCCCAGCGCGTAATCATTACGCGTCACCAACACCGGCCGCCCCTCGTACCACCCCTGTGCCGCCGGCAACAGGCCTCGTGCATGCAACAGCCCGGCGACGCGCTGATTGATCGCTTCTACCCCCCACTCCCCCTTGCGCACCGCACAGAGTAGCTGGAACTGGTCAAAAGCCTGCAGCACCGCATGCGCCCACGCCTGCCAGCGCTCGCTCTCGGCCGGCGTGCCCGCCGGTGGGCGCTGCGCCTTGAGCAGCTCTAGATA
>JAMCWB010000068.1 GCA_023475025.1 Gammaproteobacteria bacterium
CTCCAGGGCCAGCCCCAGATGGTAAAGGGTAGTGCTGTTGTCTGGCTGCTGTTCCAGCGCTTGCTCCAGGTAAAGAATCGCCAGATCAGCTTGCTGGTTTTCCAGGCTGATCAGGCCCAGGGTAAGAATCAGGTCGTGATCGTCCGGATTCTGTTCCAGCAGGCGACCAAACTGGCTGGCGGCAGCGTCGAGCTCTTCAGTGCCCAGTAACAGGCGAGCCAGTTGCAGGCGCAGGCGACTGTCATCCGGGTGAAGCTGCAAACTGGCATGCAGCAGGTCGATCGCTTGCTGCGGCTGCTCAAGTTGCTCCAGCAGGTTGGCTTGCAGTAGCAGTGCTCCGGCTTGCTGCTGCTCGACGGGCTGTTGTTGCAGGATATCCAGCGCCTGTTGTGGCTCGTTTTCATGCAGCACCAGGGCGCGGGCAAAGGCCAGTTGACGATTATTCGGGTAGTCCTGCTGCAATTGTTGCAGGGTATCGAGTAAGGCGTTTCGGGTTGTTGCATCGCTCTGGCTGGCAGCAACAGCGAGGAAGTCAAAATGTGCCTCGCCGCTCATTTCCAGCACTTTACGCATACTGGCGGTGGCTGGCTCGATCTGACCGGCGCGGGCCTGCTGCAAGGCAGCTGCGCGGTGCGCTTCGACATCATTCGGCGCAACCTGGGTCCAGAGGGTGGCCATTTCCAGCGCGGGTTGCTCGGCACCAAGAAACTCGGCCACGCGCAAGGCGCGTTCCACCACGCCGGGATCGCGGGTCTGCTCGGCCTGGCGTAGGTAGTTACCCAGCGCCAGGTCAAAGCGATTGCGCTGGCCGGCCATTTCCGCTGCCAGCAGCTCGAACAGGGTATCCTTGGGGAAAGGGCGTGGTGATACTGCCGGCAGAGTGGTGATCTGTTCGGGCACCGGTTCGACGGTTGCTGTCGTCGGGCCGTCGACCTGCGACCGGTTGGCGCAGGCAGTGACCAACAGGCTCAGGCTGATGACCAGCAAGGTGCGTTGAAAGGTTGGTGTCATGGCGTTCCGCAACAGCGTTCAGATAAGGATGATGATGCCACAGGATCCAGCGTAAACACACCGGGCGCCCCTGAGGAATTGATTGGCGCAGATATACATAGGACAATTAGGGGTTTGAATCATTCCGCAGTCCCTCGCACAAAGAGGCATCATGGGTTTTCTGGCAATCGGCATCAATCACAAGACGGCAGCCGTCGACGTCCGCGAGCGGGTGGCATTCTCGCCCGAGCAGCTGGGCGAGGCACTGCAACGCATGCGTGTCGATACCGCGACGCAGGAGGTAGCCATCCTGTCTACCTGTAACCGCACAGAAATCTATTGCAGTCAGGATGCACCGGATGCCGAACGGGTGCTGCGCTGGCTGGCTGAATTCCATGGCTTGCCGGCGGAGCAGCTGACTGGTAGCAGCTATCACTACCAGGAGTCGGCGGCGGTGCGCCATATGATGCGGGTGGCGGCCGGGCTCGACTCCATGGTACTTGGCGAGCCGCAGATTCTCGGTCAGATGAAGGATGCCTGGCAGGCGGCGCGCACCGCCGGCACCCTGGGTCCGCAACTCGATCGCTTGTTCCAGAGCACCTTCAATACCGTCAAGCAGGTGCGCACCGACACCGCCATTGGCGAAAATCCGGTCTCCGTGGCCTTTGCTGCGGTCAGCCTGTCGCGGCAGATCTTTTCTGATTTGCGCCGCAGCACGGCCTTGTTGATCGGTGCCGGCGAGACCATCACCCTGGTTGCCCGCCACCTGCATCAGCAGGGCGTGAGCAAGATCATTGTCGCCAACCGGACGCTGGAGCGCGCGCAGGTGTTGAGCGACGAGCTGAGCGGGCGAGCAATAGTGTTGAACCAGATTCCCGAGGTGTTGCCGGAATGCGACATCGTTATCAGCTCGACCGCCAGTCCCTTGCCGATTCTGGGCAAGGGTGCCGTCGAGCGTGCCCTGCGCCAGCGCCGGCACAAGCCCATGTTCATGGTCGATATTGCAGTGCCGCGGGACATCGAACCGGAAGTAGGGCGTCTGGCGGATGTCTATCTGTATACCGTGGATGACCTGCATGAGGTGATCGAAGAAAACCTGCGCTCACGCCAGGGCGCCGCCGATGCGGCCGAGCGCATGATCGAGCTGGGTACGGATGAGTTCATGCAGCGCCTGCGTGCGCTGGCCGCGGTTGATGTGCTGCGCCGTTACCGGCAAAAAGCCGAAGCCCTGCGTGATCAGGAGCTCACGCGGGCACTGGGCCGCTTGCAGCGCGGCGGTGATCCGGCGGCAATCATGACCGAAATGGCGCGCACGCTGACCAACAAGCTGCTGCATGATCCCAGTGTGCAGCTCAAACAGATGACCGCTGACGGCCGCGCCGATGCACTGGCGCTGGCGCAGGAGCTGTTTGCGCTGGAGCCGGATCAGGCGCCGACCCTTACACCACCACAAGGCAAATCATGAAGGCATCATTGCTCAACCGTCTGGATACCCTCAAGGACCGTTTTGAAGAGCTGTCCGCGTTGCTCAGCGATGCGGAGGTGATCAGCGATCAGGCACGTTTTCGTGAGTACTCGAAAGAGTATGCCGAGCTGGAAACCACCATGGACTGCTATCAGCAGTGGCGCAGTGTGCAGGCCGACCTGGAAGAAGCGCGCACTCTGCTCAAGGACAGTGACGCCGACATGCGCGCCATGGCCGAGGAGGATCTGGCCAGCGGCAGCGAGCAACTGGAGCAGCTGGAAGTGACCCTGAACCAGTTGTTGCTGCCGAAAGATCCTGATGACGAGCGTAATGTGTTTCTGGAAGTACGTGCCGGTACCGGTGGCGACGAGGCAGCGCTCTTTGCCGGTGATCTGTTTCGCATGTATTCGCGTTACGCCGAACAGCAAGGCTGGCAGCTGGAGGTGCTGTCGGAAAATGCCGGCGAACATGGGGGCTACAAAGAGATTATTGCGCGCATTGACGGCGCCAGCGTTTATGCCCGGCTGAAGTTCGAGTCCGGCGCCCATCGCGTGCAGCGGGTGCCGGAAACCGAATCCCAGGGGCGTATCCATACCTCGGCCTGTACCGTGGCGGTATTGCCGGAAATGGACGAGCAAGCAGCGATTGATATCAATCCTGCCGATTTGCGTGTGGACACTTTCCGCGCCTCCGGTGCCGGCGGGCAGCATATCAACAAGACCGATTCCGCAATTCGACTGACTCACCTGCCCAGCGGCATGGTGGTGGAGTGTCAGGAAGAGCGCTCGCAGCACAAGAACCGCGCCAAGGCGATGAGCCTGTTGCAGTCGCGTCTGGCTAATCAGCAGCGTGAGGCGCAGGAGAAGCAACTATCGGATACGCGTCGTTTGCTGGTCGGCTCGGGTGATAGGTCCGAGCGCATCCGCACCTACAACTTCCCTCAGGGCCGGGTCACTGATCACCGTATCAACCTGACCCTGTACAGCCTGGATGAGGTGATTCAGGGTGGCCTGGACGCGGTGATTGAACCCCTGCGGCGTGAATACCAGGCCGACCAGATGGCTGCACTGGATGCGCATTGATCAGGCATTGACCGCAGCTGAGTTGCCGGACTCAGACAGTCCGCGGCTGGATGCCGAATTGCTGCTGGCAGCGGTGTTGGACAAGCCGCGCAGCTATCTGCGGACCTGGCCGGAATATGAGCTGACAAAGCCACAACTGGAGCGCTATCAGGCGCTGCTTGCACGCCGCCGCGCCGGTGAGCCGGTGGCTTATCTGCTCGGTCGCCAGGGTTTCTGGTCGCTGGACCTGGCGGTGGCGCCCAGCACCCTGATACCGCGTCCGGATACCGAGCGGCTGGTCGAGCTGGCGCTGGAGCTGGGTCCGATAGGCGCTGCACGGGTGCTGGATCTGGGTACTGGCAGTGGGGCGATTGCCCTGGCCCTGGCCAATGAGCGGCCGCACTGGCAGCTTACTGGTGTTGACCGGGTGAGCGATGCCGTGACGCTGGCGACGCGCAATGCCGATGAACTGGGCCTGCGCAATGTCAGCTTTCAGCGCAGCGACTGGTTTGCCGGGCTGAGTGGCCAGCGGTTTGATCTGGTGGTCAGTAACCCGCCCTATATTGCCAGTGATGATCCGCACCTCAGTCAGGGGGATCTGCGCTTTGAGCCCAGCAGTGCTCTGGTCAGTGGCAGCGATGGCCTGCAGGATATGCGCCGGATCATCAGCGAATCCCGCGCGCACCTGCAGGGTTGGCTATTATTGGAACACGGCTGGCAGCAGGCCAAGGCAGTGCAGACCCTGTTGCGCGAACAGGGCTATCAGGCCGTAGCTTCGTGGCAGGATCTGGCCGGACAGACGCGGGTAACCGGAGGGCAGTGGCATGGATGATCAGCAGCTGTTGCGCTACAGCCGACAGATTCTGCTGGCGCAGGTGGACATCGACGGCCAGCAACGCCTGCTCGACAGTCATGTCCTCATTGTCGGTCTTGGCGGACTGGGCTCCCCGGTTGCGCTCTATCTGGCTGCTGCCGGGGTCGGTCAGATGACCCTGGCTGACCCGGACCAGGTGGACCTGAGCAACTTGCAACGCCAGGTTATTCATCATCAGGCCGATCTGGGGCGTGACAAGGTCGCATCAGCCCATGACCGTTTACAGGCGTTGAACCCCCGGGTGCAGATACATAGCCTGCCTCAGGCGCTGTCCGGACAGGCGCTGACCGATGCGGTAGCTGCGGTGGACCTGGTGCTCGATTGCACGGATAACTTTACTACCCGGCAGGCGGTGAACCGCGCCTGTGTAGCGGCGCGCAAGCCATTGGTCTCCGGAGCCGCTATTCGCCTGGAAGGTCAGCTCAGCGTATTTGACCCGCGCCGTGCCGATAGTCCCTGTTATCAATGCCTGTATGGTGATGGTGAAGAGACCGCCCTGAGCTGCAGTGAAGCCGGCGTGCTGGGGCCGCTGGTGGGTACCATCGGCAGCCTGCAGGCGCTGGAAGCGCTCAAATTGTTGGCGGGATTTGGCACCCCTCTGGTGGGCCGCCTGCTGTTACTCGATGCGCTGGATGGGCGGTTCCGTGAATTGCGCATACCACGTGATCCTGCCTGTGCATGTTGCGGTGCTGGGGCATGAGCTGTGCGCCTGTTGGGGTATTTGACTCCGGCCTGGGCGGCCTTTCGGTACTCAATGAAATTCGCCAGCAGTTGCCGCAGGAAAGCCTGCTCTATGTGGCTGATTGCGGCTACGTACCCTATGGCGACAAGCCACCCGAACTGATTCGCCAGCGCAGTCGGCTGATCGCGGACTTTCTGCTGGCGCAGGGAGCCAAGGCCCTGGTGGTGGCCTGTAATACCGCAACGGCTGCTGCCATCAACGATTTGCGCAGCTGTCATGACCTGCCGATTATCGGCATGGAGCCAGCGGTCAAACCGGCCACCAAGGCCACACGCAGTGGCGTAGTCGGTGTGCTGGCGACTACCGGCACCTTACAGAGTGCCAAGTTTGCTGCCCTGCTGGATCGTTTTGCCCGCGACGTCGAGGTTATTACCCAGCCCTGTCCGGGGCTGGTCGAGTGCGTGGAGCGTGGTGAGCTGGACAGCCCGGCGACCCGAGCGTTGCTGCAACGCTATGTGGCTCCGTTATTGGCCGCCGGCTGCGATACGCTGATTCTGGGCTGCACCCATTACCCGTTCTTGCGCCCCTTGCTGGCTGAGCTGGTACCTGCGGATGTTGCGTTGATTGATACCGCTGCAGCAGTTGCCCGGCAGTTGGGTGAGCGCTTGCAGGCCGCCGGTATGCTGGCTACTGCACAATGCCCGGTAAGCGCCGGATTCTGGACCACGGGCCAGGTCAACAGCATGCAACAGAGTATGCCCGTTTTATGGGGTTGCCCGGTCAGGGTGCAGCCCTTACCCCTGTGACGCTTGACTTGATAAGGAAGAGATCCATGAAGAAGGCACTGCTTGTCAGCACGCTTACGCTAGGCGGGTTACTGGTATCACCGCACAGTCTGGCACTGGATTCGGTGAGCCTGGATGTGGGCCACAGCTCGGAATCCACCACTACGATGCGCCTGGGCGCGCAGTGGGATTTTGGTCAGACACTGTGGGAGAACCGTGGCGGTGATCTACGCCTGGATGGTTACTGGGATATCGCCGCCACCGACTGGGGCAGTCTGAACACCACCAGTGTGGATGCATCACCCGTTTTGCGGCTTAACTTCGGTAGTGGTCAGGCAACGCCACACTTGTATCTTGAAGCGGGTATCGGGGTAGCCTGGTTCAGCCGTTCACGGCTGGCGCCGGGCACCAATCTGGGCTCCAGTCTGCAGTTTGCCGACCGCATCGGGCTAGGTTTGCGCCTGGCCAATGGCAATGATGTTGGTCTGCGTTTCTTTCATTACTCCAATGCCGGCTTCAATCGGCGCAATAGCGGGGTGGAGACTGTTGCCTTGCACTACCGGCTCAATCTCTGACCCTGTTGGCTTGCTGCTCGGCCAGCTGGCGCTGCCGGTATTGCTCACGATACAGATGGGCAAAGCCATGCAATACCGGCAGCACCACAGCCCAGATGGCGGCGAGGATAGCCACGCTGGGCCATAGGCCAAGGGGCAGCTCAACATCGGCCAGGGCGGCCCCGGCGACATAGGAGACCGGGGCTGCAGCCGCACCGACCATGGCTGCCAACCACCAGCGTTGGCTCCAGGCCAGGCAGTGATTGAGTGTGGTCGCCAGCAGGGCCCAGAGCAGGGCCAGCCAGAGGGGGACCAGATCGGACTCGCCGGGGAAGTGAAATACACCCAGATGCATCAGGAAGGAATCCAGTGCGGCGCCGGCAAAAAACACCGTCATCACCAGCTTGCCCTCAGCTGCCCAGCTGCTGGTCCAGGTGAAATGCACCAGCAGTACGCCGAGGGGGATCAACAGCCAGAACGAACTGCCGCCAAGTACCGCTGCGAACCAGCCCAACTGGAACAGGACGGCATTGGCAATCAGTTTGATCGGCATCTCAGGCTCCCAGGGTGTGTAAGTGTAGGTCCGGTCGGGCGTCGGGTTTGCTGAACAGGATCTGTGCGGTACCGATCGAGCGCTCATCAAAGCCGCCTTCGCAGTAACACAGATAGAACTCCCAGAGCCGGAAAAAGTAGTCATCATACCCGAGTTGCTGCAGGTGGCTGCGTGCGTTTTTCAGGTTGCGGTACCAGTGGCGCAGGGTTTCTGCGTAATGCAGGCCAATATCTTCCAGGTGCAGCATGGCTAGATCGGTATGCTTGCGCGTCAGTTCGCCAATCAGGCTGACCGAGGGCAGCGAGCCGCCGGGGAACACGTAGCGCTGGATAAAGTCCACGCTCTTGCGTGCCTGCTCATAGCGCTGATCACGGATGGTAATGGCTTGCAGCAACATCAGGCCATGGGGTTTCAGGCGCCGGGCACAATGCTCGAAATAGGTGCGGAAGTAATTGTGCCCGACCGCTTCGACCATTTCGATCGAGACCAGCTTGTCGTATTCCCCGGTCAGTTCGCGGTAATCCTTGAGCAGCAGGGTAATACGGTCCTCCAGTCCCAGCTCGATTACCTTGTCGCGGGCGAAGGCGTACTGCTCTTGTGACAGGGTGGTGGTGGTGACGCGGCAGCCGTAATGCTGCGCGGCATAAATGGCCATACTGCCCCACCCGGTGCCAATTTCCAGCAGATGGTCATCCGGCTTGAGTTCCAGTTTGCGGCAGATGCGTTCGAGTTTGTGCTGCTGGGCCTGCTCAAGATTATCGCACTGGGGTGGGAAAATAGCCGCCGAGTACATCATGCTCGGGTCGAGAAAGTTCTCGAACAGGTCATTGCCGAGGTCGTAGTGCGCCTGGATATTGCGCCGCGAGCCCTTCAGTGTGTTGCGGTTCAGCCAGTGAATCCACTTCAGTGCCGGGCGTCCGAGGCGCGCCATACCCTGTTCCATGGCGTCGAGCACATCCAGGTTACGCACGAACAGTCGGGTGACTGCACTGAGGTCGGGCGTGGTCCAGAAGCCGTGAATATAGGATTCGCCGGCACCCACGCTGCCACTACCGGCGACCATGGGATAGGCCGCGGCGCTGTGTAGATAGACATCAGCATGCAGGCCATCGCTGTCAGGCTGCCCGAATTGCAGGGCCTCACCGTTTTCATGCAGGGTCAGGGTGCCGAAGCGCAGGGCTTTGAGCTGGGCCAGTACCAGGCGGCGGGACAGCGACTGCATCCAGTTGGGCCGCTCGGCGACTTGCTCCGCGCGGGCGCGGGTCTTGCCCAGCAGTTGACTGGCGCGCTCATCGGATACTGTCTGGTCGTCGGGGTAACAGACCAGCAGCTCGTCTTGGCTAATGCTTTTCATCTGAGGACTCCTTGACCTTGATAGCGGTGGCCGCCGTGGTGATCTGCACGGGTGCGGTATGATCGAAAATTGGAATGCGTTTGAGTGCCAGGCGCAGTGCCTGCCAGTAAATACCGGTGATGGTTTTCAGCACCATAAAGGGAAAGCTGACCGCTTCACGTCGCAGCAGGCTCTTGCTCAATGGCTGGCGCGCCAGGTTGAGCGTGGCATCGAACAGCTTTTCATGTGCTTGCCAGTCTTCCATATGAATCAGCAAGGTGCGCCCCGGTTGGCTGAAGCGCATGCGGTAATCCACCTCACTGGGCAGGAAGGGTGATACCTGGAATGACTTGGCGACCTGAAAATTCTGCGTGCGCTGCTCCGGATCGGTTTTCATCACATAGCAGTAGCGCTCCAGCCAGGGCGTATTACTGACTTCGGTAATGATGGCTCGCAGCTTGTGCGCCTGATCGTAGCAATAGAAAAAGGAGGCCGGATTGAACACCAGGCCGAAACTGCGTACCTGCGTCAGTAGGCAGACCGGGCCGTTCAGCTGCAAGCCCAACTGTTCCTGCACCAGGCGCTGCGCGGTTTGCTGCAGGCTTTCATCCTCGCGGGCATGGTGGCGCAGATAATCGCCCGGGCGAAAGCGCATGGGTGACCACCAGCGACCGGACCACAGGCTGCTCAGCTTGAACACCTCGGCTTGCTCGTCGAGGTTCAACCACAACAGGCTCAAGCGGTAGGTGAAGTTGTGTGTCTTCGGGGCGTAACGGCGATGCCGTATCCAGCCGCGATAGAGGGCGCTTGACGGGTTCATGCGGAATCCTCCTGCAATGCCTCAACCACACGCAGGGCGCTGACCACGCCATCTTCATGAAAGCCATTGGCCCAGTAGGCGCCACAGAAGTAGCTGTGCCGGGTGCCGAGCAATTCGCGCCAGCGCTGCTGGGCCTGTTGCGCTGGCAAGCTGAATTGCGGGTGAGCATAGTTGAAGCGGGCGAGAATCTTGTCAGGATCAATGGCCGCGGTCTGGTTCAGGCTGACACAGAAGGTCTCAGGCGCCTGAATACCCTGCAGTATGTTCATGTTGTAGGTCACTGCCGCCGGTTGCTGGTGGTCGCCGCCCAGGCGGTAGTTCCAGCTGGCCCAGGCCAGTTTGCGATCAGGCAGCAGACGGGTATCGGTGTGCAGTACGACATCGTTGTCGGCGTAGCCGATGGCGCCCAGAATGGCCAGCTCCTGCTCACTGGGCTCACTGAGCAAGGCCAGCGCCTGATCGCTGTGACAGGCAAAGATCACCTTGTCGAAATGTTCACTGCTGGCCGCACTGTGCAGGGTAACGCCTGCGGTGGTGCGCTCAACCCGCTGCACCGGGCAATTCAGCCGGATGCGATCGGCAAAGGCCGCGCTCAGGGGGGCAACATAACTGCGTGAGCCGCCTTGAATGACTCGCCACTGCGGCCGGTCACTGACCGACAGCAGGCCGTGATTACGGAAAAAGCGCACAAAGAACTGCAGCGGGAAAGCCAGCATGTCTGCCAGCGACATGGACCAGATCGCCGAGCCCATGGGGATGATGTAGTGATCAATAAAGCGCTGACCGTACTTCTCGGCAACCAGATAGTCGCCCAGAGTCGTATCGGCACTGATGCGCTCCTCATGGAGGTCGCGCAGTGCCTGCTTGTTGAAGCGCAGGATATCGCTGACCATGCCGAGAAAGCCGGGCGACAGCAGGTTGCGACGCTGGGCGAACAGGCTGTTGAGGTTGTTGCCGTTGTATTCCATGCGGCTGACCGGGTCATGTACGGAAAAGCTCATTTCGGTCGGCTGTGAACTCACCCCGATATCATTCATCAACTGGATAAAGTTGGGGTAGGTCCAGTCGTTGAAGACAATAAACCCGGTGTCGATGGCATAGGGCTGGCCCTGGACTTCTACGTCGACGGTGTGGGTGTGTCCGCCGACCCAGTCAGCAGCTTCGAACAGGGTCAGTTCGTGCTGGGCAGCCAGCTTGTAGCCGCAGACCAGGCCGGAAATACCACTACCGATAATGGCGATTCGCATCAGTTAGAACCTCTATTATCGGGTCGGGCCATGCCCTTGGTCAGGGCGAAACGCACACTGTTGGGCAAACTGCCAAGCAGGCGCAGAAAGCCGATGAACAGGCCAGGGAAGCGAATTTCCCGTTGGCCGCGGGCAATGCCTTTGACGATCTTGCGTGCAGCCTGTTCGCTGCTGACCTGCATCGGCATGGGGAAATCATTCTGTGCGGTCAGCGGCGTTTCGACAAAACCGGGGCTAACCAGACTGACGCCGATATTCCACTGCGCCAGATCCAGTTCCAGTGACTGGAACAGATAACGCATGGCGGCCTTGGATGCACCGTAGGCCTCGGCACGTGGCAGCGGGCAGAAGGTTACACTGCTGCCAACCCCGACCAGCCGGGGTTGGTTACCCTTTCGCAGCAAGGGCAGAGCAGCTTCGATGCAGTGCACCGTGCCCTGAACATTGGCTGCCATGACGCGGGCAAAGAGCGTAGAGTCAAACTGGGCCACATCCACATACTCGCAGGTGCCAGCGTTGAGAATCGCCAGATCCAGTGCGCCCCATTTGTCATCGAGTGCCTGGCCGACGGCCAGGACCTGGTCGAGCTCAGTCATATCGGCCGGCAGCACCTCGATCTGACCGGGAAACTCGGCGGCCAGTTCTTCCAGGGGCTCGCGGCGCCGGGCAGTCAGCGCCAGCTGATGACCGGCAGCAGCCAGTTCACGGGCCAGCGCCTGACCGATACCGCTGGAGGCGCCAGTCAGCCAGATTCGTTGCGGTGTCATGCCAATCTCCTTTTCAGCCACGCAATCAGCCGGCCAAGCAGTGGCAAGTGCTCGTAGAGCAGGGCACCGGCATCAAAATAGTCACGGTGACGGTACACCTTGTCGCCACGGAACTGCAGAAAACTACAGCCTTCGACCGCAATCGGTTGGCCGCGTTGCAGGCGGGGATGTTGAAAGGTCATGGTCCAGCGCAGCACGACTTCAGTATCACTGAGCTGCTGGCAGTGGTGAAAGGTAAAGTCGATATGACGCACATTGGCATAGAGGTTGGCGCAGTAATCGCGCATGGCCGCCAACCCCTGGATGGTATGCAAGGGGTCAGTAAACACCATGTCATCGTGATACAGCTCAGCCAGCTGCTCAAGGTTGTTCTTGTTGAGTGCGGCAAAGCCCTGGGCGAATCGTTCGGCAGCGGTCATGGTCATGTGCTTTCCCCCAGGGATTTGAAGACATCGAGGGCTCGTTGTCGGGTCTGTTTCAGGTCGACAATGGCGGTGGGGTAGTCGATCGCACTGAACAGGTCGGCCCTGACCGGTTGATGAATCTGCTTGCCCTTGAGGCCAGCCAGTTCCGGCAGCCACTGGCGGATAAAGTCGCCCTGGGGGTCGAATTTTTCCGATTGGGTCAGTGGGTTGAAGATGCGGAAATAGGGCGCAGCATCGGTGCCAGTGGACGCACTCCACTGCCAGCCACCATTGTTGGCGGCGAGGTCGCCATCAATCAGGTGTTGCATAAACCAGCGCTCGCCTTCACGCCAGTCAATCAACAGGTTCTTGGTCAGGAACATGGCACTGAGCATGCGCAGGCGGTTGTGCATCCAGCCGGTTGCCAGCAGCTGACGCATGGCTGCATCCAGAATCGGGAAGCCGGTCTTGCCCTGTTGCCAGGCCTTGAGCGCGGCGGCATCGGTGCGCCAGGGCACGCTGTCCATCTCCAGACGAAAAGCCTGATGCCTTGAGACCCGTGGGTAGCAGACCAGAATATGCTTGTAGAACTCGCGCCAGAGTAATTCGTTGATCCAGCTGACGGCGCCTGGTTGACCACTGTCGAATTCGCCCTGGTTGCAGGCCAGTGCGGCATGCAGGCACTGGCGCACGGAGAGCACACCGCCAGTCAGGTAGGCTGACAGGCGGCTGGTGCCGTCGATATCGGGACGATTTCGTTGCTCGTCATAATCAGCCATGATCCGTTCGCAGAACAGGTTAAGGCGTTCAGTGGCGGCATCTTCGCCGGCTGGCCAGAGTGCGCGCTGGCTATCGCTGGCGCGAAAGTCTTCCAGCTCGGTCGGTACCGGGTCGCTGGCACAGGGAGCCTGTTGTTGGGCCTTGATGCGCGGCAGGCAGGCGGGGGTACGCTGGTGCAGCTGCCGGTAGGCAAGGCGGCGGAACTGACTGTAGACCTTGAACATGCTGCCGGCCTGAGTCAGCAGGCTTCCAGGTTTGAATAGCAATTGATCGGTGTAGCGCTGACAGACCAGATCGGCATCGTCAAAGGCTGCAGCAACAGCATCATCGCGTTGCTGCTCATGAAGGCCGTATTCGTCATTAAAATGCAGGCATTGTGCATCCAGCGAATCAGCCAGTTGCAACAGTGCTGTGGGCGCATCTTTCCAGTCCGGCACATCAAGGATGCGCAGAGGGATATTCAGCGCCTGCAGCGCGTGACTCAGGTTGGCCAGGTTGCGCAGCCAGAAGTCCATCTTGATCGCTGCGTCGTCGTGGGCTTGCCAGGTAGCCGGGCTGAGCAGGCAGACCACGACAACTGGACCTTGCTCACGGGCATGCCAGAGGGCGTGGTTATCGCTCAGGCGCAAATCATTGCGCAGCCAGCAGAGCTGCAGTGCGCTCATATGGCCTCCTGCAACCAGCTCAGCAAGCGGCTGTGCGCTCGGCTGGGCAGGTCGGCCAGCGGCTGGATGCCGAGTGTGGTCAGTTCCTCGCCATGGATGAGGGCAGCGGGGCCAGCCATGAACAGGGGGGTGTCGTGATGGTCACTCAATTTTGGCAACTGCCGGCGCAGCTGAGCGGCTGGCAGGGCCTGGCTGCTGAACATGATCAGCGCCTGGGCCTGGTTATGTTCACACAGCAGGCCGAGCTCGCTGGCGGGCACTTCCCATTCAAGCAGATTGATATGATAGCCCTCGTTGCTCAGCAGTAGTGCCAGTAACCAGAGACCCGGTTCACAGTGCTGGTCTGACAGGCTGGCCAGCGCCAGCCGCGGGCCATGCGCGTGGCAATTGTTGTGATACAGCCGGGTGGCCAACTTGCTGCGCAGCCAGGTATGGGCGAAAACCTGTTCCAGTTGGCTGCCGAACTGGCCTTGCCAGCGCTGTTCGAGCTGTTGCAGTAGCGGTTCGAGCAGTTGGGTGCACAGGGTCCGAACCGGGTAGTGTGCGGCGGCATGGTTATAGATCTGTTCCAGCTGGATTGGGTCGAACGCCAGCAAGGCATTGAGCAGGTCTTGCTGTGCCTGTTGCCAGGGGCTGTCTATCATCGGGCGTGAGGGGTTAGGGCGTTCCAGTAGTTCCTTGACCTGACTCACGGCGACGCCACGTTCCAGCCAGGTCAGGATTGACTGTATCTGCGCCAGATGACGATCAGAATACAAGCGGTGGCCCTTGGGCGTACGGTGTGGCTTGATCAATCCGTAGCGACGCTCCCAGGCACGCAGAGTGACGGCATTGACGCCGGTCATGCGCGACACTTCGCGGATAGGCAGCATGGCGGATTCATTGGTTGGCATGGGCAATCTCCTGGGCCATGGTCAGATGGCGTTACGCAGGCTGAGCCCGGGCGGGTGAGGTTGCAGGTAAGCCTGTTGGTGCAGGTAACCGTCAGGGTGCTTCATCAGGTGATGCTTCAGTAAGGTGAGCGGGACGATCAAGGGCACCTGCCCCTGCCGGTATTCTGCGATTAGGGAGTCCATTTCCTGGCGTTCATCACTGCTCAGCACACGTTTGAAATGACCGGCAATATGCGCCAGTACATTGCTGTGTGTGCCGCGATTGGCCACTTTTTTCAGGCTGACCATGAGCAGCTCGAAATAAGCCTCGGCAATGGCGGACAGGTCAGTGGTTGAGAGGTTGGCGAGCAACTGGCCCATGCGCTGATAATGCGCCGGGTGGTGGGCCAGTAGCAGGTATTTGTGCCGGGCATGGAATGTGAGCAGGCTTCTGGCCGTCAACCCGTCGGCTGTCATTTGCTGCCAGGCGGCATACACCATGACCCGGGTCACAAAGTTCTCGCGGAGTACCGGGTCATGCAGGCGACCTTCTTCTTCAACCGGCAACAAGGGGTGCTGGCGCATCAGTTCCGCGGCAAAAGCACCTGCTGCCGTGCCCTGGGCGGGGTGTCCGTTGGCTTGATAGACCTTGACCCTTTCCATGCCGCAACTCGGCGACTTCTGCATCAAGATAAAACCGCACAGTTGGGTTTGCTCGTCGGCGACCTTGCGGGCGTAGCGGTGCAGTTCGTCGGTCACATCCAGGCTGGCTGTCTTGCTACCTACTACCCGAGGCTGGCTCGGCTCTCCAACCAGGCGGATAGGTTCGCGGGGTGTGCCCAGGCCAATGCTGACTTCCGGGCAGAACGGCACCAGCGAAAAACTGTCACCCAGTTGAACGGTGCACAGGCGTGAGTGCTTGTGCCCGCCGTTGAAACGGACTGGACTTCCCAGCAAGCATTGGCTGATGCCAATAGGGATGCGCTGTGAATCAAGCATGGCCTGTACCTCTTATACAGTAACAAGGTTGTGTACAAGAATTAGTGTACACAAGTCTCATATTTGTACAAGTATTATAAAGGTCACGCAAGTTGATTTGTGCTGCGGTCAGCGCCAGCCCATCAGCCAGCGATCGTCATCACGCAGCTGTCGCCAGTCCAATCGTTGCGAGCGCCGGGTCAGCACGGCTTCCAGCTCAACGGCCTGGATCTGCTCCAGTTCATCGCGGTACAGGGCCGTCACCATGAAGTGGCGTTCACGTTGCACCGGATGCTTGGCCGTCCATTTTGAGTGCAGCATCTTTTCCGGGTTCAGTCGGTGCATAGTGTCAGTGTTTGCTCATCAGGGTTTTCGCTGCTTGCTGGCCACTGAGCCAGGCATTCTCGACCCGGCCCCCAAGGCACCAGTCGCCACAGGCATAGAGCCCGAGTTCGGGGGCGGCGAGAGCCCCCCATTCACACTGTTGTCCGGGGCGAGCATAGAGCCAGCGATGCAGATGGCTGAACTGAGCGGGCGGCAGATCCATGCCGAGCACCTCCGCGAAAGCGGACAACAGGCCCTGGCTGACATCGGCTTTGTCGGTCTCCAGGTTCATCTGGGCCCAGCCGGGTGTTGACTGCAGGACCCAGGTGTCAGCTTGCTCACGCCCGGGTTTACTGCTGTTGCGGGAGATCCAGTCAAGCGGGCCTTCGCGTACAAAGCAAGCTTCTACCTGTGTGTCCAGAGGTTCGCTAAAGCTCAGGGCCAATGTCCAGCCAGGCAACATCTCAACCTGGCGGGCGGCATGCGCCAACTGACTGGCTGGCTCCAGTAAAGGCGCCGCTTGCGGCGCAGGTGTGGCAACGATGACCCGGTCAAAGGCGCCATACTCCTGGTTCTGGTCATCTACCAGCAACCACTGCCCATCAGCCTGAGGCTGAAGCTTTTCGATTCGGGTACTGCTGATCAATTCCAGACCTTCCAGCAAGGCGCGCGACCAGGCTGACATGCGCGGGTAACCCACAAATCGCTGCTGGTCATCGGTGGAGCGGCGCAAGCCGGACTGGTCATATTGATAGACGCGCGGTGTCCACTCCTCGACGTAGCCGGCATCCAGCCAGCCCTTGAGTTCCTGGCGAAAACCATGATCGCGGGCAGTGAAATACTGTGCCCCCATATCGAAATTGCCAAAATCGGTGCGCTTGCTGCTCAGGCGCCCACCACTACCGCGACTCTTGTCGAACAGGGTGACGGCGTGACCAGCTGAAGCCAGGCTGCGGGCGGCACTGATACCGGCCAGTCCGGCACCTATGATGGCGATGTTTAGCACGTGCGACATGGGGAAGTCAGACTCCGTTACGGATTGGATACAGAATTGGCTCGACAAAACTTGTACATGGCAAAAAGTGTGTATAGCATCGCTCAATCTGATGGTGGCTGCAAGCATCTGACAGCGCGATAGCTTAGACTGATTCAGCAGAATCATATCCTTCCTGTGAAACCAGCTGCGCACAGGTATGGCAATTCAGCCATTGTTGCTTGCAGTACAGGCACATAACCAGGAGAGACGGCATGCATATCTTGCTCACCGGTGGGACCGGGTTGATCGGGCGCGCCTTGTGTAAACACCTGGCTGCAGAGGGTCATCAGCTGACTGTCTGGAGCCGGCGACCGGATCAGGTTGCTGCTTTGTGCGGGGCGCAAGTGCAAGGCGTGGCCAGTTTGCAACAGCTTGATGGTCAGCCTGTGGATGCGATTATCAATCTGGCCGGCGCGCCTATTGCTGATCGCCCCTGGACAGCCAAGCGTAAAGCGGTTCTCTGGGCTAGTCGGGTTGGTTTGACCGAGCAGCTGGTCGAGTGGCTGGGCCAGCAAGCGCATAAGCCGATGGTGTTGATCAGTGGGTCGGCTGTTGGCTGGTACGGTGATGGCGGCGATACCCTGGTGACCGAGCAGAGCCCACCCAATCTGGAATATACCCATACCCTGTGTGATGCCTGGGAGGCCGCTGCCCGCCGTGCCAGCGCCCATGGTATCCGCGTTTGCCTGCTACGCACCGGCCTGGTGCTGGCGCCGGACGGCGGCTTTCTGTCGCGCCTGCTGTTACCTTTCAAGCTCGGCCTTGGCGGGCCGATCGGCAAGGGTCAGCACTTTATGCCCTGGGTGCATCGCGACGACATGGTCGGGGTTATCATACACCTGCTGCACAACGCCGATGCCAAGGGCGCCTTCAATGCGGTGGCGCCCAACCCGGTCAGTAATCGTGAATTTGCCCGCACGCTGGGTAAGGCGCTCAAGCGCCCCGCTGTTTTGCCCTTGCCGGCTCCACTGCTCAAGCTGGGATTGGGTGAAATGTCGCGCTTGCTGCTGACCGGTCAGCGTGCCGTACCGGAAAAAATACTTGAGCAGGGCTATTCATTTAAATTCAGCGACCTGGAAACGGCGTTGAATGATGTTATCAATCACTGACAGTCGGGAGTTTTCATGTCATCACGTGGGGTATTGCTGGTCAATCTGGGGTCGCCAGAAAGCACTGAAGTGGCGGACGTCAAACGCTACCTGAATCAGTTTTTGATGGATCCTTATGTGATTGACCTGCCCTGGCCGGCGCGTCGCTTGCTGGTCAGTCTGATTCTGCTGCTCAGGCCGAAGAAATCCGCCGAGGCCTACGCCTCGATCTGGTGGGACGAGGGCTCGCCCTTGATCGTGATCAGTCGCCGTGTGCACCAGGCGGTTCAGGCGCAACTGGATATGCCGGTTGAACTGGCCATGCGCTATGCGGAGCCTTCGATTGAGCGGGGCATTCTCGCGCTGGCGAAACAGGGGGTGAGTGAGATCCTGTTCATGCCGCAATATCCCCAGCATGCCGACAGCACCATTACCACTTCGGTCAAGGAAGCGGAGCGTGTTATCCGTGAGCATCAGCTGTCGGTCAAGCTGACCGTGGTACCGGCCTTCTACCAGCGCAAGGAGTATATGGATGCCCTGGTTGCCAGTGCCCAGGAGTACTTCGAGCAGCCCTTTGACCACCTGTTGATGAGTTATCACGGGCTGCCGGAGCGACATCTGCGTAAAGCCGATCCAACCGGTCAGCACTGCCTCAAATCTCCGGATTGCTGCGAGCGTCCTTCGCCGGCGCATGTCACCTGCTACCGGGCGCAATGCACTGCTGTCAGTAAAGCCTTTGCTGAGCGTATGGGGCTGAGTGATGGTCAGTGGTCACAGGCTTTCCAGTCACGTCTGGGCAAGGACAAGTGGATTGAACCCTACACCGATGCGCGGGTTGATGAGCTGGCGGCACAGGGGGTCAAGCGTCTGATCGTCATGTGCCCAGCTTTTGTGGCTGACTGTATCGAAACGCTGGAAGAGATTGGCGACGAGTTGCGCGAGCAGTTCATTGCAGCCGGCGGTGAAGAGCTGAGACTGGTACCTTGTCTGAATGACCATCCGCAATGGATCGAGGCCCTGGTGCACTGGAGCCGAACCGAGCCTGAAGCGGCCTGAGTGAGGGAATTTTTGTGCCGTTATGTGACGGTATTGGCACTTTTTCCCTACTTTGTGACTTGTCAGTGCTGTATCACTGAGTAAAGTGTAATTTTGCCACTGCCAAGGTGCACGGAATGCACATCAGGGTTGGTCGGACAGGAAAGTCTGACGTTCTAAGGGCTGTACAATGGGTTGTGCAGCCACCTATCTTTCGACGCCCGTTGTTGCCTGCGCAACAGGGCGTCAGTCTGCTCGAAGTCCTGATCGCTGTGCTGGTGCTGGCCATTGGTGTGCTCGGTGCTGCCGCCCTGCAGCTCAATGCTTTGCGCTTCAATGCCAGCGCTGCGCACACCACCCAGGCCAGCTTTATAGCCTATGACATGCTCGACCGTATGCGGGCCAATGCTGCCAATCTGGCCAGCTACGCCACGACGGTGGAGAGTTGCCCGGCTACCAGTCTGGCGCCGGGGAGTATTGGTGCTACCGATCTGGCTGACTTTGCCCGGGCGGTTGGCTGTCAGCTGCCCAATGGGTCGGGCTCGATAGCCATCAATGGCGGTCGTGCCACTGTGACGATTCGTTGGTCGGAAGCCCGCATCCAGGCCGAGGAACCGGATCGGGAGTTTGTTGTGTCCAGCCTGATCCGGAATCTTGCGCCATGAGGCCTGTACCGCAGCAGGGCAGCGAATCACAGCGCGGTCTGAGCCTGGTCGAGTTGATGATTGCCCTGGTGCTGGGCTTGATCCTGGTGCTTGGCGTAGTGCAGGTGTTTCTTGCCAGCCAGCAGACCTTCAGCCTGCAACAACGCGCCTCTGCGTTGCAGGAGGATGCACGCTTTGTGCTCAGCCGACTGTCCAGCGAACTCCGTATGGTGAACATGTTTGGCTGCCTGAATCTGGCCCGCCTGCCGGCATCGGTGCGTGATCAGTTGCCCGCGGAGCTGGATCAGCCAATCCGCTTTGAGGCCGGGGTGCTGACCCTGGTGACTGCCGATCCCAATACCGAGCTTTTTGCCAGCAGTACCTCGCGTTCGGTCAGCGATTACGGTGCCCAGTGGTTGCTGGCTACCAATTGCCGCAACCAAGTGCGTATGGCCAGCAGTGGCCAGGTCAGCGTGGCGCCAGGGGACGTCCTTATTCCGCTGCGTCAGTTGCAATACCGGGTGCACAACCATCAGCTACAGGTGCGCAGCAATGCTGCCGGCAGCTATGAAACCCTGATCGAAGGTGTGGCCGGGTTTGAGGTCAGCTTCGGCCTGGCGGCTTCGGCCGCTGAGCCGGGGGTTCAGGGTCACTATGTCAGCAGTGTGGACAGTACTGATGCCGGCCGCATTCGCAGCGTGCGCCTGGCGTTGCAGTTGAGTGATAGTCCGGCTGACACCCAGGCAGCCCGGGTACAGCCACGTGACTATACCCTGGTTGCAACCTTGCGTAATCGCAGCGACTGAGCGAGGAGTGAACATGCTGATAGCCCAAAGCGACCGACAGCGTGGTGCCGCCCTGGCGGTCAGTCTGATTTTTTTGCTGTTGATGACACTCGCGGCGGTGACTGCGGTACAGGGCTCGGCGAGTCAGGAGCGCATGGCCGCGAATATCCAATTCAAGAATGACAGTTTTCAGGCTGCCGAAGCGGGGCTACGTCAGGCTGAAGCCGACTTGCTGGATAATCTTGCTCATTTCGCTGTGCCCTGTAGCGGTGCCGGCTGCAATGTGGAGCAGAGTATTTTTGATCTGTCTTCGCACTCAAGGCCCAGCGCCGACTGGGTGAAAATCAGTCCATCCGTACACACCAATGATATGACGGTGTGGTATCGGGTAATCAATCTCGGGCAAGCCAGTGCGCCGGTACAGAGTCCGCTTGCAGCCCCCGGAACCCTGTATCGAGTTGTGGTGGTGGCCTTTCGAGGCTCGACCCGAACCGTGCTGGAGAGTGTCTATGTGCGCACTGAGGCGTGATGTGATCAGGTCGGGCTTCAGCGCAGTGTCTGTGCGCCTGCTGGGTGTGGTTGTCGGTTTATTGCTGGCCGAGTCAGCCGTGGCCTTTTCGCCCAGGCCCGGTGCCATGCTGGCCGGCGCCAATGTGCCAGCTAATGTGGTGGTGTTGCTGGATAATTCCACCAGCATGCGGCGTACAGTGACCGGCGAACTCACCGCTGACGATGAGCGCAGGCGAATCAGCATTGCTCGCAAGGCCACCCGCTCTGTGCTGGCCCAGAACCGTGGCGCCAACTACGGACTCTTTGTCTACAACCCGGCTACCGCCAACAACCGTGCCCCGGGTGGTCGTATGCTGTTGCCCGTAGCATCGGTGGCACCGGGGATGGGGGATGCGCACTTCAATGCCTTGTTACAGCATATTGAACAGATCGACCCGCCGCCATCACCGATTACCTACACGCCACTGGGCGAGACCTACTATGAAATAACCCGGTATATGCGTGGCCTGAAACCACACTATGCGGGCAGTGGCGTCAGCCGCTTTACCAGCCCGATCGAGTATCGCTGCCAGCGTAATTTTGCCCTGGTGGTGACTGATGGCCTACCAACTCATGACTTTGATCAAGCCAGTGATATGCCGCCAGAGGCGGCGGGCGAGCGCGACCCTGATGGCAACAACCCCGATACCGCGGGTGACTTCAATTTGCCCAATTGGCGTGGCGCCAAGGCGCCTTTTTACCTGGCCGAACTGGCCAGCTTTGCCAATGAAACAGACTTACGAAACCCTAGCCGCCACGGCATTACTCTGGATGCGGCGGGGCGCTCCTGGGCTGATCCGGCATTTCCCCGTCAGACCATGCAGACCTATGTGATTGGTTTTGCCCTGGCGGCCGAGCAGGCTCAGGGTGATGCAGCTACCAACCCGTTGGCCGCTGCCGCCAGTGCCGGCGGTGGTCGCTACTTTGCCGCTGATTCTGCAGCAGAGCTGAGCACAGCCATGCGCGAGGTTTTGCGTGAGATCAATGCCTCTGCAGGTTCTGGCGGCAGCAGTGCAGCGAGCTCGTCCAGTCTGGTGCCAGGTGACACGCTGTTCTATCGCACCCGCTATGACCCGGATGGCTGGGTTGGCGCTGTTGAGGCGCTGACGCTTGATGCTCAGGGGCGTATCGCCAGTCAGGAGTGGACGACAGATGCAACCTACACGCCGACGCAGCGTGGCCTGTTCCAGACCTATAGCCAGTCTGCCAATCAGGTCGTCAACATTACCGGGGCAACGCCGGCAGCCAACCTGAGCGCTACCCAGCGTGAGCAGCTGAGGGCTGAAGGCCATAGGGCAGGTCTGAGCGTCGACGCTGCTAATGATGCAGCGGATAGCATGCTCAACTGGGTGCGTGGCAATACGCCGGTCCCTGCAGCGCTGCGGTCACGCAACCGCCTGATGGGCGACATCATCAATTCACCATTGCGCCACTCAACTACTGACACCCAGTCGGCAAACGATGCCAGCGAGGCTTATCAAGCCTACCGGGAGCTGCGGCTGAACCAGATGACGCCCTCGCTGGTTGTTGGCGCCAATGATGGTTTGCTGCATGTGCTGAACGCGGAAAACGGAGCCCATCGTCTGGCCTATCTGCCGGTCAGCGCCTTCAGCAACCTGGGGAGCAAGGCCAGAGCCGATTATGGTGGTGGGTATTATGTGCCGGGTGTCGATGGCCCTGTGCAGCTGGCGGACGTGCATTTGTCCACTGGATGGTCAACCGTGGCCCTGGCGGGTATGGGCCCGGGCGGGCGTTCATTGATCGCGCTCAGGCTGTTCGATCAGAGTAGGCACAATGCTGCTCTTGGAGCACTGTGGGAGCGCGGGCCTGATAATACGGGATGGGAGAATCTGGGCTACACCTATGCCACGCCGGTATTTGGCCGGCTGGCTGACGGCACGGCTGTTATGCTGATCGGCAATGGCTATGGCAGTGCAAACGGGCTGGCATCGCTGATTGTTGCTAGCGTTGACAGCGGTCAGGTGATTCGTGAATTTGTTGTCGATGGCCGGGTCGGGGGCCATGACCACAATGGTCTGTCTTCACCCCAGCTGGTTGTAGATAGCCAGGGTGTTGTGCAGCGAGCCTATGCGGGTGACCTGCACGGGCAACTATGGGCCTTTGACCTGTCTGCCGACAATCCTTTTGATTGGTCTGTGGCCTTTGCCGGTCAGCCCCTGTTCCGCGCTGCAGCCAATCAGCCAATCACCGTACCGCCCCAGGTGATCGATCACCCTGAGGCCGGGTATCTGGTGTTGTTCGGGACCGGTAAGCTGCTCGAGCAGCTGGATCTTGCCACAACTGACCTGCAAGCCTTTTATGCAGTATGGGATAAACCGGGCAGTGCCGGGCAGCTGTCTGCCGATCGCCTGCGCTCACAGCACATTCTCAGTCAGCCGACGGTCAATGGGCAGCGTCATCGCATTCTGACCCAGCACCCGGTTGACTGGCGTACCCACAAGGGCTGGTATCTGCCTCTGAGTCATGCCGGTGAGCAGCGCGGTGAGCGGGTTATCCGGCCTTTTCTGTTACGTAACAGCCGGGTGATTTTCACGACTGCTCTGGTCGATAGCAGCAGTAACGATGATCCCTGTGAAGGACTTGCTGGCGATGGCTGGCTGATGGCGCTGGATCTTTACTCCGGCGGCATGCTGGCCTATCCGGTGCTGGATACCAACCAGGATGCGGTAGTGGATGGGGCTGACCGGCTGACGGCCGGTATCGGCCTTGATGTCGGCTTGCCAGGTGATATTACAGTCGTCCGTGGTGAGCAGGCCGAGCACTACCTGATTGACGGGTCTGCCGGCACAGACACCATCAGCGGCCTGGTCTGGTCGGTGTTTCGTCGCATCATGTGGCGTCAGTTAATGTAAGGAGGCGGCATGCCGGGCGGCAAGCAGATCGGTTTTACCCTGATTGAATTGATGGTGGCAGTGGCTATTGTCGGTATTCTGGCGGCGGTGGCTTACCCGGCCTACAGCGAATACGTGAAATCTACACGACGGGCGGAGGTGAGTACGCTGCTACTGGAGAATGCGCACCTGCTGGAGCGCCACTATACCCGTACTGGCAGTTATGCCGAGGGTGCGGTGAACGGCCTGTCCATGCAGAGCCCGGCAGCCGGCATGGCGCTCTTTACCATTACAGTCACGCGCAATGCCGAAGACTTCCTGTTGCAGGCAACCGCGGTTACCGGCGGTATGATGGCAGGAGATGCCTGCGCTACCTATACATTGAACCATCTGGGGCAGCGTACGCCGGTGGATGCCAGGTGTTGGCGGCGTTGAGGCAACGCCGCCTGCTGATCAGTGCTCTTGGTTGGCTGCTGGGTGGGGCAGGATCAGGTTAAGTGCTATAGCGACCACACCACAGAGGCTGATCCCCTGCAGGCTGAAGCTCTGGTTGCCGATCATCAGACCGCCAATACCAAACACCAGCGTGACCGAGACAATGCACAGGTTGCGTGGCTGAGTCAGGTCGACCTGGTTCTTGATCAGGGTATTCATGCCGACCACGGCAATCGAGCCAAACAGCAAGCAGAGGATGCCGCCCATGACCGGCGTCGGAATGCTCAGCAAAATGGCGCCGAACTTGTCGATAAAGGCCAGGCCAATGGCAAAGCAGGCAGCCCAGATCATCACGTTGGGATTGAAATTGCGTGTCAGCATCACCGCACCGGTAACTTCGGAATAGGTGGTATTCGGTGGGCCGCCAAACATGGCAGCCGTTGACGTGGCGATACCGTCACCCAGCAAGGTGCGTTGCAGGCCTGGCTTGCGGATATAGTCCTTGCCGGTTACCGAGCCGATGGCCAGTACATCGCCGATATGCTCGATTGCCGGGGCAATGGCTACCGGGATCATGAACAGGATTGCCGCCAGCTTGAATTCCGGGGTCACAAAGCCGGGAACCGCCAGCCAGCTGGCTTCGCCAACGCTGGAGAACTCGACAATACCCAGTGCCCAGGACAGGCTGTAGCCGACAATCACCCCAGCCAGAATGGGCACCAGGCGAAACAGGCCCTTGGCAAAGATAGCGACGGCAATAGTGGTCGCCAACGACAGCATGGCGATGCTGATGGCAATCGGGTAATCAATGATCTGCTCGGCACCGTCACCGGTTTTGCCCATGGCCATATTCACGGCCACTGAAGCCAGTCCGAGGCCAATCACCATGATCACCGGACCAACCACAATGGGCGGCAGCAGACGCTGGATAAAGCCGGGCCCGCGCAGGCGCACCAGCAGGCTCAGGAGTATGTACATGATCCCCGCAGCCAGCAGCCCGCCAAGCGTAGCTGCCAGCCCCCAGGTCTGGTTGCTGTACATGATCGGGGCGATAAAGGCGAAGCTGGAGGCGAGAAAAATCGGCACCTGACGCTGGGTAGTAAACTGGAACATCAGGGTGCCAATGCCGGCGGTGAACAGGGCCACACTGGGATCCATGCCGGTGATCAGCGGCATCAGCACCAACGCACCGAAGGCGACAAAGAGCATTTGTGACCCGGCCAGGGCGCTGCGCCAGCCGCGCGTTTCCAGGGCTTCCATCAGATAATATCCTTCTGTTTGGTGCCGAAGATCTTGTCGCCGGCATCACCCAGGCCCGGGATGATGTAGCCCTGCTCATTCAGGCGCTGGTCCACCGAGGCAGTATAGATGCAGACGTCCGGGTGGGTGCGGTTGACGCGTTCGATGCCTTCGGGCGCGGCGACCAGCACCAGCGCGCGAATTTCCCGGGCACCGGCCTTTTTCAACATGTCGATGGTGGCGATCATCGAGCCACCGGTAGCCAGCATGGGGTCAATGATCAGTGCCATGCGTTGATTCATGTCACCGACCAGTTTTTCCAGGTAGGTATCGGCTTCCAGGGTTTCTTCGTTGCGGGCCAGGCCGATCACACTGACCTTGGCGCTGGGAATCAGACTGAGCACGCCATCGAGCATCCCCAGGCCGGCACGCAGGATGGGCACGACAGTAATTTTCTTGCCGGACAGCTTTTCCACTTCCACGTCACCGCACCAGCCATCGATGGTGTAGTTTTCCACCGCCAGGTCCTGGGTCGCTTCGTAGGTCAGCAGGGCAGCTACTTCCTGTGCCAGCTGGCGGAAGTTCTTGGTGCTGATGTCGGCGCGGCGCATCAGGCCGAGTTTGTGGCGGATCAGGGGATGACGGATTTCTTGCACATTCATGGCGAAAGGTCTCTGCTGGCACGGATTTAACCGCCATAGCCTAAACTATCCGGGGTTGTGCGGTCATCCGTAAATCGTCAGGCAGGTGCTGAAAGACTTGCCTTCCTGTCGTAAGCTGAGTACTTTTCGCCCCCTTTTTTGCAATTAACTCTTGAGGTCACGCATGGCAATTGATCTGCAACACGCCAAGCAAGTCATGGATGAGGCCGACTGCCTGTTCTCTCAGGCTGAGGTTGAAGCGGCAATGGACCGTATGGCTGCCGCCATTACTGCTGAACTGGCCGAGGCCAATCCGCTGGTCTACAGCGTGATGAATGGCGGGCTGGTGATTGCCGGTCAACTGGTTACCCGCTTACCCTTTCCAATGGAGGTGGGCTACCTGCACGCCACGCGCTACCGCAACAAGTTGTCCGGTGGCGAGCTGTTCTGGAAGGCCCGTGCCGAGCATTCGCTGGTTGGCCGTAATGTGTTGATCCTGGACGATATTCTGGATGAAGGGCACACACTGGCGGCGATTGTCGAGTACTGCAAGGATGCGGGAGCCGAGTCAGTGAAAACCGCGGTATTGCTGGACAAGCAACATGACCGCAAGGCCTATGCGGGGATGCGTGCCGATTACACCGGGCTGGATGTCGAAGATCGCTACATCTTTGGCTTCGGGCTCGACTACAAGGGTTACTGGCGCAATGCTGCGGGTATCTATGCGCTGAAAGGCCATTGAGACGACTGGTTCCTGCTCGGCTGGCTGGGTACAATGCCGGCCTTAAATGATTGCTAGCCCTGCTGTGAGGTGAATGTGCGCAAAGACAAGAAAAAGGTGATTGGTGAGCCAATGACGGACGAGCAGATAGCTGCGTTTCTCGACGCGCGCCCGCATGCTGATGAGTCTGTTGAGTTACACCTGTTGACCCGCGCCTATAGAGGACTGCGTGTTGAAGACTTCGAGCGCTTTGTGGCCATGTTTCAGGCAGCCGGCCACGACCTCAATGCCGCAGTGGATGCCAACGGCAAGAGTTTCCTGACCGAGTTGCGCGCTCATGATCAGGCCAGCGATTACGTCGCCATCCTGGAACAGGCCGGCGCTCGCTGAGCCTGCAGTTGAAAGCCCCGGGGCGGGCGATGATATCCGCTCACCGGGGTCAGCTGATCAGCGGTTAACCCGATCTGACGGCTATCCAGATCCTTGACTTCAACCCAGTGCTGACCCTCTGGACAGCTGTCAAGCCGCCACAGCGCCAGGCAGCGACCCCGGCTGTCCAGTTTGGCGTAACAGCGTGCTTTGCTGTTATTGCGTTTCCACCAGCGCATAGCTTCGTCTCCTCTTTTTTATCTTCCCCAGATTAGGCCCTGCAAGTTGCTGTTTGATGACAGGAACCCAGGCCCTGACGACCGGTCAAAAGCGCTGCCGCCGGGCGTCGGCAATGCTATGCTCGCGGCTTTCAAGTTCCTTGTTAGCGGAGAGTGCAGCAATGTTGAAGCGATTGGCGTGGCCGTTGTTGGTTGGCAGCTTGTTGGTGCTGGTGGGGTGCGCGCATAGCCCGCAGACGCTCGATGTGCGCCCGGCGCTGGAGTCCCAGCCTGCGCGCCTGGGCAACCAGCAGCCGGTGGTGGTTGTGGTGACCGATACCCGCGCGGAAAAGACCCTGGGAACGCGGGGCGGGATCTACCCGCAAACCAGTAGTCTGAGCCTGAGTGATCAGGTGCTGCCGCGCCTGCGTCAGGAAGTGGACAGCGCTGTGCGCGCACTGGGCTATACCCCGGTGCCTGAAGGGACGCCGAATGCAGGCCAGTTGACGGTCAGCCTGGCGGAGTTGACCTATCAGGTGCCGGGCAATGTGGCCTATGTCACCGAGGCTAACCTGACGGCGGCCTTTACTGCCCAGGCGCGCAAGGGCGGTGAGCAGTACCGCGGCCGTTACAGTGCCTCAGCCAACCACCGTTTTGGTTATGCGCCCAACCAGGCGACCAATACCCGGCTGGTTACCGAGGTAATGAACGATGCCTTGACCCGCTTGTTCAAGGATCCGGCGATTGCCGAGGTACTTGGGCGCTGACAGCAGCTTGCCCTGGTCAGATAACAAAACAGCCCCGATCGGGGCTGTTTTGCGTTTGGTTAGCAGTTAACTCTTGGCCGGCGGCGGATCACCTTCCGGCGGTGTGGGTTGCTGCAGCATGTCGTCATGCTCGGCCATATTCCAGGGCAGGGTGCCGGGCGAGATGTGCAGGAAGTGCAGGTACTTCTCGAACTGGTCCAGCACATCAGCGATGATCTCCTGCTCGTCGTAGCCAAAGATATCGTAGGCCTGGCCGCCGCGGCGCAGGAAGACCTCGGCGCGGTAATGGTGTTCATCACCCTCGCGGCTGCGGTCCATTTCCGGATAGGCAAAGCTTGGTCGGTTGTGTTCGACCATGCGGATTTCATAGATAAAGTCGACTTCACCCGGGCGCACGATCTCCAGCCAGGCACGGCAGCCTTCAGGGTCATGCTCCACCTTGGCGGGCCAGCCACTGTCTTTCAGCCCTTCACCGACATGGTGCAGGCTGTCCATTACCGTATCGGCAATGAAGTGACTCACAGAGTCACGATCAGCAAAATGCAGCAGGCTTTGCAGACGCTTCTTCCAGCTGCGCGGCACTGACTCATTGGCTGAGCGAGTATGCAAGCCTTCGACCAGACTGGTATCGCGGTGCCCTTCGATGATCAAGGCGCGCCACAAGCCGATGGCGGCAATGATCATGATGATGGCAAAGGGCAGGGCGCTGGCAATGGTCATGGTTTGCAGTGCGCCCAGTCCACCGGCCAGCAGCAGTACTGAGGCCAGTACACCTTCGAGAATGGCCCAGAAGGCACGCTGCCAGGCCGGCGTATGCAGGGCGCCACCGGAGGCCAGCGAGTCAATCACCAGTGAGCCCGAATCTGATGAGGTCACGAAGAAGGTGATGATCAGGATGACCGTGATAAAGGACACAATAGAGGACAGCGGCAGCTGTTCATACAAACGGAACAACGCAACAGCGTTGTTTTCCTGTACCTCACCAATCAGCGCGGTGTAACCCTGGTTCATGATCATGTTCAGCGCAGTGTCACCAAAGATGGAGAACCACAGGAAGGTGAACATGGTCGGCACAAACATGACGCCGAAAACAAACTGGCGAATGGTGCGACCACGGCTGATCTTGGCAATAAAGAGCCCGACAAAGGGTGCCCAGGCGATGGTCCAGCCAAAGATGAACAGGGTCCAGTTACCGATCCAGTCAGAGCGTGAGTAGGCCTGCAGGTTGAAGGTCCGTTCGACAATATTGTTCAGGTAACTGCCGGTATTCTGCAGGAAGGTCTCCAGAATCAGGATGGATGGCCCGACTACGAACACGAACAGCATCAGCGAAACGGCAAGGAACATATTGAGGATGGAAAGGCGTTTGACCCCCTTGTCCAGACCGGCCACAACCGAAATCAGCGCCAGTGCTGTGATCACCGCAATGGCAATGATCTGAACCGTGACGTTGACCGGAATAGCTGGCCACAGGTAGTTGATGCCGGCATTGATCTGGTTGACCGACAGACCCAGCGTGGTGGCAATGCCGAACAGGGTACCGAGGATGGCAAAGGTGTCCACGGTGTGGCCGATAGGGCCGTAGATACGGTCACCGATCAAGGGGTAGAGCGCCGAGCGGATCGACAGCGGCAGGCCGTGACGGAAAGAGAAATAGGCCAATACCAGGCCCACCAGGCCGTAGATCGCCCAGATATGGAAGCCCCAGTGAAAAAAGGCAATCTGCATGGCCTGTTTGGCGGCGTCGACAGTTTCTGCGGCACCATCCGGTGGTGCTGCGTAATGCAGGACCGGTTCAGCTACCCCAAAAAACAGCAGCGCGATACCGTAACCGGCAGAAAACAGCATGGCGAACCAGGCCGGGAAGCTGTATTGCGCCTCGGCATGATCCGGGCCCAGTTTGATATTGCCCCATTTGCTGATGGCGATGACCACAATAAACACCAGGAACATCGCCACCGCCAGCATGTAGAACCAGCCGAAGGTCTCGGTGATAAAGGCCAGGGTGGAGGCAAAGGCCGATCCGGCCAGTTCAGGGTTGCTGATAGTGCCGATGACCAGTAGCAAGGTCACGATGACGGCGGGGGCAAACACCGGAAGCAGAATGGTGGTTTTCCATGCTGACGGGTTGGCTGTGCTCATTGGCTCAAGTCCTTATTAGTTTATTAGCTCCGTATTCCAGTATAGAGGTTATACGCGTTGAGCCAAGCAAGCTAACGTGTCCAGAGTCGGTACAGATTTTCGTGGCAGCAGGAAGGGGGGCCGTCAGCCCACGGTTGTCGGGGGCTGACGGCAGTCAGGGTGAGGGCATCAGGGCAGCAGTTTTTTCTTCAAGAGTTCGTTGACCTGTTGCGGGTTGGCTTTGCCTTTCGAGGCTTTCATCGCCTGACCGACAAAAAAGCCGAACATTTTGCCGCGTTTGGCTTCATCGCTGCTGCGGTATTGTTCAACCTGCTCGGCGTTGGCAGCCAGTACCTCATCCAGCAGGGCCTCGATAGCGCCGCTATCGGTCACCTGTTTCAGCCCCTTGGCCTCGATCACTGCGTCGGCAGATTCGCCCTCGCCGTTAGCCAGTGCTTCAAAGACCATCTTGGCGATCTTGCCGGAAATGGTGTTGTCCTTGATGCGCTGTATCAGCCCGCCCAGTTGTGCGGCGCTGACCGGTGAGGCGCTGATATCCAGGTCTGATTTGTTGAGCAGGCTGGACAGTTCGCCCATGACCCAGTTGGCAGCCAGTTTGGCGTCGCCACAGACCTGTTGCACAGACTCGAAGTAGTCAGCCATTTCACGCTGGGCCGAGAGAACACTGGCATCATAGGCCGACAGCCCGAATTCGCGCTCGAAGCGCTCGCGCTTCTCCTGTGGCAATTCCGGTAGCTCGCTGCGCACCTGCTCGATAAAGGCCGGTTCGATGACCACAGGCAGCAGGTCGGGGTCGGGGAAGTAGCGGTAATCGTTGGCTTCTTCCTTGCTGCGCATGGAGCGGGTTTCGTCCTTGTTCGGATCGTACAGGCGGGTTTCCTGAATGACCTTGCCGCCGTCCTCGATCAGCTCGATCTGGCGCTGCACTTCGGTGTTGATTGCCTTCTCGATAAAGCGGAAGGAGTTGACGTTCTTGATCTCGCAGCGGGTGCCGAACTCGGTCTGGCCCTTGGGGCGCACCGACACGTTACAGTCACAGCGCAGTGAGCCTTCGGCCATGTTGCCGTCGCAGATGCCGAGATAACGCACCAGTGAATGGATGGTCTTGGCGTAGGCCACAGCTTCCTTGGCGCTGCGCATGTCAGGCTCGGAAACGATTTCCAGAAGGGGAGTGCCGGCCCGGTTGAGGTCTATGCCACTCATGCCGTGGAAGTCTTCATGCAGGCTCTTGCCGGCGTCTTCTTCCAGGTGCGCCCGGGTTACGCCAACGCGTTTGATGCTGCCGTCATCCAGGGTGATATCCAGAAAGCCCTGGCCGACAATCGGCAGATCCATCTGGCTGATCTGGTAGCCCTTGGGCAGGTCCGGGTAAAAATAGTTCTTGCGCGCAAAAACGTTGGTCATGCCGATGTCGGCATTGATAGCCAGGCCGAACTTGATGGCATTCTTCACCGCTTGGGCATTGAGCACCGGCAAGGTGCCGGGCATACCCAGATCAACCAGGCTGGCCTGGGTGTTGGGTTCGGCGCCAAAGGTAGTGGCGCTGCCGGAGAAGATCTTCGAGGCGGTGGTCAGCTGGGCATGGATTTCCAGGCCGATGACGATTTCCCATTGCATGTTATGTATTCCTCGCCTTAGAAGCCGTCAGGGGTGCGCGCATGCCAATCCGTCACCTGTTGGTACTGGTGTGCGATATTCAGCAGGCGTGCTTCACTGAAATAAGGGCCGAGCAGCTGCATGCCGATCGGTAGGCCATTGGCAAAGCCAGCCGGCAGGGCAATGCCCGGCACACCGGCCAGGTTGGCGGTAATGGTGTAGATATCGGTCAGGTACAGGCTGACCGGGTCGTCGATTTTCTCACCGATGCGGAAGGCCGGGGTTGGTGAGGTCGGGCACAGAATGACATCAACCTGCTCGTAGGCAGCAATAAAGTCGTTCTTGATCAGGCGACGAATTTTCTGTGCCTGCAGGTAATAGGCGTCGTAATAACCGGCGGACAAGGCATAGGCACCAACCATGATGCGCCGCTTGACCTCGGCACCAAAGCCTTCGGCACGCGAACGCTTGTACAGATCGGTCAGGTCGGCCGGATTCTCGCAGCGATAGCCGAAGCGCACACCATCAAAGCGCGACAGGTTGGAGGAGGCTTCCGCCGGCGCGATCACGTAATAGGCCGGAATAGCCAGCTCGGCATTCGGCAGGCTGATCTCGCGCACGTCGGCACCCAGCTCACGGAACTGCTGGCAGGCCGCGTCGATAGCAGCGGCGGTGGCACCGTCCAGCCCGCTGGCAAAATATTCCTTGGGCAAACCAATGCGCAGGCCCTTGAGCGGGGCGTTCAGGCTGGCCCGGTAGTCATCGACCGGGTGATCCACGCTGGTTGAATCTTGCGGGTCAAACCCGGCCATGCTCTGGAGCAAGAGGGCGCAATCTTCAGCACTGCGAGCCATCGGGCCGCCCTGGTCGAGGCTGGACGCGTAGGCGATCATGCCCCAGCGCGAGACACGGCCATAGGTTGGCTTGAGCCCGGTCAGGGCGGTAAAGCCAGCCGGTTGGCGGATCGAACCACCGGTGTCGGTGCCGGTGGCTGCGGCGCACAGGCGTGCAGCTACCGCAGTAGCGGAGCCGCCAGATGAGCCGCCGGGTACGTGCTCGAGATGCCAGGGGTTGCGGGTCGGTCCGTAGAAGCTCGACTCGGTGGATGAGCCCATGGCGAACTCGTCCATATTGGTCTTGCCCAGGGTTACCGCGCCGGCAGCATTGAAGCGCGCGGTAACGGTGGATTCGTAGGGCGCGACAAAGTTGTCGAGCATTTTCGAGCCACAGCTGGTGCGCACGCCCTGGGTACAGAAAACATCCTTGTGGGCCAGGGGAATACCGGTCAGCGGGCTGGCATCACCGGCAGCCAAGCGGGCGTCAGCCGCTTTTGCCTGGGCGCGGGCCAGCTCCGGCGTCACCGTGATGAAACTGTTGAGTTGCGCGTCATGGCGTTCGATGCGCTGTAAATAGTGCTCGGTCAGCTCGACGCTGGATATCGCTTTGCTGTGCAGGGCCCGGGAAAGCTCGGCCAAGGTTTTCTCATGCATGGAAAGAATCTCGTCGCGGCGGGTTTATTCGATCACCTTGGGTACCAGATACAGCCCGGCTTCAGTAGCCGGCGCGATCTGCTGGTAGGTATCACGCTGATTGTGTTCGCTGACTTCGTCGGCGCGCAGGCGCTGGGTGGTTTCCAGCGGGTGTGCCAGCGGCTCGATGCCGGTGGTATGGACGGCCTGCATCTTGTCGATCAGATCGAGGATGCTGGACAGTTTGGCCGTGGTGGCCGGCACATCCTCGTCGCTGAGGGCGATTCGCGCCAGGTGGGCGATCTTTTCCACCTCGTTGCGGTCTAAGGCCATGTGTTGTTCTCCATGCGGCCGGGTTATCACCGGCATTAGCGGGCTGATGTCGGCTTGATCAGCCCTGATGTTGGCGTAAATCTGGACAAGGGCGCGAATTTACCACAACCACGCCTTGCCCAAAAACCCCGCCATTGTTAGAGTTGCGACACTTCCGGAAGTACCGACCAGTGCCCTGCGTGCATATGTTGTCCGGTCAGTAACGGCCTTGTGCAATCACTGTGTAATCAGTCAGGCCGGGTTGCTGCCCATTGCCCGCAGGTTGCTTATCCGTGCTTCTACATTATAACGATCAACCCACGCGTTCTCTCGGGGTATATTCAGCGCATGTTCAAAAAAATTCGTGGCATGTTTTCCAGTGATCTGTCGATCGATCTGGGCACCGCCAACACCCTCATTTATGTCCGTGACCGCGGTATCGTGCTTGATGAGCCGTCCGTTGTCGCCATTCGCACCCACGGCAACCAGAAAAGTGTGGTGGCTGTAGGCACCGAGGCCAAGCGCATGCTCGGCCGCACCCCGGGTAATATCCAGGCAATCCGGCCGATGAAAGATGGCGTGATCGCCGATTTCAGCGTGTGCGAAAAAATGCTGCAGTACTTTATCAACAAGGTGCATGAAAACAGCTTTATCCAGCCAAGCCCGCGGGTACTTATCTGCGTACCCTGCAAGTCTACTCAGGTTGAGCGTCGTGCGATCCGTGAATCGGCACTGGGAGCAGGTGCCCGCGAAGTCTACCTGATCGAGGAGCCAATGGCTGCTGCTATCGGGGCTGGCTTGCCGGTGGAAGAGGCGCGTGGCTCAATGGTGGTGGATATTGGTGGTGGTACCACCGAAATCGCCCTGATCTCGCTGAACGGCGTTGTGTATGCCGAGTCAGTGCGTGTTGGTGGGGACCGTTTTGATGAGGCCATCGTAACCTATGTGCGGCGTAACTACGGCAGCCTGATCGGCGAGTCGACGGCCGAGCGCATCAAGCAGGAAATCGGTGTGGCCTTCCCGGGTGGTGAAACCCTGGAAGTAGATGTGCGTGGTCGTAACCTGGCGGAAGGGGTGCCGCGCAGCTTTACCCTGAACTCCAACGAGGTGCTGGAAGCGCTACAGGAGTCGCTGGCGACCATAGTGCAGGCAGTCAAGAGCGCGCTGGAACAGTCACCTCCGGAACTGGCGTCAGACATTGCCGAGCGCGGCCTGATTCTGACCGGTGGTGGTGCTCTGCTGCGTGATCTCGACAAGCTGCTCAGCCAGGAAACCGGTTTGCCGGTGATTGTTGCCGAAGAGCCGCTGACCTGTGTCGCCCGTGGTGGTGGCAAGGCGCTGGAGATGATGGACCAGCACAGCATGGATTTACTCTCGACCGAATGAGTCGACAGGCGTCGTCGGCAACCCGGCCGGGTTGTCGCGCGGCCTGACCGGGTTGTAGTTGCCGGGACTGCCTTGCAGTCGCCGGTCAATTGCCGTGAATTTGCCTGGCCGCATGGCGGAAACCAGTCAAAGGAGCCTTGAGCATCAAACCGTTATTCATCAAAGGCCCGTCGCTGGGTATACGTCTGTTTGCGTTGACCGTGCTGTCACTGGTCCTGATGGTGGTGGATGCCCGTTTTGCGGCCTTGCAGCCGGTGCGTGCCCAGCTGGGCCTGGTGCTGTCGCCCTTGTTCTATGTGGCTGATTTGCCGGCGCGGGGCTGGGCCAGCGTCAGTGTGCTGACTGCCAGCCGATCGGATCTGATCGCAGAAAACCAGCGGCTGCAATCGGAGGCCTTGCTGGCCCAGCGTCAACTGCAGAAACTGGCTGCGTTGACCGAACAGAATGTGCGTCTGCGCGAGCTGCTCAATTCCGCCTCACTGGTCGATGAGCGGGTGCTGGTGGCCGAGCTCATCGGCGTCGATCCCAATCCCTTCAGTCAGCGCGTGATGCTCAACAAGGGCGAGCGTGACGGTGTTTTTCTCGGGCAGCCTGTTCTCGATGCCACTGGCCTGATGGGGCAGGTAGTCGAAGTCATGCCGCATACGGCACGGGTGCTGTTGATCACCGATGCATCCCACAGCCTGCCAGTACAGGTCAACCGTAATGGGTTACGCGCCATTGCCAGTGGCAACGGCAGCAATGAGTGGCTGGAGTTACGCTATGTTGGCGACACGGCCGACGTGCGCATCAATGATCTGGTGGTCAGCTCGGGCCTGGGGCAGCGCTTTCCGGCGGGTTATCCGGTGGGCAGGGTAACAGCGGTTGAACGTGACCCTGGCCAGCCCTTTGCTGAGGTGCGTATTGCGCCCAGTGCGCAATTGAACCGCAGTCGATACCTGCTTCTGGTGTTCAGCCCGGACAGCGGCTATGGCCAGCATCTGGAGGCGGACGATGCGCAGTAGTCTGGTGATTACCCTGAGTATTCTGGTGGCATTGTTGCTCAGTATCATGCCAATGCCCTCGAGTATCGAATTTGCCCGTCCGCTCTGGTTGTCGATGGTGATTGCTTACTGGGTCATGGCCTTGCCGCATCGGGTCGGTCTGTTCACCGCCTGGGCCAGTGGCCTGGCCATGGATGTGCTTTACGGCGAACTCTTTGGCCAGTACGCGTTGGTGGTGATGCTGGTCGCCTGGCTGGTGCTGGTGCTGCATCAGCGCATTCGGCGTTTCCCCCTGTGGCAGCAAAGCCTGGTCATGCTGCCGGTGCTGGGCACCGCACAAATGCTCTTGTTGTGGCTCAACAGTCTGACTGGTAACCGGCCACCCTTGCTGCTGTTCTTGTTGCCGGTCCTGGTGAGCGCTTTCTTCTGGCCCTGGCTGGTGGCGGTGCTCAGCGTAGTTCGCAGGCGTTTTCATGTGGTCTGAGGCACCGGTTTATCTGGCCTCGGCTTCGCCGCGTCGGCGGGAACTGCTGGCGCAGATCGGCGTCCCATGCAGTCAGGCAGCGACGCATATCGATGAACAGGTCAAGGCGGGTGAGTCCGCGGCGGACTATGTACAGCGCATTGCTGCGGAAAAGGCCGCCGCTGGCCTGCAGGCCGCCCCGTCCAGCGCTGTGGTACTTGCCGCCGATACTGCGGTGGTGGTTGATCAGCAGATTCTTGGCAAGCCGGTGGATGCCGCTGATGCAGCGCGCATGCTGGCGCTGCTCTCGGCGCGCAGTCATCAGGTAATGACTGCAGTCAGCCTTGCCCGTGGCGCTGAACAGGCGCAGTGCCTGGTCAGTACCGCGGTGCGCTTTCGTGCCATAACGGCGGCCGAGATGGCAGCATACTGGCAAACCGGTGAGCCGCAGGACAAGGCTGGCGGCTATGCCATTCAGGGGCTGGGAGCGGTTTTCGTCGCTGGTATTCAGGGCAGCTACAGTGCCGTGGTCGGCTTGCCGCTGCGGGAAACTGCCGACCTTCTGGCCCGCTTTGGGGTATCCTGCTGGCAGTCTATCTGAAAGGACCCTTTGTAAACTTCGATGGATTGCCCATGAGTGAAGAAATTCTGATCAACGTTACCCCGATGGAAACCCGTGTCGCCCTGGTGGAAAACGGGGTGCTGCAGGAAGTGCATATCGAACGCACCCTGCGCCGGGGTATCGTGGGAAATATCTACAAAGGCAAGGTCGTGCGGGTTCTGCCCGGTATGCAAGCCGCCTTTGTCGATATCGGACTTGAGCGCGCTGCTTTTATTCATGCCTCGGAAATTTCCCAGCGTGAAGGCTCGGCCGTCGAGCCCATCAGTGCGCTGGTACATGAAGCCCAGTCCATCATCGTGCAGGTGACCAAGGACCCTATCGGTACCAAGGGCGCGCGCCTGACCACCCATCTGTCGGTGCCGTCACGCTATCTGGTCTACATGCCGCGCACTTTTTCGATC
>JAMCWB010000025.1 GCA_023475025.1 Gammaproteobacteria bacterium
GCCTTCTACAACAATATCCCCGACAGTATCGACAAAGCCTTTGTGCAGTTGAATAACGGCAATCACTATTGTGCCAATGGGGGTAGTTCCTTTGGCCGCTATGACGATGTGCTGGGTCGCATGGGTGTGTCCTGGATGAAGCGCTTCCTCGATGAAGATACCCGTTACAGCCAGTTCCTCTGTGGTCCCAATCACACCTCGGACCGTCAGATTTCCGAGTACCGTGGCAACTGCCCGTACTGAGTCTTGACTGCAACGAAAAACGCCGAGCCCCTGAGGGTTCGGCGTTTTTTTATGCCCGCAGACCGGTCTTCTGTCGGGGGGGGGGGGCTAGCGAATGGGCACTCCGGCCATGTCCGGTAGCTGGTGGGCAATTCCCTTGTGGCAGTCAATACAGGTGCCGCCTGAGGTCAAGGCGGTGGAATGCGCTTGCCGTGCCCGTGGTGCTTGCAGGGTAAAGTCCATGGAGTCGAACTGGTGACAGTTACGGCATTCCAGTGAATCATTGGCTTTCAGGCGGCGCCATTCGCGCTCAGCCAGTTCACGGCGTTTATCCTCGTATTTTTCCGGCGTGTTGATGGTACCGAACACCCAGCCCCAGACCTCTTTCGAGGCTTCCATCTTGCGTCCGATCTTGTTGGTCCAGTCATGCGGGACATGGCAGTCGGAACAGGTGGCGCGAACCCCGGAGCGGTTGCTGTAGTGCACTGTGCTTTTCAGCTCCTGATAGGGATTGGCCTGCATTTCATGGCAGGCGATGCAGAACTGTTCGCTATTGGTTGCCTCCAGCGCAGTGTTGAAACCACCCCAGAAAATGATGCCGGCCACGAAGCCACCCAGGGTCAAAAAGCCGAGGCTGAAGTGCACGCTAGGACGGCTGAGGACTCGCCAGTAACGGGTTAGCCAGCGCTTCATGGTTGACCTCCCTGACGATCACGTTGCAGCAATTGGTCAATTGACTGGAAGTTGGACTGCACCAGAGGCTCGGCATCGGTTTGCGGTACATGGCATTGGGTGCAGAAGTAGCGGCGTGGACTCACCGCTGCCCGGGTTTGTCCGTGGCGGTCGACATAATGGGTGATGCTGACCATGGGGGCACCAGCGGCTGGCGCGGTATCGCGACTATGGCATACCATGCAGCGATTGAAGCGGCTGTCCACCTGATAATTGCGAATGCTGTGCGGAATCACCGGTGGCTGCTCCGGGTAGTTGCGCACTTCGCGGCCACTGGCACGCGGTTCGCCGGCAATCGGTGGTGCCGGCAGGGTTTCAAACAGGGTGCCGCCGGCACGCAGGCCGTCAGGTGCCGGCACATAGGGCCGCTCGTCTGCCTGGATAACCAGGGTCAGGCTGGCGGTGAATAACAGAATGAGCAAGCGAATCATGGGGTAGCCTCCTATGCCAGACTGACCAGTTCAAGACGCACAGCGCACTTCTTGAAGTCAGTTTGTAGTGAGATGGGGTCGGTGGCGTCCAGCACCAGATTGTTGACCAGCTTGCTGGCATCAAAGAAGGGGACATAGACCATCCCCGGTGGCATGCGTACCCGTCCACGGGTCTCCACCCGGGCACGTATCTCACCCCGGCGGCTGAGAATGCGGACTTCGCTGCCGCGACGGAAGCCCTGCTTCTGCGCATCATCATGGTTCATGTAGAGCAGGGCATCAGGTACCGCCTTGTGCAGTTCACTGACCCGTCGCGTCATGCTGCCGGTATGCCAGTGCTCCAGTACTCGACCAGTGGATAGCCAGAATGGATAGTCTGCATCGGGTGACTCGGCCGGTGGCTCGTGTGGCACTGCAAAAATACGTGCCTTGCTGTCCGGGTTGCCATAGAAAGCAAAACCGCTACCTGCGGGCACATAGGGGTCACTGCCCTCACGATAGCGCCACAGGGTTTCCTGGCCATCGACGACAGGCCAGCGTAATCCGCGGTTCTGGTGGTAAGTGGCGAAGGGTGCCATATCCTTGCCCTTGCCTTCGCCGAACTGACGGTATTCCTCGAACAGGCTCTTGTGCACGTAGTAGCCAAAGTGTTCGGACTCTTCGTTGAGCTGTTCGGGGTTGGTGTCTTCCAGGCCATAGCGATTCGCTGTGCCATTGGCAAAGAGCACATCAAACAGGGTGCTGTCGGCCAGCTCGGGAGCCTTGTCGATCAGCGACTGCGGCCAGACATCGGCGACCTTGATACGTTTGGACAGCTCCATGGTTTGCCACAGGTCGGACTTGGCTTCACCGGGTGGTGATACCAGTTGATGCCAGAACTGGGTACGGCGCTCGGCATTGCCGTAGGCGCCCTCTTTCTCGACCCAGCTGGCGGCCGGCAGGATCAGGTCGGCGGCCTGGGCGGAAACCGTGGGGTAAATATCCGACACGATGACAAAGGCATCCGGGTTGCGCCAACCCGGGAGGATTTCCTGCTGGGTATTGGGGCCGGCTTGCACATTGTTGGTGACCTGGGTCCAGTAGACCTTGATCTTGCCGTCCTTGAGCATGCGGCTCTGCTGGACGGCATGGAAGCCGGGCTTGTCCGGAATGGTGCCGGAAGGCAATTGCCAGATGGCCTCGGCCTTGGCTCGATGCTCTGGGTTGGTGACCACCATGTCGGCGGGCAAGCGGTGGGTGAAGGTGCCCACTTCGCGCGCGGTGCCACAGGCAGAGGGTTGCCCGGTGAGTGAAAAGGGACTGTTGCCGGGCGTGGAGATTTTGCCGGTCAGCAGGTGCAGGTTATAGATCAGGTTGTTGACCCAGACGCCACGGGTGTGTTGATTGACGCCCATGGTCCAGAAGGTGGTGACCTTTTTCTCCGGGTCAGCATAGAGCTGCGCTAGCTTGAGCAGGCGGTTTTCGGCAACGCCGGATATCTCCGCTGCTCTTTCCAGGGTGAAGGGTTTCACATACTCGGCAAAGGCCTCGAAGCTCATGGGCTCCCAGCTGTTCGGGTTATCGGCATTTTTTGCACGCTGCTGGCGCGGGTCTTCCGGCCGCAGGCCGTAGCCGATGTCATCGGCGCCCTTGACGAAGTTGACATGGCGCTCGACGAAGCGCTGGTCCACGGCATCGTTTTCGATGATGTAGTTGGCAATGAAATTCAGAATGGCCACATCGGCATGCGGGTGCATGACCATGGGCAGGTCAGCCAGATCAAAGCTGCGGTGCTCAAAGGTCGAGAGTACGGCCACCTCGACACCCGGGTGCGACAGCCGGCGATCGGTGACCCGGGTCCAGAGTATCGGGTGCATCTCGGCCATATTGGCACCCCAGAGAACGAAGGCATCCGCATGTTCGATATCGTCATACACCCCCATGGGCTCATCGGCGCCAAAGCTGCGCATAAAGCCGGCAACGGCTGAAGCCATGCAGTGACGTGCATTGGGGTCGATATTGTTGCTGCGCAGGCCGCCCTTGAACAGCTTGCTGGCGGCATAACCTTCCCAGATGGTCCATTGTCCCGAGCCAAACAAGGCCACGCTTTCCGGCCCGTGCTCGCGGATGGCGGCGGTAAATTTCTCTGCCATCAGGTCGAGGGCCTCGTCCCAGCTGACGGGTTCGAAGCTGCCGTTCTTGTCGAAGCTGCCATTGCGTTTGCGCAGCAAGGGCTGAGTCAGCCGGTCGCGGCCATAGAGAATTTTCGACAGGAAATAGCCTTTGACACAGTTCAGCCCCTTGTTTACTGGTGATTGCACATCCCCGTGGGTGGCGACCACCTGGTTGTCACGGGTGGCGACCATCACGCTGCATCCGGTGCCGCAGAAGCGGCAAGGTGCCTTGTCCCATTTGAGTTGGGTACGATCACTGTGGGTGATCAGGTTGCTGGCACTGGTGGGCAGGCTGATGCCAGCGGCAGCGGCAGCGGCGGCGGCTGCATTGGCTTTAACAAACTCACGGCGGGTCAGTTTCATGGGTATCACCTGTAATGTTATATGCTCGTCTACCTTGTGTGGCGGAGGATGCGTTACATATCCATTGCCTGCGTATGATGGGCTTCCAGCGGTTGGTCAGCGTCGTCTACCGCGACGACTTCGTGGTAGACCAGGTTGCAACTGAGCACGCCGGGGCGCTCACTCAGGTTGGCCTGCACATCGAGGATGCGCTGTTGCTTGTCGGCCTCAAGGACGATGACCAGTTTGCCTTGCGGGCTCTGGGCGCGTACCTCAATCCCCGGTTGGCCGGTCAAGGCCAGTTGCAGCTCGCTGAGGTGCTCAGGTTTGACCTGAATCAGCAGGCTGGCGATATGCAGGTAGTCAGTCATGGGTGTTCTCCAGGCTGATGGCCTGTGTCGGGCAGCTGCTCAGGCAGGTGCCGCAGCCGGTGCAGAGGCTGGGGTCCAGTGCCGGTGACGGCGGCTGGCCAAGGCGCGGGCGAAAGCGGATGGCCCTGGGTTCGCAGGCGTCATCACAGCTCTGGCAGTGAATGCCTTGCCGGGTCAGGCAGGCGTCATTGATCTGCGCCTGCCAGTTGAAGGCTGGGCGTTGCAGATCAAAGATCGGCTCGGGACAGGTGTTGACGCACTGCTGGCACAGGCTGCAACCACTGCTGCTGAAGTCCAGTTGGGGAAAGCCCCCGTCGCCACGGCGTAATATCTGTTCCGGGCAGGCCTGAATACAGGCATCACAGCGTGTGCACAGATCCGTGAAATCCTCGCCAGTCCAGGGCGGGCTGAGCTGCACACGACCGCTGAGCTGGCCGCGCAGCAATTGCCGGCGGCTGACATTGACAGACATGCCAGCCCCCTACAGCGGTGGCCCGGGTGGGCCCATAAAGGTGTGCAGCATCCAGATGATAAAGCCGTAGCCACCCACCAGCGCAATGGCCAGCAGGGGGAACAGCAGTACCACGATAAAGGCAAAGACACGGGCTTCATCGCCTTTGCTGTGGGTGCTGTCCAGTTCATTGTTATCGGTCATGCGCTCTCCCTGACTACCGGTAACCAGATGTTACCAGTCTAGACCATATAACCATGAAATTGTAGGGATATTGGCGGGGGAAATGGGCCCTGTTGGCTACAGGGCCCGGAGCATCAGGCGTCGAAGAAGAATTTATCTGCACCAAAAGCGGGCTTGAGGTGGTTCAGCCAGGTGGCCTGTTCGTTGTATTCGGCAAAGAAGGGGCGTTGTACCCAGTCCGGATTGCGACCCTGGATCATGCGCAGGGCCAGTACTTTTTCGCCATTGATCTTGGTGACGCCCTGGATTTCCACTTTGCCCGGATGCGAGCTCATTGAGGGGCCGCGTGCGGTGCGGGCAATACCGGAGACTTGCTGCATCGCGTCGCGGTAGATTTCCCAGGCCTTGATCAGCGGCACTTCGAAGTAGTGCTGGGCGCCGGTATCGCGCTCGACAAACATGTAATAGGGAATAATGCCGAGCTCGACCTGGGTCTGCCACATGCGTGCCCAGGTGGCAGCGTTGTCATTGATGTGGGCCAGCAGGGGGCCCTGGGCTCGAATTTGTGCTCCGGTTGCCCGTACGCGGCGGATCGCCTCGCGCGCAATCGCCGGCTCCAGTTCGCGCCAGTGGTTGTAATGCGCCATCAGCGCCAGGTGCTTGCCGGCTGCCTGGATTTCACTGAACAGTGCCAGTAGATCATCGGCGTCTTCGTCACTGACAAAGCGCTGCGGCCAGAAGGTCAGCGCCTTGGAGCCGATGCGGATGGTGCGCACATGGGCAAACTCCTCGCTCAGCAGGGGCTCCAGGTGGGCACGCAGGTTCTTGGTTTTCATCACCAGGGGGTCGCCACCCGTTACCAGCACATCAGTGACTTCCGGGTGGGCGCGCAGGTAGTCCTGCAGCTGACCGCTTTCCCGTGCGGCAATCTTCAGGTCCTTGTCGCCGACAAACTGCGCCCAGCGAAAGCAGAAGGTGCAGTAACTGTGGCAAACCTGTCCTGAGCTAGGGAAGAAGAGCACCGTTTCACGGTATTTGTGCTGTATCCCCTGCACGGTTTCGCCGTCAATCTGCGGTATGTTGTGTTCCAGCTGCCCGGCCGGATGGGGGTTAAGGTCAGCGCGCACCTCGTTGATAACCTGATTCAGGCGGGCCTGGTCAGCGCCGTCGCGCATGCTGCTGGCCACACGATCAAAGTGTTCGGGCTTGAGCATGCCACGTTGCGGGAAGGTCAGCTGGAAGATCGGGTCGGCGGGGATATTCGACCAGTCGATCAGCTCGTTGATCACATACTCGTTGACCCGGAAAGGCAAGACGCTGGCCACGACCTGCATGTCAAAGCGCTGCTCTTCGCTCAGCTGCGCCAGCTGCGGAATCTGTTGTAACTGGCGGGCGGTATAGACCTTGAAGCGCTGGGGCTCGACATTCGGGGTCGTATCGTCACGGGAAATGGCAACAATGTTCTGTCTAGTCATAGTTAGTACACTTAATATTGGTAGTCAGAAAATGTGTGGCAAACCGTCGGCGTGCCCTGAAGCAGAAGTCCTTCTGCAGAGCCAGTCCGGCGCGAAATGCTGCAAAACGACAGGGCGGCGCAGGTATTGACTGGAGTTGACTGGTGTTAATAGTGCCCTGATGGACGTGGCGAAGACTGTAATTAGCCGATCAATTTACCAGAAAATCGGTTTGATGTCTAAACACTGGCTGGCATTTTCCCGTTGGGCTGATCGGCGGGCCTAGCCTTGATCACCGGGGCGGAGCCAGAGGCGTCGGGCCAGGGTGCCGAGCAAGAGCAGCCCGGCCAGCGCAAACAGCGGCAACAGGGTGGAAAAGTCCAGGGCCTGCTCGGCCTGGCGTGCACTGACCATGCCGTGCACGGCGTGGGCATAGATCACCCATTTGATGCTCAGGCCGATTGTCGCAGCCAGCACATAACTGGCCAGTGGCAGGTGCAGTACCCCGGCAGCGAGATTGACAAAGGCATGCGGGAAGCCGGGCAGGATGCGCAACGCACACTGGGTCAGAAAATCACTGCGCTTGGCCAGTAGCTTGAGCACCTGGCGGGCCATCCGGTTGGGTCGGGTGGCTTCACCAACCCTGTGACCAACCTGGTAAGCACCGTAGGCGCCCGCCACACTGCCGATGACCAGCAAGGGAACGCTTACCAAGGGCGCATGGAAGGGGGCAATCAGCCAGAAGCACATGCTGCCGGGCAGGCCGAAGGTCATGAGTACGGCCATCAGCAACACCAATCCAATCAATATGGCCGGGTGTCCAGCCAGTTCGGCGCCCCAGCGCAGCAGGTCGCCAATGCCTATCGGCAGTAACAACCCGACCAGCATCAGCACCAGCAGGCCGAACAGGGCAAAAGCAGGCCAGCGCAGACGGTGGGTGGCAAACATGGACAGCTCCGGGGCGGAATAATCAAACTATACTGAAGCCCTCACCGGCGTTTGGCAACCGTAAGACCCTGCGGGAACAGATGGCCGCGGGTGAGGGTCTGAGCAGAGGTTGCAGATTGGCTGTGGCGGATAGGGATTAGGGAGAAACGGCATGAGCAAGATTGCAGGTGCACTGGGTGCGGGCCTGATACTGGTGCTGCTGGCAGCATGTGGCAGCAATAATGATAACGCTACGGCGATAGAGGAGGCCGCGGTAGTAGTTGAAGACTTGCAGCCGATGACGCGAATCAGCGGCAGCCTGTTGTACCGTGCCCGCATTGCGCTGGCGCCGGATGCAGTGGCCTTGATCCAGCTGGAGGGTGTCAACGAAGAGGATGAACTGGTCCTGGCTGAACAGCGTATGCAGCTGGATGGTCGCCAGGTACCCATAGACTTCACACTTGAAGTGGATGCCGAGACACTGGCCCAGGCGTCCAGCTGGCGCTTGCAGGCACGGATTGAGGAGGCGGGTAGGGCGCGCTGGTTATCGGAAGCGCTACCCTTGGATCTGACCAGTGGCGACCAGGACCTGGGCGAACTGGAACTGATGCCCTATCGTGATACCGCCATGGCCAGCGTGATGAACTGTGGCCAGCGGCAGATCCGCGCCGGGCATGACGGCGATAGCCTGGTGCTCGATGTGGGCGGGGAGCGTTTTGTCCTGCTACCGGTGGAAGCGGCCTCCGGGGCGCGCTATGAGGCCAAGGGTGATCCGGATACCCGTTTCTGGAACAAGGGTGACCAGGCCTACTTGACCCTCAAGGGTGAGGATTATCCGCTATGCGTGGCACAAGGCGCCTTGCCGCGTCCGCTGCAGGTGCGTGGCAATGAACCTTTCTGGCGGATTGATCTGACCGATCAACTGCTTCTCAGTACTCCGGGCGAGGATGCGCAAGAGCTGTCCTACGAGCTGACGCACGAAAACAGCACAGTGACTCTGGTACGCACTATGAACCTTGGCCTTGAGCTGCGAGTCGAGCAGGGATTGTGTCATGACAGCATGACCGGGATGCCCTATCCCTACCGGGCAGAACTGACTCGTGACGGGGAGGCTCACCCTGGCTGTGGTGGCGACCCGGAGCAACTTCTGCAGGGCGTTACCTGGCAGGTCGGGCGCATCAATGACGAGACCCCACTGGAAGGGTCGAGAGTCACCTTGCGCTTTATGCCGGAACAGCGCATGGCCGGGATTGCCTCATGCAATAACTTCATGGCCGGTTACCAGCTGACCGGTGAAGGGCTCAGCGTGCAACAGGCGGCCACCACAATGAAGGCTTGCGAGCCGGCGCTGATGGAGCAGGAGCAAACAGTACTGCAGGTCCTGCAAGGGGTGCAGCGATTCGATATTAACGATGCCGGTGAGTTGGTGCTGTATAGTGATCAGGGACAAAGCCTTACCGCGCAACCGGGTGGCTGAACAAGGCCGCCTGGTTGCTCACACCCGCACACAAGGAAACTTTCTATGCTGGCGCTGATACTTGGCCTGGTTCTTTTTCTCGGTATTCACTCGACCACCCTGCTGGCGCCGACCGTGCGTCAGCAACAAGTGGCACGCCTGGGGCTGCTGCCCTGGAAAGGCATCTATTCATTGATTGCCCTGGTTGGCCTGGTATTGATTGTCTGGGGCTATGGCCAGGCGCGCATGGCGCCGGTCTGGTTATGGACGCCGCCGGTCTGGACCCGTCATCTGGCGGCACTGCTCACCATCCCTGCTTTTATCCTGCTGGTGGCAACCTATATTCCCGGCTCGCACATCAAGGCGCGAGTGGGTCACCCGATGCTGTTGGCGGTGAAGTTCTGGGCCATCGCCCACTTGCTGGCCAATGGCAAACTGGCTGATCTGCTGCTGTTTGGCGGCTTTCTGGTCTGGGCCGTTGTGCTCTATATCGCCTTGCGCCGCAATGATCGCGCGACCGGCTATGTGCCTGCGCCCGGGAAGGTGACGCGGGACATTCTGGTAGTGGTGCTTGGCCTGGTTTTCTGGGTTGTCTTCGCCATGTGGTTGCACCTGTTGCTGATTGGTCGCATGCCCTTTGCCGTGGGCTGATATCGAGAGTGACAGCCGAGTTGGCGATGGGTAATGTAGATCATTGCCCACGTTACCTTTCATCGATCTGGCCAGGAGCCCTGCATGCAACTGCTGTATCCCGAGATCAAGCCTTACGCCCGTCATGAGTTGGCGGTTGAAGCGCCGCATGTGCTGTATGCCGATGAAAGCGGGCAGCCAGATGGCTTGCCGGTCGTTTTTATTCACGGCGGCCCCGGCGCTGGTTGTGACAGCCTGAGTCGACGTTTCTTCGATCCGTCGCTGTATCGTATTGTGACCTTCGATCAGCGCGGTGCCGGGCGTTCGACGCCGCATGCCAGCCTGGACAACAACACCACTGCTCACCTGGTCGCGGACCTGGAAGCCCTGCGTGAACATCTGGGCATCGAACAGTGGGTGCTCTTTGGCGGCTCCTGGGGCTCGACCCTGGCGCTGGCTTATGCCCAGGCGCATCCCGAGCGAGTCTTGGGTATGGTGTTGCGCGGTATTTTCCTCTGTCGGCCCAGCGATATTCACTGGTTCTATCAGGAGGGTGCCAGTCGGGTTTTCCCGGATTACTGGGAAGATTATCTGGCCTTGATTCCGCAGGAGGAGCGTGACGACCTGGTTGCTGCCTATTACCGCCGGCTGACCGGGGACGATGAGATCTGCCGCATGCATGCGGCCAAGGCCTGGTCGACCTGGGAAGGGCGCTGCGCCACCCTGCGCCCGAGCAGCAAGGTGGTCGAGCGTTTCAGTGAGGCGCGGCGTGCCTATGCGCTGGCGCGTATCGAGTGTCACTACTTCCAGCACCAGTCCTTCCTGCAAGAGGATCAGTTGCTCGGCAATATGCACAAGATCGCGCATATTCCGGGTGTGATCGTGCATGGCCGTTATGACATGGTGTGCCCGCTGGATAATGCGCTGGCCGTGCACCAGCGTTGGCCGGGCAGTGAGTTGCAAATTATTCGCGATGCCGGTCACGCGGCTTCCGAGCCAGGTATCGCCGATGCCCTGGTGCGTGCAACCGAAGTCATGGCGCGGCAATTACTTGACCTGTCGCCAAACGCTGAGTAAGGCATGAAAGCACTCTTGCAGCGGGTAGCGGCAGCCCGGGTTGAAGTCGCGGGTGAAGTGGTCGGCGCGATTGATCAGGGCTTACTGGTGCTGGTCGGCATTGAGCCGGAGGATGATCAGGCCAGAGCAGACAAGCTGCTGCGCCGCTTGCTGGATTATCGCGTGTTCAATGATGCCGAAGGGCGCATGAACTGCTCACTGCGTGATGTGCAGGGCGGGCTCTTGCTGGTCTCACAGTTCACTCTGGCAGCGGATACCCGCAAGGGCTTGCGGCCGGGGTTTTCCACTGCCGCCGCCCCGGCGGATGCCGAGGCATTGTTTGCCTATCTGCTCACACAAGCTAAAACCCTGCACCGGCCAGTGGCCAGCGGCCGTTTTGGTGCCGATATGCAAGTGCATCTGGTGAATGACGGGCCGGTGACTTCTTTGCTCGAGGTTTGAGCGTTAGCCTGCGAGTGCCTCGGCAACAAAATCCAGCCGGTCCTGACCAAAGAACATCTGCTCGCCAACAAAGATCGTTGGTGCACCGAACACGCCGCGCTCGATGGCTTCACCAGTGGTTGTCTTGAGTTGCTCCTTGACCACTGGGTCCTGCACGCGCTGCAGCACTTCGGCGGGATCAAAGCCTGCCTTCTGCAGTGCGGCGGCAACGACCTCTGGTTGGCCCATATCCTGTTCATCCACCCACATGGCGGTAAAGACGGCCTGCAGGTAGCGGTCAAAGTCCGCGGTGCCCAGATAGGCGGTAGCGCCGCGCATCAGCATCAGGGTATTGATCGGAAAATAGGGGTTGTGGTTCAGGGTCACGCCATAGCGTTTGGCAAAGCGCTGGAAATCTTGCCGGCTGTAAGCGCCCTTGGCTGGCACCGTGGCTGGCGAGCTGTTACCGGTGGCCTGAAAGACCGCACCCAGCAGCATGGGTCGATAGACCAGCTGCGCCTCATACTTCGCCGCCAATGCAGGCAGTTGCGTCCAGGCCAGGTAACTGGCCGGGCTGCCGACATCAAAAAAGAATTCAAGGGTCTTGCTCATGGTGTGCTCCTTCAAAAGGTTTCCAGCCAGGGCCGCAGGTCCAGTTCGTGGGTCCAGCAGTCTTTGGGTTGGGAGTGCAGCTGCCAGTACTGCTCGGCAATATGCTCCGGGTTGAGAATGCCACCCTGGTCCTTGAGCGCATAACGCTCGGGAAAGTTGTCGCGAATAAAGGCGGTATCAATGGCGCCGTCGATAATGCTGTGAGCAACATGAATGCCCTGCGGGCCGAGTTCGCGGGCCATGCTCTGGGCCAGTGCGCGCAGGGCGAACTTTGCGCTGGCAAAGGCGGCAAAGCCGCTGCTGCCGCGCAGTGAGGCGGTGGCGCCGGTAAAGATAATACTGCCCTGCCCGCGTGGCAGCATGACTCTGGCTGCTTCGCGCCCGGCAAGAAAGCCGGCAAAGGCCGCCATTTCCCAGACCTTGCGATACACCCGCGCGGTGGTCTCGGTAATGCCAAAGCGCACATTGGCGCCGATATTGAACACCACCACCGCCAGCGGGCCGATCTCAGCCTCGATCTGGTTGAACAGCGCGATCATGGCCTCTTCATCGCGCGCATCGCAACCAAAGCCGTGGGCCACGCCTCCCGCAGTCTGAATGCTGTCGATCAGGGGCTGCAAGGCATCACGCTGGCGGCGGGTGACGCAGACGCTATAACCCTCGCGGGCAAAACGCTGGGCGATGGCGCCACCGGTGGCGTCGCCGGCGCCGATAATCAGTGCTACAGGTGCGCTAGACATAAAGGCCTCTTTTGTCAGACATGGACGTATTGGTGGGCGCTGATTAAGGAAACACTGATTCAATCAGTTCAGCGTTGCAGTCCAGTTGTCGTTGGCCGGTGCTGGACACGCCGTGAACCCCTCCCTGGGGGCTCGTAGATGCCATCCCTGGCATCTAACGGTCCAGCACCGGCCAGCGACAACCGGCCTGTTGCCGTAATGTGCAATTAATCAGTGTTTCCTTAACAGTGCTCAGTAGCTGTGTCCTATACAAGTAAGTTCCTTTAAGGAACCTATAAAGATAGTGGGTTCCTTTTTAGAATCTGTCAAGTTATTCTGCATGCATCACACAGGAGTTACTTATGCGTTGGGAAGAACTGGATCAGCAACCCTGCTCACTGGCGCGCAGCATGGCGGTGATTGGCGACCGCTGGACCTTGCTGGTGTTGCGCGATTGTTTTCTGGGTGTGCGCCGGTTCGAGGCCTTCGAACAGCGCCTGGGGATTACCCGGCATATTCTGACCGACCGGTTGAAGAAGCTGGTGGCGCATGGTGTGCTGTGCAAACAGGCCTACCAGCAACGGCCCCTGCGAGAAGAGTACCGTTTGACCGAGAAAGGCCTGGCACTGCATCCGGTGATCTTGGCGTTGGTGCATTGGGGGGATACCTATATGGCCGACGAGCAGGGGCCGCCGGTTGTTCATGTGCACAAGGGGTGCGGTCAGATAATGCAGCCGGTCATGGCCTGCTCCTGCTGCGGCGAGGCGGTCGGTGCGCGGGATATCCGCGTTGAGGTGGGTGCCGGCTGGTCGGCGACCGAGGTGTTACCGCAAGCGCTTCAGCGTGGCGGCTGAAAGGCAGCGCGGGCACGGATTGCGGCATCGCGCCAGGCACAGCCGGGCAGGTGATCGTTGATCAGGCCCATGGCCTGCATGAAGGCATACATAGTGGTCGGACCGACAAAAGCCCAGCCGCGTTTTTTCAGTGCTTTCGACAAGGCGACGGATTCGGCCGAGGTGGTCTGGCTCTGGGGTGCAGACAGGCTGTGTGGATCGGGTTCAAAGGACCAGACAAAGGCGGCCAGCGAGCCGGCTTCAGCAAGCAGTGCCGGCATTCGCCGGGCATTGTTGATGACCGCTTCTATCTTGCCGCGATGGCGAATGATGCCGGTATCCTGCAGCAGGCGTTCAACGTCAGTCGGGGTAAAGGTGGCGACACGCTGATAGTCAAAGTCGGCAAAGGCCGCCCGCAGGTTGTCGCGTTTGGCGAGAATGGTGCGCCAACTGAGGCCGGCCTGAAAGCCTTCCAGGCAGAGCTTCTCAAACAGCCGCTGGTCATCGGCCACCGGATAACCCCATTCGTGGTCGTGATAGGGCAGAAAGTCAGGCGTGCTGGCACACCAGCCGCAGCGCGGCTGACCGTCATCGGCGTGATACAGCGGCAGTGACATGATCGATTCCTTGGGCTGCAGGGCGAAAAGTTCAGTGTAGTCGCTGGTTGTTGCTCAGAATAGTCGGCCAATCAATGCGGTGACGGCCGTTTCCACCCGCAGGATGCGCTCGCCCAGATGCACCGGTTGCAGGCCGGCGGCTTGCAGTTTGTCGACTTCATAGGGAATCCAGCCGCCTTCCGGGCCGATAGCCAGCAGGGTCGGCCGTTGCACGTCTCGTGGACAGGCAGTCGCGGAACCCGGGTGTGCGAGCAGGCTGAGAACTTCATTGCTGAGCGCCGGTAGATGATCTTCGACAAAGGGTTTGAAGCGTTTTTCGATGCGTACCGATGGCAGCCGGGTGTCACGCGCTTGCTCCAGGCCCAGCAACAGGTTCTCGCGTATGCTGTCAGGCTGCAGAAAAGGGGTTTGCCAGAAGCTCTTTTCCACCCGGTAACTATTGATCAGGATGATCTCGGCGACGCCGAGACTGGCGCAGTGCTGCAGAATGCGCCGGAACATCTTTGGTCGCGGCATGGCCAGCAACAGGGTCAGTGGCAATTTGGCCGGGGGTGGCTGATCCAGCTGCACCTGCAGGCGGGCCTGGTCAGCGCTCAGTTCAAGCAATTGACCACTGCCCATCAATCCATCGATCTGGCCCACGCGCAGCAGATCACCCACGCTTGCCTGATGAACGTCGTGCAGGTGCTGCAAGCGACGGCCACGCAGCAGGACCTGGTCCTCGGCGATAAAATCATGGGTATCCAGCAGCAGCAGGTTCATTCCTGCTCCGTGGCCTTGGCATCCTCGTCGGTGGGCTTTTTCACCGGTTTGATCAGCAAACTGAACAGGATGCCGACCTCATAGAGTAACCACATGGGCAAGGCCAGCAGGGTCTGCGAGATGATATCCGGTGGGGTCAGTACCATGCCGGTGACAAAGCACCCAACCAGCACATAGGGGCGGATACGCCGTAGTTTGGCGACATCGACGACGCCGGCCAGTACCAAGAGTACGGTGGCTACCGGTATTTGAAAGGCAAAGCCGAAGGCCAGAAACAGGGTGAGGACGAAGTCGAGATATTTGTTGATGTCGGTCATCACCGCAACGCCAGCCGGCGCGGCGCTGGTGAAGAAGCCGAAAATCAGTGGAAAGACGACAAAGTAGGCAAAGGCCATGCCGGCATAGAAAAGGACAATGCTTGAGGCCAGCAGGGGCACGGCAATGCGTTTTTCATGCTTGTACAGACCAGGGGCAATAAAACTCCACAGTTGGTGCAGAATAAAGGGCATGGCCAGAAAGAGTGCCGACACCAGTGCCAGTTTGAAAGGCGTCAGGAAAGGTGAGGCCACATCGGTGGCGATCATGCTGGTGCCTTCCGGCAGGAACACACGCAATGGCTCAGAGATAAAGGCGTAGAGATCGTTGGCGAAGTAGAACAGGCCAGCAAAAATCACCATCCAGATCAGCACGATACGCAGTAGCCGTGAGCGTAGCTCGGTCAGATGGGCGACCAGCGGCATGTCTTCCGCGAGGCCTGAGCGGTCAGCTGTTTTTTTCATTGCCAGCCTGGCTGTCGGTTGTGGGTGGAGTCTGGTCTGTTGTGGACGGTTCGTCTGCGCTGCTCAGGGGGCTATCACCGGTTGGTTCGGTTGGACCTTCGGCTGCTTCTGCGGCCTTGGCAGCCTTGGCTTCAGCTCGCTTGCGCACATTGCTGGCCGGTTTGGGGGCTGGTTGGTCGAGTGCCTCGGCCCGCTTGGCAGCCTCACCGGCTTCGCGTTCCTGTTTTTCGATGTTGGCCAGGATCTGCTCATTGTGCAGCTGCTGACGAATCTCGTCGGCACCCACTTCTTTCTCGATCTGCTTTTTGACGTCGGCAAAGCCCCGTTTGATGCGACCCAGCGTCAGGCCCACGGTGCGTACGGCAACCGGCAGGCGCTCAGGGCCGAGCACCAGCAGGGCGACGATCGCCACCACCAGCATTTCAGTAAAGCCAATGTCAAACATGGGGCATCAGTCTCGGGATTGGGAATCCTGACGTTTTTCCTGGGCGTGCACGTCCAGGGTCTCACCCTTGTCGTCCAGTTCGGGCTTGGGCTTGTCCTCTTCTTCCTTGACCGATTTGCGAAACCCCTTGATGGCTTCACCCAGATCGCCACCGACGCTTTTCAGTCGCTTGGTACCAAACAACAGAATGACGATGACCAGGACGATCGCCAATTGCCAGATGCTAATGCCGCCAAAACCCATGCTGTCCTCCCGGGCGCTTGCCCGTTACTGTTGGCGGGACGCCTTTTCTGCCAGACCGGATAGGTCGAAGCGGCGTTCCAGTTCGTTCAGAATATCATCCGGACCCAGGCCCAGATGGCTGAGCATGACCAGACTGTGAAACCACAGGTCGGCGGTCTCGTAAATCAGCTCGGACTTATCCTCGCTGTGTGCGCAATCCTTGGCTGCGAGCAAGGTCTCGGTGCACTCTTCGCCGACCTTTTCCAGAATCTTGTTCAGCCCCTTGGCGTGCAGGCTGGCAACGTAGGAAGAATCCGCCGCTGAGGCTTTGCGTTGCTCCAGAACCGCTGCCAGGCGGTGCAAGGTGTCACTCATGGGGCGCCTCATAGATGCGTGCCGGATCTTTCAGGACCGGGTCAACGCTGTGCCAGGCACCGTCACGATAGACCCGATAAAAACAACTCTGCCGACCAGTATGGCAGGCAATGCCACCCAACTGCTCGACCTGCAGGGTGACCACGTCGGCATCACAGTCCAGACGCAGCTCGTGCAGTTGTTGCACATGCCCCGACTCCTCACCTTTGCGCCAGAGCTTATTACGCGAACGTGACCAATAGATTGCACGGCCTTCCTTAACTGTCAATTGCAGTGCTTCGCGGTTCATCCAGGCGACCATGAGGATGCGCTGGCTGTGCACGTCCTGGGCTATGGCGGGAATCAGGCCATCGCTGTTCCACGTGATGGCGTCGAGCCAATCGGTACTGTCAGTCTTGTCGGTCATGAATCCAGTTTGCCAGTTTTTGGTGCATCTGCGCCATTGTGATCATGTTTGCTGCCCGTTAGGGCGCAAGACCAGCCAGCTGCCCAGTATCAGGCTTAACCAATGCAAGGGTTGTGCCTGCGTCCAGGCGTCGGCCTCTGCCCCCAGGCTGGCAGCGGCGGTTGCCGCCAGCAGTAGTCCAAGCAACCGCAGTGGCCAGGCGGTTTGCGTACGTGCGGGCGGCTTACTTTGCTCCGCTTTGCTGTGCTTGTCCAGCAGCAGGCGTGCATTCTCAAGCATGCCCGGCACCTGTTCCAGCTGCAGGTTGAGTTTGCGCAATTGCGCCTGTGGCATGGCGCGTTCACGCATCCAGCGTTCCAGATAGGGCTGGCCGGTGCTCCACAGGTCAAGGTCGGGATACAACTGACGACCCAAGCCTTCGATATTCAGCAGGGTCTTCTGCAGCAGGACCAGTTGCGGCTGCACTTCCATATTGAAGCGCCGGGCGGTCTGGAACAGCCGCAGTAGCAACTGGCCGAAGGAAATATCTTTCAGCGGGCGCTCGAAAATCGGCTCGCATACGCTGCGGATGGCCGCTTCGAACTCGTTGATGCGGGTATCGGCGGGCACCCAGCCAGAGTCGATATGCAGTTGTGCAACGCGGCGATAATCACGCTGGAAAAAAGCCATCAGGTTGCGTGCCAGGTAGTCCTGGTCTTCCGGGTTCAGGCTGCCGACAATGCCGAAATCAATGGCAATGTACTGCGGCTCCCAGGGGTGCTTGTGGGCGACAAAAATATTGCCGGGGTGCATGTCGGCATGGAAAAAGCTGTCACGGAACACCTGGGTGAAAAAGATTTCCACGCCGCGCTCCGCGAGCTTTTTCATGTCGGTGCGCTGGTCCTGCAGGGCGGCCAGGTCAGTCACCTGAATGCCCTCGATACGCTCCATTACCAACACCTTGTGGCGACACCAGTCCCAGTAGACCTGGGGTACATAGAGCAAGGGCGAATCGGCAAAGTTGCGCCGCAGCTGCGAAGCATTGGCGGCCTCGCGGTGCAGGTCGAGTTCATCGAAAATGGTTTTTTCGTAATCACTGACCACTTCTACCGGACGCAGACGACGGCCTTCGGTAGATACCCTGGCGAGCAGACGGGCAGCCAGGAACAGCCACTGGATATCCTGGTTGATGGTGTCGCCGATGCCGGGGCGAATAACCTTGACCACTACCTCGGTGCCATCTTGCAGGCGGGCGCTGTGCACCTGGGCGACGGAGGCTGAGGCCAGGGGCTGATCATCAAAACGACTGAATACCTGCTCGATGGGCTGGCCGAGTTGCTGTTCGATACGGGTGCGGGCGGCTGCTGAAGGGAAGGGCGGTACCTTGTCCTGCAGGTGGGCCAGCTCAAGGGCGATGTCATCCGGCAACAGGTCACGGCGGGTTGACAGTATCTGGCCGAACTTGATGAATACGGGGCCGAGGTCTTCACAGGCGCGGCGCAGGCGCTCACCGCGATTGAGGGCACGTGGCGCCGGGCGTAAACGCCAGGGGCCGAGCAGCAGCGCCAGGCGGGCCAGCCAGGGCAGGGGCAGCCCGGTCAGCAGCTGGTCAAGCCGGTAGCGGGCAAAGATATGCAGAATACGAAACAGGCGAAAAATGGCGGTAAAGTTCATGCGTCGCGGTCTTCCGGGTCCATTTCCAGGCGCTGGATGCGGGCTTCTAGGCGATCCAGCTGCAGGCGCAGGGCGTGAATCTGCTCGCCACTGTAGGCGGTTTCGTTATTACCCACCAGATGGCGGCTTTCCTCAGTCAGGTATTCGCCCAGGCTCTGGCTCAGGCTGCGTCCGGTGTTCTGCCCCCATTGCCAGCCCTTGTACAGGGTGCTGCCAATGATGTGCGCCGGAACCGGGCCGAGCCAGCGCGCCAGTTCGGCTTCACCGTCCAGCTGCAGGTCGGCAATGATCCGCTGCAGGCTGATGAGTACCTGGCTGTCGCCGCTCAATTGCAGGGCCGGGTCCTGCAGCAACTGCTGTCGCTCGCTGCTGAACGCCAGTCGCAGCAGCAGACTGGTGGGCGCGCGCAGGCTGCAATCGGCTTGCAGCTCACTCTGGCCCAGCAGCTGGATGCCCTGCGCATCGGGCAACAGGTAGAGCTGCCAGTCGGGATCGCTGGCCTGCACGAAGAGCACCTTGCCCTGTAACTGGCCCAGGCGTTGTCCGGTCAGTGGGTCGCGGCTGACGGCAGCAGCAATGCTGCGCTCGGCACCGGCCAACAGCGCTTGTGACAACATCAGGGCTTGATGCCCCGGTGCAGGGCAACAATGCCGCCGGTCATGTTGTGATAGCTGACGCGGGCAAAGCCGGCCTGCTCAAGCATGGCCTTGAGGGTTTCCTGATCCGGGTGCATGCGGATGGATTCCGCCAGGTAGCGGTAGCTGTCCGCATCCTGGGTCACCAGCTTGCCCATAAAGGGCAGCAGCTTGAAGGAATACTGATCATAGGCCGTGGAGAGCAGTTTGTTGCCGGGTTTGGAAAATTCCAGTACCAGCAGGCGTCCACCCGGCTTGAGCACGCGCAGCATGGATTCCAGTGCACGTTCTTTATTGGTCACATTGCGCAGGCCAAAGGCAATGGTGATGCAATCAAAGTGATTGTCAGGGAAGGGCAGGGTTTCGGCATCGGCCTGAACAAAGCGTACATTGCCGGCAATACCTTGATCGAGCAAACGATCACGGCCCACCTTGAGCATGGAGGCATTGATGTCCGCCAGCACCACTTCACCCGTGGGGCCGACCAGGCGGGAAAACTTGCGTGTCAGGTCGCCGGTGCCGCCGGCAATATCCAGTACCCGGTTGCCGCTGCGCACGCCGGAGAGCTCAATGGTAAAGCGTTTCCACAAACGATGTATGCCCGCGGACATGAGATCGTTCATCAGGTCATACTTGGCGGCGACGGAGTGAAAGACTTCGGCAACCTTGTGTACCTTTTCTGCTTCGGGCACGGTCTGGAAGCCGAAGTGGGTCGTGTTCTGCTCGTGTTGCTGGTCGCTCATGACGGGCCTCTGGGCTGGTTAAACCTTCAGGGTCTGTTGCGGTTGCTACAGCGTGCAATCAAGGGGCAACAGGCCTTGAACATTCTACCTGTTTTTTGCCGTCGGCGGGGTTTTCGGCCCCGGGGGGGGTGACCTTGGCGGCCCTTTGCGGCATTCTTGGCAGTTCGTTAACCAGACAAGAGAGTGCACCATGGCGACAGTAGACGTTACCCGTGACCATCAGCTGGGCAAAGAGACGGCCCGTGAGCGGGCGCAGCAGCTGGCTGACAAGCTGGCCAAGAAGCTGGATGCCAAATGCAGCTGGGAAGGTGACACCTTGACCTTCAAGCGCAGCGGTGCTGATGGCAGCATTGTGGTCAGTGACGATCAGGTCCGGGTCAAGGTCAAGCTGGGGCTGATGCTGACGCCGATGGCGGGCATGGTCAAAGGTGAGGTCGAGAAGGCGCTGGACAAGTATCTGGCGTGATGGCATTCAGAAGAAACGCTGATCAACTGCACATTGCTTTGTAAGTGGTGTTGCCCGCCACCTGTTGCAGACCGTCGATGCACAGGGACGTGCATCGACGAGCCCCATGGACGGCTCGTGGCGTGTCTGCAACAGGTGGCGGGCAACGCCGCTTAGCACGGAAATCAAATTGATCCGTGTTTCCGTGCCCAGACTTTTTTGCATCTCCCGCAATTATTTTCCCGATTAGTATGTGTTTTCTAATTCTCCTGCGTAGCTTATGCATCAAGGATCGCTGTTTGATCCATTGCAAGTACCTTTTAAATCTATGTACTGGAGATTGATCATGAGCAAATCTACTACTGCTGCCAAAATCGAAGACAACGCTGCTACTTTCGCTGCTGACGTGAAGAACTATGCCCACCAGATCTGGTTGGCCGGCCTGGGTGCCTATGCCAAAGCTGGCAAGGAAGGCGCTGAGTACTTCAAGAAGCTGGTTCAGGAAGGCGAAGCGGCCGAGAAGCAGGGCAAGGAACTGATTGCCAGCCAGGTTGAAGCGGCTAACAGTAAGGTTGAAAGCTTCAAGGAGAAGTTTCAGTCCAAGACTGGCGGTCGTCTGAACAAGGTTGAAGAAGTGTTTGACGAGCGCGTTGCTTCTACCCTGTCACGCATGGGTATCCCGAGCAAGAAGGACGTTGACCAGCTTTCTGCTAAGCTGGATGATCTGAGTGCTGCACTCAAATCACTGAGCAAGTAAAGCCACAGAGGAGTGTTCCCATGGCGGGTAAGAAGAAAGCAGATAAAACAGCAACAGGTTCCGGTTGGGTCAGCGAGATCGAGAATTACTCGCGGCAGATCTGGCTGGCCGGTCTCGGCGCTTATGCCAAGGCAGGCAAAGAAGGCGTCAAGTTGTTCGAAGGCTTGATCAAGGACGGTGAGGCGGCCGAAAAAGCTGCCAAAACCGAAATCGACAAGCAGGTCGATACGCTGAAAGGCAAGCGCAAGTCTGGCAAGGCTACGCTGGATGATGCCAAGTCCAAGGCTGATCAGGCCAAGGGCAAGCTGACCGGCAAGTGGAATGAGCTGGAATCTGCTTTCGAACAGCGTCTCAACAGCGCTGTGTCCCGCCTGGGCGTTCCGACCCGTAGCGAGATACAACAGCTGGACAGCAAGATTGATGAGCTGACCAAGCAGATCAGTGCGCTGGCAGCCAAGCAGCCGGCGGCAGCCAAGGCCGCGCCCAAGGCGACGCCGGCAGCAACCGCGCGGCGCAAGCCAGCGGCCAAGCCGGCAACGGCAGCCAGTAAACCTGCGGCCGCCAAGCCCAAGGCGCCGGCCAAGCCACGGGCAACAGCTGCCAAGCCGAAAGCACCGGCCAAGCCCAAGGCAACACCGGCAGCCACCAAACCGGCCACGCCGGCTGCGGATAAGCCTGCTGCGGACAAGCCGGCTGAGAGCTGATTGTTGTAATCCTGTGCGTTGAAAAAGCCCGGCTCATGCCGGGTTTTTTCATGCCTGCTCGTAACGTTCAATCAGGGCTTGAAGCCAGTCACGGGTGGTCTCGTCGAGCCAGGGCAGGATCAACCCCAATACCTGGATCACCCCCTGGCTGGGGTCTTCTTCCCGCTGGTTGCCTCCAAGGCGGCAATAGTCGAGCCAGAACACCAGGGTCTGGCACTGGCTATCGAGCAGGCGTTGCCGGCTGGCGCTATTGGTCAGCAAGTGGCCATCGGCTTCCAGTGCTGCCAGTTGTTGGTCAAAGCGTCGACGCAGGGCCAGAAGCCAGAGCTGCATGCCCTGATCGATGGCGTCATAACGGGCCATCAGGCTGGACAGGTCGCGGAACAGGAAGCGGTATTCGATGATGGCTTCAAACAATAAATGCAGGAATAGCCAGTAGTCTTCCGGCTCCTGCGATGCTGGCTCGTCTTCTGGCAGCAGCAGGCCACGGGTATTGGCCATGAAGTGCTCCAGCAATTCTTCGATGATGGGCTCTTTACCCTTGAAGTGGTAATACAGGTTGCCGGGGCTGATATCCAGCTCGTTCGCCATATCCAGCGTGGTTACCGAGGGTTCGCCCTCGGCATTGAACAGTTCCAGGGCGCAATGCAGGATGCGGTCACGGGTTTTCATCGGTCAGGCCTCACAATTCATGGACATAACGGCCGGGGGCCGCCTGTAACGCCGGGAACTGCGGATTACCCGGTTGCCGTGGCGCGGGCTGCTGCTTCGCGCTGAGCGCCGCCAGCCAGTTCAGCCAGCTGACTTTCCAGTCGCCAGACTGGAGGTTGTGCGCTTGCTGCCAGCCGTTGGCGTCAGCGCTAGTGGCCGGTCCGCTACGGTAATGGCTGCGCGGACAATCGACCGGGTTGAGCAGGCATTGGATATGACCACCGCTGGCAAGGACGAAATGCTTGTCGCCACCCAGGCGTGTGCCCGGATAGGTCTGTTGCCAGGGTACGATATGGTCCCGTTCGGCTCCTAGATGCCAGCTTGGCAGCTGGATCTGATGGATATCCAGTGAGCAGCCATGCAGTTGCAGCGCGCCTGGTGTCGCCAGTGGGTCATGCTCGAACAGGTGCAGAAAGTCATCGACCAATCGGGCCGGTACGCGGGTATTGTCCTGACTCCAGAACAAACTGGCGCGAGCGTCTGGTGTCTGCCCGAGGCCGTAGCGTTGAACCATCTGCGGCCAGACCAGCTGTTCCGGGCGGAGCCAGGCAAAGGCCGCGTTGAGCTGTCGTGCGCTCAGGTAGCCTTGTCGCCAGATGCGTCGACGCAGCCGATGCAGGCTTTGTGTTCCGGCCAGTTGCAGCAAGTCGCTGCGGAGCTCGCCTGCCAGCGGTGTAATCAAATAGCTGGCGCTGGCTACGGTGTGCAGCTGGTTGCGAGCGGCCAGCCAGGCCTGCAGCAACAGACTGAGCAGGCCGCCGCTGCACACGCCGAGCAGGTTGATTTGCGCGCTCGCGCAAATCGCGCGCACCTGTTCGCTGGCCTTTTGAATGCCGGCGATATAAGTATCCAGCCCCCAGTTACAGTGACTTGGGTTGGGGTTGCGCCAACTGAGCAGAAAAACCTGCTGGCCCTGATCCAGAGCGCTTTTGACCAGGCTGCTCTCGTGCGTCAGGTCAAGCAAATAGAAGCGGTTCAGCGGCGGCGGAATAATCAGCAGGGGGGTGCGGTATACCCTGCTGGTGGTCGGATGGTACTGGATGAGTTCAAACAGGGGTTGGCGGCTGATCACGCTGCCAGGTGTTGTTGCCAGGTCGCGGCCAGGATGAAAGGCGGTATCGTCGTTCAAGGGCGCCAATGGTCGTTGCAGGCTCAGGTCAGCTAATAGGTGCTGCATGCCCTGGCACAGGCTGTGCCCGCGGGTGGCCTGAAGTCGGGCCAGGAACTCAGGATTAAGCGGGCTATTGCTGGGGGCGCTGAGTGCAGCGAGCTGCTTACCGAGCCAGGCCAGGGCCGCGCGCTCCGGTTCACTGAGCTGCAGACCGGCGAGCCAGTCACGGCCCTGGGTACAGGCGGCCATCCAGCAGTGCAGCAGGTAGCCAGCTGCGCCCTGCTGCCAGCCCGGGTGCTGGAAGCGACGGTCATGCAGGGCCGGGTTTTCGGTGCGCGCCGTCGGGCACAAACGCCGCAGCAGCAAACACAGGTGCTGCCAGTGATAGCCGGGTTGGCGTAACAGATCACGCACTACGGCGGCCGCCAACTGCCGGACATCCAGTCCGGGTTGTTGTGGCGCGGGCACGTAGTGGCGTTCGGGCATCCAGCTGTCCTTGATTGGATACGACAATGAGGCTGTGCTCAGTCTACCCCAATTAGGGTTTGCCCAGGGCCTTGCTCATGGCCGGACGAATCACTGCCCGCTGGCGCTCTTCGGCCAGGAAGCGGGAAATGATCGGCGCGACGGTGTCGGCGCGGGTAATCAGAAACAGGTGGCCATCATCAATGACGTGCAGTTCGGCGTTGGGGATTCGCCAGGCCAGCAGGCGCATGTTGACCAAGGGAATAATCGGGTCATCGTCGCCGGCCAGCACCAGGGTTGGTTGCTGGATCTTGTGCAGCCAGTGCACGCTGGTCCAGCCGAGGCCGGCAAACAGCTGCCAGTAATAACCGACCTTGCCGGATGAGCGCACCTTGGCAGCATGCGCCTTGGCCAACGTCGGATCCCGACGGAAGGCGCCGCCATAAATATCAGCAGCGATCTTGACCCCATGCGAGGGCTGGATATAACGCCGTGGGCTGGCCATTTTCAACAGTACCTTGGGTCGACCTGGCACCATGACAGCGCCGGCCGAAGTGGCTGCCAGGATCAGCTTTTTACAGCGTTCCGGATAGTCGCGGGCAAATTGCTGCGCCAGCGCGCCACCCCAGGAGACACCAATGGCGTTGACCTGGCCGTAATCAAGGTAATCGAGCATCCGGGCTGCCAGTTTGGCCAGGCCGGGGAAGCGGAACGGCGTCGCGGGTGTCGAGGAGCCACCGACGCCAGGTACATCAAAGGCGATAACTTCCAGTTCCGGGTCCAGGGCCCTGACAAAGGGCATGACCAGTTCCAGGTTGGCGCCAATTCCGTTGAATACCAGCAGCGGCGTGGTGCCCGGCTTGCCTGGGCGAACGGCGGTACGCAAAAACTGTCCGTCCAGGTCGATGGTGCGAAAGATAAAAGCTTGGGGCATGGTTATATCCGCCTGGGGCTTCGCGCGGAAGCCCGATCATTGTCCGCCAGTTGCCTAGCGCTCATGCACATAAGTGCCGGGAGCCTCTTCCATGGCTGGGTGGTTGGCATTGCCAAGCTCGCTGGGTGCCGGCACCCGCTTGCCACCCCGGGCATGCAGCCAGTCACGCCAGTAGAGCCACCAGGAGTCAGGATGCTTGGTGGCGCTTTCCAGCCACTTTTTCGGGTCGGCGTGCATTTCAGTGTTGGTGAAGAAACGCCCCTTGGGGTTGCCCGGCGGGTTGAGAATACTCTGGATGTGGCCGCTGGATGAGAGTACAAACTCGCATTTGCCCCCCACCAGGTTGGCCGAACGGTAGCAGGCCTCCCAAGGGGTAATGTGGTCGGTCAAACCTGCGATACAGAAGAAGTCACACTTCACCTGCTTGAGGTCGATAGGTGTGCCACAGACTTCCAGCGCGCCCGGGCGGGTCAGCGGGTTGGTCTTGTACATTTCCAGGAACTCGCCGTGCAGGGCTGCCGGCAGGCGCGTGGTGTCATTGTTCCAGAACAGGATGTCGAAAACCGGCGGCTCGTTGCCGAGCAGGTAGTTATTCACCCAGTAGTTCCAGATCAGGTCATTGGGGCGCATCCAGGCAAACACCTTGGCCATGTCTTTGCCTTCGAGTACGCCGTTCTGGTAGGTATTGCGCCGGGCAGCTTCCAGGGTTTTTTCATCGGCAAACAGGGCGACCTGGGTTTTGACGTCAGTATCCAGCACGCTCACCAGCAGGCTGAAGGAGTGTACTTTTTTCTGTTTGATGGCGGCCAGATGACCGAGCAGAGAGACCGTTGTCAGGCCGCCGGAGCAGGCGCCGAGCATGCTCAGGTCCTTACTGCCAGTAATATCGAGCACTACGTCAATGGCCTCCTTGAGTGCTTCGATATAGGTGGATAAGCCCCACTCACGCTGTGCCTTGGTCGGGTTGCGCCAGCTGACTACAAAGGTCGACAGGTGGTTACTGGTGAGGAAACGTGCCAGGCTCTTTTCCGGTGACAGGTCGAAGACATAGAACTTGTTGATCTGCGGCGGTACTACCAGCACTGGCCGTTCATAGACCTCCTCGGTGAGGGGCTTGTACTGGATCAATTCGAGCACTTCGTTGCGGAACACCACGGCGCCCTTGGTCACGGCCAGGTTCTTGCCGACTTCAAAGGCATTCATGTTCACCTGGCTGGGCATGCCGCCGTTATGCACGATATCCTGGGCCAGATGGGTCAGGCCATCGAATACGCTTTTGCCGCCGGTCTCGAAAAAGCGCTTTATCGCTGCCGGATTGGCGGCGGTATTGGTGGGTGACATGGCTTCGGTGAGCAGGTAAATCACGAACTGGCCGCGGCTGATATCCTCAGGTGACAGGTCTGCGGTGCTGATCCAGGACTGCAGCTCCTTGCGCCAGGCCAGGTAGCTTTGCATGTAGCGGCGATAAAGCGGGTTCTGGTTCCAGGTCGGATCGAGAAAGCGCTTGTCGTCCGGTGTCGGCGCGAGCTCAGACTTGCCCAGCATGACATCCTTGATGGCCAGGCTCAGGCGGCCCATGTGCTTGAGGCTGTGTACAGGCTGACGCACCGTCTGCCGCAGCACCTGGCGTGCAGTGCTAATCAGGTCACGGGTTGGAATCCCGACTACGGGGTTGGGGCCGAGAATACTCTCACTGGCCTTTTTGGCGACTTCTTGTTGGTTTTTGTCCTGCTCGGCCATGGGGTCACTCCATCGATAAGGTAAGGCAGACAGCGCGGCGAGCCAATAGCCCGCAAACAGATTCTGGCAATAAGCTGTTGCATCTATGAGACAAATTAGCACGCACAGGTCGGCCTGTTAACCAACTTTTTCGCGGGTTTGCGGGATTTTAGCCGGCTGACGCTGTCGGGCGGATCAGGGAGTAAAGCGAACGACTGAAACTTCCGGGTCACGGGAGGCACCAGCGGCGGCTATCTGGTCAAGGTAATCCTGCCAGCGCTGGGAGTATTCATTGGCCAGATGGAACAGATAGTCCCAGGTATACAGGCCGGAGTCGTGGCCATCGTCAAAGGTCAGCTTGAGGGCATAACGCCCGGCGGTTTCGATATGGGTCAGGGCAACATGCATTTTGCCGGTTTGCAGTACCGGCCGGCCGTGACCGCGCACTTCCGCTGAGGGTGACATGACACGCAGGTATTCAGCCGGTAGCTGGAATACCTGACCGTCGCTGTAGCCGAGCTCCAGCAAGCGGGAGGCTTTGTGCAGCTTGATCATTGTCGGGATGGGCATGGCAGGCTCCTGGAGCGACAGGCGACAGCTGCTGAGTTGCCGCCTGTAGCAGGTTGCATCATTCAGAGAATATAACGCGACAGGTCCTCATTCACCGCCAGCTCACCCAGGTGCTTGTCGACGTAGGCGGCATCAACCACCAGCGGTTGTTCCTTCTGCTGGCTGGCCAGGTCGGCAGCACTGTACGAGACTTCCTCCAGCAGGCGCTCGAGCACAGTATGCAGGCGGCGCGCACCGATGTTTTCGGTCTTTTCATTCACTTGCCAGGCAATTTCAGCCAGTCGACTGATCGCGTCCGCGGCAAACTCCAGGGTCAGACCCTCGGTTGCCATCAAGGCGCGATATTGCTCAGTCAGCGAGGCGTCGGGCTCGGTGAGGATGCGCTCGAAGTCGCCCGGCGACAGGGATTGAAGCTCGACCCGGATCGGCAGGCGGCCCTGCAGCTCAGGAATCAGGTCCGAAGGCTTGGTCAGGTGGAAGGCACCGGAGGCAATAAACAGGATGTGGTCGGTTTTGATCATGCCGAACTTGGTGTTGACCGTGCAGCCTTCAATCAAGGGCAGCAGATCACGCTGTACGCCTTCGCGGGATACATCGGCACCGCTGCCGCTGTCAGCGCGCTTGCTGACCTTGTCAATCTCATCAAGGAAGACAATACCGTTCTGTTCGACCACGTCGATGGCGCGACTTTTCAGTTCGTCCTCATTGACCAGCTTGGCGGCTTCTTCATCGCGGATCAGTTTGAAAGCATCGCGTACCTTCAGACTGCGGGTTTTCTTGCGGCCTTTGCCCAGGTTGGAAAACATGCTCTGTAGCTGACTGGTCATCTCTTCCATGCCAGGTGGGGCCATGATATCGACCCCCACGGGCATATCGTTGACTTCGATCTCGATATCCTTGTCATCCAGCTGGCCTTCTCGCAGGCGCTTGCGGAACAGTTGGCGGGTATTGCTGTCCTCGCGCACCGGCTCATCGCTGGTGCCCTGGCGGGCTGGCGGCAACAGGGCATCGAGGATGCGCTCTTCGGCCAGATCTTCAGCGCGATGGCCGACCTTGGCCATCGCCTGTTCACGCAGCATCTTGATCGCAGCATCGACCAGATCACGAATAATGGATTCGACATCGCGGCCGACATAGCCCACTTCAGTGAACTTGGTCGCCTCGACCTTGATGAAAGGGGCCTGGGCCAGTTTTGCCAGGCGGCGGGCAATCTCGGTCTTGCCGACACCCGTAGGGCCGATCATCAGGATGTTTTTTGGTGTTACTTCGCTGCGCAGGGTGTCAGGCAGCTGCTGGCGCCGCCAGCGGTTGCGCAAGGCAATGGCGACCGCGCGCTTGGCATCCTGTTGGCCAATGATGTGGCGGTCGAGCTCATGCACGATCTCTCGGGGGGTCATGGACATGGTGTGGTTTCCTGGCGCCTCAGGTGTTGGCGTCCAGCTCCTCGATGGTCAGGTTGCGGTTGGTATAGATGCAGATGTCGCCAGCAATGTTCAGGCTGGTTTCGACAATCTGGCGTGCGGACAGCTCGGTGTGTTGCAGTAGCGCAGTGGCAGCAGCCTGTGCATAGGGGCCACCGGAGCCGATAGCGATCAGACCATGCTCTGGCTCGATCACATCGCCATTACCGGTAATGATCAGAGAAGCATCCTTGTTGGCAACGGCCAGCAGGGCTTCCAGCTTGCGCAGGGCGCGATCGGTGCGCCAGTCCTTGGCCAGTTCAACCGCAGCACGCACCAGGTGTCCCTGATGCTTTTCCAGCTGGGCTTCAAAGCGTTCAAAAAGGGTGAAAGCGTCAGCAGTGCCACCGGCAAAGCCAGCGATCACCTGATCTTTATACAGTCGGCGTACCTTGCGGGCATTGCCTTTCATCACGGTATTACCAAGTGATACCTGGCCATCACCACCGATAACGACTTTGCCCTGACGGCGGACGGAAACAATTGTAGTCACGCGCAACTCCTGCTGGATGGGTGGGGGGTAAGCAAACCCGAAAATAAAGTATTGGGGCGTGGCCGGGCATTTCAAGCCCGTTCAGCCAGCCACCGCAGCATTACTCGCGGCCGTTGCGGCGTTGCAGCAGCAGGTTGTCAAAGCCATTACCGGCCAGTGTGCTCTGTGCCTGGTTGAGTTTTTCACGGTCATGGAAGGGGCCGACCTGTACGCGGTACCAGGTGTCGCCATCACCAAGGCGCGCTGGTTCCAGTTGCACGTTGAGCCCCAGTAGGATGATCTGGGCGCGGACCCTGTCGGCATCGCTTTGTTTGCGGAAAGAGCCCGCCTGAAGGAAAAAGCGTGTATCGCTGGCCGCCGGGCTGGTCTCTGGCGTGGTGTCGGTGGTCGGGGTGGTCGCTGCCGGGGCCGGTTTTTCCGGTACAGCTGACTCCGGCACCATGACTTCGGATTCCGGGAGCAGGGTATAGAACTCGTAGCGCGTTTCGGTGCGTGCCGGGGCGCTGGGCTGAGCGGGTTGGGCCGCGGGTCGCGGCGGTGTGCTGTCGCGCTGGACGGACTGGTTGCCCGGCTCCAGCTGGAACAGCAGGGTGGCAAAGACACCGATAGCCAGGCCGCCAAGCAACAAGACCCAGCCGGGTATGCTGCGTTTCGGCGCTGCTTGTGCGCGACTGGCGCCGCGACGGGGGGCGGGTTTGCGTCCTTTGGCCATGGATTTTACATGCGCTCCAGCGTGTCGATGCCCAGCAGATTAAGGCCTTGAGCCAGGGTTCGTCCAGTCAGTGCGGCCAGACGCAGACGGCTGTCGCGTTGGGCCGGCTGCTCGGCGGCCAGAATCGGGCATTGCTCGTAAAAGCTGGAAAAGCGACCGGCCAGTTCATAGAGGTAGGTACAGAGTACATGGGGTGTCCCTTCGCGGCCGGCATACTCCAGCGTCGGGATGAACTGGGCCAGATGAGCACCCAGATCGACTTCGGCCTCGGCTTCCAGTTGCAGGGGTGCCAGACCATCCAGCGCTTGCATGCTGCGCTCGTGCTTGCGGAATACGCTGGCAACGCGGGTATAGGCATACATCAGATAGGGTGCGGTGTTACCTTCAAAGCTGAGCATCTGCTCGAAATTGAAGTTGTAGTCACTGCTGCGATGCTTGGACAGGTCGGCATATTTGACCGCGCCAATGCCGACTGCGCGGCCGATCTGGCGTAGCTCGGCTTCATCCAGCTCCGGGTTTTTGCTCTGCACCAGGCTGAAGGCCCGCTCTTCAGCTTCGTTGAGCAGATCAATCAGTTTGACCGTGCCGCCATCACGGGTCTTGAAGGGCTTGCCGTCGGCACCGTTCATGGTGCCAAAGCCCATGTGTTCGAGTTGCATGTCTGCTGGGACAAAGCCGGCCTTGCGCGCGACGGCAAAGACCTGCTGGAAATGCAGGGCCTGGCGCTGGTCAACCAGATAGAGGACGCGGTCGGCTTGCAGCTCAGTGGCTCGGTAACGTATGGCCGCCAGGTCGGTTGTGGCATACAGGTAGCCGCCTCCGGCCTTCTGCACAATCACTGGCAGGGCCTTGCCTTCGCTGTTCTTGAACTCATCAAGGAAAACGCATTGGGCACCGGCATCTTCAGTCAGCAGGCCTTTATTACGCAACTGCGCAACGATATCGGCGAGCTGGTCGTTATAGGCGCTTTCGCCGCGCACGTCCGCAGTCGTCAGGCTGACGCCGAGCCGGTCATAGACGGACTGGCAATGGCCAAGGGAAACCTGGTTGAAGCGATGCCACAGGGCCAGGCATTCCGGGTCGCCAGCTTGCAGCTGGACCACACGCTGGCGCGCACGCTCGGCAAATTCCTGGCTCTGGTCAAAGCGTTGCTTGGCCTGGCGATAGAAGTTTTCCAGGTCACTCAGTTCGGCCTGGTCATCCACGCTGTGTTCTTCCAGATAGGCCAGCAGCATGCCGAACTGGGTGCCCCAGTCGCCGACATGGTTCTGGCGTATCACCTCATGGCCGAGAAATCCGAGAATGCGGGCAATGGCGTCACCGATAATGGTCGAGCGCAGGTGGCCGACGTGCATTTCCTTGGCCAGGTTGGGCGAGGAGTAGTCGATGACCACGCGTTGGGCTGGTTGTGGTGCTCGCGCGCCCAGTTGCGGGTCATCCAGCGCTTGCTGCAGCTGGCCGGCCAGCCATGCACTGTCCTGAAAGAAATTGATAAAGCCGGGGCCGGCGATTGTTACGCGGGCAATTGCCGGGTCGGCGGGCAGGGCGGCGACCAGCATCTCCGCCAGCTCCCGCGGCTTAAGGCCGGCGGGCTTGGCCAGCATCATGGCCAGGTTGCTGGCGAAATCGCCGTGCGTCTTGTCGCGGGCATTTTCGACCTGAATGCGCGGGCTGAGGTCGGCGGGCAGCTCTCCCTGCTGTTGCAGGGTGGTGACGGCGTGGGCGAGCAACTGACTGATTAGGTTTTTCATGGGCGTTTGACGGATCCGCTGGGCCTTGAAGAAAACCCGCTATTATCCGCGCTTGGCCGGCAGATGCCAAACATTCAGAACATATCCAGTGGATCGATATCCAGTGACCAGCGCACCTTGCGCCCCAATGGGTCCTGTTCCAGTTGCGGCAACAGCTGGTGCAGCAGGGTATGCAGGGGGGCGCGCTGGTCGGCCTGGAACAATAGCTGGGCGCGGTAGCGTCCGGCCCGGCGCTCCATGGGCGAGGGGACCGGGCCCAGAAGCTCTACAGCCAGTTGCTGGGAGTCTTGCAGGTGCTCAGCAGTGGCGCAGGCCTGCTCAAGAAAGCTGTTGACCTGGGTTGGTGTTGCCGATTCGGCACGCAGTAAGGCCATAAAGCTGAAGGGCGGTAGCCTGGCGCTGCGCCTGACTGCCAGTTCGCTGCGGGCAATGGCGGCGTAACCCTGCTCGGTCAGGTCGAGCAGCAGGGGGTGGTCGGCCATATGGGTCTGGATCAAGACCTGGCCGGGCTTGTCGGCACGGCCGGCACGACCAGCCACCTGGGTTATCAGCTGGGCCATGCGCTCGGGGCCACGAAAGTCGGCCGAGAAAAGCCCGCCGTCGGCATCGAGAATGGCGACCAGGGTGACATTGGGAAAATGATGCCCCTTGGCAAGCATCTGGGTACCAACCAGCAGGCAAGGGCCGCCGGCATGGATCTGCTTGAGCAGCTGCTGCATAGCCTGCTTGCGCGCGGTGCTGTCGCGGTCAATACGCACTACCGGGGTATGCGGGAAACACTGTTTCAGGTGTTCTTCGCTGCGCTCGGTACCGGCGCCGAGCGGGCGTAAGTCCTCGCCGCTGCACTTGGGGCAGTGACGGTCCAGGGGGCGCTGGCTGTCGCAGTGGTGGCACTGCAGATAGGTGGGTGACTGATGCACCGTCATGCGCGCATCGCAGCGGGTACATTCGGCAATCCAGCCACAGTCGTGGCACATCAGGGTGGGGGCAAAGCCGCGGCGGTTGAGAAACACCAGTACCTGATTGCCCTTGCCCAGATGCTCACCGATGGCCTGCAGCATAGGTTGTGACAGGCCTCCCTGTAGCGGCCGACTGCGGATGTCCAGGCAATGCATCTGTGGTGGCTTGGCGTCCCCGGCACGTTGCTGCAGGCGTAAATGCTGGTAACGGCCAGACTCGGCATTGTGCAAGCTTTCCAGTGCCGGGGTGGCGGAACCCAGGATAATGCCGCACTTTTCCAGGCGTGCGCGGTACACCGCCAGGTCGCGTGCGTTGTAACGCAGACCGTCCTGTTGTTTGTAGGACAGGTCGTGCTCTTCATCGATAATGATCAGCCCGGGGTGGGCCAGCGGGGTAAACACTGCTGAGCGAGTGCCAATGACAATGCCCACCTCACCGCTGCGCGCAGCCAGCCAGGCATCCATGCGCTCGCGGTCATTCAGCCCGGAGTGCAGGATAACCACGGGAACGCTGAAGCGCTGACGGAAACGCTCCAGGGTCTGTGGTGTCAGGCCGATTTCCGGAATCAGCACCAAGGCTTGCTTGCCTTGGCGCAGGCAGTGTTCGATGGCTTGCAGGTAAACTTCCGTCTTGCCGCTACCGGTAACGCCTTCCAGTAGCCAGCAATTAAATCCACTGCTGGCGATGATCGAATCCAGCGCGGCTTGTTGCTCACTGTTGGCGGTCAAGGGGGCTTCGCGTAATAAAGGCAGCGGCTCGTTACTATGATGGAGCGACTGCCGCAGTTGTTGCACCAGGCCCTTTTTTTCCAGCGTCTCGAGGGTGTCGCGTTGCAGCCCCCATTGGCCGAGCAGGGCGTGGGACAGCCCGTGTGGGTGTTGCGCGAGTAGCTGTACCGCTTGTTTCTGTCGTGGTGCACGACTGATGGCGGGGTGTTCCGGGTAGGCACCTGGCAATAGTTGCCAGAGCAATTGCTGGCGCGCCAGGGCTGGTTCGCCCTGGCGCAGCAGTGTCGGAAGTGCGCAGCTCAGGGTGTCGCCCAGGCTATGCTGGTAATAGCTGGCGGTCCAGCGGCAGAGCTGCCACAGGGTGTCGGGTAAAATCGGTTCCAGGTCAATTACTTCGCTGGCGTTTTTCAGTTTATCCGCCGGCACCGAGCTTTGATCACAGATCGCGACGACAAAACCGACCAGCTGCCGCCGACCAAAAGGTACCCGCACACGCACCCCGGAGCGCAGGCTGTCGCTGGCGATACCACGCGGAGCGCGGTAGTCGAACAGGCGGCGCAAGGGTGAAGGCAGGGCAATCTGCAGGATGACGTCGGGCATCCATGGTTCCTTAATGGCGCGGTGGCGGCGGACAGTGTTACTGCCTGCAGATGGTAGCATTGACCGGGTGTCTGCGTGATGCTTGCGTCTGTGTCGGATTCTGTTATTATCGCCGGCCTATTTTCCGGTCCCTCTGCGCTTGTATCGGGTCTGGTGGTTATACATTGATATGGTGCGGTGCCAGACCAGGTTGGTGTGGTGGCGGCACAAGACACGAGGATTTACCGATGAAAGCTGATCTGCATCCCAAGTATGAAGAAATTGAAGCCACCTGCAGCTGCGGCAACGTGATCAAGACACGTTCGACCCTGGCCGCGCCGATCCACCTGGACGTGTGCTCTGAGTGCCACCCTTTCTATACCGGCAAGCAGAAAGTTCTTGATACTGGCGGCCGCATCGAGCGCTTCAAGCAGCGTTTTGGCGCGATCAGCAGCAAGTAAGTTATTGTTGACCTGTCTGACCATGTCAGCCTGGTTGCCGAAAAAGGCGCTCATCATGAGCGCCTTTTTCTTGTCTGCGATTTGTCACCTGGCCGTCGCCGATGTCCATTGCCGGGCAACGGCGACTACCGAGTCGGTCCAGTTGGCGCGGGTGATTGATGGCGATACCGTGGAGTTGGCAGATGGTCGGCGAGTCCGCTTGATCGGTATTGATACGCCGGAAATCGGTTATCGCGGCGCGCGGTCGGAGCCTTATGCCGAGGCGGCGCGTGACCGGCTGCGCGAGCTGGCAGCCCCGGGCGGGGTGCGCATGCAGACAGGTGTCGAAGCGGAAGATCGTCATGGCCGCACCCTGGGCCACCTGTTTGCCGCAGATGGCAGCAATCTGGAAGCGTCGTTACTGGCTGAGGGGCTGGGGATGGCTCTGGTCATGCCGCCGAACCTGGCACTGTGGCGTTGCCAGCAAGCAGCAGAAGAGTCTGCTCGCCGTTTGGGTCTGGGCCTGTGGGCGACCGACCCGGTTATGCCTGTGCAGGCGCTGGATTCTGGCGGTTTTGCTCTGGTGCGCGGCAGGGTAAGCCGCATTGAACGCGCCGGTGCGCAGCTGTGGCTTGAGCTGGATGGGCCGCTGGTGCTGCGTTTGCGGGATGTCGATCGTGTCTATTTTGCCGATCAGCAGCCAGAGGACTGGCATGGGCGCGAAGTAGAGGTGCGTGGCTGGGTTATAGAGCGTACTGCAAGGCAGTCTGGTCGCAAGCCTTTGATGCTGCCATTGCGCCATCCGGGAATGCTGCAAGTGCTCGACCCCTAGTCTAGGGTTAGCCAAAAGTAGTATGATTATAGGCTTTACATTGAGACGGTGAATGGCCTTGTTAGCTGTCTGGCTTTTCCTGTATTCTCGCCCGTCCGCATGAGCAACCTGACTGGAACCATTGACCATGTCTGATTTGAGAACCGATGCACTTGCCTATCACGCAGAACCGCGCCCTGGCAAATTGAGCGTTGAATTGACCAAGCCAACCGCTACCGCCCGCGACCTGGCCCTGGCCTATAGTCCGGGTGTTGCCGAGCCGGTACGGGAGATCGCCAAGGATCTCAATAACGCCTATAAATACACTGGCAAGGGTAATCTGGTTGCCGTGATCTCGGATGGTACTGCCATTTTAGGGCTGGGTAACCTCGGGCCGCTGCCAAGCAAGCCGGTTATGGAAGGTAAGGGTGTGCTATTCAAGCGGTTCGCAGGTATTGATGTGTTCGATATCGAAGTCGAATCGGAAAGCCCGCAAGCCTTTATCGATACCGTCAAGCGTATTTCGTGCACCTTTGGTGGCATCAACCTGGAAGACATCAAGGCGCCTGAGTGCTTTGAGATCGAACGTGCGCTGATCGAGCAGTGCGATATTCCGGTTTTCCACGATGACCAGCACGGCACTGCTATTGTGACTGCCGCCGCCATGGTTAACGCTCTGGAGCTGGCCGACAAGACGCTGGAAGATGCCAAGATTGTCTGCCTGGGTGCCGGTGCAGCTGCCATCGCCTGCATGAAGCTGCTGGTGAGTATGGGCTCCAAGGTTGAAAACATCTATATGCTCGACCGCAAGGGCGTTATTCATTCAGGCCGGGAAGACCTGAATGAATATAAGGCTATTTTTGCCACGGAGACCGATAAGCGCACTCTGACCGATGCGCTCAAGGGTGCTGATGTTTTCGTTGGCCTGTCGGGCCCTGATCTGTTGCCCCCGGCTGATCTCAAGCTGATGGCAGAAAATCCGATCGTGTTTGCCTGCTCCAACCCGGATCCGGAGATCAAGCCGGAACTGGCCAAGGCCTCACGCCCTGATGTGATCATGGCGACCGGTCGTTCGGACTATCCGAACCAGGTGAATAACGTGCTCGGCTTCCCCTTCATTTTCCGTGGAGCGCTGGATGTGCGCGCCACCACTATCAATGAAGAGATGAAGATTGCTGCAGTGCACGCTATCCGTGAGCTGGCCAAAGAGCCGGTGCCAGAGTACGTGTCTGAAGCTTATGGTGGCATCAAGCTGGAGTTTGGGCGTGAGTACATCATTCCCAAGCCAATGGATGTGCGTCTGATCGAGCGCGTGCCGGCGGCTGTTGCCCAGGCGGCGATTGATTCCGGTGTGGCTACCCAGCCCTATCCGGCGCATTACCCGCTGAAGTCGGTAGAAGGCGTCAAGTAAGATTGACGGCTGACTGACTGCAAAAAGCCCCGCCTTGCGGGGCTTTTGCGTGTCTGGCTGGTATGTCGCAGGCATTTATGGGTTTTAGAGAAGAAAAGCTTGACGGCAATTCTGATCGGCCTATAATGCGCGTCTTGCTGAGCAGGGCTGTTTTCAAAAAGCTCTTTTCAGTCAATAAGTTAGCGATAATTTTGCGGTGACTTGGGGCTTGACAGCAAGGTGCGACGCGGTAGAATGCGTCGCTCGCAACCACCT
>JAMCWB010000058.1:0-3320 GCA_023475025.1 Gammaproteobacteria bacterium
CCTGCTTGCCGACTTCCGCGAGGTGGAGCGGGGTATATCGGGAAATGCCAGGGCATTGGTTTCGTTTTCGGTGACGAATACCTGCTCCAGCGAAAGCCGCAGGCTGGCGAACTGTTCGACCGGGAGTTCCAGGTCGGTCAGGCCGCTTATCGCCAGAGCGGGGTCGAGCACTCGCAGGCGCAGCCGGACCGGTTTGTCACGCAGGCCATAGCGGCGGCTGAAGGACCTGGCTCCGCGTGCGTCTTCCATGATGTGCTCCGCCGGCAGGGCCAGATCGAGCAGTTCAGCGAGCAGGCCCTTGCGCTGTTCGATGAACTTGGTGTCGACGCCGGGGATGTCCAGCTGCCGCAGGTACAGGCCGCTGTGCGGGTGGGCGTGGAACCAGTGCAGGGCCGCCAGCACCTTGTGCCAATGTTCGCCCTGCTCCAGGGCGCGCAGGGGGTGACGGACCAGCCATGGGCGCAGGGCTGGAAACGCTGTCAAGCCGCTTGCGACCAGCCCGTCGAACCGCTGTGCCGCGCGGCTTTTGCCGAGCAGATGGAGCGCGTCTTCCAGCGTTTCCACCTGGACGCCATCGGGTATCAGGTTGCGCCCCAACTGGCGGTGATTGACCTCTCGCCATGCCAGCCGGTAGCGCTGGTCAGCGGATTGAAGCTGCTGTATCCAGCGGCGCACCGCCTCGAAGCGCGTGCCCAGATCCTGGCTGCCCGGCTTTTTCAGCCGCAGTTGCAGAGGGAAGAGCGTGTTCTCGCCTTCCAGTCGGGCACGTAGCAGGTCGCCCCTGTCCCACAGGCGTTGCAGTTGAGCATGCAGGTCCGCTGGCGTGGTCCAGTCCATCTAGTCCTGCTCCGGCATGCTCTCTGCCCCATTCTCCCGTTTGGCTTTCTGCTCGCGGTATTCCTCGATGCTCAGGCAACGCAGCATCGACTCGCGGCCCTGGTCGTTGTGCACGAAACCGACACTGGCGACATAGGGTTCGATGATATGGATCTTCTGCAACGGTGTGACGATCAGCAGTTGCAGGTTGAGCTTGCGGAACAGCTCCAGGCCATAGCGTGCCGACTCGTCGGAGCCGCGACCGAAGGCCTCGTCGATCACCACGAAGCGGAACGAGCGCGAGCGGGTGGCGCCCCATTCCAGGCCGAAGCGGTAGGCCAGGCTGGCGGCCAGTACGGTGTAGGCGAGCTTTTCCTTTTGACCGCCGGACTTGCCGCCGGAATCGCTGTAGTGTTCATGTTCGCTGCCGTCCTCGCGCCAGCGTTCCGAGGCGGAGAAGGCGAACCAGTTGCGCACGTCGCAGACCTTGCGGGTCCAGCGCCGGTCGGCGTCGCTGCTGCCCTCGCGGCCACGGAATTTTTCGATGATCTTGCGTACTTCGAGGAACTTGCTTTCGGCGTACTGCTCGTCCTGGCTGCCGGACAGGCTGCCCTCGGTGCAGGCCTTGAGCTGGTTGCGGAATTCGCCGATATCGCCGTCGCCGCTGCCCTGGGCTTCGAGCTGGATCAGCCGGCCGGGGTTGTAGTCGATCTCGTGCAGCGACTGGTTGATTTGCTCGATGCGCTCGCGGATGTCCAGCTCCTCGCGGCGCAGGTGGCTCTGGAAGTTGGCGATCTCGTTGATGATGTTCTCGTTGAGCATGGCCTTGAAGCGCTGCTCGAATTGCGGCAGGCCGTCCTGTTCCAGGCTGGCGAGCATGGCGCGGTAGTCGCCTGCGGCTTCGACGCTGGCGTCCACGTCTCGGGTTTCCAGCGGGTAGGCGTTGCGGTAGTCGCTCATTGCCTGGACGATGTTCTGAGTCAGGCGTTCCAGGCGCTTGACCACCGCATTGATCTTCGCCTGTAGCCAGTTGCGCATGTCCGACTCGCGATTGATGCAGGATTCCACCGTCAGCGTATGTTCGCCCAAGGCCTGCTCGCGCAGCGCTGGCAGTTCGGCGAAGCGCGCCTGCTGCTCGGGCGTGGCGGCCTGGTACTGGGCGTGGGCATCGTCGGCGGCCAGTTGGGCGTCTTCCTGTTTCTGCTCGGTCCTCGCCAGCTCGCGGTTCTTCTCGTCCAGCGCGTCGCGCAGGCTGCGCAGGTCGCTTTCCAGTTGCCGCAGTTGTTCCTGCAGGGCGCGCAGGGTGTCGGATTCGGCCTCCAGTTGCTGGCGTTCCTGTTCCAGGGCGTGGATCTGCCCTTGCAGGGGTTTCCAGTCCAGTTCCTGGAAACTGTCGAATACCGACAGTTGCGCGAGCAGACCGAGGCGCTCGTCGAGGATACGCTGGTGTTGTTGCAGCTCGGCCAGTTGCACGGCGTATTGCTGGATGCGTACTTGCAAGTCTTCGGCCTGCTTTTCCAGGGCGGTGATCTTCTGCTCGTTGCTCCAGCCGAGGATGTACTGGGTGCGGTCGTTCAGCCGGCGGCGGTCGTCCTTCTCATGGCGCTCCTGACCGGACTTGACTTGCCCGGCGCGGGTGACGGCCTTCTCCTCGCGGCGGAACTGCTCCAGCGAGGCGCAGCAGGCGTAGTCGAAGCGCCGCGCCAGCTCGCTTTCCAGCCAGTCGTAGAAGGGCGTGTCGGGCTTGATCAGCAGTTTGCGCACGAGTGAGTCGGCGTGGGTATCTCCGGGGGGCTGGGCGCGGCGTTCGCGGACCCTGAAGTACACCAGGCGATCACCCAGATGGGTCTGCTCGACCCATTGCGCGACCTGGCCGTAGAGCGCATCCGGCACCAGCAGCGACAGGCCGAAGTTGTGCAGCAGGCGCTCGGCCACGCCTTCCCAGTCGCGTTCGTCCTCGCGTACCTGAAGCAGTTCGCCGACGAAGGGCAGCTCGCTTTCCTCCAGTTCCAGCGCCTGGCAGAGACGGGCGCGGATATCCAGGACACGCGCCGGCAGGTTGGAGCGTCGGTTGCGCAGGGAGGTGAGTTCGGCATCGAGCTGTTCATGTTGCTGGCGCAGGCTGCGCAACTCTACCGCGGTTTCGGTCTGGCCGTTCTGCGCCGCGTCGCGCTGCTCGCGGCAATTGTCGTTCAGTTCCCCCAGCGCCTGGCGATTGGCCAGGAACGGCTCGGCACCGCTGGCCAGCGGCAGTTCCAGTTTTCCGGCCAGGGCGTCATAGCGCTCGGCGGCATGTCGGCGGCGCTGCTGGTCGGTCTCCAGGCGGGCGATGTCCTCCTTGATGGCGGCCAGGCGGTCGCCGCCGTTCTGAGCGATGGCGCGGTTGAGTTCGTCGCGCCGTGACTGGCCCTGTTGCTGACGGTCCTGCAGGCTGCGCTGCTGTTCCTGCTGGCGGGCGATATCCTGGGCGAGGTTGCTCAGGCGCTTGTCCAGCAATTCGACCT
>JAMCWB010000058.1:3330-35835 GCA_023475025.1 Gammaproteobacteria bacterium
CAGTTTTCCACCAGCGGCTGCAGCAGGGCGATCTGCCGTTTGGCGGTGAGTACCGCCTCGTGGGCGCGGTTGAGGTCGTCGAAATGGCGGATCAGCGCCTGGATGCGTTCCTCCACCGGGAACTCTTCGAGCATGTGTTCACGCACGAAGTCGGTGAGATTGCCTACCGACTTCATTGATACGGTCTGGCTGAACAGCTCCAAGGCCTGGTCGTTGTCGATGCCGAAGCGTCGGCGAAAGGCGGCGCTGTAGGCCGGGAAGCTGGGTTCCAGGGTCACCCCCGGCAACTCGCGCAGGCGCTTGCGCAGGGCATTGAGGTCGCTGCCGAAGTGGGCGAAGTGCTCGTTGATGGTCAGGGCGCGGTCGGCGACGACATAGAAGCGGTCCGGCTGGCCACGGCTGTCGGTAATGTAGAACACCTGGGCCAGGGTGACGTGCTGGTCGTAGCCCTCGTTGTAGAAGTGGCCGAGGATCACCGAGTAGCTATTGTGGTCGCGCAGGGCCACCGGTTTGGCGTTGACGCCGGCCTCGCTGCGTTCGGACTTGTAATAGCCGAGCACATAGGAGCGCAGGGTGCGTTCCCGCGCCTCGGCGCCGGCGGCCTTGTTGTAGGCGATCTTCTGTGCCGGCACCAGCAGGGTGGTGATGGCGTCGACCAGGGTGGATTTGCCGGAGCCGATATCGCCGGTCAGCAGGGCGTTGTCGCCGCCGGTGGGGAAGCGCCACACGCGCTGGTTGAAGGTGCCCCAGTTGTAGACTTCTATGTCATGCAGGCGGAAGCCGGCACGTTCGTCGCTGCTGGCGAAGTCGAGCAGGGGCAGTATCCTGGGCTCATTCATCGGTCAGGCCTCCGGTTCATCGGGTATCTCCCAGTGACCGCTGCGTGTCGATCCGACCCGGCGCAGCCGGCCTTGCCATGTGTTTGCAATTGCACGAGCCATGGCTGTTGCGCATCCGTCATGTGTTTTCTGCTCCATCCTTGAGCTGCGCGGCATACTCCGCGAGCCGTTGGTCGAACTCATTGAGCCACTGGGCGTCGATAAAGGCCTTGAGGATGCGCCGCACCTCGTACAGCGCCTCCTGCTGACCGCGCAGTTTGCGCAGAAAGCCGAGTTCGACCACCTTGCCGATATGGCTGTCGATACGGTCGATCAGCCGCGCTTCGTTGCTGCCTTCGGGCAGGAACAGGCGCAGCAGGTCGACCAGTTGCGCGCGGGACAGGATCAGCCGTGCATCGCCGCTGGTCGCATCGAACTCGGCCAGGCGCTTGCGCAGTAGTGCCAGCAGCAGGCTGACCGGGTAACTCAACTGGCGCCGGGGGATCAGCCGGGGCAGGCTGGTCTTGCCGTCATCGGCGTTCTCCTCCTGGCGCTGGCGCAGATAGGCGTAGCCCTCGGCCTCGTCGAGAATCAGTTCCAGGCCAAGCACACGGAGGTAGTCGCGCACCGCGGCCTGCTGCTCGATCAGGTTCTGCCAGGCCTGGGCGTCGTCCTCGTGATAGAGCACGCCCTTGAACAGGGTAATCAGCAGCAGGGACAAATCCGGGGTAGAAACGTCGGTCATGGCGGGCTCACTGGCTGAAGACGATCAGGGGTATGCTGGCGCGGCGTTGCCGGCCTTCGGCGTCGAGCCAGCTTATCAGTTGGGTCTGCCTCTCATCGAAGGCGCTGCGTTGATCGGCGCTGGCCAGCTCCAGCCAGGCGACCAGCTCCGCCAGACCCTGTTCCAGCGGATGACGCTGCAACAGCTCGCCGAGGCTGATCCGCGGCTGCTGGCGCAGCACCCGACGCAGGTTGGCGAGCAGGCGGGTCCTGTCGATATGGATCTGGTTGAACAGCGCATCGGCATCGCTTTGCGCCTGGCCTTCGAGCAGGATCTGCGCATCGATGCGCGGCTTCAGTGGAGGGCTGTACAGCGGCCGGTCCAGGGGCAGGTTGAGATCGACGCGGGTTTCCTCCAGTGCGGCGAGATCGGTGCCCGGAGGCTGGGCACGCAGGCCCAGAGCCTGGCTTTCGATGCCACGCAGCAGATGCATGATGCGTTTGTTTTCCAGCCAGGCCTGGTCGTCCAGGTAGCGGCGCAACTGCTCGGACAGCCGTGCCACGGTGCGCTGGGCGGCTTCGCCGGCTTCCAGCCAGTCGTAGTGCATGCGCAACAGGCGGCGGTCCGGCGCCAGACTCTGTACCGGCGCCAGCTCGAAGGCCTTGCGCAGCAGACTGGACAGTTCCTCCTGGCGTGACGGAGACATCAGGAATTCCCAGAAGGCGCGAAAGCTGCGGCCCTGGTCGGAGTCGCCGATGGCATCGCGCTCGCCGAAGATGTTCCCCAGCAGCTCTCCCTTGCCACCCTCCCAGGTGGCGATGCGCTCCCGCACTCCCCGGTCCAGATCACGGAAGTTCTGCTCCACCTCGCGGAAGTCGGCAAGCAGGCTGCGGGCACTGGCGCTGACCTCGAGAAAGCGCTCGCGTACCCGCGTCTCGTCCATCAGTTCCAGTTGGCCGGCCTTGATCCGGGCGATCTCGGCGTCCAGCCCGGCCTTGCGCTTTTCCAGTTCGGCGATGCGCGCCTGCGGGTCGCTTTCGCTGCCTTCGACCACTTGCCGGAGCAGATCGAAAATCGCCAGCAGGCGTGACTCGGTGCCGACGAACTGGCGCTTGCCCAGGCTGGCCAGCCATTCGATGGCTTTTTCCGTGGCGGCGGTCAGCTCGTAGTGGGCTTCATCACTGTCGCCCGGGTAGTATTTGCGCAGCCAGCCGTTGTCGTTGTCGGCCCACTCGTCGAGATAGGCACTGGCGGTGCGTGGGTAGCGGTTTTCCCCGAGGTTCTGCTGCAAGGCGTAAAGGGTATCGTCGAGCTTCGAGGCCAGGCTCGGTTGGTCCAGGCTGCGCTGATTGGGGGCGACGAAAGTCTGTTCGAGAAAACTGATGATCAGCGGCGCATTGTCCGCTCGCAACAGCCGCCAGGCCGGATGCTGCTGGCGCAGGGCGACGAGTTGCGAGTAATCCATGTTTTGCTCCTGCCGGTTTACAATCCGGCGATATGCGTACGCTGTTCGCTGAGTTGCGTCAGCGCCTGCTCGGCTTCGGCCAGTTTGGCGCGTTCCTTGTCGATCACCGCCGCCGGGGCCTTGTCGACGAAACCGGGGTTGCCGAGCTTGCCACCGATCCGTTTGACTTCGCCTTCCAGTCGGGCGATTTCCTTGTCCAGGCGCGCCAGTTCGGCGGTCTTGTCGATCAGTCCGGTCATCGGCACCAGCACTTCCAGTTCGCCGACCAGGGCGGTGGCGGACAGCGGCGCTTCCTCACCCTCCGCCAGCACGGTAACGGCGCTGAGCTTGGCCAGCTTTTTCAGGAAGGCGTCGTTCTCGCCCAGGCGGCGCTGGTCTTCGCTGCTGGCCTTGCGCAGCAGCACTTCCAGCGCCTTGCCCGGGGCCACATTCATCTCGCCGCGAATATTGCGTACGCCCAGGATCATCGCCTTGAGCCACTCGATATCACCTTCGGCTGCGGCATCAATACGGCTGTCATCGGTTTCCGGCCAGGGCTGCAGCATGATGGTCGGGCCGCTCTTGCCGGCCAGTGGGGCGATCTTCTGCCAGATTTTTTCGGTGATAAAGGGCATAAAGGGGTGCGCCAGACGCAGTGCGCTTTCCAGTACCCGCACCAGGGTGCGACGGGTACCGCGTTGCCGTTCGACCGGGGCATTCTCGTCCCACAGCACCGGCTTGGACAGCTCCAGATACCAGTCGCAATACTGGTTCCAGATGAACTCGTAAAGTGCGGTGGCGGCCAGGTCAAAACGGAACTGATCCAGTTGGCGGGTTACTTCGGCCTCGGTGCGCTGCAGCTGCGAGATAATCCAGCGGTCGGCCAGGGTCAGCTCCACCGGTTCTCCGGCTGTGCCACAGTCCTTGTCCTCGCACTGCATCATCACATAGCGTGCGGCGTTCCAGATCTTGTTGCAGAAGTTACGGTAGCCCTCGACGCGGCCCATATCGAACTTGATATCGCGACCAGTGGAGGCCAGCGAGCAGTTGGTAAAGCGCAGCGCGTCGGTGCCGTAGGCGGCGATGCCGTCGGGGAATTCGGCGCGGGTCTGCTTTTCGATCTTTTCTGCCAGCTTGGGCTGCATCATGCCGCTGGTACGTTTCTGCACCAGGGATTCCAGATCGATACCGTCGATGATATCCAGCGGGTCGAGCACGTTGCCCTTGGACTTGGACATCTTCTGGCCCTGGCCATCGCGCACCAGGCCGTGTACGTAGACGGTCTTGAACGGGATCTGCGCGCTGCCGTCCTCGTGCTTCATCAGGTGCATGGTCAGCATGATCATGCGCGCGACCCAGAAGAAGATGATGTCGAAGCCGGTGACCAGCACGTCGGTGGGATGGAAGGTCTTCAGCGCCTCGGTCTGCTCGGGCCAGCCCAGGGTCGAGAAGGTCCACAGGCCGGAGCTGAACCAGGTATCCAGCACATCGTCGTCCTGGCGCAGGGGGGCATCGCCCAGACTGTGCCTGGCACGTACTTCCGCCTCGTCTCGGCCGACGTAGACATTGCCGGCTTCGTCATACCAGGCCGGAATGCGGTGGCCCCACCACAGTTGGCGCGAGATACACCAGTCCTGGATGTCGCGCATCCAGCTGAAATACATGTTTTCGTACTGCTTGGGCACGAACTGGATGCGGCCATCCTCGACGGCGGCGATGGCCTGCTCGGCCAGCGGCTTGGTGGAGACGTACCACTGGTCGGTCAGCCAGGGCTCGATGACCACGCCGGAGCGGTCGCCCTTGGGTACTTTCAGCGCGTGCGGCTCGATCTTCTCCAGCAGACCGGCGGCCTCGAAGTCGGCGACGATGCGCTTGCGCGCGGCAAAGCGGTCCAGCCCGGCATAGGCGGCGGGCAGGCTGGCGTCCAGCTCACTGTTGACGCTGCCGTCGATATTGAACACCTGCGCACTGCTTAGCACGGCAGCGTCCTTGTCCAGCACGTTGATCAGCGGCAGGGCATGGCGCTTGCCGACCTCATAGTCGTTGAAGTCGTGGGCCGGGGTGATCTTTACGCAGCCGGTACCAAATTCCGGATCACAATAGTCATCACCGATGATCGGAATGCGCCGGCCGACCAGGGGCAGTTCGACGAACTTGCCAATCAGCGCCTGATAGCGCTCGTCCTGCGGGTTCACCGCCACGGCGCTGTCACCCAGCATGGTTTCCGGGCGCGTGGTAGCAACTACGAGGTAATCCTTGCCTTCAGCGGTGGTGGCACCATCGGCCAGCGGGTAGCGCAGATTCCACAGCGAGCCGGTCTCGTCGTGGTTTTCCACTTCCAGATCGGAGATCGCCGTGTGCAGTTTCGGGTCCCAGTTGACCAGTCGCTTGCCGCGGTAGATCAGGCCATCTTCATGCAGGCGCACAAAAGCTTCCTTGACCGCTTCAGACATGCTGTCATCCATGGTGAAGCGTTCGCGACTCCAGTCAACCGAGCTGCCCAGGCGGCGAATCTGGCGGGTGATATTGCCGCCAGACTCTTCCTTCCATTCCCAGACTTTTTCCAGGAACTTGTCGCGGCCCAGGTCATGGCGGCTGACGCCCTGTGCGCCGAGCTGGCGCTCCACCACCATCTGTGTGGCGATGCCGGCGTGGTCGGTACCCGGCTGCCACAGGGTGTTGCGGCCCTGCATGCGGCGGAAACGGATCAGGGCATCCATGATTGCGTTGTTGAAACCGTGGCCCATGTGCAGGCTGCCGGTCACGTTGGGCGGCGGCAGGGCAATGGTGTAGGACTCACCGGCGCCCTGGGGGGCAAAATAGTGGTTTTGCTCCCAGGTCTGGTACCAGGAGGTTTCAATCGCGTGCGGCTGATAGGTCTTGTCCATGGGTGCTCTGGCTGTCCGGTTGGTCGGGCGGCAAATGCCGGGCGACAATTATCGCAGAAAAGCGCCCATTATAACGGGCTGAAGGCGTGCCGGCACCCGCTGTCTCAGCGGTCTTGTTGCAGATGTTGCTGAATGACTTGCTCCAGCCTTTTATTCAGCCGACGTTGCAGCTCCTGCTCCAGGCTGGGCAGCATCTCGGCGAGCAACTCTTGCAGGATCAATTGGGCTTCGGTGTGCAAGCGGGTAGACAGTTGCCGCTGTTCGGCGTCGATACTGCCGCCAGGGTTGTCCAGTTGCGGCGCGAGCAGGCGATCCAGTTGCTGGCGCTCGGCAGCCAGCCTGGCCAGCGAGTCATAGGGCAGGAAGGGGTTGTGCGGTTTGCTGCCAGTCGCAGCAGTAGGTTGCTCGTGGACAATATCCTGCAACAGCGGAATGTCCAGCTGAGCATCATTTACTTGGGCCGCCGCACTCGGCGTCAAGGGAGCGTAGGCGGTGCTGCTGGGTGGCGCAACGTCGGCATTCGGGTCCTCATCCAGCAGGTTGCGGATGGATTCGAGGTCTTGCAGCAGTCTGGAAGGTGCCGAACGGTCGCGCTCTGCCATGATTCATTGCACCGTCTGGATCGGGTGAGTCTGCAAAGCATAGCCTTTATCGCGGTAAAAGCGAAAACGTTCCCGCGCCGGCAGGCGCACCGGATCATGCTCGATAACGATTTCCGCCAGGCGACGAAAGCGACTGAAAAAGGCCGGCTGCTCATCACTCAGGTTGATCAGCAGGTCATGCTGCAATCCGGGATCCTCAGCACAGCTGCAGACCACCGGATTGCGGCTATCCTGCGGGTCAGTGCCATGGGGCAAAAAGGCATCCTCGCGAAAGCGCCAGAGCTGCTCATCCAGCGCCATGACCTGATCTTCATCACTGCAATGCAGATAGACCTGATGTCCCTTGCTCCAGGCCTTGTAGGCCAGACGACAGGCGTAATCCAGCCGCGCCTCAGGCGCAGCGCTGGAAAGCAGGTAGAAGTCAATGCGGGTCATGGGCGCTCGCTGTGCTCGCTAGGCTTAAGGCTTAAGGCTTAAGGCTGAAAGCTGGAAGTTTGAGATTAGTGCTGATGCTGGAAGCAGCGGCTAACCTGAGCTTCCAGCTTCCAGCCGCTTTCTCAGGCGCCAGCCTGAGAAAGCAGATACTGCACCAGCATGGGTACCGGGCGGCCGGTGGCGCCTTTTTCCTTGCCACCGCTGACCCAGGCCGTGCCGGCGATGTCCAGATGCGCCCAGGGGTAGGCCTTGGCGAAGCGGGACAGGAAGCAGGCAGCAGTGATGGTGCCGGCCTTGGGACCGCCGATGTTGGCGATGTCGGCAAAGGGGCTGTCCAGCTGCTCCTGATATTCGTCATACAGCGGCAATTGCCAGGCGCGGTCATTGGCTTGTTCACCAGCCTTGAGCAATTGCTGGATCAGCGCTTCGTTATTGCCCAGCAGGCCCGAGGTATGGCTGCCGAGTGCAACCAGGCAGGCGCCGGTCAGGGTGGCGATATCCACCACACTGGCAGGCTTGAAGCGCTCGGCGTAGGTCAGGGCGTCACAGAGCACCAGGCGACCCTCGGCATCAGTATTGAGGACTTCGATGGTCTGGCCAGACATGCTGGTGACAATGTCACCGGGTTTGGTGGCGGTGCCACTGGGCATGTTCTCTGCCGCAGCGACCAGGGCAACCACGTTGATCGGCAGTTGCAGGCTGACGACCGCTTTCATCACCCCGAACACGGTAGCCGCGCCGCACATGTCGTACTTCATTTCGTCCATGCTGGCGGCCGGTTTCAGGCTGATACCACCGGTATCAAAGGTAATACCCTTGCCGATCAGGACGTGTGGCTGTTGCTTGGCCTTGCCGCCGTTGTAGCTCAAACGGATCAGTTTGGCCGGCTCGGCGCTGCCATGGGACACCGATAGCAGTGAGCCCATGCCCAGTGCCTTCATGTCCTTTTCTTCCAGCACCTCGACCTCGAGCTCCTTGTGCGCCTTGCCCATGGCCTTGGCTTCTTTCGCCAGGTAGGTCGGGGTGCAGACATTGCCGGGTAGGTTGCCCAGGGTGCGGGTCAGGTCCATGCCGGCGGCAATCGCCTGGCCATGTTCAGCCGCCAGCTGCAACGGTTGGGTGTCGGCCTTGTCTTCCGCCCAGAGAAAGCATTTCTTCAGTTTCGGCTTGTCGGCCTTTTTGCTCTTGAACTGGTCGAACTGATAGAGCTCGGTTGCAATGGTTTCGATAATCAGACGAGAGCTGGCGTAGGCATCGCGGCCGCTGACATTCAGCGCGCTGAGGGTCAGAACGGCGTCACTGGCGCCGCGATCCTTGAGGGTGCTGATGGTTTTTTGCACCAGTTTGCGCAGGCCGCGCTCGTTGAGCTCCTCGGCCTTGCCAGCGCCGATCAGCAGGACACGCTGGGCGCTGATACCCGGCAGGCCGAACAGCATCAGGGTTTGTCCGGACTTGCCACTGATGTCACCATGCTTGATGGCAGCATTGATCTGGCCATTGCAGGCTTGATCCAGTTCGGCAGCCGGACCAGTGAGTTGGCGGCTATCATGAATGGCGACGACCAGGCAGCCCGTCTTGATCGTTTCCAGTTTACCGTGCTTGACGTTGAACTCCATGGTGCTCCCCGAGACAAAACGAATGGTTTAACCGATAATACGCCCCATGACGTTGCAAGTGGGGCGCTGCGAGCAACAAAATCTGTAGAAAAACCTTTCCAGCAGCGGTGGTCTTTCCGGTCATGTCAGCATTCTGGCCTATTACCACCGCTTGAGCCAAGGACCCGATCGTGATTGTTTTTCGCTACCTGAACCGCGAAATCCTGCAGACCCTGATTGCGGTCAGTGGAATACTGTTGCTGATCATCATGAGCGGGCGCTTTATCAAGTACCTGGCCCAGGCGGCGGCCGGGCAACTGGATGCGGGCATCCTGTTTCTGATCATGGGTTACCGCTTGCCTGACTTTCTGGTGCTGATTCTGCCGCTGGGCATGTTCATCGGTATTTTGCTGGCTTACGGGCGCATGCACCTGGACAGCGAAATGACCGTGCTGTCTGCCACCGGTATCAGTGAGCGCAGGATTCTGCTCTATACCCAGGGTGCCGCGCTGCTGGTCATGTTTTGTGTCGGGGTGCTCAGTTTCCTGTTGGCGCCGGCCGGGGTGTACAAGACCCAGCAGCTGTTCAATGAGCAGGATGCCATGACCGAGTTCGATACCCTGGCTGCCGGGCGTTTTCAGTCCATTGGTCGGGCTGCCCAGCGGGTTACCTACGCAGGCGGATTGAGTGACGACCGCACCGAACTGCAGGATGTGTTTATCGCCGAACGTCTGGGCAGTGGTGCCGATGCCCGTATCGGGGTGCTGGTGGCCGAGTCGGGCCGGCAGCAAATGAATCCGGATGGCAGTCGTTATCTGGTGCTGTTCGATGGCTTTCGCTATGACGGCCGCCCGGGTGCCGCGGATTTTCGCACCATCGGTTATGAGAGTTACGCCGTGCTCCTGCCGCGTCCTGAGGTCGTCACTGAAGTGACGGACCGTGAAGCCATGCCAACGCGCAGCCTGCTGGGTAGTGACGATCTGCGTTTGCAGGCGGAGTTGCAGTGGCGCATCGCGATCCCCTTGCTGGTCCCTATCGTGGCTTTTTTTGCTGTTCCGCTGGCGCGGGTCAATCCGCGGCAGGGGCGCTATCTCAAGCTGCTGCCGGCCATTCTGCTGTACATGAGCTATCTGGCGCTGTTGATTACCGCCCGGAGCTGGATGGAGGAAGGGCGTACCCCGGCCTGGATCGGTTTGTGGTGGGTGCATGTGCTCTTCGTCAGTATCGGGGTGGTGCTCAATCGCCAGGCGCTGTGGCTGCCACGTGCGCGTGAGGAGGTCAGTCATGCGCCGGCTTGATCGCTATATTGGCAGCGCCGTGCTGTTCAGTATTCTGGTGGTGTCGCTGATCATCCTCGGTCTGGATGTGCTCTTTGCTTTTATCAATGAGCTGGACGACCTGCAGGGCAGTTATGGCGCTATGCAGGCGTTGGGCTACGTCCTGCTGACTGCGCCGCGGCGCTTCTATGACATGTTGCCGCTGGCGGCACTCATCGGTTGTCTGGTGGGTCTGGGTACGCTGGCGAGCAATTCCGAACTGACTGTGATGCGTGCTGCCGGTGTGTCACTGACGCGGATCATTACTGCGGTGATGAAGCCTTTGCTGGTGCTGATGCTGGCCGGGGTGCTGATCGGCGAGTATGTCGCGCCCTGGAGCGAGAACCAGGCCGAGAGTCGTCGCGCCGTTGCACAAAGCAGCGGTGAGGCCGTCAGCTCGTCGCGCGGTTTGTGGCACCGTGAAGGCAATGACTTTATCCATATCAATGCGGTGCAGCCCAGCGGTGTGTTGCATGGCGTCACCCGTTATCGCTTTGATGACCAGCGTGATCTGCTTGAGACCAGCTTTGCCCGCCGCGCTACGGTGCAAGCCGATGGTTGGCGGGTGGAGGATGTCGAAAGCACCTTGTTCCAGGCGGATGGGCGTACCGAGATTACCACCAGCAATGAGCAGAGCTGGGCGCTGGAGCTGACACCGGAATTGCTCCGCGTCGTAGTGCTCGATCCGGATGTGCTGCCGATGAGCGGGCTGTGGGAATACCAGCAATACCTGGCCGAGCAGGGGCTGAACAACAGCCTCTACTGGCTGTCTTTCTGGAAGAAACTGTTCCAGCCGTTAGCAACTATTGCCCTGGTTTTCGTTGCCATTTCCTTTATTTTTGGCCCGTTACGCTCGGTGACGCTGGGGCAGCGCGTGTTTACCGGGGTGCTGGTCGGCTTCAGTTTCCAGATACTGCAGGACCTGCTCGGTCCCTCAAGCCTGGTATTTGGTTTTTCGCCCTTGATTGCTGTGCTGGCACCGATTCTCGGTTTGCTGCTGATGGGTGCCTGGCTGATACGGCGTGCCGGTTGATGCCTGACCTGTCGCCAATGTAAAGATTTTACCGGCTGCACAGACGTGGCTTGTATCCGCTATTTTATCTGTATATAGTGATTTCAATCTTGGCTGTCCACCACATGTAGTGTTGCCTTTGCGCAGCTACAGGGGTGGACGGGAATCCGGTGAGAATCCGGAACTGACGCGCAGCGGTATTGGGGAACGAGGGTAGCCGCATGACACTGGCCACAGGCCGGGAAGTCGCTACCTGAGGCGAATCACTGATTCACACCCCTGAGTCCGAAGACCAGCCAGGAGGAGAAGCTACGGCTTCTGAACTGCACCTTCGCGACTCAAGGTGAGCAGCGTGAGCCTCCTGGTACTCTGTCCGGGTGCGCACCTGTTTACGCGAAGGCAATGGAATTCAACGCGTATACAGGAAAAATCATCATGTCTGCTTCTGCTCTTGCTGCTGCCTCCCCTGCCGCTGCAGCCGATACCCATACTCTGCAAGTGATCAAACGCAATGGCACCCTGGTGGGTTTCAATGCGTCCAAGATCAGTGTTGCCGTGACCAAAGCCTTTCTTGCTGTTCAGGGGGATCAGGCAGCAGGCTCGGTGGCGCTGAATACGGCCGTACGCGAGGTGACTGAACAGGTCGTGCAAGCTATCGGCCGACGTTTGCAGGCTGGCGGCAAGGTGCATATCGAAGACATTCAGGACCAGGTCGAACTGGCACTGATGCGTGCCGGCGAGCAAAAGGTTGCCCGTGCTTACGTGCTCTACCGTGAAGAGCAATCACGCAAGCGTGCGCTGGATGCGCCGATGGAAGCGCACCCGCACCTGACAGTGAAAAAGGCCGATGGCAGCACGGCGCCGCTGGACCTCGGGCTGATGAAGCTGCAGGTGGAACAGGCTGCGACTGGTTTGCAAGGTATTGATGCGGCGTCATTGCTCGAGGATGCACTGCGCAATCTGTATGACGGCATCGAAGCAACCGAAGTGCTGGAAGCGCTGATCATGACGGCACGCAGCCGTATCGAGCAGGAGCCGGATTACAGTCAGGTCACCGCGCGTTTGTTGCTCGAGCAACTGCGGCTGGAAGCAGCCCTGGCGCTGGGTTTGCCACAGAATCAGAGTCTGGCCGAGCTGTATCCGCAGGCGCTGGCCGCCTTCGTTGATGCCGGCGTTGGTTACGAATTGCTGGATGAGGGCATGCTCAGTTTCGATCTGCCACGCCTGGCTGATGCACTGCGCCCTGAGCGTGACCTGCAGTTTGGCTTTCTTGGTCTGCAGACTCTGTATGACCGCTATTTCCTGCACTGGAACGATACCCGGCTGGAGCTGCCGCAGGTATTCTTTATGCGCGTGGCCATGGGCTTGTCACTGCGTGAAGACGACCCCAATGCGCGCGCCATCGAGTTTTACCACCTGCTGTCGAGCTTTGATTACATGGCCTCGACGCCAACACTGTTCAACAGCGGCACCCGGCATTCACAGCTGTCGTCCTGTTACCTGACCACAGTGCAGGATGATCTGGAAGGGATTTACGGCGCGATCAAGGATAACGCCCTGCTGTCTAAATGGGCTGGCGGTCTGGGCAATGACTGGACCCCGGTGCGCGCCCTGGGTTCTCGCATCAAGGGCACCAATGGCCAGAGTCAAGGCGTGGTGCCTTTCCTCAAGGTGGTCAATGACACCGCCGTGGCGGTCAATCAGGGTGGCAAGCGCAAGGGTGCTGTCTGTGCTTATCTGGAAAGCTGGCACCTGGATATCGAGGAGTTTCTCGAACTGCGCAAGAACACTGGCGACGAGCGTCGCCGCACCCATGACATGAACACCGCCAACTGGGTGCCTGACCTGTTGCTGGAGCGCGTGCGCGATGATCGTGACTGGACCCTGTTCTCGCCCAGCGACGCGCCGGACCTGCATGACCTCTATGGCAATGCCTTCCGAACCCGTTACGAGCATTACGAGGCACAAGTGGCAGCGGGCAAGATCAAGCTGTTCAAGCAAATCCCGGCCAAGCAGCTGTGGCGCAAGATGCTCACCGTGCTTTTTGAAACCGGCCATCCGTGGATCACCTTCAAGGACCCATGCAACCTGCGCTCACCGCAGCAGCACACCGGCGTGGTACACAGCTCCAATCTGTGTACCGAAATCACCCTGAACACCAGCGCCGAGGAAATTGCCGTATGCAACCTGGGCTCGGTCAACCTGGCCGCTCATATCCGCGACGGCAAACTGGATGTCGAGCGCCTGGAACGCACCGTCAATACCGCTGTGCGCATGCTCGACAACGTTATCGACATCAACTTCTACGCCGTCCCCCAGGCGCGCAACGCCAACCTGCGTCACCGCCCGGTCGGCCTGGGCCTGATGGGCTTTCAGGATGCCTTGTACCAGCTCGGGTTGCCCTATGCCTGTGCCGAAGCGGTAGAGTTTGCCGATACCAGCATGGAGCAGCTGAGCTACTTTGCCATTCTCGCCTCGGCGCAACTGGCCGCCGAGCGCGGGGCCTATGAGAGCTACGAAGGTTCCTTGTGGCAGCAAGGCATTCTGCCGATTGACTCGGTGGGTCTGCTACAGGAAAACCGCCGGCCCGGCGAGTTGGTCACAGACCAGCAAAGCCAGCTGGATTGGGCACCGGTACGTGACCTGGTGGCCCGTCATGGCATGCGCAACAGCAACGTAATGGCGATTGCCCCGACCGCGACCATCTCCAATATCGTTGGCGTTTCCCAGTCCATCGAGCCGGCTTATCAGAACCTGTTCGTCAAATCCAACCTGTCCGGCGAATTCACCGTGGTCAACCCGTCACTGGTGCGTGACCTCAAGGCGGTCGACCTCTGGGACAAGGTCATGGTCAACGACCTCAAGTTCTACGACGGCAGCGTGCAGCAGATCGAGCGCATGCCGAAAGAGCTCAAGGCCCGCTATGCCACCGCGTTTGAAATCGACGCGCGCTGGTTGGTGGAGGCCGCTGCGCGCCGGCAGAAATGGCTGGATCAGGCGCAGAGCCTGAATCTGTATATGGCCGAACCCAGTGGCAAGAAGCTCGACGCGCTCTACCAGCTGGCCTGGGAACGTGGCCTGAAAACCACCTATTACCTGCGCTCGCTGGGCGCTACCGGCGCCGAAAAATCCGCCCCGGTAGCGGCACCGCAGCCGCAGGTATGCTCGATCGATAATCCGGATTGCGAGGCCTGCCAGTAGGTTCGCGCTGCATAGCGAGCGCGCTGCTGTCTGTTTCAGGACACGCCACGCAAGTACATCCCTGTAGGGCTCGACTGTGGCCATCCATGGCCACAGACGGTCCTGATACAGGCAGCAGCACGCTCGCTTTTACGTCTGCAGTGTCTTCGGGTAAGAGATTGACAGGCGCTGGCCGGGTAGCCGGGTCCAAGACCGTCTGCAGCCATGGATGGCTGCAGTCGAGCCCTACAGGGACGTGCTCGCGGGCGTGTCTTGGACCCGGCTGCGCGGCCAGCGCCCAACACCTAGCACAACAGCTGACCAACACCACTCAAGTGACATCAACAAAGAGGTCAACACCATGCTCAACTGGGACGATGAACCCAAGCAAGCCGTCAGCAGCAGCGGCCCCGCGCCGGTCAATGTCAATGACAAGCGGGTGATCAACGGCGATACCGATATCAACCAGCTGGCGCCCTTCAAGTATCCCTGGGCCTGGGAATACTTCATGAACGCCAACAAGAACCACTGGACGCCGCTGGACGTCAACATGGCGCAGGACGTGCACGACTATCACCACCGCCTGACCCCGGCGGAAAAACACGTGTATGAAAACGTACTGGCCTACCTGACCACCTCGGACATCCTCGCCATGCGCAATATCGGCCTGGCAGTGATGGAAAAGATGAGCGCGCCGGAGCTGCAGATCTATCAGGCCCGTCAGGTGTATGAAGAAGCGCTGCACACCTGGACCTACCAGCACTGCATCGAAACCCTGAACCTGGACCAGAGCGAGATCTACAACCGCTACCGTGTGGTGCCGGAAATCAACGGCAAGATCCAGCTGGCCAATCGCCGTCTGGATGCGGCCATGCGCCCGAACATGAACCTGCGTAACCGTGATGATCTGGAAGAATTCATCATGTCCTACCTGTTCTTTGCAGCCGTGTTCGAAGGTTGCTGGTTCTACAACGGCTTCAGCCCGATCTTTGCCCTGCAGCGGCGCGGCCTGATGCGCGGCACCGGCGAACAGTTGCAGTACATTCTGCGCGACGAAGCCATGCACTTCTCCTTTGGCCTGAAAGTGGTCAACCAGATTCTGGAAGAGGAAAATATCAGCCTCGACCCGAAAGCCGTCAGCGAGATGTGGCAGGAGTCCGAGGCAGCGGAAACCACCTACGCCAACTTCATCCTGCGGGAGCCGATCCTGGGCTATTCGGCGGAGTACCACAGCGAGCAGTTCCGCTTTGTGGCTAACCGTCGGGCGCGCACTGTGGGTATGCCGGAGCCTTATCCGGGCGCGCGCAACGTCTCACCCTGGCTGGACGAGCAAGCGACCATGCGCAAGGAAAAGAACTTCTTTGAAACCCGGGTCATCGAGTATCAGACCGGCGCCCAGCTGGAGTGGTAAACCGGGCGCGGTTAGCTGCTGTCAGCTGACCACCTGGTAGCAGGGCTCGTAGGCCATACCGCTCGGCAGCTTCATGCGCTGCTGGGCGACAAAGGCCTGCAGCAAGGCATCCAGTGGCTCCATGATGCTGCGCTCACCGCGAATCTGGTAGGGGCCATGCTGCTCGATCAGGCGAATGCCGCGATCCTTGACGTTGCCGGCGACAATGCCGGAAAACGCTCGGCGCAGGTTGGCTGCCAGTTCATGCTTGGGCAGGCTGGCACTGAGCTGCAGGTCGGCCATGTTGCTGTGCGTCGGGTCAAAGGGTAGCTGGAACTCGCTGGCGATCTTCATTCGCCAGTTGAAATGAAAGGCATCGCGCTGGTCGCAGCGAAAACGGGTCACTTGCTGCAGACCGCGGCTCATGGCCATGGCAACTGCGCCCGGGTCATCGATGATCACCTCGTAGCGCGACTGTGCCTCGGCGCCCAGGGTGGCGCCGACAAAGTCATCCAGTTGCTCGAGATAGGCTGCTGCCCCCACAGGTCCGGTCAACACCACGGGGAAGGGCAGGTCGGTATTGTCCGGATGCAGCAGGATGCCCAGCAGGTAGAGAAACTCTTCTGCGGTGCCCACGCCGCCCGGGAAAACAATGATGCCGTGACCGACGCGAACGAAGGCTTCCAGACGTTTTTCGATATCCGGCAGGATCACCAGTTCATTGACGATGGGGTTGGGGGCTTCGGCCGCAATGATGCCTGGCTCGGTCAGGCCCAGGTAGCGGCCATCGCTGATGCGCTGCTTGGCGTGGGCTATAGTTGCGCCCTTCATCGGCCCTTTCATGACCCCCGGGCCACACCCGGTGCAGATATCCAGCCCGCGCAAGCCCAGCTCATGGCCCACTTTCTTGCTGTACTTGTATTCCGCCTGATTGATCGAGTGACCGCCCCAGCACACCACCATGTTGGGCTCCACGCCGGGGCGCAGGGTGCGGGCATTGCGCAGCAGCTGGAACACATACTCGGTGATGCCTGCAGAGGTATCGGGAATGGTGCGTGGCCGCCCGGCATCAATCTCGGTGTAGACGATGTCACGCAGGGCACTGAACAGCATTTCCCGGGTGCTAGCGATCATTTCACCGTCGACAAAGGCATCGGCCGGGGCGTTGAGCAATTCCAGGCAAACGCCGCGATCCTGTTGATGAATACGTACATCAAAGTCAGCGTGGGCTTCCAGGATGGTCTTGGCGTTGTCGATCTGCACCCCGGTATTGAGGATGGCCAGGGCACATTGACGGAACAATCGATAGGTGCTGCCAGAACCGACTTGACTCAGTTGCTGTACTTCCAGTTGCGACAGGGTTTCCAGACTACCCTTGGGGTAGACGGTGATATTGATGGTGTTGCCTGACATTGTTTGCTTCCGGCCAATGGGTGATGCCCCATAGTAGCATTGCTGCTGGCCGTCAGGATGACGCTGGCCAGGCCAGCGTCGCCAGTCATCAGACCCAGACGTCGCTGCTACTCTTCTTGCGCCGGGTAAAGGCCGGCAGGATCAGACCAACCAGTAGCCCCGCTCCGGCAATGCCGCCGCCATAGACCATATAGCGCAACAGGACTTCCTGGCTTTCATCACCCAGGCGAGCCTGGGCGCTGCGCAGTTCTGACTGGGCTTCGGTGAGTTGGTTGTTCAGGGTCAGGCGCTGTGCTTCCAGCTCATCAATCAGCTGCTTGTGCGAGTCCAGGGTTTCCTGCATGCCTTGCACGCGGAGTTCCCAGCTGTCGTTGATGCTGTTGAGCTCGCTGCTCAGTTCGGCGAGCTCGGTCTCCAGTTGCGGGATGCGCTCAGCCTGGCCGGGCACATCCTGCAGGTCACTGGTGAGAATCCAGACACTATTGCCTGACTCTGTGCGTACCTGGGTATAGCTGCCCTGGCGGGTGATCATCTCGACCGCCTCGCCAGCACGCAGGGTGCCGACAATACGATGGCCATCGGTTGGTCCGCTGCGAACATAGGTATTCAGGTTGTCACTGACCCAGCGGGCATTCTGGCTCGGCTCGTCGGCCTGGACCGGAGCCAGCATCAGGAGGCTGAGTGATAAAGGAAGAACAGACGCAAGCGTGATTCGTAATGAAGTCATTATATTGGTCGCAATCAGGTTTCGGTGGTCGTCGATACCGGTGTCGGCGGATAAGTTTCAGCCAACTGACCCCGTGTTATCGGGCAAGTTCATTGCACCAGGGCGATTGGCTGAGCACAGGCATTATGCGGGCATGAAGCGCTGAGGGCAAAAGTGGCAATCTGCAAGCACAGACAAGCCGGCCTGATTGGCCGGCTTGTCTGGGTGTGGCGTGGCTTTAGCGCCAGAGTTCTTTTGGCAGGGTCACCAGCTGGGTACCCGAGGCGATGTCCTGCCAGGTGCGCGATCGTTTATCGAACAACATCCACCAGAAACCGAGGCCAGCGCAGGCAATGGCGGCAAAGCCGACCGTAAAGCGCAGCAAGGACTGCTTCCAGGTGATAGAGCGTCCATCGGGTTGCTGAGCGCGAACGCGCCATGCCTGCATGCCAAGGGTCTGGCCCTTCAAGGTCCACATCCAGGCCAGGTAACCGAACAGACCCAGCAGCAGAATGACTGCCAGCAGGGGGTCACGATCCAGTGCGCCAGACTCGGACAGAGCCTGCAGTTGCTCTGCACCATAGACCAGGCGCAGGATGCCCTGTTGATAGAACAGAGTCAGGCACATGACCAGGGCTATGCCCAGCAACCAGTCATACAGCAATACACCGAGGCGGCGCATCAGGCTGGTCGTCGGGAAATCGCCTGTGGGGGTGAGTTGCTTGACTGCCATGCTTCAGGCCCGCTTCAGCGGGGGCTGGGCAAAGCGTACCTTGCTCAGGCCGTGTTGCATCAGGGCGCGGATATTGGCGTGTGCATTACCCTCAGGATCGGCCAATACAGCCTGATAATGTTCGGCGAAGCAGTGCAGCGCCTGTTGATCGTTCAAGCCCTGATCCAGAGCCATGGCTAGCACCTTGCAGGAGCCCTGATTCTGTTCCGCTGTGTTATGCAGCGGGCCATTATCAAAGGCGCTGGGAGTGTAGTGATAATGCCGCTCGATAAAACTGAGCGTATCGGCAAAGGTATGCTCGGGCTGGCCGAGACGGGCAATAAAGGTTGCTGGGGTCATGAGTCTTTCGCTTTCTCGAAGGCGGCCAGCTGTTCCGGCGTTGCCTCTTTCTGGTATTTGTCTTTCCACACGCTGTAGGGCATGCCGTAGATAGCTTCGCGGGCCTCATCGGGCGTTACCTTGATATCCAGGTCGTCAGCTGCGGCCTTGTACCACTTGGCCAGGCAGTTACGGCAAAAGCCGGCGAGGGTCATCAGCTCGATATTCTGTACATCCTTGCGGTTGTTCAGGTGAGCCAGCAGGGTACGGAAGGCGGCAGCTTCCAGTTCGGTGCGTTCTTGCTCGGTCATCATGCACTCCAATAGGACGGGCGGCTGCTTGATAGTAGCAGAATAGAGCGAGTCTGATTACAGCGGTTCAGGGTCGGCATCAGGAAAGGTCTCCACCTTGGCGCGCTGGAAAAGGAACCATGGTCAGTACCTTGACCCATTTAGGCAGGTAAAGGACTTTCTTTGAATCGATCATTTCAGGTGACGCCCGCCGTTGACGACTATGTTGGAGCCGGTCATGAAGTTGGCCTGCATGATGTAGTCAACGGTTGTAATGATGGGTTCTGAGCCCGGTTCAATGGCAATCCTGGATTTGCGCACTGTGCGGGCCTGATAGTCGGCATCGCTGCCTTCTTTCAGGTACAGCAAACCGGGAGAAATCGCATTGACGCGGACACTGGGCGGGAACAGTTTGGCAAAGGACAGGGTTGTGTTCAGCAAGGCGGTCTTGGCCGCGGCATAAGCGACATGATTTTTGCTGCCGCGCGTCGCGGTGTCATCGCATATATTGATGATATCGAAACGTGGAGCGCGGGTAATGAGTTCGCTGAGCGCCAGATTGATGCGTATTGGCGTACTCACGTGCAGCGCCAGCATGGCATCAATATTGTCCACCGTGTCATCCAGCCAGAGCGAGGCGTTATGGATGATGGCACGCAGGTTCGGATGCTGCTGCTTGACATGCTTGATCAGGGCCGCAACATCGTCAGCGCGGGTCAGGTCAGCGCACTGATAGTCCACACCTTTGATGGGCTGCCGCGGTGGCGTGCGGGATACGCCTACCACCTGGTAGCCGGCTTGTTGCAGGTGCGCAGCCAGGTCATGTCCGACACGTTTGTTACAGCCAGTCAGAAGGATTGATGCGGTCATTGGCTGGATCAACTGATCAGTTGCAGGAATTCCTGGCGCGTATTCACTGACTCACGGAACATGCCGAGCATGACCGAGGTGCGCATCAGTGAGTTCTGTTTCTGTACGCCTCGCATCATCATGCACATGTGTTTGGCTTCGATAATCACGCCAACCCCTTTGGCATTGGTCACCGATTGCACTGCATTGGCAATCTGCAGGGTCAGGTTTTCCTGGATCTGCAGGCGGCGGGCATACATATCGACAATACGGGCAACCTTGGACAGACCGACGACCTTGCCTTGTGGCAGGTAAGCTACATGGGCCTTGCCGATAAAGGGCAGCATGTGGTGCTCGCACATGGAGTACAGCTCGATGTCCTTGACGATGACCATCTCGTCATTGTCCGAATCAAACAGCGCGCCGTTGACGATCTCATCCAGCGTTTGCTCATACCCGTGACAGAGAAACTGCATGGCTTTAGCAGCGCGCTTGGGCGTGTCTTTAAGGCCTCCGCGCTCCGGATCTTCGCCCAGATTGGTCAATATCTGGTGGTAGTTGTCAGTCAATTTGTCCAGGCTCATGCTGATCTCGTCGTGGCTATCGATTGAGGGCAACAATGCTAGCACGCTTTATAAAACAGCGGGATGCATGCATTGCGCAATGTCAGGTTCAGGCCATGGCCATCGACTACCGGGGTACCGCCGGCAAGGTAGTGATGGTCATGACCTGAACACAGGTTATACTATGTACAAAGCTTATGCAGTAATTGTTTTCTGTAAAAGTATTGTGCTGAATATGTCAGCGTTTTTCGGGTTTATGGGTTGGAGGATGCCATGCAGTTGTCTGCGTTGAAAAAGGCCCGCCAGCAAGAGGCTGGCTTGAGCGTAGAAATTATCAGTCACAGCTGCCTGGGCAAGTTTCTGGCCTCGGTGCGGCTGAGTGATGGGGGGCGGGTATTGTTGCGCGATCGTCGTGGCCAGCCTAAAGTCTGGCTGGCGCTGGATCGAGTAAAGCGAGATCTGGGTCGTCAGGGCATTACCGACAGCGAGCTGAACCTGTGTGTGGCTCAGGATGAAGTCATTCGCCAGCCGGGCATGCCGGCTCAGGTCTGGGATGCCTGAGCGGGCAGATAGTCATCGTCAGTCAGTCTTGTCGCGCTTGATCTCACACTGGCCGCTGCCGCAGCGCTCTTCACTGGGCATGGGCACCAGCCTGGCCAGCCCGGGACGCAGGCGACAAAAGCCCCGGTAGGCGGCTTGCCACAAGGGGCGTGCCCAGCGCCAGCGGAGTGGGCGGACCAGCCAGCCGAGACCGACGGCGCGGTAGCTCCAGTAGGTAGCATCAATACCGGTAACCAGGTGTTGGTCAGCAAATTGCGCATGCAGGCAATCCAGCATCTGTTCACGGCTGCGGCCAGGCAGAGGTGCCGTGGCTGCATCGCTGATGTCGATCAGCTGCAGGCGATCCGGGGTGTGGCGCCGGCGGAACATGCGGATCTCGCGCACGCAGAGAGGACACTCGCCGTCGTAATACAAGGTCAAGGGCCATTGTGGGCTGAAAGCAGCCATAGTCGTGTCCTCATGTAACAAAGTTCTGTACAATACCCGTACAATCTAGGGTGTTGCCAGCCACAGGTAAAGTCACACGTTTGCAGGGTGCGTAAGTAAATATGACCGATGACAGCCAGGACGAATTTGCGCCGACCGGCACGCCGTTGGACGATGCCGATCTGTTTCCGATTCGTGAGGTAGCGCGAATGACCGGTGTCAATCCGGTGACCCTGAGGGCCTGGGAGCGCCGTTATGGGCTGTTGACGCCGCATCGTACCGAGAGCGGCCACCGTCTGTATTCCATGGCTGACGTTGAGCGGGTCCGCGCTGTCATGGCCTGGATCGAACGTGGTGTGGCGGTGAGCAAGGTCGCCACCATCATTGATCGTACCCCGCGCCCCGAGAGCATGCCGCGCCCGTTGGCCAGTCCGCCGGCAGACCTGCCCCAGGGGTCGGAAATGGAGTCCTGGCAGAACCGTCTGGCGCAAGCGGCCAATGACGGCAATCTGCGTCAGCTGGACAGCATCTATGGCCAGCTGCATGCCAGCTTTCCGCTGGCAGTGGTGATCTGTGAGGTTTTGCGCCCGGTCTGGCAAAGCTTGCGTGGTAATTTGAACAGCCAGCCTGGTGTTGCCTGGCTACTGCTGGACAGCTTCCTGACTGCCCGTTTAACCCAGCGCGCAAGCTTTATGGCGGGTCATCGCCATGTGCTGCTGGTGAATTTATCGGGCCCGCAACAGCCCTTTGATCTGCTGTGTGCTGCCAGCCTTGTGGCTGCCACGGAAACGGATGTAGTGTGCCTGCGTGAAGCACCGCCGGTACTTGATCTTGCGGTATTGGCCGAGCGTACGGGGGCCGCGGCAGTGGTGCTGTTCAGTGATCGAGCGCAGGATACTGACATGCTGGCCAAGCAACTGCCGCGCCTGGAACAGTCATTGGCATGTCCGTTGGTCATGCTCGGGGGCTGCTGTGAGGCGCAGGAGTCGGCGCTGGAAAAAGCGGGATTGCATGTGCTGGGTGAGATATCCAGTGCCTTGCCGCGCCGGCTGGCGGCCTTGTTGGCAGGGCGGCTGGACCATTGAGACACATCTTGTTGCGAGCTTGGGGTGGTTATCTTTAACTTAAGCTATACAAAAAAAAGCGTACCTGTATATTGTTTGTACATGGTTGGCGCGCAAGCACTAACCACTCTGATATACAGCTGCGCACCCCGGTAGCCGCCTTCCCCTTTGGGCTACCGGGGTTTTTTATGTCACCCGTTTTGCTGCATCAGTAGCTGAGAATATTCAGTTGGTGCTTTTGCCCTGTTTGAGCTGGAGTAGTTCTTCCTGTAACTCCTCGACCCGTTGCTGGGCTTCTACCTGCTCGGTGACATCTTTCTGAATCCCGATAAAGTAGGTCAGCTGGTCGGTTTCGTTATACACCGGCGTGATCGACAGTTCGTTCCAGAACATGGAACCGTCTTTGCGGTAGTTGCGCAGCACCTGGCGGCAGGGTTTGCCGGCCTTGACGGCCTCACGGATGGCGTGCAGGCCTGGCTGATCACGGTCGCCCTTTTGCAGGAATCGGCAATCCTGATAGAGGATGTCTTCCGAGCTGTAGCCAGTCAGGTCCTCAAAGGCCTTGTTGACGTAGATCAGAATGTTGTCGTCACCTTCCTGTTCAGCAACCACAATGCCGTCATTTGATGCGTTGACGACAAGTTGCAGTAATTTGGCATTGATCATTGCAACAGTCTTCCCCCTGAATTAGAACCACATTCTATCGCATAAGTCTGGACTGTCTAGGCTGCAAAATTCGCTGAGTACGGCATAATGCTCCGCAGAATCCAACCTGCAGGAGCCGAAGACGATGCGCTTGACCCTTTTGACCGGCACGGTATCCGGCACAGCTGATATGGTGGCGGATGCCGCCGAAAGCCTTCTGACCGAAGCCGGAGTGGCGGTTACCCGTTTGAGCGGTGCCAATGTGGAAGAGTTCCTTGCCAGTGCGCCGGAGGCCATTCTCGTGGTGACAGCAACAACCGGTATGGGCGAGGTGCCAGACGATCTGTTGCCGTTACAACTGGAACTGAATGACCGCTTTCCGCTGCTGACCGGGATTCCCTTTGGCGTTATTGCCTTGGGTGACTCCTCCTATGATGACACCTTCTGTCAGGGTGGCCGCGATATGCGCGACCTGTTGCTGGAGTTGCAAGCTGGCGAGGCGCTGACGATGCTGGAGCTGGATGCCAGTGAAACGGTCAATCAGGACGAAGACGCCGGCCCCTGGGTGGCCGACTTTCTCCAGGCGCTGGGCCGCTGATCACCAGTCGGCCGGCAACTCCCCGCTGGCAATGCGGGTCAGCGCTGGCTCATCCAGAATGACAATCTGTCCGTAGCTGACCCGCAGCCAGTTGGCCTGCTCCATGCGCTTGAGCAGCTTGTTCACGCTCTGGCGTGAACTGTTGAGCATCAGGCCCAGGGATTCCTGGGATAACTGAACGGCCAGATGGGTGCCATCGGGCTCGGTCTGGCCGTAGTTGTGCGCATGCATCAACAGGCGCTTGACCAGGCGCGCTGGCAGCGGCAGCAGGGCGCTGTCTTCCTGCATGGCAAAGGTTACTCGCAAGCGCCGACACAGCAGGCGCATAAATAGCGGGTATAGCTCCGGATGCCGTTCCAGCAACTGCTGAAAATGCTGTCGCGACAGAAACAGCAGTTCGGTATTGCCGCTGGCGTGGGTGTCGTGCGAGCGGGGCAAGCCATCAATCAGCGAGATCTCACCAAACCAGCTACCGGGGCTCAGAATGGCGAGCACCGCTTCACGACCATCCAGGCCGATATTGCTGATGCGGGCTGCGCCAGTAATGACGCCGTACAGGCCGTCCGGCAGGTCGCCTTTGGCGTAGACGGTTTCACCATCAGCCAGGTGACGACGGCGTACCTGGGCGCGTATGTCATTGATGACGCGTTCAGGCAGCTCGCTGAACCAACGGTTTTTTTCCAGCAGCCGGGCCAGTGGTGCATCAGTGCTGTTGTCTGACAATGTAAGATTCGAGACAGTCCGCTTCGCAGTCACCGTCTAGACTCCTTGTATGACTTGATCGCGACAGTATGCCGCATACGCTGCAGATGTCGATGTGTCAGCTGACGACAACACGATTGATTGCACGAGGAGTTGCCCATGAATGCCGAACAGAAACTGCCGCAAATGAGCGTCAAGGACCAGGTCAGTGCCGAGGAATGGCAGACTCGGGTTGATCTGGCCGCCTGCTACCGCCTGGTTGCCATGTATGGTTGGGATGACGTGGTATTCACCCATATTTCCGCCAAGATTCCCGGCACCGAAGAGTTTCTGATCAACCCCTATGGTTTGATGTTTGAGGAAATCACTGCCTCCAATCTGGTGAAGATTGATCTGCAGGGTAATGTGCTGATGGACACCCCTTACCAGATCAATCCGGCCGGGTTCACCATTCACAGTGCGGTACATGAAGCCCGTCACGATGTGACCTGCGTGCTGCATACCCATACCAACGCGGGTGTTGCCGTATCAGCGCAGAAAGACGGCTTGTTGCCGATTTCCCAGCAGGCGTTGTTCGTGCTTTGCAGCTTGTCCTACCACGATTACGAGGGTGTTGCCCTGCGTGAAGAGGAGAAGGTACGCCTGCAGGCTGACCTGGGTAACACCATGAGCATGATTTTGCGCAATCATGGCCTGATGACCTGCGGTCGCAGTGTTGCTGAGGCCTTTTCGAATATGTACATCCTGCAGCGTACCTGTGAAATCCAGATTCAGGCCCAGGCTGGTGGTGGTGAACTTATTCCGATCCCGCAGCAGATTCTCGATGGCGCCAAGGAAAGCATGCGCAAGGTCACTCACGGCTCGGGTGCCAATCTGGCCTGGCCGGCCCTGATGCGCAAGATCCAGCGGGTCAACCCGGGTTTTGATCAGTGAGAACAGCCTTGACGGGTATCGCCCTGGAGGATTGGCTGGTCCGTTCCAGAACCTTTGACTATCGAGGCCAGACAATCCGTTACTGGACCTCGGGGCAGGGCGAGCCCCTGTTGCTGATTCACGGTTATCCGACAGCCGCCTGGGACTGGCATTACCTGTGGCAGCCACTGGCCGAGCGGTATCAGGTGATTGCCTGTGACATGATAGGTTTCGGTCACTCGGCCAAGCCGCAGGAATATGCCTACAGCCTGCAGGATCAGGCCGATCTGCAACTGGCATTGCTGGACTATCTGGGTGTTCGTCGTTGTCATGTGCTGGCGCATGATTACGGCGACAGCGTGGCCCAGGAATTACTCGCACGTGACCATGAAGGACCACAGCGGCTGGATTCCATGTGCTTTCTCAATGGTGGCCTGTTTCCGGAAACTCATCATCCGGTGCTGCTGCAGAAGTTGCTGCTCTCACCGCTGGGTTTCTTCTTTGCCCGTATGAGCAGTCGTCCGCGGCTGGCCAAGTCGTTGCGTGAGGTATTTGGTGCTGGCACCCAGCCCTCGGATGAGGAGCTGGATACTTTCTGGCAGCTGATTGCCCATGACAATGGCCAGGCGATAATGCACAAGCTGATTCGCTATATTCCGGAGCGGCGGGTGTATCGGGAGCGCTGGGTTAACGCCATGCAGCAGACCAATGTGCCCATGCGGGTGATTGATGGTGCCGATGATCCGGTGTCCGGCGCCCTCATGGTTGCCCGCTACCGCGAGCTGGTGCCCGAAGCGGATGTGGTCATGCTGGAAGATATTGGCCATTATCCGCAGATCGAGGCGCCGGCGGCAGTGCTCGACGCCTATCTGCAGTTCCGGGACAAGCTGCAGGCGGCCAGCAGGCAGCAGCGGGTTGCTCAGGCCGGCTGATCGCGCAGGAACACCAGCTTGTCGGCTGATGAGCTGGTGGCGTCGTAGTAATAACCGTCCAGATTGAAATCTTTCAGTCCTTCCGGGTCCTGCAGGCGTTCCTTGATCACATAGCGAGCCATAAGGCCGCGGGCTTTCTTGGCGTAGAAGCTGATGATCTTGTACTGACCGTTCTTCTGATCCTTGAACACGGTATCAATCACGCGCGCCTTGAGTGCCTTGGGTTTGACCGCGCCAAAGTATTCCTGCGAAGCCAGGTTGAGCAGTACGTCATCACCCTGGGCGGCCAGATCCTGATTCAGCCATTCACTGATGCGCTCGCCCCAGAACTGGTACAGGTCTTTGCCGCGTGGGTTGCTCAGTTTGGTGCCCATCTCCAGCCGGTAAGGTTGCATCAGATCCAATGGGCGCAGCAGGCCGTAGAGGCCAGACAGCATGCGCAAATGATCCTGGGCAAAGGCAAAGTCGTCAGCATCGAAACTTTCGGCATCCAGCCCGGTATAGACATCGCCCTTGAAGGCCAGCACAGCCTGCTTGCTGTTCTTCGGTGTCGGCTTGGGCTCCCAGCTGCCATAGCGGGCAACATTCAGACTGGCCAGCTTGTCTGACAGCTTCATCAGCTCGGCAATAGCCTGCGGTGATTGTTCGCGCAGCACCTCGATCAGCTGCTCGCTGTGCTCGAGAAAACGCGGCTCAGTGGCCTGATCGATAACCGGCGGGGTGTCGTAATCCAGCGTTTTGGCTGGGGAAATGACCAGCAACATAGGCAGCCTCCTTAATCTGATAGACCTATTATGCCGCAAGTCTGGCCTCGGCGGATGTATGGGGGTGATAGGGGAGGGCTATTGGCGGGGGGAGGGGGAAGTTGGAAGCTGGACGCTGGAAGTGGGGGAGGGGTGGGGTAAGGGTTGTGGTAAGGGCTGAAGGCTGAAGGCTGAAGGCTGGAAGCTGGAAGCCTTGTAATTGTGTGGGTGGCTTGATTCTGGGTTGATAGCTTAACAACCCACCCAGATCCTGATACTTCCAGCTTCCAGCTTCCAGCTTCCAGCGCCGCAGGCCTCCGGTCTGCTAGAGGTGTGATTCGGCGTATTCGGCGAGTATTGAGCGTGGTACGCCTTGCAAGTGAATGTGGACGCCGTGGGGGAAGTCTTTGAAGCATTCGGTGAGGTAGGTGAGGCCGGAGCTGGTGGCGTTCAGGTAGGGCGTATCTATCTGTGCCAGGTTGCCGAGGCAGACGACTTTTGAACCGTTACCGGCGCGGGTGATGATGGTCTTGATCTGGTGCGGGGTCAGATTCTGGCTTTCGTCGATCAGGATGAAGCTTTGCTGGAAGCTGCGGCCGCGGATGTAGTTCATGGATTTGAATTGCAGGGGGACGCGGTCAAGGATGTAGTCCACACTGCTGCGGCTGCATTCATCGTCCATGTGCAGAGCTTCCAGGTTATCAGTGATGGCACCCAGCCAGGGCTCCATTTTCTCTGCCTCGGTGCCGGGCAGAAAGCCGATATCCTCGTCCAGACCCTGAATGCTGCGGGTGGCGATGATGCGTCGATAGGTCTTGCTGACCATGGTCTGTTCGATGGCGGCGGCCAGTGCCAGAATGGTTTTACCCGAGCCGGCGGCGCCGGTGAGATTGACCAGGTGGATGTCCGGATCGAGCAGGGCATACATGGCCAGCGCCTGATAGATGTCCCTTGGCCGCAGGCCCCAGGCCTGTTGGTGCAGTAAGGGCTCCCGGTGCAGGTCGCGTAGCTCGACCTGTTCACCATTGATCTGTTTGACCCAGCCAACAAAACCCTGTTCATCGATGATGAAATCATTCACATGCAGGGGCGGCAAGCTGTCCTGGCGTTGCAGACGGTGGATGGTCTGGCCGTTGAGCTGCGTGGTCTCGACCCGGTTGACGCTATCCCAGAAGGAGCCTTGAACCTGGTGGTAACCCTGCGCGAGCAGGGAAATATCGTCGAGCAGCTGGTCGGTATGGTAATCCTCGGCGTCAATGCCGCAGGCGCGGGCCTTGAGCCGCATATTGATATCTTTGGAGACCAGGACGATGCGTCCTTCGGGGTGGCGGTTCTGTAGCTGGCAGAGCTGGTTGATGATCTTGTTGTCGTTGAGGTCGTTGGGCAGGCAGTGTGCGGGAAGCGGGGCTTTGTCCATCAGGATGGCAAGGCTACCCATGTCACCCAGTTTGTCGCGGCTGATGGGTACGCCTTGTTCGACCTGGTCGGGTGGTGCGTCGGCGAGGGTTTTGTCGATCAGGCGGATGGCCTGGCGGCAGTCGGCGGCGGTGCTGGATTTGCCGGATTTGAGTTTGTCGAGTTCTTCCAGGACGGTCATCGGGATGATGACCTGGTGTTCTTCAAAGTTGAGTAAGCCGTTGGGGTCGTGGATAAGGACGTTGGTGTCGAGTACGTAAAAGGTGGGTCGTGTGACGTTGCACGCTTCCATAGGCCTGGTACCTCGCAAGGTCGATTTTCCCTGGCGACACAGCGCTGCAATGCCGCCTGCGACGGCGCATCCGAACCTGGTCTGTGCAGGTTGGTTGATGCACCGTTACCCGGTTTTACCCCGATAACGATGACCTTAACAAGCGTTAAAAAGAGAATTTCGTAACCTGACGAATGACCCTGTGCGGTAGCAAAAAAACAGGGTTATAGTGGAAGGCCAAGTCGGTAATCTATGTCTGGACTTGGGTCTCGAACTGATGGGTGCACCACCTGCACCACCATCCCTGGCTATCGACGGTCATATGCAGGTGGCTGGCAAAACTACTTGCTGGTCGCGTGCCACGACGCTTCAATGCCTTCAGCCTTCAGCCTTCAGCCTTCAGCCTCCAACTACCGCCGTGGTCGACCACCGCCATCACGCCGCCCGCTGGCGCGCTTGCGGTTGCGGGCAGCGGCTTCTGCTTGCTCCGCTTCATTGGCATCGCTGGCGGCGCGCTGCTCGGCTGTTTGCTGGCGTTGCGGCAAGGCCTTCAAGTAGCGCTCTTCTGGTGGGATGCATTCCAGCTTGCCACCGAGCAGTTCTTCGATGGGCGGAATCTGGAAAGCATCGTCTTCACCGGCAAAGCTGATCGAGGTGCCCTTGGCGCCGGCACGACCGGTGCGGCCGATGCGGTGCACGTAATCTTCCGGGTCTTCCGGCAGGGTGAAGTTGATGACATGACTGATGCCGTCGATATGAATGCCGCGCCCGGCGACATCGGTGGCTACCAGTACCCGTAGCTTGCCGTTCTTGAAGTTGTCCAGGGTACGCACGCGCTTGTTCTGGGGGACGTCACCGGACAGTTGCGCGGCGTCGATGCCGTGGCGTACCAGGCGCTCCTGGATACGGCGCACTTCATCCTTGCGGTTGGCAAATACCATGACCCGCTCCAGATCCAGCTGGGTGACCAGGTTGTACAGCAGCTTGAACTTGTCGCTGCCGCTGACGGCATAGACCAGCTGGGTGACATTTTCCGAGGCGGGGCGTTCGGGTTCGATCTCGACGATGGCGGGGTTGACCGTCCATTGCTGCGCGAGGTTCATCACGTCATCGCTGAAGGTGGCAGAGAACAGCAGGGTCTGACGGTCGCCCTTGCGCGGGGTCTGGCGAATGATCTGACGGACCTGGGGAATGAAGCCCATATCCAGCATGCGGTCGGCTTCATCCAGCACCAGGATTTCGATCAGGTCCAGATGGACTTCGCCCCGGTTACAGAAGTCGAGCAGGCGACCGGGTGTAGCGACCAGGATGTCGCAGTAGCGCTGTTCCAGCTGGCGCAGCTGCTTGTCGATATCCATGCCGCCGACAAAGGTCATGACGTTGAGGTTGCAGTGCTTGGTCAGGCCTTCGGCATCACTGGCAATCTGCATCACCAGTTCACGGGTTGGCGCGATGATCAGTGCCCGCGGTTCGCCCATATAGCGCTCATCCGGCGGCGGGGTGTCGAGCAGCTGGGTGATGGTCGAGATCAGGAAGGCAGCGGTTTTGCCGGTGCCGGTCTGGGCGCGGCCGATGGCGTCCTGACCGATCAGGGTCTTACCGAGCACTTCGGCCTGAATCGGGGTGCAGTAGCTGAAGCCCTGATCGTGAATCGCACGCATCAGGCTGTCAGCCAGGGGAAAGTCATGGAAGCGAGTCTTGCCGTCAGCGACGGGTACCTGAAAGTCCTGCAGATTCCAGGGTTTTGCTGGTGGGGCTGCAGGCGCTTTGCGTGGGTGACGTTTGGGCTTGATCGCTGGGGCGGCTTTGTCAGTCTGTTTGGCCGCCGGCTTGCTGGGCTTTTGTGGCGCGTTGTTGCGCTGGCTGGCTTGTTTGTCTTTGGCCAGCATTTGCTCCAGTGTGTCTTCTTCCAGGGGCTCCCCGGGCTTGTTGAACAGTTTCTTCAGTGCTTTCAGCACAGGCGTCTCTCGGCAGTTGATCAATAAAATGATCGCATCAGTGTACTGGAGCCGGGGGCCAACTCCAAGCGCTGAAACTGCCGTGATTGCTGGGCTTCAGATATCCAGCTGCTGGTTTATCCAGAGGCGGATATCGTTGATTTCTGCCGGGCAGACCTCGTGGGCCATGGCGTATTCATGCCAGCTGACCCGGTGGCCAACCGCCTGCAGGCGCTCAAAGGCTTCACGGCCCATGGCTGGCCGCACCATATCGTCATGCCGGCCGTGGGCGAAGAAGATATCCAGCGCTGGCGGGTTGTTGTTGTCCTCAAGCAGGGTGTCCAGGGTCGGGCCATAAGTCGACAGGGCCATGACGCCGGCCAGCGGCCACTGGTTCTGGGCTGCAGCGTGAAGTACCACGGCACCACCCTGGGAGAAGCCGGCCAGCACGATGCGGTTGAGTGCGATGCCGTCAGCCAGCTGGGCTTCGACCAGCTCCTTGACGCCGTCGGCGGCGCTTTGCATATGCTGGTGGTTGATCGCGCGGGCCGGTGACATGCCGAGGATGTCATACCAGCAGGGCATCGGCAGACCACCGTTGATGGTGACCGGGCGGGTGGGCGCCTGGGGGAAGATAAAGCGCACGCCGTGGTTGGCCGGCAGGCCCAGCATTTCTACCACGGGCACAAAGTCGAAGCAGTCGGCCCCGAGGCCATGCAGCCAGATGACGCAGGCAGTGGCGGGACGGGTGGGTTCGATAATGTGCGGGGTGGTCATGGGCGCTCCTGGGCTGCAGCGGCAAGCTGCAGGCGATAATCGGCAAAAACGTTTCGGTGGCTATTTTAACCCGTTTTGGCGTTTGCTTGCAGCTTGCAGGTTGTTTCAGGCGCGTGACATGAATTTACCGGTGTCGGTATTGATGCGCACCACTTCGCCGGTTTCCAGGTATTCAGGGATCTGGATTTCCAGCCCACTGGCAAAGGTGGCGGTTTTGGTGCGCGCACTGGCGGAAGAGCCCTTGATCGCTGGCGGGGTTTCCTGAATCGGCATTTCGACCACCGCGGGCAGTTCGACGCCGACCAGATTGCCTTCGACCACCAGGCCATAGAGGCCCTGAATACCATCGTGCAGGTAGGGCAGCTGCTCCTCGATCTGCCCGGCGCTAAGGGTGAACTGGGCAAAGTCTTCGTTATCCATGAAGGTATAGCCTTCGGCATCCTGATAGAGGAACTGGATGGCGCGCTTCTGGAAGTCGATCGGCGTCAGGAAGTCATCCCCGGTCAGACTCTGGTCGAGCTTCTGTTTGGTCTGTACGTGGTTGAAGCGCACCTTGTACAGGGTAGTGCCGCTGCGCGAGGAAGGGCTCTTGACGTCGATGTTGGAGACGATATACGGCTGGCCGTTGATCTGGATGATCTGGCCTTTTTTCAGTTCGGCAGCTTTGGGCATCGGGGTTGCTCGTGGTGGTGATGGTGGTGGCGGGTATTTTCTAGCTTCATGCAAAAAGCGGCAAGGGGTACTTGCTGGGGCTGAAGGCTGAAGGCTGAAGGCTGAAAGCTGAAAGCTGAAAACTGGAAGTCGTATTTTGGTGTGGGTGGTTTTTTCTTGGGCGCTGAATGCTGAATGCTTAAGGCTGGAAGTCGAATGCTTGTGTGAGTGGCTTGATCCCGGCTTGACAGCCCAGCCACCCACCCAAACCCTGACGCTTTCAGCTTTCAGCTTTCAGCGTTCGGGTTTCTGCCCTGCCGTCATGGCGAAGGCCGTAGGCCTGTGGCCATCCATTTTGACCTGGGTTGAGTGCACTCAACTGGATCGCCACGCCGCTGCGCGGCTCGCGATGACGCAGAGAGTGTGACAAGGCAGCAGCCGTTGCCACCGTCATGGCGAAGGCCGTAGGCCTGTGGCCATCCATTTTGACCTGGGTTGAGTGCACTCAACTGGATCGCCACGCCGCTGCGCGGCTCGCGATGACGCAGAGGGTGCGACAAGGCAGCAGCCGTTGCCACCGTCATGGCGAAGGCC
>JAMCWB010000056.1 GCA_023475025.1 Gammaproteobacteria bacterium
TCAGTGAGCACCCAGCCAGTCGAGTAGATGAGCTGACGCCCCGGGTGTGGAAGGATCACTTCGCAAATCAGCCGCTGCGATCAGATCTCTACAGAGCGGTCAACCACGCCTTGGAATGAACGCTTACGTCGAAAGTGAGGTCTTGTGGGGTCATGGGGATACCGATACGTCCGGGACAATGCCCTCATGCTCATTAAGGATCTGAAGCACCCGGGCCAAATTGACGAGTGTGGGGTTGCCCTGCGCGCCAAACATGCGATGCAGGCTTTTTACCGCTATGCCGCTGGCCTGTGCCAGCGTTTCAAAGCCAAGCGTGGCGTTAATATAGTCACGCAACAACGCCCTGGCGCCCGTTCCGTCGCCCTGAACCAGAGCGCTCTCTGCTTCGGTCAACAGCGCCCTACGGAACCCGGCATCCTGCTGGGCTCGGGCGCGCACCGTCTCCCGAAACGCTTTTGTCAGTGCCATGTTCATTCTCCGCCTTGGCGCAGCCGGTAGTCCCGCCAACGCGCTTTTGCTTCAGTGATGTCCCAGCGTTGCCGCCTTTTGGAGCCACCACCCAAAAGCAGCACCATGCGCCCAGATGCATACGCAAAATAGATCCGATACCCCGGCCCACTATGAATACGCCGCTCTATCACTCCTTCGCCTACAGGCTTTTGATCGCCAAAGTTCCCAGCCTCCATCCTTGCGAGGACAAGCGCGATGCGCGCCGCAACCGACGCCGGCAATTCATTAAACCAACTGGCGAATGGCGAGTTCCCGCGAGTATCGAGATACTCTTCCAAGTGCCACATACAACCTCACAGATGGTAACTTATAGGTTACCCACTTGCAACATGCCACATGTTCATGTGGGAGGTCATATTCTGGAGGTGGCGTCGGCTGCCGGGTGTAAGCCCTAGCTTAAATGTCTGTCAGAGAATGCCGCCCGGGCTGTGCTGTGCTGTGCTGTGCCGGGCTGTATTGCCCTGCCCTGTGTAGAAGTAACTCCGGCAGGTGATGCCGTGGCTGTCGAAAGTGAGGTCTTGTGGGGTCATGGGGATACCCATATTTACAGTGAAAAGCTGCGATGCTGCCCATCGGGCAGCTCAATATCGATGGACACCTTGCCGCCCAGGGCTTCGACATAACGTTTCAACGAAGACAAACGCAGGTCTTTGCCGCTGCGCTCCATACCCGCCACTGTCGGCTGCTTCACGCCCAGCGCCTGCGCCACATCGACCTGTGTCCTGGAAACCAGCGCCCGGATCTCCGCCAGGTGGATATCCAGCAAAATGGCATCCGCCTTCTCCGTGGCCTTCTTGACCACCTCCGGCTTTTCGGATTTAAGTATCTGATTCAAGTATCTGGCCATTTCAATCACCGTTGTTTCAGCTGACCACATTATAGCCATAAAGCTATATTTCTGTCTGTCAGCGATCACAACAACGCCAGCACCTTGCGGACGCAGGCTTCCAGGTCGTCGGTGGCGGTGTTGACGGTGATTTCCGGGATCTCGGGGTGAAGTCCTTGATCAGGCCCTGGCGGGCTTTCTGGTAGAGGCCCTTAGGATCGCGTTGTTCGCAGGTTTCCAGGGGGGCGCTGACGTAGACCTCGATGAACTCACCCGGCTCGAACAGGGCGCGGGCGGCCTCGCGGTCGGAGCGAAATGGAGAGATGAAGGCGCTGATCACGATCAGGCCAGCATCGACCATCAGCTTCGACAGCTCCCTGGTGCGTTCGCCAACATGGATTTCCCCGGGCCGGCCAGGGCGTGAATGACTCGAGTTATGTAGCTTGCTGCATTACCTCAGCAAGTACCCGGCAGGTCAGCGCAACTTCAGATTCTGTCAGAGTGGGATGTACCAGGAACATCAGACTGGTGTCGCCTAACTCACGAGCGACCGGCAAACGCTCTCTGGGGCGGAAGCCGGTACCATCAAACGCCTTTTCAAGGTATACCTCTGAGCAGCTCCCCGAATAGCAAGGAACACCCCGGGCGTTGATTTCGGCAAGAATGCGATCTCTGGACCAGCCCTCAGCCAGCTTCTCCGGCTCCACGAAGACATAACATTTGTAGGCCGCATGGGTGGCCCACTCTGGCACTTCCGGAACACGCAGCCCAGGGCACTGAGCGGCCGTTTGCCATATTCGATTTGCGTTGCTCAGGCGTGCAGCCTGCCATTCAGGCATACGCTGTAACTGGATGCGCCCGATGGCAGACTGCATTTCCGTCAGGCGCCAGTTAGTGCCGAAACTTTCATGCAACCAACGAAAGCCGGGGGGATGCTCGCGCTCGTACACCGCCTCCCAGCTTTTTCCGTGGTCCTTATAGCTCCACATGCGGGACCAGAGCTCACGATCATTGGTGGTGACCATGCCACCCTCACCGCCAGTGCTCATGATCTTGTCCTGGCAGAAGGACCAGGCGCCGATATGGCCGATGCTACCCACCGGCTTGCCGCGATAACGGGCCCCATGCGCCTGGGCGCAATCTTCGATCACTTTCAATCCGTGCTCATTGGCCAGCGCCATGATCGGGTCCATGTCGCAGGGCATACCGGCCAGATGCACGCAGATCACCGCGCGGGTACGCGGTGACAACACGGCGGCAATCGTTGCCGCCGAAATGTTCTGCGAATCAGCATCTACCTCCGCAAACACCGGCACAGCCCCGGCAGACACAATGGACGACGCCGAGGCAAGGAACGTGCGAGGCGTCACCACCACCTCATCGCCGGAGCCGATTCCCAGCGCCTTGAGCGCCAGATCCAGCGCCAGAGTGCCGTTGCCCACTGCTATGGCGTATTCACACTCGGTAAAGGCTGCAAATTCACGCTCGAACGCCCTGCCCTCCTGGCCGGTCCAGTAGTTGACTTTGTTGGAGAGCAATACTCGCGAAACAGCATGCGTCTCTTCCTGGGTGAAGCAGGGCCAAGGCGAGAATGGGGTGTTCAACATCGGAAAAATCTCCAGATGGATCATATATCGCCGATTAGACAGGCCGTATCAAATAGGGGTCACTTAACAAGGGGCTTTGCCGGATTCCCGACAACCACCGCGCCCGGCGCCACATCCTTGGTGACCACAGCCCCCATGCCGACAACCGCGCCTTCACCAATGACCAGCGGCTTACCCGGTTTGCCCTGCTTGAGAATCGCACCCGTGCCGATATAGGCATAGTCGTGAATATGAACGTTACCGTTACACATGACCCGAGGAGCAAAAGTCACGTAGTCACCAATCACACAATCGTGCGCAACATAGCTGTAGATGTTCGCATGAAACTGCTTTCCGATACGCACATTACTGGTAATGGTCACAAAGGGTGTAAGGATACTGCCGGCCTCTATCTCCACATCATCCATGATCACATTGCCGGCATGAGATATATCGACGAACGCCAGCGCGGCATCAGAACAGCGCTGCACAAGCTTTTTTCTGACCTGCGAATCAGCAATAGCCACGGAAACCAACTTTGTCTCTGCCTGGTCAGCGACAAACTGATCGAATGTCAGAACCCGATGCCCGTTGATCTCATCTGCAATGGGATTGTCATCAACAAACACGAAGGCAGATTGGCTCTCCTGGCTAAACTGGGCACGCAGAACAGGCATAACCTCACGCCCAAAGCCGCTGGCCCCAAAAACACCATAAATCTTGCTCATCTTCTACTCTCCCTTGTTGCCAGTAAAGCGACTCATAGTCGCCTCACCGTCAGCAGAAATGCCTTCTCGCACCAGCACTTTTTTGACCGTCAGAAACAGTATCTTGATATCCAGCCACAATGACTGGTTATCAACATACCAGACATCCAGCTTGAACTTCTCTTCCCAGCTTATGGCGTTCCGGCCGTTAACTTGAGCCCAACCGGTGACGCCCGGGCGAACCTCATGGCGGCGCGCCTGCTCAGCGGAATAGAGGGGCAAGTATTCCATGAGCAACGGGCGAGGCCCCACCAGGCTCATATCGCCCTTGAGCACGTTCCAGAGTTCCGGCAGTTCATCCAAACTGGTGGATCTGAGGAAGGCTCCGAGGCGCGTCAGGCGCTGGTCATCAGGCAATGGGTTGCCCGACTTGTCTGTGGCATTGAGCATGGTGCGGAATTTTACCATCTGGAAAGGCTTGCCGTTCAGGCCAGGGCGGACCTGGCGGAAGAGTACCGGGCTGCCCATCTGTATACGGACCAGCACGGCGACGGTGACCAGTAAAGGGGAAAGTAGCAACAGCCCGAACAGGGAAGCCAATACGTCAATAAGCCGCTTGATCATGCGTTCCCCCCTTCTCTGCTGGAAACCTGTCCCGCTGTAACCCACGCGACCCACCTGCTCGCCAGAAGATGCCGATCAAACTCCCGCTCCGCCAGGCGGCGGGCATTATCCGCCATCTCACGCAACCGCGGCCGATCACAGGATGCCTGCTCCAGGGCATCGGCAAAAGCTTCAGGTGAATCGGCAGGCACTGCAAAGCCACATTGGTTCTCAGTGATTATTTCGGCCAACCAGCCGGGATAGTTATTCAACACCGGAAGGCCTGCCGCGATATAGTCGAAAAACTTGTTAGGCGACGTGCCGTAGTAAAAAGCCGGCACGTTCTTCAGGACCTGCAACCCAATATCCGCCCCGGCCAGGTATCCAACGAGAGCACGCTTGGGAACAGGGTCCATAAACAGCAGATTACTCAGCTGCATGGATGCGGCTTGTTCAACCAGCGCCGCTTTCTCGCCACCATCGCCAATCAGCACCAGCTTGATGTCATTGCGCCCGCGCTGTTCAAGCACCTTGGCTGCATCCAGCACAGCACCCAGGCCATTAGCAGCACCATGGGTGCCGGAAAAAACAGCAACAAGGTCACCATCTCCGACGCCATCTGGCCTCTTTCTCATGGGCACATCATAAAAAAGAGACAGGTCACAGCCATTCGGCACCATGCAGATTCGATCTTCCGGTACACCCTTGGCAGCAATACCTGCGGCTATGCCCGGCGACAAAGCCACGCACCGATGAGCAGAGCGATACGCTACCCATTCTAGTAGAGACAACATTCCGAGAACGACCGGGTTTGTGATGACTCCCATCTCTCTTGGTAACTCAGGCCACAAGTCCCGTACTTCAAAGACAAAAGGCTTACGCCGGAGCCACCTGGCGAAGATCCCGGGGATGCCCGCAGTCAGGGGCGTCGTGGTCGCAAAGACAACATCATAGGGTTCGCGCAGTGCTATCCAGACAGACAGCAGCGCAAACTTCAGGAACGCCATCGCCCGAGCCAGAAACCCCTGCTTATTGGAATAAGAAAGATCAAACTCTATGACATCAATGCCATCAACTTCACCGCGCCGCCTTCCCTTGCTGAAACTGCCGGCAAGCCCTGTCGCACCTTGCGCATAGCTACCACACACCATTGTTACCCTATGACCTTCGCGCAATAACTGACGAGCCATCTCATAGGATCTGGTGCCCGCAGCACCGTCGGGTGTGGAAAAATGTTGGTGGAAATACAGTACCCGCATAATCAGAATCTCAACTCCGTGGTCAGCGTGCCCGCTTCTGCTACTTCGATCTCAAGTACCGGCAACGGCGTTTTCTGCGAGTAATAACGTGACTCCCAGCCCTCGACAAGCTCGCGACGAATAATAGGCACACTACCCTGAACCCTAAGTTTCACTCTGCTGTGCTCGTCGCCGCCCACCAACCAATCGCCTTCCCAGTGCCATTCACCCGGAGCCAATCGCCAGCGCAGTACTGCTTTCTCGGCGAAGCCATGGTATCTGTCTTCCACACAAAGTTTACTCTCTCGCAACGCCACCGTACGATGATGGAAGGCTCCGAGCCAATCCGAATAGCCTGCTGCGACCGACAATGCTCCATCACGCTCAACGAGCGGCATCACCTCGCGTGCTTTCGGCCAAGCGCCATAGAGGAAACGGCTTATCTTTGGCATCGCATCGCGACTGTCAAACTCAATAGTATTATGCGCAGCCATGCTCTTGAAATAGCTTTGCCAGGGCTCCTCACAGTTATAGCTGTAAGAGCCAGCATCACGGAGCAGGTTCACACCACCCTTCCAGAAATCCACATGTAGAAGATCACATTGACCGGGCCGGAAGCGAAAGCGAGGATAGCGCAGAAGTGCCGTAACATCACGGCCCCGTAATACGGCAAAACCGCCGTTATCGTAAAGGCGTGATTCACGATAATCCTTGACCACCTCTGGCGTAGCCAGCCCCAAACACTGCAGTGGTAAATCATAATCACCAGCGGCATCGTATGCACGACAGCCATGAAACAAAACAGAAGCTAACTGAACGGAGGGGCGCACATCTCGGTAGTCCGTATCGGTTAATGGCAGTAAACGAGCGCCGTCGTTTGATCCCAGGTTAGGTGTATCAGCACCGTCCGGAGATACCATATTGCCCAACCAAGCGGTGGCAAGTTGCAACCGTGACATTAGCTCGGCAGAGAAAGCGGGCAAGTTCATGGCTCGGCGCCATACCTCCGCCATGGAATAGGTATCCAGCATCACGCGGTGGTAATTAACCGAGTATTGGCTGAAGCTGCCGTCTGACTCGATCAGACGTCGAGCGCGATTTTCAAGCCACTTAAGCCCGACGCGCTGCCACTTCTCGCCCTGGGTATCACCTAGAGAGGTAAGCCAGCTTCCACCGATATACAGAGCTGCCGCCTCGGAAGTGCCGTGGTTATTATCCTGAGCAATCGCATAGAGGATAGTGGGTGCTATTCGTTGTAAATGAACCCGCAACAACGCAACAAGGCCAGAGACAGGCTTGTCAGCCTGAGCAAGCAGCAATGCCGCCATGGCCAGATGCATAACCCGAATGGAGGCTTCCTGGCCACACTTCCAATTGGCCCCTAGATAGGGCGGGTTCTGCTGGCACCAATCAGCCAGCCAATCATTCAGCTGAGAAAGCGCCCTGGCATCACCAGCAGCCGCGCGCTGAGCAAAGGCAAGCACCCAATCGAAACGGGAAAGCTCCCACACGCCCTTGATATCCCCCAGACCATCAACAAAATCGGAGATTTGCCACCAGGGCAGCGCGGCATCACTATCCGCCCCTGTTAACACACTACGGTGCCAGTCAGGCCGCCCCGTTTTGACCATAGGCAGAACCATGGGCAAACCAAACTGGCGCCACGAGGGCTCTGGCTCTAATGCAGGTACAGCCCCCCTACTCGCCGCGCTGAAGAAAGGCGGGACAGCCGCGGTTACCTGAAGTCGCCTTACCGGGTTCAATCCAAGCTTCACACCCAGACGGTAAACAACAGCCCGGAAGATATTCAAAAAGCCTAGACGGCAGGCCGTGTCCAATTTAGTGGCGACGTTCATTATTAGAGAAACAACTCCTTAACGTTCCATAATAGAATACAATATCCTGCAATCAATAAAACCGAAAACAACACCATAAAAAACAGGAACCCATAGCCATGCTTTAAAAACAACTCAAGGAAGCCATCAGCAATAAAATAACTATAAAACACCAAGCCTCGCAACTATTCTTGCTGCAAAAAGAACACGAAGCAATGAAATCGAAAACAAAGCACCTGAAAGCATCAACCCTGCCCCAAGAACATCAAAACTTTTCATGAACAAGAAATACCATGAAAACATTAAAAGGAGAGACACACCATACATCATCAAAAAGTAGACATCTCTTCCGAAGGCATATATAACATAGTGAAACGGCATCGTAATACAGTAAAAAACAACACCAACTGACATAACAAAAAAAAGACTTATTTCATCAAAGTAGGCATCAGGCAAAAAGACATACGCTGCTGAAGGAAAAAACAAGAAAAGCCCCAAAAAAAGCAAAAACGCAGAAAAAATATTTTGAGAAAAATATTTACCGAATTGTGATTTTGCCAAATCAAAATTTGAATTCCTAATCGACTGAACCATTCCGGGATAATGCCACGCCGAAACGCCAGACTCCAACAGCGCCAAAACGCCTAGAACTCCAGCGGCATAAACTGTATAGATTGCAACGACTTCCTCTCCATAAGCAGCGCTCACCAAGAATTTATCAACGCCAAGAATAGACCTAAACAACAGCGTGGCTATCAAGAATACGAAACTACCACTAATGGCCGCCTTGACCCACCTTATGTCAATTTCAATCTTCGATAGCCGAAATTTTTCCAACCTGGAAAGCCTTAACGCCACAATCACTGAAACAATGGAACCACCAAGCCAAAGATTAATTACGGTGACGGGTGATATTTCAGCAATATTCAGCTCAAACAATAAAATCAACGGAAAAATCCAACCAGCCGATTTTAGGAAGTTGCTAAAATTAGACAGCAAAGGTTTCCCAAGAGGTATAAGCAAACGGCTAAGGTCTGTCGCAAACACCTCAATCGTCAAATGAAACAAAAATAAAATGAGTAACAGCCCCTCCAGCTTGGCTCCGAATTTAGCATTCAAATACACAGCCAGCGGCGCAAGAATGAGGATTGCCCAAAATAGGAAACCGAAATGCTTTTCTAAATTTGAGCCAGTCTCCTCGGTTCTAGCGAGTATAAGCCTAGTAGTTTGTGCATATACATCAAGTGGTATCAGTGAGGCTGAGAGCTGTAGTCCTGCCCAGTACAGGCTAAAAAGGCCCATCTGGACCAAATCGAATTTGGTCGCCAAATAAAAAAGCAACAAAAATCTCGAAGCTAGAGTCAATGCTCTGAGCACAACCGCCAACATCCGGCCACTAAACAACTTACTTTTTAAGGATCGCATTAAAAAGGTCATCAGGTCCAAGGTTGCTAAACAGAGCCCGATGCAGACGAAGGTTTGAGTTAACAACCCGAAAAGGATCTGACAGCAACGCCTTAAGGCTCTCTATGTCGTTGCTTATATAACCTTCAGAAAACATCGAATTAATGTAATCAGCTTTTAACGTCTGCTCAGATATGCTCCACATGGTTAATAACACAGGACACCCCAGAGAAAGCGATTCTTTAGCGACACTAGATGTTCTGGTTACCGTAAGATCTGCCCATTCGTACAATTCAGCTATCTTCGTATCCTTATCAACATAATAAGCTTCCAAGCCGAGAGTGCTATAGGCTGAGGCATAATCTCGGGGATGCAACTTAATCTTTAACTCTACCTCGTTCCGATTAGCCCACTCAGTTAGCGCCGAAAGAATTCTCATAGTGACATCTGGTTCGTAGGGCTGAGTGTAAAATACAACCCGACTAAACCTTTTCGCCGACTTCAATGGCCTAGTCCGATCCAACGAACCAGCAAACTCAACAGCACCGGCTGCTACAACTCCGTTGTTTCTTATCATCTCGGCGGTTACTTCACTATCAGCAAAGAATTTATTTGAATATGGAAAAACTGGATGAGGCCTTGATGCAACCAAAGCAGTTTGGATAGACACAGTCTCAACCCCTAAGTTCCTTGCAGCCATGGCCTCTATACCGGCCATTCTCCCAACAAGCTCAAAGTTAACTAGCCTCTTCACCTTATTTTTCTGAAGAATACGGGACAGCAAGGCGCTATAGATAAAAACAATAGAAATTAAACCCAGCTCCGACTTTATCCAGCCTTTGTTGAGCTTAACAGATACACCTTTAACGTGTACAAAAGAGTCAGCTGATTCATTTTTTGAAATTTTTTGAAACGATTTGGCCAAAACTCGAGACTTCCTGATTGAGAATAAAACGTCGCTTAAGTCAAAACCTAGCGTATTAATCTCGCCATTTGCTATGTCATTGTTTTTTTTCGGCCGGAGTACACCTTGGGTAAGTTGAGGGATATACAATAACGATAGATCGTTCCCTGAATCGACCAACTTTAATGCAAACCTCTCTTGGTGAGAATTTCGATAAATTACGAGTGGCTTCCCGTCAACACGATTACTACGACGAGAACTTATTAATGCACATTTAGCAATGAACAACAAAGAAAATACAAAATTGGCCACGAGTAAAATGCTTTTTCTAAATACATCCTTACAGAATATGTCACCATGCAAGCTAATAAATTCCGCTGATTCAAATGCTTTATTTCCTTTCATTTGTTCAGCAGTTACGCTTCCGAGAAGATCTTGAGACCCTCTTTTAGATTCAGTTGTTTTAAATCCTAGCATTGGAACTAATGAGCAACTTGTTTTAGCAGAAAGAACCAAGACATCTTTTTCTGGAAACCGATCACACAATTCTTTCACAGCAAGCATTTGAGTAAATATCGGTCTCACACTGTAACTGTAATAATCATTGAGGAAGCAGTGATCAAAGTTAGTCAGCAATTCACTTGCTCCAACCTCATCGAAAAACAGCTGAATATATTTTTCGCACAACTCTCTCTCAAAGGCATTATCTGCATCAGGTAGCGCTATAGATTTTTTATGGACGCGAGAATCATCTAAAATTCTTGAATGAAATACACAATCATCTTCTCCCAAAATCAAGCTATCGGGAAACCTTCCAGATAAGTGGAAAACAAGTCTAGGCATTATGATACACGCCTCTTGATTTAATTTCGAATTGGACACTCCTAGACATAACACCAATAAAGAAAAAGAATAGCCAATCTATAAATAAAGAGTATGCGAAAAAGGAGTGAACCAATGCACCTAAAACATACAGCGGCGCCATTCTTTCAGTCAAAGTTAAGCCTCGGCGCCTTATAAAAACAAACCTCAAATATACAAAAATTATCATAGCATAAAAAGATATTGCGATTGGAAATCCATAAACCGCGGCAATTGAAAGTGGCGAAAAATGAATATTCTGAACATTTTTCCCATTTTCGAGCTGTATATTCCAACCAGCGCCACTACCTATAAAATAATTCACTTCATTCATGCCACCTAAAGCAATTTCTATTTCCTGATATCTGCCAGATGCAGCCTCTTCTAAACCAGACCTAGCCTGAAGCGCATCTACAACATCAATCATTCTATTAACCGATATATTATAAGCCTTGCTTACGCCAGTGGTCGGATTCTGATTTACCCACGCGACAAACACTAAAACTGTAGCGACTGAGACTAATGCAAAAAAAACGAACTTCAAGGAAAATGATATAAATCTTCGATACGTGAGCACCCGCGACCTTGCCCCAGCAAAACCCATGAATTTCGCTGTCAACATTGTAATGATAGCAAGCACTACAGCCCGCTTATTTGAAACAACGGAGCCTAAAACTGCTAAAAGCGTTATCGAAGAGGACGAATTTGCAGCATATGCAGATATTAAGATAAACCCATAGGCAGCAGTGTAGTATCGGCCTATTTCACCGCGATCCAAAGCCCCAATCGTGAGAGCAGATGAGATTAGGGCGGAGATCAAAGCTAAAAGAATAAAATGCTTCCAAAATTTCTCGCTCCAATTTTTGAATGTGAGCCAACCAACGAGAAACATTACGTAGGCACTAGACACCTGAAACAAATGGGAAAAGTATTCACGATAGCTTTCATCAATTATTATATTTTGAACTCCGACAATTGATCCAAGCAAAAACATGCCAACTAACAGAAACTGGGTCCCACTCCTAGGTTTAAGAACCCGACCTAATCCAATTGAAAACACTAAAGCTATAAACAACGGGGGAAGCAGCGCATTACGTATAAGCCCAGGATCAAGGACCTCAAGGTTCCGTAAAGGAGACAGCAACGGTAGAAACACTGATGAAAAGTAAAAATAAAAAATCATCAAACCTATCGTTACACTTCCCAAATAAGGTTTTGATGTAATACTTTTGTTAGTCACTCACAGAACCCCTTAGTACCGGAGTCCCATATGTTACGTCAATTCGCACTTCCTTCCCTAGAAGATCATCTATGTATCTCGGTGCCATCCCATATCCTGGCCGAACACTTCGTACACAATCCTCAGTAATTACATCACCTGCTTTCATATCCTTGACAAAATACAGTGATCGCCGAAACTGTGCGTTACCTTGCTCACTCGACTTCCGGCCGTAGTCGACCTTCCCCAAGGCCTTCCAAACAGTTTTGCTATCTCTGCACAGTGCAGTCAAGTCTGTGGGCTCCAGCGAGAAACTGTCATCCGGCCCCCCACCGTTGCGATCTAAAGTAAAGTGTTTTTCGATAATAGCTGCGCCCATCACGACGCTGGCAATAGCAGTTGTGTTGTCTAAGGTGTGGTCGGAGAGGCCTGTGACCAGCCCGAAACGCTGTCGCATATCCGAAATCGTTTTAAGATTGTAGTCCTCTGCCGGGGCGGGATAGCCACTAACGCAATGGAGTATCGCCAACTGTTTGCATCCACCTTCCCGTGCAGCCGTGATCGCTTCTTGAATTTCCTCAGCGTCGGCCATGCCGGTGGAGATGATCATCGGCTTGCCAGTCTTGGCCACGTACTCGATCAGCGGCAGGTCCACCGCTTCGAAGGAGGCTATCTTGTAGGCCGGGGCACCGAGCTCTTCGAGCAGATCCACTGCGGTGGTGTCGAAGGGGGAGCTGAAGATCGTGATACCGAGCTTGCGGGCACGCTCGAAGAGCGGCTGGTGCCACTCCCAGGGCATGTGGGCCTCCTCGTAGAGCTCATAAAGGGTGCGTCCGTCCCATAGCCCCCCCTTGATCTTGAAGTCGTCACTGTCGCAGTCCAGCGTGATGGTATCGGGGCGATAGGTCTGCAGCTTGACGGCATCGGCACCGGCCTTTGCGGCCTCTTCGATGATACGCAGAGCCGTTTCGAGCTTGCCGTTATGGTTGGCCGAAAGCTCAGCGATGATGTAGGGCGAGTGGCCGTCGCCGATGCGTCGGCCGTCAATCTCGATCCAGGGCGATGTCATGGGGTATCGGCTCCTTGTGAGTCGCGCCATTCGTCGGCCAGCAGGCCGAACATGATGACGTCATGATAAGTGTTGCCATCAAAAAAGTGGGCAGGGTAAACCGCTTCGCGACGAAAGCCGAGGCGCTCGTGAAAGCGCTGCGAGCGCGTGTTGTCGCTGAGAACTTCTCCACAGAGCTTGTGCAGATTCAGGGTCGTAAAGGCATAGCTCAGGGTGCACTGCCCCAACCCCTGGCCACTGCCGCGAGGCGCGTCCGGGGCGAGATAGAAGCCCCAGTCGGCGCGTCCAGCCGCGACGTCCACCACGTTGAGGTTGACAAAGCCCAACGGCTCGCCCTCCTGCTCATAGATCAGCAGGTGGCGCTGGGGGGCCTGGCTCGAGCGCGCGAACCAGCCGCGGTGCTCCTCCAGGGTAATCAGCCGCTGGGTATACATGTGACGGCGCACCTCGGGATGGTTGCGCCAGCCCAGCACGCGCTCGAGGTCCTGTGACTGCATGGGCCGCAGCCGTCGCCTGCCCGCCCGCTGCAGCGCGGCCAGCACGTTGGACGTGCCCTGCCCGTCTACCAGCTCTGCCGCCTGCTGGCTCATGGCCGTCAGTGCTCCGGGGGCGTCAAGGATGGCCAACTGACCGGCCAGCGATGTCCCCAGATCCGCCAGTTCCAACCTCAGCGCCGCGCCTTTTACGGCAAGGGCGTCAGCGATGTCGCGCTGGTTGTCGGCCAGCACCACCATCAGGGTAGGCAGGCCCAAGCAACAGCGCTCCCAGGAGGTACTGCCGGCGGCACCGATGGCGAGGTCCGCCTTGGCCATGCGCCGGGCCATATCGCTGACGTTGGCCACCACCTCGGTTGACCAAGGCATCGCCCCGGCCTGGGCCGTCACTGACGCTCGCCAGGGAGCGGAGGCCCCCATCACCACGCTGATCTGCAGGTCTTCCGGCAGGTCGCAGCCACTCAGGGCGTTCAGCACCTGGCCGGTGACGTTGTCCTTGTCTACGCCGCCGAGGTTGATCAGCAGACGCTGCAGACGAGGCTCGCGGGCACGCCGGGTGAGACTGGCCTCGCGCCACTCGCGGAACTCGGGGCGCAGCAGGGCGTAGCGCGGGCCAGCCAATATCTGGCAGTCATCGGGCACCAGGCCACGATAGTCTTCCATCTGCCGGCCGAGGTTCTGGTCCAGCAGCAGATCAGCAATATGGTGACGGTCCGCCAGGTCATCGATCACCAGCAGGCGAGGCCTTGAGCCGGAGAGCCCATCGAGTACCGCCCTTTCCCAGCGATGATCCAGGGCGTAATGGTCCACCACCAGCCAGGCCGGGGCCAGTTCGGCCAGGAGCGGCAGACAGGCTGCGGCGTCTTCGTCCCAGCTCGCGCGCAGCCAGTGAGCATGATCAAGCTTAGGCTCGGTGACAGACGTGACGGCTGTGTTAGTGTCGCGCGCTTCCTGCGGTAGCCGATGGACCGGGTAGCCACGGGCCTCGATCAGTTCACACAGGTGCCCAGGGTGCTCCCGGCAGAGGAAGTGGCACTGGGCACCCTGAGCCTGCAGAGCATCGGCGAGGGTCAGGCAGCGCATCACATGACCGCTGCCGATCTCCAGCGAGGCATCGGCGCGGAAGGCTACCAACACGTCCAGCCACCATCGACGACCAGGTTTGAGCCGTTAACGAAGCTGGATGCGTCTGAAATCAAAAACGACAGAGGCCCTTGTAGCTCATCAGCCCGACCAATTCTCCCCATCGGTACCTTATCTGCCAATGTCGCAACGAACGCTGGATTTTCCACCTGCACGTTTTCAGATGGAAAAGGCCCTGGTGAAATTGCGTTTACACGAACACCTTCCCGTCCGAACTCGCAGGCGGCATATCGAGTCCACTGGATTAAAGCAGCTTTCGCCGCACCGTAAAATGGGGGATTAGCAACACGTTTATTCTCATAAACTCGCTGGTCAGGACTTACCAACCCGTACATTGATCCGATATTTACCACTGAGGCATTGCCACACTTGCGATGCGCTGCTCGCAACCCTGGAAGCGCGCTCTTCAACAGCCTGTGCGTCGATACCAGTGAAACCTCATAGCTATTTCTGTAATCGTCTTCGCCGGCAGTCTCAATTGAGCCGGCCCCACCCGCGTAGGCGTTATTGACTAAACCATGCAGCGGCAGCTCGCCGTACTGTGAGAACCACTGGTGAACTGCCGCTTCATCGTTGATATCAAAAACTGCAGATGTCGCTACCAGCCCGCTATCACACAATTCGGCCACACAAGCTTCCACTCGCTCGGGGTTTCGCCCATTCACGAGTACATTCGCGCCAAGTTCCGCCAAACCTCGGACCATCGCGCGACCGAGATAACCCGTTGCACCAGTTACCAGAACACTCTTGGATTCCAGCGAAAAACGCTGTGGCAGACTAGTCATTGGATTTCTTCCAGGTAGCCGGGTTCAAAGTTTCGAGAGGTACTCGGGGGCGGTCTGCGATAATGCTTCCGATAAGGTTATCAGTCCAACTCTCAAGGCCAGACTTTCTGAGGTTATCAACCAACTGATCCGTGGTTTCTACACCAATAACCACGCCATCGATCCAGCTTTGAGAGAGCACGTACCGAACCGCTAATTCAACAATATCGCCGTTGGCATGTTCCTCCGCTTTCGCATGGAGCCAGTCAATAACATTAGCGGCATTCGAACAACAGGCCCTCAGCCACAAGTCCACCTGACTGGAAGTCAACAAACCCTGCAATAACGCGCTGCGAGCATGAATAACAAGCGGGCGGCGTTGGCGAACCAGTAAAATTTTCTGGATTACCGCATCCCACCGATAATCGAGTATGTTGAACGGTAGCTGGATGAACTGAACCGTTTCAACGTCCAAAGCTGAAAAAGCCTCTTCCGAGGATTGAACAGAAACCCCAAGCCTGCCTATCACTTTTCTAAGCTTAAGATCAGAAAGCGCTTCCCACACCGATCCGCCCCAAGCTGTCAGATGTTCTGCTCGATGAAGCATCAGCACATCGAGACAAGGCTTGTTCAGCGCGCGACAGGACTGATAAACACTTCGCTCAACGAAGGCTTGAACCACGTCCGGACTAGCATCAGCTGGACAATCATCCAGGGGAGACAATTTAGTGATGATCGTTGCTCTGGAGTCCCAACCACCAGAAAGCGCTTTACCTACAACCGGCTCACTCTCACCATAAGCTCTGGCTGTATCAATATATTGAACGCCATTGGCAATCGCGGTGCGCACCAACGAGTTAACCTGTACCTGAAGGGGGCGCCCGCTGGTATTCGTGATCCCATAGGTCAGCCCAAATTGCGCAGTACCTAAAACCATTCGACGGGCAGATATGGGCGTGACGATTTCCGGTGAGGCTGTTTTCAAACATTCAAGAAGCGTGGATAGTGGTACCTGCTCTGGATTCTCAGTAGCAGAAAACAAGCGGCACACCCGCAAGTAGTCATCCAAAGTATCGACAGTGCAACGGTACTGTGACATATCCAAAGATCCATAGCCCTCAAATAGAGTTCTACCGAATCTTTCAATAATTCTAGGGGTTACATGTTCGAGATCGAACGCAGTCTCAGCCTGCCCGAGAGCCTCTCGCAAATATCCTGCGCGGGTAACTTCGGCACTAACACCGTAAGGAAGCCCTGAAGCCTCTCCACCACAGCCCAAGTATGCCAGATCACGAGCAGCAAAATCTTCAAGCAACTCGTCAATAAACGAGCCATCTGGAAAAATATTATCGCCCGTTAACCGAACGACTATGTGATCGTCTGGTACGCCATCCAGTGCATCAACAAAGCGCTTGAGCGTATTCTCTAACTCGCCGCGATAGTAATCGATATTCCAATGCTTGAGGACGTCGCAAAGAGCGTCGTCTGATGCTTCACGTGACGTGACAACGATTACGCGATGGCCTGTGTTGCCTGCTCGCAGCGCTGCCAAAACCACCAGAGGTGTCCCACCCACAGGGAGAAGAACCTTGCCTGGCAGGCGCGAGGAGTTGGTTCTCGCCTGAAGCAATAGCGTAGCCGTCATTTCAGAACAGACTCCAAAACGCGCACTACCTCATCCTGCTGCTCATCCGTCAGCCCCTGGAACATCGGCAAGCTGATCGCCTCACGGTAATAGGCCATAGCCTCGGGTAAGTCGCCGGACGTGAAACCCAGCTCTCGGTAGTAGGGCTGGGTATGCACCGGGATGTAGTGCAGGTTCACACCGATGCCCTGCTCACGCAGGCGCTCGAATACCTGGCGGTGGGTCACGCCAATCTGGTCGAGTTGGAGGCGTATCACATAGAGGTGACGGCCGGAAACACTGTCCGGGTGCTGCCAGGGCGTGGTCAGGGGCAGCTCGGCCAGGGCGGCATCGTAGCGCGCGGCCAGGGCATTGCGCCGTGCCACGTAGTCGTCCAGGCGCTCCAACTGGGAGAGCCCCAGTGCCGCCTGCAACTCGGTCATTCGGTAGTTGTAGCCGAGATCGATCTGCTGGTAGTACCAGGGGCCATCGGCCTCATGGATCATCAGCGCCGGATCCCGGGTCACGCCGTGGCTGCGCAGCAGGTCCATGCGACTCGCCATGGAGTCGTCGTTGGTCAGCGCCATGCCACCTTCGGCGGTGGTGATGATCTTCACCGGGTGAAAGCTGAACACGGTGATATCGCTGTATCGGCCGCTGCCAATGTAATCACCCTGGTACTTGCCACCGATGGCGTGGGAGGCGTCCTCGATGATCCGGAAGCCGTAACGCTGGCCAAGGGCGTGGATCGCCTGCATGTCGCAGGGCTGGCCGCAGAGGTGCACCGCTACCACCACCTTGGGCAGGCGCCCTTCCGCCTCGGCCCGCTCGAGCTTGGTCGCCAGCGCTTCGGGGCAGAGGTTATAGGTGCGCGGATCGATATCGACGAAATCGACCTGGGCGCCGCAATAACGGCCGCAGTTGGCAGAGGCGACGAAGGTGACGGGTGAGGTCCACAACCAGTCGCCTTCCCCCAGGCCCAGCGCCAGGCAGGCGATATGCAGCGCCGAAGTGGCGCTGTTGACCGCCAGCGCATGGCGCCCACCGACCTTGGCGGCCACCGCCTGCTCGAAGCGCGGCACCATCGGGCCCTGAGTAAGGAAGTCCGATTGCAGCACCTCCAGCACAGCGTCAATATCGGCCTGCTGAATATCTTGGCGTCCGTAGGGGATCATATTTAGATTTTCCCTATTTCACTAAAATTACGATCAATCCAGAGCTTTAATTCTTCATCCGACATCCATTGATCATTATTATCGCTAGCGTAAACAAACCCTTCTGTTACCTTCACCCCATCCTTGATGCGTTCTTTGCAATAAGCCCAATTATTGATGTTCGGCAAAATCTTGAAGTGCTCCGGATACTCGTAGGTAAAGTACGAATCCTCTACACCGATCATTTGTTCATGAAGCTTCTCACCTGGACGTATACCCACTATATCCTGCTTCGCTTCAGGAGCCACCACTCGGGCCAAGTCTGTTACTTTCATCGAAGGAATTTTCTTGACGTAAATCTCACCGCCAATCATGTCTTCAAAAGCATGCCAAACAAGCTCCACACCTTGCTCAAGTGATATCATAAAACGAGTCATTCGAGGATCAGTTATAGGTAGGACACCCTTATCCTTGATTGACATAAAGAAAGGAATTACTGATCCACGCGAGCCCATTACATTACCATAACGGACTACGGAAAACTTCGTTTCATGGCCACCTGCATAGGAGTTACCGGCTACAAATAATTTATCTGAAGCCAGCTTCGTCGCACCGTACAGATTGATTGGGCTACTGGCTTTATCTGTTGAGAGCGCGACCACTCCCTTAACGCCTTTATCGATAGCAGCATCTATCAAGTTCATAGCGCCGTGAATATTGGTTTTGACACATTCAAACGGGTTGTATTCTGCGGTTGGAACAATTTTTGTTGCGGCAGCATGAACTACATAATCCACACCGTCTAAAGCACGATACAGTCTCTCCTTGTCCCGCACGTCGCCAATGAAGAAACGGAGGCGGTCATCTCCTTGGAAGAGTTTAGCCATTTCCCACTGCTTCATTTCATCACGGGAAAATACAATAATTTTTTTTGGGCTGTACTTCTCCAAGGTCATTGGAATAAATTTATGTCCGAAGGATCCGGTACCGCCAGTAACCAAGATAGTAGAATTTTTTAACATTTTCAAACCTTTAATTATAAATTCCATACACCGCGCACATCAACGCAGAATTCATGGTCAGTTTCAATTTTCTTTTGCCTCTTGAAAGATCGATGATCCACTAGCATCACCTGAATGTCAGCAACATCCATCGCTTCATCAAACTCGACCAATTCTGATCTTTCAAATGATTCAGGCAGCACGCTTATGTTTGGCTCAACCACCAGCACCTTTCCCGGATGGATAGCCACGATTTCTCTGGTAATTTCCAGTGCAGGGCTTTCCCGCAGATCATCGATATCTGGCTTGAAGGCAATACCATAGCAGGCAATAGTGACCTCTTTAGCAGTTTTCTCCGGGTTGGCTTGCAGGAAATCTGCCACAGCCAACTTAACCTTGTTAACTACCCACTCCGGCTTGCTATCGTTAACTTCCCGTGCTGCACGAATCAACCTCGCTTGCTCGGGTGTTTCGCTGACAATAAACCAGGGGTCTACCGCAATACAGTGGCCACCCACACCAGGCCCAGGCTGCAGGATATTCACGCGCGGGTGCCGGTTCGCCAGGGAAATCAGCTCCCAGACATTGATATCCACTTTATCGCAGATGATAGACAACTCATTGGCGAACGCGATATTCACATCCCGAAACGCATTCTCTGTCAGCTTCACCATTTCAGCGGTACGGGCAGTGGTCAGCAAGCAATCACCACGTACGAACGTCTTGTACAAATCACAGGCGGCCCTTGCGCAACGCAGGGTCATGCCGCCAATCACTCGGTCATTCTCTATCAATTCATACATCACCCGGCCGGGGAGCACCCGCTCAGGGCAGTGGGCAATCATGACATCTGCTTCTTCACCCGCATCTTGGGGAAAAGTCAAATCAGGGCGCGCTTCAGCCAGCCATGCGGCCATTTTTTCGGTAGCCCCCACCGGAGACGTTGATTCCAGAATCACAATATTGCCTTTCTCAAGGACCGGCGCAATGGCTTTTGAGGCGGCCTCGATATAACTCACATCTGGCGTCGGAATATCCCCCACTTTACGGCCTTTCAGAAATGGCGTGGGCACCGCAACAATAAAGGCATCTGCCGGTTCCGGCGTCGTGGTAGCACGCAGATAGCCCTCCTTGACTGCCGAATGAACCGCAATGTCCAGATCAGGCTCTACGATATGGATCTCACCGCGGTTGATGATATCAACTGCTTGCTGGTTTACATCAACGCCAACTACCTTGATTTTACGGCTGGCGAATACTGCAGCGGTCGGCAGGCCAATGTAGCCAAGACCAATCATGCACAAAGATTCAAATTTCACGGCTTACTCCTTTGCCAGAATATCTGCTATGCGTGCAACGGCTTTGCCGTCGCCATAGGGGTTATGAGCCCTGCTCATGGCGAGCCAGGCAGATTCGTTGGTCAGTAGCTCGCTGGCTTCGCTGACGATGGCTGAGACATCGGTCCCGACCAGCTTTACGGTGCCCGCATCAATCGCCTCGGGCCGCTCTGTTGTATCGCGCATCACCAGAACGGGTTTGCCCAGGGAAGGCGCCTCTTCCTGAATGCCTCCGGAATCCGTCAGTATCAGGTAGGCGCGCGACATCAGGGACACGAAGGGCAAATAGTCTTGGGGCGGGATCAAATGAATGTTATTGAACCCTTTCAGTAAACGATTGACTGGCTCCTGCACATTGGGATTCAGGTGCACGGGGTAAACAATTTCGATATCCGGGAAACTTCCCGCCAGTTCGGCCAATGCCTGGCAAATGCGCTCAAACCCGCCACCGAAGCTCTCACGGCGGTGCCCGGTAACCAGAATCATCCGGCGATTCAGTCCATAAGGAAGCTGGGAGGTTAGTGTGCCCTTGAGATCTGAGTCGCCTTCAATCTTGTCGCGGACGCTCAACAGCGCATCAATTACCGTATTACCCGTGACGTGAATCTGGTCTGCCGGTACGCCCTCTCTCAAGAGCGCGTCGCGAGAATTATGGGTTGGCGCAAAGTGGTAACGGGTGACTATGCTGGTCAGCTTGCGGTTTGCCTCCTCCGGCCAGGGTGACAAGATATTGCCTGTTCGCAGACCCGCCTCCACATGCCCTACTGGTATTTGCTGATAGAAGGCGGCGATGGCCGCTGCGAAGGTGGTGGTCGTATCACCGTGCACCAGCACGACATCTGGCTTTTCTTCCTTTAGCACGTCCCGCAGGCCCGTGAGGATGCGGGTCGTGATAGCGTAAAGGTCTTGGCCGGGCGCCATGATATCCAGGTCGTAGTCAGGCTCAATCTGGAATAATCCAAGCACTTGATCGAGCATCTCGCGGTGCTGTGCGGTGACACACACCTTGCATTCGATCCCCTGGTGGGTTTTCAAGCCCAAAACCACCGGGGCCATCTTGATGGCCTCCGGCCGTGTACCGAAAACCGCTAGTACCTTTTTCATATCTTCCCTTGCTGCTTTATTCAACCGTCACAGACTTGGCCAGATTCCTGGGCTTATCCACATCCGTCCCCTTTACCAGTGCCACTTCGTAACTCAGTAGTTGGAGCGGCACCGTATGCGCGATGGGCGCTATGAGGGGGTCCACCGCAGGCATAGTCAGCCATTCGATGCCTTCCCCGCTCTCCTGCCCGGCCTGTTCACAGCCGAACACAATCAGTTGCCCACCTCGGGCACGCACTTCCTGCAAGTTGGACTTCAACTTGTCCAGCAGGCTGTTGCTGGGTGCCACACTAATCACCGGCATATGCTGATCCACCAACGCCAATGGACCGTGTTTCAGCTCACCCGCCGCATAAGCCTCTGCATGGATATAGGAAATTTCCTTCAGCTTGAGCGCCCCTTCCATAGCCACCGGATAGTGGGCGCCCCGCCCCAAAAACAGCGCGTGCCGGGTCTCTGCAAAGCGTGCGGCCAGGGTTTCAATCTGCGGTGCCAGGGTCAGGCTATCGGCCACGGCTTGCGGCAGGCTGCGCAGGGCATGAACCAGGTCAACCGTGACAGGCGTGCCGCCCTGCCCGGGCTGGCGGCTCTGGATCAGGGCGCAGGTCAGCCACAGCAAGGCGGTGAGTTGGGTGGTAAAGGCTTTGGTGGACGCCACGCCGATTTCCGGGCCCGCCCGGGTCAGCAGGCGCCAGTTTGCTTCGCGGGTCAGGGAGCTGCCCGGCACATTGCACAGGGCAAGGCTTCCCAGCAGGTTATCCCGATTGGCGTGGCGCAAGGCAGCCAGGGTGTCGGCGGTTTCGCCGGACTGGGAGATCACTACCAGCAGGGTATCCGGTGGGGTCATTACGCGGCGATAGCGGTATTCGCTAGCGACTTCTACCTGGCACGGGATGCCTGCGTGCTCTTCTATCCAGTAACGCGCCACTAGGCCAGCATGGTAGCTGGTACCGCAGGCGACGATATGTATATTGCGGACCTTCGACAGTGCTTGCTCAGCGTCGGGGCCGAGGATAGCAGTGAACACTCGGTCTTCGCCAAGCAGGCCTTCCAGGGTGTCGGCGATGGCGCGGGGCTGCTCGTGGATTTCCTTGAGCATGTAGTGGCGGTATTCGCCTTTGTCCAGGCTGTGGTCGGCGTATTCATAGCGTTGCACCGGCAGGATCGCCGGATTGCCGCAGGCGCGCCAGATTTGCCGCTCTGTGGGCGTCAGGCTGGCCATGTCGCCTTCTTCCAGATAGATGAATTGATCTGTCACGCTAAGCAGGGCCAGTGGATCTGAAGCAACGAAGTGGCCGCTTTCCGCCACGCCAATCACCAGAGGGCTCCCCATGCGGGCGCAATACAACGTATCAGGGTCGTCTTCGTGAATCAGGGCGATAGCATAAGCGCCCTTCAAGTCTTGCAAGGCTTTGCGGAAGGCAGTGATGCGGTCGGGGCTGTGGCGGTCGTGCCAGGCAATCAGATGCGCGATTACTTCGGTGTCGGTATCGGAGGTGAAGACGAAGCCTTCGCTCTCCAATCGGCGGCGCAGTGTGTCGTGGTTTTCAATGATGCCGTTGTGTACCAGCGCCAACCCATCAGATATGTGCGGATGAGCGTTGTGCTCGGCGGGTACGCCATGGGTAGCCCAGCGGGTATGAGCTATACCCAGGTAGCCTTTCAGGGGGGTGTCGCCCAGCGCGGTGTGCAGGGCTTCCACTTTGCCGGTGGCGCGCACGCGGGTCAGGCGGGTTCGGCCCTCGCCAGCGGGCACCAGCAAGGCCAGGCCAGCGGAGTCGTAGCCGCGATATTCAAGCCGTTGCAGGCCTTCCAGCAGGATGGGGGTTGTGTTGTGGGCGCGGGTGGTGGCGCCGACGATACCGCACATGTTTGGGGCTCCTTGTGCTTGGGAAGTCTTCAGACACGCTACCGCCACAGGATTAGTCGCCTTTCCCTGATGGCGTGGCCTGGAGGCCGGGGCTGCGGGCTGTCTGCCCTGCCCTTCACTCTCTGTTCAATGGTTGAACATGAATGTGAAGTCTGGATGAAAATGTGACGGACTTCAATCGGGCGGCCGTGAAGCGGGCAGCCTGCAAGTGCGCGGGGAGTCTAGCGGCCCGGGCGGGCCGCCGGTGTGCGTCAGGTGGGCTTGTGCAGGAATTTTACGGTCTGGGTGAGCCCTTTCAGGGCTATACCCTGCGGCCCAGCACCATGGCAGAGAGCATGTGTGTCAGACCACCCACAGTGCAGACCAGAATGAAGGCACCAGGTCGGCTCTGGGACACTTCCCACAGTGCGCCAGCCAGGGCCACCACCAGCACCATGTAATAGGCCATGGCCACGGCGCGCAGCTGGATCTGCGCATGGCGCTCGTCCAGGGACGGGTCGTTGCCGAGTATCTGCACGGTCTCGAAGCGCTGACCAAAGCGCATCACGGCGGCATAGGTCAGCACGATGCCCAGCATCATCAGGCCAAGCACGGGTTCACCTGCGCCCAGCCAGGCGGTCAGGCACATCACTGCGCCCAGCACCAGGGACGGTTACGGGCACCAGCAGGGGTTTGCTGGCATGGCGGGATTCAGCGGCTCTGATCATCGAACACCTCCTCGACGGGCCTGCCAAAGAAGCGCGCCAGGGCCAGGGCCAGCGGCAGCGACGGGATATAGCGCCCCATCTCGATGGAGTTGATGCCAGTTCAGCCTGGGTCAGTTGGCGTGCTTTGCGCAGGGCGCGTTGGCATGGCGGGGTAATGCAAAGCCTGCTTGGCATGGCTTACACGAAGTTCATCTGTGGCGTACAGCACGGCACGGCGTATCTGCGGATACTGAACCGCTCCGGGTATCGCGGACGCTTCACTCTCTGAGGAAACGGCCACGCTGGAACGGGTGTTCTGGCCCATTGAGTGTGGGTGGTGGCTTGCCATCTGCAAAGACTGGATCACTATACCCGTTACGGGTATATTTATGACGGTAAATGGATATGAACGTCTTGAAGCGAAAGGACTTCGCGCGGTGGCAAGCTGGCGAGAAGCTGTCCGATACGGCCTTGTGCAAGGCAGTCCAGGAAATGGAAGGTGGGCTGATTGATGCCGATTTGGGCGGCCAGCTCTACAAGAAGCGGGTCGCCCGCCCTGGCGCGGGCAAGAGCGGTGGCTACCGTACCTTGTTATCGGCCCGTGTTGGCCGCCGTTATGTATTCCTGCATGGGTTCCCGAAAAGCGACAAGTCGAACATCACGCGGGATGAGAAAAAAGCCCTGCAATATGCTGGCAAGGTATTTCTGGAGTTATCGGCCAAGGCGTTGGCGAAGGCATTGCAGGCTGGTGTTCTACTGGAGGTATATTGTGACAAGCAAAATCATTGAATCCTTGCGCGGTGACCTGGCCGCACTGCACGATGCCGGTGCGATCCGCAAAGTGACGATGCGCGAGTTCGACGAGATCTGTCCGCCGCCAGTGCGCGAGTTCAGTGCTGACGACATTAAACGGCTACGTGAGGGGCTGCACTTCAGTCAGCCCGTCTTCGCCCATCATCTGCACACCACCGCCTCGACGGTGCGCAAGTGGGAACAGGGCGAAACACGCCCAGCCGGGCCTGCGCTCAAGTTGCTTAATATCATCGCCGACAAAGGCTTGCAGGCTATTATCTGATGGGCGCTGTCGCGCGGCTGGGACACCGTGCGGTGGACAGACCTAGCGCGCCGTAAAGCGCATGGGCGCCGTCAGGGGGTTTGGAAGACGTCTTCCAGGGTGGTGGCATCCAGGATGCTGTCGGCCCACTGTTCAAGCTCGGTGGTACTGGCCTGGTCCAGGCGCTGCTGAATCTCGTTGGGCAGGGTGCCGAAGCGGCGGGTGAGCAACCGTAGCAGCAATTGCGCCTCGCCTCGGCGGATGCCCTGTTTAACGCCTCGTTCTTCGTACTCCCGCCGCCATTGTTCAACACGTTCGGCCAACATACTGTGCATCTCCTGTAGGGTGTGCATGTCCTCAAGGTAGGCGTTTTCCGGCAGTCGGGCCGGTAACACTACACGGCGTAGCCATTCGGTGAGGCTGCGCCGCAGGTCTTCCTGGTCCGGGGCCTTTAACCACGACACCAGTAATCCGAGCACCCGTTCAATATCCTCCGGGGAGCGACTGTTTTCAAGCTGGAAGATGGCCGATACCAGATTGTTGCCCTGTGGCTCCCGGCCCTCCCAGGCGCCCTCATCAAGCAGCAGGTAGCGCATGCTGGGCAGGTAGGGAGCCATCGCGCCCGGGTATTTGCTGATCTGCTCTGCGATGTCCGTGGAAGCATTCCAACGTGAAGCGCCATTGTACAGCACGATGGGCATGATCGGCGGCAGCCTGCCCTGCTCTTCCAGTTGACCGGAACTGACCAGGTCCTGATACAGCAGCCCGACGTAGCTGAGCATGCGCACAGCCATATGGCGATCCACTGTGGATTGGAATTCCAGCAGCAGATAGATGTAAAGCCACTCTTCACTCCAGCGTACTCGCCAGATGACATCACTGGCACGAGTACGCAGATCGTCAGCCACAAAGGCGCCGATGTGGGTGAATGTCCATCTCGGCACTGATGTCCCTCCTACCCGGCATCATGCTGAGGAGGTGCCATGCGTTATCTGAGTCATTTCGGGGGGTTGCTGGGGGGTATCTTGCTGACCTGGGCGGTGCTGTTCGTGGTCGGGATCTTTATCGGGTTCGACAATGGGTGGTGGCTCACGGGGCTGTTGTTGTTCGGGGTGCTGGGGCCGCTGATGGTGTTATGGGGCGGTGTGCGCACGGCCATTCGGCGCTGGCGCTGGCGGGACTACGGCCTGAGTGGGTTGAGCCTGCCGCTGATGTACCACGAGGGCACGGAACAGTGGGATGCGGAGGGGCATCCCCTGCTCACCGGGCAGGGCACGCCGGTGCTGGTGCACAAGCCGCCGATCAAGCGTCGCGACGGCTTCAGTGTGGCGTTGCTGGCGCCGCAGCGCCTGATACTGTGCCGGGCGGCCGATGCGCCGGGGCGCAAACCTGCGGGCGAGGTGCCCTGGAATGATCTGGACAAGGTGTTGGCGGACATCCCGTTGCGTGACTGGAAAGGCGCACATGTGGAGTTGTTTGATGTTGAAGACGTGAGGCAGAAAGAGGCGGTGCTGTTTCACGGGCAGATCTATTTTACGGCGTTGTTGCGGTTGGTCTGGCAGGTCGAGGGGGGCCAGCGCTGTGCCGTGTTTTCTTTCTCGGGCAAACAGGGGGCGCCGGAGGTGCGCGAGGTGGTGACGCTGCTGCTCACTGAGGCCGGGGTGCCGGTGCCGAAGCGGTTACTGGAAGCCGGGGACGACAAGCTGGCGGCGAGCCAGGGCGTCGCCGAGGGGGTAGCGGCGTATTTGCGTGCCTGGGCTGGGTAGGCTGTCTCAGTTGTCGCGGGTGACTTCGGCGCGCAACTCGGCGATTTCGCGCACCAGGGCGTCGTGCTCGGCTTCCTTGCGGCGCAGGAAGCGCAGCGTCAGCGCGGCTTTTTCGCGAAGGCCACCGGGGGTGAGTTTGTACAGATACGCTTTCTTGTTGTTGCTGCGACGGAAGTTCTCGGCTTTCACCCAGCCCTTCTCCAACAGCGCACGCATGCAGTAATTCACTTTACCCAGGCTCACGCCCAACCGCTCCGCCAGCTCACGCTGCGACAGTTCGGGTTCGTCTTCAATCAGTCGGAGCAACCGGAGGTGGGCCTCTTCGCTGATACGGGCATCATTATGTTCAGTCATTGAACGGATTCTGCCCGTGGTGTCAGTTCAAGGCAACTTTAACCGCACGGCAAGTGGCTTCAATCACTTGCGCCTGTTCCGCATCGCTCAGGGCGTAATGCAGCGGCAGGCGCAATAACGTTTCCGCCACGGCTTGCGTATGCGCCAGATCACCCGCGCTGCGGCCGAACTTTTGCCCTGCCGGGGCGCTGTGCAGGGGCACGTAATGGGTGTGGGCGGCGATGCCTGCATCCGCCAGGCTTTGCCTGACCTGTTCGCGGATCCCGGCATCCGGCAGGCGTATGGCAAACAGGTGGCCGTTGTGCTCGGCCTCTGCAGGTGGCTTCAACAGGGTGAGGCCAGGCACGCCGGTCAGCGCCGCAGTGTAGGCCTCCCACAGGGCACGACGGCGGCGGTTCACGGGTTCGGCCTGTTGCAGTTGGGCCCACAGGCAGGCGGCCTGCACTTCGCTGGGCAAATAGCTGCTGCCGGTGGCTTGCCAGGTGTAGCGCTGCACGTCGCCGCGCTGGAAGGCACGCCTGTCGGTGCCCTTCTCCCGCAGGATTTCGGCGCGGGCGGCAAAACGTTCGTCATTGACCAGCAGCAAGCCGCCTTCGCCGCCGCTGGTGTAGTTCTTGGTGGCATGAAAGCTGTAGGCGCCCAGGTGACCGATACTGCCGAGGGGGCGGTCGCGCCAGCGAGCCATCACGCCCTGGGCGGCGTCCTCGATCACCAGCAGGTCGCGGCGCCTGGCGATGGCCATGATCATGTCCATGTCGCAGGCCACGCCGGCGTAGTGCACCGGCACGATGGCACGGGTGCGCTCGGTGATGGCGGCTTCGATCTGCAACGGGTCGATATTGCCGGTGCGCGGGCAGATATCCACGAACACCGGGATGGCGCCGCGCAGCACGAAGGCACTGGCGGTGCTGACAAAGGTCCAGCTGGGCAGGATCACTTCATCGCCGGGGCGAATATCCGCCACCAGGGCGGCCAGCTCCAGCGCCTGGGTGCACGAGGGGGTCATCAGCGCCAGGGGGGCGCCGGTGTGGGCACGAAACCAGGCTTCGCAGGCGCGGGTGCGCAGGCCGCCGCCAGCCAGCTCGCCGCTGGCCAGGGTCTCGGCCACGGCGTCGGCTTCGGTGCCCACGAGGAGCGGGCGATTGAACGGAATCGCGGTCATGCCAGTAATCCCAACAGGTAGTCGCCGTAAGCGGTATTGGCCAGGGCCTCGCCACGTTGGCGCAGGGCGTCGTCGCTCAGCCAGCCAGCGTGCCAGGCGATTTCTTCCAGGCAGGCGATTTTCAGGCCCTGGCGGCGCTCCAGGGTCTGCACGAACATGCCGGCTTCCAGCAGGCTTTCCGGAGTGCCGGTGTCGAGCCAGGCGAAGCCGCGGCCGAGCAGTTCGGTGCGCAACCGACCTTGCTGGCGATAGGCTTCCAGCACGTCGATGATTTCTTTTTCGCCGCGTTCGGAGGGTTCAACGTCGGCGGCGATGGCGAGCACGTCGTTGTCAAAAAAATACAGGCCGGTGATGACATAGGGCGAACTGGGCCGGGCGGGTTTTTCCGCCAGGGAGATCACTTTGCCGTCGGCATCGAAGGCCACCACACCGAAGCGTTGCGGGTCTTTTACCGGGTAGGCAAACACGGTAGCGCCGTCCGCATGGGCATCGGCGGATTGCAGCACCGGGGTGAAGCCCTGGCCGTAAAAGATGTTGTCGCCCAGCACCAGGCAAACGCTGGCGTTACCGATAAAATCGGCGCCCAGCACCAGCGCCTCGGCCAGTCCGCCGGGGGAGGTTTGCACCTGGTAGGCGATGCGAATGCCGAAGTCCTCGCCCTGCCCCAGCAGCCGTTGGTAGGCGCTCAGGTCTTCCGGGGTGGTGATGACCAGCACGTCGCGAATCCCCGCCAGCATCAGCACCGACAGTGGGTAGTAGATCATCGGCTTGTCGTAGATCGGCAGCAGTTGCTTGGACACCCCGCGGGTGATCGGATGCAGGCGCGTGCCCGCGCCGCCCGCCAGAAGCAGGCCCTTGCGCTCAGACATATTGAGCCTCGCCGCGCGTGCCCTGAAGAAAGTACTGGCGGTAGAAAGCCACGGTGTCGCGCAAACCCTGCTCCAGTGGCACCTGCGGCTGCCAGCCCAGCGCGCGGATACGGTCGCTGGTGATGGCGTAGCGGCGGTCATGCCCGGGGCGGTCGGCCACGCTCTGGATCAGGCTGGCGTCACGACCCATCAAGGCACACAGGCGCTGCACCAGATCGAGATTGGTCAGCGGGCATTGGGCGCTGATGTTGTAGTGCTGGCCGGGTTCGCCCTGCTGCACCAGACACCAGAGGGCGCGGGCGTGGTCGCCCACGTGCAGCCAGTCGCGCACCTGCTGGCCGTCGCCATACAGGGGAATCGGCTGGCCAGACAGCGCCTGACGAATCACCACGGGGATGAGTTTTTCCGGGTATTGCCAGGGGCCGTAGTTGTTGCTGCTGTGAGACACGATCACTGGCAGGCCCCAGGTGCGATGCCAGGCGTCGGCCAGGTGGTCGGCGCCAGCCTTGCTGGCGGCATAGGGTGAACTGCTGCGCCAGGGGTCGTCTTCGCAGGCCGGGGCGCCGTGCTCGCCGCGATCGCCATAGACTTCATCGGTGGACACCTGCAACAGGCGAAAACGGGCCTGCACGGCCTCGCTCTGGCGGCTCCACCAGTCGCGCACGGCTTCCAGCAGCGTAAAGGTGCCTTGCAGGTTGCTGCGCAGGAAGGCGGCGGGGCCGTTGATGGAACGGTCGACGTGGGTTTCAGCGGCCAGGTGGATCACGGCATCGGGTTGGGTGTCGGCCAGCAGGGTATGCAGCAGCACGGCGTCGGTCAGGTCACCGCGCACAAAATGGTAGCGTTCACTGCCCTCGAAGGCCGCCAGGGCGGCCGGTTGGGCGGCATAGGTCAACGCGTCCAGATTGGTGATCCGGACATCGGTGTGCGTCAGTAACTCGCGAATGAGGGCGCTGCCGACAAAGCCGCAGCCGCCGGTGATCAATATTCTTTTCATTATTCATTATAGCGTCAGGCCATGCAGGCGACATGACTCAGGGGTACACGCACACGCTGGCGGCGGTTCATCAGGTTCATCAACACCATTACGCGCTGTTCGCCGTCGAACCGCTCGAAGATGGCCTCGACATCATCGAAGCCACCGCCCTGCAGGCGCAAGGGCTGACCGGGCCGAAACAGGTGAAGATCGGTATCCGGCTGTTCCGCCAGGCGCTGGCGAATGCTGTCGATGATGCTATCGGCCACCGGGGTGGGGCTGGTGCTGAAGGACACCAGGCGCAACACGCCCCGGGTGGAGCGGATCGGGTGCCAGTTGTCGGCGCCCGGGCGCAGGCGGATAAACAGGTAGCCGGGAAACAGCGGTTCGGTCACGATTTCGCGACGACCCTTGCGCAGGGTCTGGTGGGTGATTTGTGGCAGATAGGTCTGGTAACCCTGATGGTTCAGGTGCTGTTGAGCACGGGCGCCCTGCCTGGGCTTGCTCTGTATCAGAAACCAGCGGCTGCGCGTATCGGCCTGCATGGGTTCGCTCCTTGATTCCCCGGTGTTGGTGGCGCCTTTTGAGACGCTCTCGGATGCCGGGTGTTCCCCGGCATTTATGTGACACGCGTCCCAATTTATCAGAGTCTGGGCGACACCTCCACCTCACTTGTACTCGTACGCGTAATAGCTATAGGCGTTACTGGCCTTGCGCTCCACCGCGTTGAGGATACAGCCCTTCACGGTGACGCCGTTCTGCTCGAAGCGGCGCAGGGTCAGATCTACCTCCTTCACCGAGTTGTGGCCATAGCGGGCCACCACCATGCTGGTGCCCGCCACCTGGCCGATGATGGCGGCATCGGTCACCGCCAGTACCGGCGGGGTATCGATCACCACCAGGTCATAGCGGCTGCTCAGGCTGTCCATCAGGGCGCGGAAGCGCGGATGCATCAGCAGTTCGGCGGGGTTCGGGGGGATTTCGCCCCGGGAGATGAAATCCAGGCCCTCCACGTCGGTGTGGCGAACCACGTCCTCTTCGGAGTTACTACCGGCCAGGTAGTTGGACAGGCCGCGCTCTGCCCCGCCGGTGAAGTACTTGTGCATGTGCCCTTTGCGCAGGTCACCGTCCACCAGCACGACTTTCTGGCCGATCTGCGCCAGCACCATGGCCAGGTTGGCCGAGATAAAGGACTTGCCCACCGCCGGGCTGGGGCCGGAGATCATCAGCACGTTGTTGCTGGCTTCCATCATGGCGAAATGGAGGCTGGTGCGCAGGCTGCGCAGGGCCTCGATGGTCAGGTCGCCGGGATTGGTTTCGGCCAGCAAGTGATGCCGCCGCGGCGGTGCGCCCTTGCGGCGGCTGACCCGTTGCAGCAGGCGTTCGTTCTTTTGCTGGTCTTCCGACAACGGCAGGGTGGCGTACACGGGAATGCCTTCCTGCTCCAGTTGTTCGGGGCTTTCAATAGTGCGGTTGAACACAGCGCGCACCAGCACCATGCCCACCCCGCCCATCAGGCCCAGCAGGGTCGAAAGGGCAATGATCAGGCCCTTTTTCGGGCGAATCGGCGCGGGCTGCACTTCGGCGGCGTCGATAATGCGCACGTTACCGACGGTGCCCGCTTTCAGGATACGCAGCTCCTGGGCGCGGTTGAGCAGCTGCACGTAGATTTCCTGGTTCAGCTCGACATCGCGCATCAGGCGCAGGATCTGCTGCTGGGTTTCCGGCAGGTTCTGGATTTCGCGGTTCAGGCGCTCGCGCTCGTCTTCAAGGCTCTGGCGCTGTTCCACCAGGGTACGGTAGGCCGGGTGCTCGCGAGTGTACAGACGTGAGACTTCGCTTTCCTTGAAACGCAGGTCGTTCAGTTTGGCTTCCAGTTGCACCACGCGGCCGAGCAGCGACTGGGTTTCCAGGGAGATATCCACGGATTCGGATTCCAGGCGGAAGGCATTCAGCTCCGTTTCCGCCTCATCCAGCGTTTCGCGAATGCCCGGCAATTGCTCTTCGATAAACGACAAGCTTTGCTCGGCCTGCGCCGAGCGACGACGAATGTTCTGCAGCAGGTAATTGCGTGCCACCGCATCCAGCGTTTGCTGCACGCGTTCGGGCACCGGGCCGCTCATGCCCACGGTCAGAATGCCGGTGTTGCGGCCCCGCTCGGCCACTTCGATATTGTTTTGCAAGGAGCGGATGGCGGCCAGCGGGCGGCGCTTGGTCACACGGTATTGATCGCCTGCCTCGCCGTTGAGCTGGTTGAGGCGAATCAGGATGCCGCTGTCATCGGTATCGCGCACGTCTTCACCCACCGCACCGCTGGCCAGCAGGCGGTCTTCATGGTGCAACTCAAAGCGGTTGTCGCCCAGGTAGGTGAGCAGCAAGGGCTCTCCCAGCAGCCACTGCGGCACCATCAACTGGTCGATCCACAATTGCCGCTGGGCGTCGGCCCAGCCCGCGAACAGCATGCGGTTGTCCTGCGGCGAGGGGCCTCGCAGCCGGGCAAACAACCCGCTGATCACCGGCTCGACGTCGATATCCAGTTTCAGCTCCTGCACCGTGTCGCCAATCACCATGCGTGAGCGCAGGATTTCCATTTCGGCCTGGGCGGAGCTTTCGCCGGAAAACAGTTCTGACAGTTCACCAAACACGGGCATGCCGCCTTGTTTGGCTTCCACCTGCAACAGGGCGTCGGCGCGATAAATCGGCGTGGCCATGAAGGCATAGGCGGCCCCCATGAAACAGGCAATACCTGCAATCAGGCCGATCTGCCAGCGGTGGTCCACTAGCAGCGCCCAGAGCCGCGTCAGGTCGATTTCGTCATCCGCTGCACTGCGGGCGCTGTTCTGCTGGGTCATGCCTTGCTCCGGTCACACAATTCTTCGGGCCCAGGCCGCCGTGGCCCCGACCATCATTTCGTAGGCTTTCTCGTACACTTCCCGGCTGCGCTTGTACGGATCAGGAATTTCCTGATCGTTCACCCATTTGCCCAGCAGGAAGGTCTTGCCACTGACCTCCGGGGCCATGGCCGCAATGCGATCCCAATGGCGGGTTTCCATCACCAGTATCAGGTCGGCCTCGCGACACAGTTCGCGGGTCAGCTTGCGCGCCTGGTGCGCCGGGCACATCAGGCCGTTTTCTTCCGCCACCTCACGCGCCGTGGCATCCATATCGTGATCCACCAGCGCCACCAGCCCGGCCGACGACACCTGCTTGCCGGTATCCCGGGCCAGCATGGCGGCGGCGGTGGGGCTGCGGCAGATATTGCCGTCGCAGACCACCAGGATGCGCTCAAACATCAGCGATCGATCTCCCGCTCTGCCCGGGCGGTAAAATAAACGCCCTGAATGGTCGGCATGATCTGCGAGATGATACGGTTCCAGCGCGCAATCGGCGCGGCCGTCACATAGATGATATCCCGCGGGTTGAGCACAAACTCATCGGCCAGCACCAACGCGGTGGCGTCTTTCGCGTTCAACTGGAACAGGTCAATCACACCGGCCTCGTCCGGCGCCCGGCGCATCACGAACACACCGGTGGCATCGGCCTGCAATTCATTGATACCGCCTGCTTCCGACAGGGCTTCCGCCAGGGTCAGGCCATTACGGCCCATCATCAGCGATTGCGGGTTGCGCACTTCGCCCAGCAGGAACACCTTGTTGTCGTCGGCGCGGGACACATGCACCACATCACCGGCTTTCAGCAGCACGTTATAGCGGGCGTCACCGCGCTCGTAGACTTCACGCAACGACAACCGGTATTCACGGCCGTCACGGGTCAGCACCACATTGCGCCAGTCGGCCTCTTCCGTGACACCACCGGCCGCATTCACGGCGTCCAGCAGGCGCATGGGCACGTTGGTCACCGGATAAGCACCGGGTTCACGCACGCTGCCCGCGACATACACCCGCTGCGAACGGAATGCGGCCACGGTGACATCCACCTGTGGGTCTTCGATATAGCGTGCAATGCGCCGGGTGATCACTTCACGGATTTCGGTCACCCGCAGCCCGGCCACCTCGATCACGCCGACATAGGGATAAAAGATGGTGCCGTCGTTATGCACCCAGTTGCCCGCTTCTGAAGGGCTGCGCATGGAGCCGGCAGGAATGGTCAGTTCGGGATGATCCCACACGGTGATGTTGAGCACATCGCCGGGGCCGACGACATAGTCGTAATGGCCTTCATGCTCCAGCGCGTCCGGCAAGGTGGGCTCTGTCACCACCGGGGTCAGCGCGGCCAGGCCCGGGCGAATCGGGATCACCCGCACTTCGTCGGGGTCCACCGCCTCGCCCTCGCGGTCATCAAACCAGCGGCTGCTGCCCGAGGTGGAAATATGCGACCCCGGAATCACGGTGCAGGCGCCCAGCGCCACCAGTGCCAGCACCACGATCAGGGTGCGCCCCGTCTGAATCATTGCGTTGTCAGTCAAAACGAAACTCCCAGGCCGCCATGGCTGTCGTTCTCGACCAGATTCTGGCCTCTGTCTCGATCTCTTTACTGGTGTGGAACCCCGACAGCGTCAGGCGCCCGCCCAGTACCGGGCGTCTGTAACGCAGGGCATAAATGTCCACGTCTTGTGCAAACGACACATCAAACACCGGCACACCGGCTTCAGGGGGACGGCTGCGGAGTGTATCAACTCTGTTCAGCTCTGCCCTGCTGTAGGTCACGGAAATATCACTCCCGTTCCGGAAAAACTGGTTTGCCCCCAGGGAAACCACGCGTGAATTCGACTCCCAGGTGGAGCCCGTGGTGCGTCCCTTGTAGCGGTTGCCGGTGCGGAATGTGCTGTGCTCGTAGGCCGACAGCCGCTCTTCACTGGAGAAGACTCCGGCCACGGTGTCGGTAAATTCCACGAAGAAACGCTGTTCACCACCGGCCAGGCGCGAGGCCACATCCACACCAAAGGTGCCAAACAACTGTGAAGGCAGAAAACCGGCTTCGTCTTCACCAATCACCTCGCCATAAAAACCGACGGTGTTGTCACCCAGCGGCAGCGACAGGCGGAAATCACCCCCGGCAATCTGATCGCAGGGGTTTTCGGTATCGCCGTAGACGTTCGATTGCCCCAGCGTACAGTTGCGCAACGAGCTCCAGGATTCGCTCTGCCCTTCCCCACCCCAGAGGAAAGTACGCATCAGGCCGATCTCCAGATGCTGCCACGGACGAAAGCTGAAGCGGGCGCCAATCAGCTTCGCTTCACA
>JAMCWB010000061.1:0-60710 GCA_023475025.1 Gammaproteobacteria bacterium
GGCTTCCTTCAGACCCCACCGTTGGCCAGTGACGCCCTTGCCATTCAGATTGTCTTCCCCTCGGTCGGGGTGACTCCACCTTCTTTCAGGTGGACGGGTTTGCCGGCTTCGCCGGGCAAACAAAAAAGGCAGGCTCAAGGCCTGCCTTTTTTCAACAACAAACAAAGTCACTCAAACAACTGATACACCTTTGCACCCTGCTGACTGCGCTGCAGCCCCTGCAGCTCTTCCGCCAGCTTACCCTGCACCGCCTGGCACAAGGCAATGACTTCACGGTAAGTCGTCAGCAGACTATCCAGCGCATCCGCCAGCGCCTGGTCATCGCGCTTGGGCTGACTCACGGCTTCGGCCACCAGATCGCGGGTCAGCAGATCCAGCTCGGCTACCTGCTCCCAATCACCCGCCTGCACAGCAGTGATCAGCGCCTTATGGGTATCTTCCAACTGTTTAACGGCCACCGCCATGACAGCTCTCCTCAGGACTGGCGAATACCATCCCAGCCTTCTTTAATCTCACGCAGCAAATTTGCCACTTCATCCAGCAGCGCCGGATCATTATTCAGGTTGGCTTGCGCCAGGCGCTGCTGCATGAACTGATACAGCTCATTCAGATTAGCCGCCACTTCACCGCCCTGCTTGATGTCCAAAGCATCCTGCAAACCGCCAATAATAGCCACCGCCTTGCCAATCAACTCACCCTTGAGCGGGGTATTACCATATTGCATGGCACCTTTGGCCTGGGCAATACGTTGCAAGCCCCCTTCCATCAGCATCTGGATCAACCGATGCGGATCAGCCTCGCTGACCTGGGCATTTACGTTGACTGTCTGGTACTGCTTCATTGCGGTGTAGGCGTTCATGGCAACCGATTCCTGCGCTAAGTGATACATGATCACTGTATCGGCTGCCTGACGAAAACTTTAACGCAAATCAATGAAGAATTACCTCAGGACACCTCAGACTCAATCCCGTCCCAACCGTCCTTGATCTCTTTCAACAGAGCCTCGACCTCATCCAACGAACGCGGCGTATCATCCAGCGCCACGCCCGCCAGCTTGCGGGTCATATAATCATAGAGCGCATCCAGATTCTGCGCGATCTCACCGCCCAGCTCCTTATCCAGCGCCGCCTGCAAGGCACCGATAATACTGATGGTACCGCTCACCGCCATACCACGGCGCGCCGGATCACCCATCTGCTGCGCATGCCGCGCCAGGCGCACGCGCTCAATGGCACCGGCCAGCAACAACTGCACCGCCCGGTACTGGGAGACTTCCTGGGAAATATTGACCTTTTTGTAGGTATCGATCGGATTACTCATCAGCGGCGTCTATCCTGTCTGACCACACCCGGAAGGTTGGCCAATTGATTGGTAAGGTAATCACTGGTCTGATTCAACTGACCGACCAGGGAATCCATGGCGTTGAACTGCGCCAGCAGACGACTTTCCATCTGCGAAATGCGACGGGTCAGCTGATCACGCTGATCATCCACACTGCTCAGTGTGTTCTGCAGCGACTTGGTGCGGCTTTCAACCAGGCCATCACGCGCGGTATAAGGCGCTACACGACTTTCCAGCCGCCCCATCAGGCCATCTTTGCCGGTGAAAAACGCAGCCAGTTCATCAAAGTTCCTGTCCAGCGACTGCTCCAGGCGGGCACCATCCACTTCCAGAGTGCCGTCGCGCTGGGTACTGATACCCAGATCGCTGAGCAAGCGCAAACCACCCTCACCCTGCACACTGGCCAACTGATTACGCAAAGCGGTCTGCACATTTCGTACTGATGCATCGCCGACCAAAGGCGCAGCCAGGGGCTGGGAATCATCACCGCCCACCGGCGTAACCAGCGTCAGCGACTTCACGGTTTCCATCAGCTTGTTGTAACTCTCAACAAACTTGTTCACCTGACTGCGCACACCGGCGCGGTCTTCCCCCACGCGCAAACCAATACCGTCGGCATTGGCAATGGCTTCAGCTGACTGGGCGGCCTTGAGGTTGAGGGTTACGCCCTCAATCACCCCTTCAATGGTGTTGCTGGCGCTGCTGATGGCAATGCCATCAACAGCAATATTGGCATCACGGGCAAAACTGATTACGCGTGCCCCGCGCGGGTTGCCCGGGTCCAGCTCAACAGCCGCGAAGTCGGTCGTTTCAGGGGCAGTGAAAGCCAGCGATTGCAGCGCCTCGGAACCCGGGCCCGTATTACTGATCGCAACCTCGATATCCTTGCCAGCTCCCTTGATATCCGATGAAAGCACCAGGCGTGCACCACCTTCACCGCCGGGGTCGTTGACGATGGAAGCCGAGAGACCCAAGTCCGAACCGGCATCATTGATCGCCTTACGCAGCCCGGCAAGAGTGTTGTTGGTTTCATCGACCTCGATGGTCAGTGTTTTATCGCCAACAGACAGGGTCATGGTACCGGTACCCAGTTTCTGATCAGGCGCATCAACACCAGCCAAGGCAACCCGGCTGGACTGCGCCAGATTGAAAACCTGCACACTGTAGTTGGCAGCCGAAGCGTCAGCGCTGGCTGTAGCCGTAAAAATATCGGTTTTGCTGGAAGTGGCCGTGCGCTTTTCGAAGATCGCCGGATCATTCAGCGACTTGAGGCTATTCTGAAAGTCGGTCAGGGCACTGCGGAACTGGCCCAGTGCAGAGATTTGCGTGGTGGTATTTCTTTCCAGCCGATCCAGCTGTGCCTTCTTCGGCGCACGCTCAGCGTCGACCATCGCCTTGACGATGCCTTTGACGTCAATACCGGAACCGATTCCACCAATGCCGCCGAGTACCATAGCCCTACCCTCGTGACCGTTTATTGACGGCCCTGTACCGAATGAATGTGTCCGGTTAGGTCAGGCAAGTTACGTGCCAGCAAACCGGCTGGCAGAAGGTGTCAGGCTTCTGCCTCGAACAACAGACTGCGAATTTCCGACAGACTCTCGGACAGGCGCAGCGCCTCTTCCGATGGAATCTGACGAATGACGTCACCACTGGTAGCTTCGGTGACATTGATCACCACCTGACCACTGGCATCGTCCAGTTGAAAATAGATATCCCGCCGTACCGACTGCACAAAGTCCTGCATATCGGATACCACGGCTTGCAAATCTTCGGGTTCCATCCGTTCAGCTGGCCTGGCCTGCTCGACGGCTTCGCGGGTCTGAGCCGCAACTGCCTGCACTGCCGGCTGCGCCGCGACCTGGCTTGACTTGGCAAGGCTGTTCTGGCCTGTACCTGCCTCCACTGAGATGCCGCTGCTTGAAGAGCGGTTCAGTTCAAAAGGTTTGGAAACGCCAATATCCATGGTGCTTACCTCACATAGGATAATGCGGGGAAAGGTTGCCCCTTCCCCGCAGTCTAACCCCTTTTACTCCCTTAGCCCAAGAGGCTGAGGACGGCCTGGGGCAGCTGGTTGGCCTGCGCCAGGATAGAGGTACCGGCCTGCTGCAGAATCTGGTTCTTGGTCAGGTTGGCCGTTTCAGCAGCAAAGTCGGTATCCATTACGCGACCGCGGGCAGCGGATACGTTCTCGGATACGTTCTGCAGGTTGCTGATGGTCGACTCGAAGCGGTTCTGGATCGCACCCAGAGAGGCCCGAGTAGAGTCGATTTCAGACAGGGCCGCGTCGATGGTGGCGATCGCCGACTGGGCACCGGTTACGGTGGTGATATCGATCTGCTCCACCGAGCTGTTCTTCGCACCGGCTGCCACACCGGGTGCCGAGGCACCGGCAGCGGCAAAGCCGAGGTTGGTCAAGCCGGCATCACCGGAGGCGGCAGCCCCCACAGCAACACTGGCATCACCACTCTTTTCGGTGGTAACAAAGGCCAGGCGACCCTCATTCACAGTGGCACGCACATTGCCCGCCAGAGTAGTGTTACCGGCAATCTGCTGGTTGATGTTGTCGGCCAGCGATTCCAGGGTAGTGTAGTTGCCGGAGGCGATGGTAATAGTCTGCTCGGCACCACCGTTGAGCGCCAGGGTGAACTGCTGGTTGCCACCGGCAGTCCCGGTGGTTGCAGTGCGGCCAGCACCAAACAGCGCGTCAGCATGGGTACCGGTAACGGTCAGCGGTTCTTCATTCAGGGTGCCAGTCTGGGTCAGGCTCAGCACACCAGCGTTCTCGGTCACCTGCACCAGACCGTTCAGTGCGCCACCAGCATCGATCTGCGACTGGATGGCAGATACCAGGCCAGCAACGTTGCCGGTGTAGTCCTGGTCCAGAGTGATGGTCTGAGTGGTGCCATCCAGATCGATATCAAAGGTGGCCTGGGCGGTGTTGCCTGCTGTTTGAACAGCACCTGTACCAGTATCAACTGTAGCGAAGATGTTGGTTGCGCCGTTACCAGCTACTGTCAATTCATTGCCCGAGAAATCACCGGATTGCGCGAGTTCTCTCAGCGTGATGGCACCAGTATCAGCATCGGCTTCTGCCTCCACACGACCGGCAAGATTAGCGTTAAGCGCAATTTGAGCATTGATTGCGCTAGCCAAGGTCGCAGATGTATACGTATCGTCAGCAAGGGTTATCGTTTCAGGCGATGCAATGGAGCCACCACTGATCGACAATACGTTGTTGGTACTGGCGGCATTAATATCCAGAGTCGTTGGCGCTGCAGCAGCAGAAAGAACAGAAGCACTACCAGCTACCGAGTTGTCAAAGTCCAGAGCTGCAGTCGCACTGCCGACCACTGTTGAGGGAGTGGTGTCGGTGATAGTCAGGCTGGTCGGGCCGGCAGCGGCAACCAGATTGGCCGCAGTGGCGTCACGGCTGGCACGGGTACCCATATCGGTGGTGCGGAAGCTGTCGATCTTAACGCTGATGGTTTCGTTGGCCTGGGCGCCGACCTGGATGTTCTCGGCGAAGCTGCCGCCGAACAGGTCCTTGCTGCCGAACTTGGTGGTGGTGGAGATACGGTCCAGCTCGTTCTTCAGCTGTACCACTTCGTCGTTCAGCGCCTTGCGCTCGGAATCACCCAGACCGCCGTTGGCCGACTGCAGGGACAGGTCACGCATACGCTGCAGGATGTTGGTGGATTCCTGCAGGGCACCTTCAGCGGTCTGTGCCAGCGAGATACCGTCATTGGCGTTACGCACCGCCACGCCCAGACCATTGATCTGACTGGTCAGGCGGTTGGCAATTTGCAGGCCGGCGGCGTCGTCTTTGGCGCTGTTGATACGCGAACCGGATGACAGACGCTCCAGAGACGTTTGCAGCGCGCTTGAGCTGCGACCCAGATTGTTCTGGGCGTTGAGAGATGCAACGTTAGTATTTACTGTAAGTGACATGGTGATGCCTCCGTAAAACCTGTTAAATGTTTGCCTGAGCAAGCGATCTCAGGGCGGGCTTTGCCCAGGCACCCATCGAGTTCGCGTTCAATCAAGTTATCGGCGTGCCATCAGAAAGCTTTAGGATTTTTGCGGAAAATATTTTTTCTGCTGCGATGTCAACTACTTAGCTAACACCAAACCCCATCACTTCCCCGACAGGCCTTGCAATGACACACCATAACCTGTCGATACTCATATAACGGCCATGCGTCAAAAAACTTGAGCGACTATGCGCCATTATTTTGCTCCGAACAGCATTGAGTATCTGCTTGACCGGCAAAACCATTGTCGAGCAGAAGCTCGACACGCCCAGGAAACGCCAGCTCCCGGGAGGGACGACGCCCCCGTCGTCCAGCAAAGGTGGGAGCAAAATCGGGGTCAGGTCTTGTCTTTTGCCCCTCTGATCACAAAATCAACCCATCAGCCCGCAGCCCGCAGCCCGCAGCCAGCCTTGCAGCCCCCCCACCCCCGGCAACCGCGCCCTACACAAGCAATTCAACAAAAAGGCTCGCATGCCAACCCCGAGCTGCGACAATGGCACAAACCTCTTCACCCGGAGTCAGCACATGGCGAATCTGCTTACCAACCTGCCCTCCCGCGAAAACCGCCCCAGATGGCAGCCCTGGCGCACCCTCGCCCTGGCTACCGCAGCCAGCAGCCTGATCGCCTGCACCACACCCGCCCCGGCACCCGCGCCAATCCCAGAACACCAGGCCCGCATCAGCTTCAGCACCCAACCCATGGACAACCTGCGCGCCCATCGCCTGAATGGTGAACTAGTGCGTAGCCTGCGCTTTGACGACCTGCCCGCCGGCGAACATGTACTGGAAGTACGCTTTCGCTTTGAACGCCCCGGCGGCGGCAAACCCGGCCTGCGCGAACCCCAGCACCGCACCTGCGACTTGCGCATTCACTATGCAGGCTTTAAAGGTGGGGAGCAGTACGCCATCCGCGCCGAGCTATTCAACTGGCGGCCAAGAGGATGGTTGCAAGATGCAGAAGGAACACGCCTGTCGACCGCAGACCTAATCCGCTGCTCGCCAGGCTAAAACAAATCAGGGGCAAGACTTGCCCCCGAACCACCTTATGCGGTTAGCAGCCGGATGTCTTTTTGGTTATTGATCGGATGACGACTCGCTTCCTTGGCGATGTTGACTGCCAGCGCCACGCTTGCCACCTCCAGCAGGTCAGCATCCAGTTGATAACCGCCTCGGGCCTTCAACCAGCCAAGAACTTCTGCCAGATGCCAGATTGAAGCACTGCCTTCATGGACTGGCAGCGGAAAGCTGCTCCTGTGCGCAAGCATAAGTTTGCGCATCGCTTGACGAGAAATACCCACAATCTCCGCTACATCCGTCAAGCCAACCAGATCCGGCGACACCTCTATCAGGCTGGCTTTAGGCAGCGCTGTTCTTACATCAGCCAAAGCGGTGTAGATCGCCTCTTGCGCTGTGTTCGCTTCACGACTGAACTCCAGCGCCAGTCGACCTGGCTGACCCACACCAACGAGCGCATCATCACACCCCGCAGCCCCAAGGTATTCGATCAGCACATCAGGATCATCACACTGGTCAGGCAGCCGGTATTTCAGGGTAAAAATATATTCCATGATTCAATCCTCTGGTGCCGTCTCGGCCCAAGGCTGACGAAGGGAGCACTTGTCCACCACTCTACGCAGCGCCCTTGCATGACTGACTGCATTCCTTGGTGTGCTCCATACACTTGCAATACAGAACTCACCGCAACGGCAGGCATCATCATTGAAGGGACAATAGATTTTCCCCCAGGCATGACCACCACCTACCTCGATTCGCCAGCCCTCTTTTTCGGCGTACTTTAACGCAGCTTCAATCTCTTTTTTGGGGTGCGCTGGGCGAGACATTCCTTATCTCCAAGCTTGATTATGCCAAACAGGGTTGTCGAATGACAACCATATTGATTCTAATGCTCATCCTCCAGAGATTTCAATACACCGACGTCCGCCGCGTTTTGATCGCTACCAGCAGCAGGCTCGCGGCGGCGATGGAGATAAGCATGGTGAAGCCGATCACGGTGTTGCCAAAGCCGATCAGGTCGCTGACGAAGCCGACACCAAGCACGACGGTAGCCATGGTCAGGTAGGCCATCAGGTAGAAGGCGGAGATGATGCCGCCGCGCTCTTCCGGCGGTGCGACCTGACTGATGGAAGCCAGGGCGACTACACCGGTTGCGCCGGCACCCATGGCGGTAGCCAGGGTGGCGAGGGTAAAGATCACCGGGGAGCTGGTGACTACCGCCAGCGCCAGGCACAGCAAGCCGGCCGTCAACAGCGGCGGCCCGACCAGGATCAGGCGATCCAGCGGTTGTTTCTGGCAGGCAAACTGGCTGATGCCGGCGGTCAACTGCCAGGCGGCGGCAAACAGGCCGGCCATGGCCCGATCACTGACGCCTACCAGATCCCGCGCCAACGATGGCCCCAATGAGGCATAGAGGCTACCGGTAGACCAGGCCAGGCAGATGCCCGCCGCTGAAAACATAAAGGCGCCGAGCAAGGCGCGCGGCACTTTGACCGGCGTCGGCCGCCAGTCGCGAAACTGAAAGCCCTTTTGCCGCCGCCCGATGCCTTTTGGCCAGGGGGCGGTCAGCAGCAGGATAATGGTCAGTACACACAAGACAAGGGTGACGAGAAAAGGCCAGGAGTCGGCGCCGCTATCAAAGGCCAGCGCCAGCGAACTCAAGGTCGGGCCGGCGAAGGCGCCCATGGTAAAAAACAGCGCTGACAGGGTTGCGGCGCGGGTCCAGTTGTTGTCCGGGTCCAGTTCGATCACTGCTGCCGAGGCGGCGCCGGTGACAATGCCAGTACCAATCCCGGTGAGAATGCGCGCGGTGCCCAGCCAGTAGATATCCTTGGCCAGATAGAAGACCACTACCCCGGCGGTAATAAAGAGGATACCCGGCACCAGCAACTGGCGGCGGCCAATCTTGTCTGACAGCGTGCCCAGGGTCAGCAGCATACTGACCACACCAAACACATAGACGGCAAATACTGCGGTCAGCGCGGTGGCGGAAAAGCCCATCTGCTGTTGCCAGACGGCGTAAAGCGGGGTCGGCAGGTTGCTGGAGAAAATCGCGGTAAAGATCGCAAGCAAGGCGGCCAGCATGGCCAGAATGCGCGGTTCTTTGGCGGTGGCAGGCGTAGCAGTGCCCGACATGGGGTGGGTTCCTGATCAACGAAGGTTGGCAATGCAGTCATTATCGCAGACTGCGGGGCATCTTGCCTGGACAGTGCCCCGCGTTGGATCAATAGGCGGTCACTGGTTTGCTCAGTGGCCGCGCCAACTCCGCCAACGACAACGGGTACCCCTGATCCAGCGCCCGACGCTTCAAGGACGCCAGCTGGGAAAAGTCTGCCGGCGGATTGGGCCACTGCTCGGGCTCGCTGATCAGCTCGACCTCATCGCCTTCACCCCGCGCCAACGGGAAGCGAAATGGATGATAACCGGTCATCCCCAGACGCAGGTCTGTGACGACCCAGTTGCCATCGATCAGGTCATAACGCAGCTTGTCGCGGGCAAACCAGCGCAGTCGCTCATGCGCCGCGCTATCGGCCAGGGCCTCGCGCGCGGCACTGGCATTGCGCGGCAGGCGTTCAAGCTCGGGCGGGCTGCCATCGAGCCAGCTGACCACGCCTTCGTAATAGTCATCACCGGCAAAGGCCACCACTCGCCAGAGTACGGTATTGAAGGGTGTGGGGGCGCTGAAGGTAATCTCGGCCTGGATGCCGTCGCGTTGCAGGGCAGCGTCAAGCTGCTGCTCTGCCATCTGCTTGCCAATCAGGGTGCTGCCCAGATACAGGGTACTCAACGCCAGTGCTGCGTATTGCCAGCGCATTCCCGTACGGCGCAGACCCCAGATAGCGCCGACGATGACCGCGAGCAACAAGGGCAGGGTGTACAGGGGGTCGATAATAAAGATGCTGGAAATGGCCGCCGGTGAGGGGGTAAGGGGCCAGAACAGCTGGGTGCCGTAGGTGGTGAAGGCGTCGAGCAGCACATGGGTAACCAGCACCAGCCAGATTGCCAGCCATAATCGCATGCCGCTGTAACCGGGGTGCGGTCGCCAGCGCCGGATCATCCAGGCGAGCAGGACGCTGAAACCACTGAGCACGAACAGGGAGTGGCTGAAGCCGCGGTGGTAGGTCATGTTGGCGACGGCATCGCCATAGTCCAGTACCACATCCAGATCGGGCACTGTGCCGAGCATGGCGCCATACAGCAGTGCCTTGCGCCCCTGCCAACGACCCATCACCGCGCCGTACACGGACGCGCCCAATACCGCCTGGGTGACTGAATCCACTCGACTTATCCCCTGTTGAAATACGCAGGAAGTGTAACGGAGCCTGTTTCAGCCACCCAGCGGCAAATAGCCTCGAAACGTGTCAAAGACTGTGTTGCTGATCCTCAGCGATAGCCCAGTCCAGGGTATCCAGCAAGGCCTTGCGGGTTTTCAGTTTGGTCGCCTTGTGCGCCTGCATGTTCAGCTTGGTCAGCTGCTCGGCCATGGCCATGGCTTCGGCTTCCAGCGCTTCCGGGGCTACTACGCGATCGAGGAAGCCAGCCTCTACTGCCTGCGCCGGTGAGAACATTTCAGCATTGATCACAGAACGGTTGAAATGGCTGTTGGTCAGCCGCGCGCGCGCCAGTTCGATACCCACGTGGTGCATGGTCATACCGATGGCAACTTCATTCAGACCCAGCTTGAACGGGCCTTCCACGCCGATGCGGTAGTCCGCCGAAAGCAGGATAAAGGCACCCTTGGCCACCGCATGGCCGGTGCAGGCGACAATGACCGGATAAGGGTGCGACAGCATGCGGCGCGCCAGGGTCGAACCGGCAGCTACCAGCTTGATGGCTGCTTCCGGGCTGGAGGTCATCACTTTCAGGTCATAGCCACCGGACAACATGCCCGGCTGCCCGGTGATCACGACTACCGCACGATCCTGCTCGGCCTTGTCCAGCGCCGCATTGAAGGCTTCGATGACGGCCGGTGAGATGGCATTGACCTTACCGTTGTTCAGCGTCAGGCGGGCAATACCCGCAGAAAATTCGTAAGAAACCAGATCGCTCATGGCGCGTCCTCATGAAAATAGTCTGACCGGCCGGATGCCGGATTGCCTTGCAGTTTACCAACTTGGCAGTGACCCGCGAGTCTTTCCTTGCGGCCAAAAAGCGTTTGCCAACAAACACCTGTTCCGGTACATTAGCGCGCCTTGATGGCCCAGCCAGCTGGGCGTCAGGATTACGGAGAGGTGGCCGAGTGGCTGAAGGCGCACGCCTGGAAAGTGTGTATACGTTAATAGCGTATCGAGGGTTCGAATCCCTCTCTCTCCGCCAGATATCGTTATAAATCAATAGCTTACCAATGAAATTGATTTATACCCCACAAAATACCCCACATTGAGCTGACCTCATGTGGGGTATTTTCGTTTCCGCAGCAAAAAACAAAATCGGGGTCAGGTCTTGCCTTTTGCCTTTTTGGCGCCGATGGGGCAAAAGGCAAGACCTGACCCTGGTTTTGAAGCCCTACCCCACTATTTATCATCCCACTGCACAACGTATCGCGTACTTCTCCCACCGCCGGGCAACCTACGCAGGCAACCCTTCTCCAGCAAATCAGCCAAATCCCGGGTTGCGGTCGGCTTGCTCACCTTGGTCAAAGACTGATACTTGCGGGCATTGATCCCCTCTTTAAACTCATCGCCAGCAGTGTCAAGCAAACGGTTCAATACTTTGACCTGGCGTTGATTCAGTATTGTCGTCGCATGCCGCTGCCAGTAACGGGTTTTCATCAACACACGATCTACACGCAAAAGAGCCTGCTCAAGCGCTGCTTGCAAGGTGTCCAGAAACCAATGCAGCCAAGCTGTGACGTCAAGATCGCCACGCTGCGCCTGCTCCAGGTGGTCGTAATAGGTGTTGCGGCGCAGCATGATGGCAGCGCTGAGAGAATAAAAGCGCACAGAATGACGCTCAGCCTGAGCCAGCGCGCGATCAGTCATTGCGCGGGTGACACGACCGTTTCCATCATCAAACGGGTGCAGTGTGATTAACCATAGATGCGCAATACCTGCCCGTAGCAGAGGGTCGAGGCCTTCGGGAGGTTTGTTGAACCAGTCAAGAAAGGTAGCTAACTCATCCTCTAGCCCCACCCGGGGTGGGGCTTCAAAATGCACCCTTGGCCGATCCAGCCGGCCTGACACCACCTGCATGGTTTGCTCGCCACGTAAAACCCCTATGCCAATGTTGAGTAGCGGGCTGGCAGCTGGAAACAGCATGGATTGCCATCTGCACAACTCTTCAATGCTTAATGGATTTTCCGCTTGCTGGATGGCTTCAAGCAGCAGAGCCACCAGCGACTCGGATTCTGGAGTAACCCTGTTGGTTACCCCGGCCTGCTCAAGCCCCAGCTGTCGTGCAACCGAGGACCTCACCGAGCCAACATCGAGATGCTCGCCCTCGATCTCGCTGGTACGTATGGCATTCTGGATCAAGGCATCCATTTCCACATCCAAATCAGCCTGTTTCGACACGGAATCAGTGCGGCCCAGCAAACGACCCTGTAGCATCCGCACAGCATCCAACCTGGAACGCAGCATGGCTTGATCCCAATAAAAAGCAGGCCAGTCAGGGTGCTGCCAGATAAACATGAGCCGATTACCTCGCATTATTGGATCAACATATGAGCCGATTATGGGTTATATTCAGCTCACAGACCAGCAATCAAACAAAAATCGGGGTCAGGTCTTGCCTTTTGCCTTTTTGGCGCCGATGGGGCAAAAGGCAAGACCTGACCCCGATTTGAAATTCCATGGAGTTGAAATGGCCTATCTGCTTTTCGTCACGGTGCTCTGGGCCGTGTCTTTCAACCTGATAGGTGCGCACCTGGCTGGGCAGGTAGACCCCTATTTTTCAGTGCTGACCCGGGTTGTACTGGCGGGGCTGGTCTTTTTGCCGCTGACGCGCTGGCGTGGGGTCGATCCGCGATTTATCGGCGGCGTAACCCTGGTCGGCGCCTTGCAGTTCGGCGTCACCTATATATGCCTGTACCTCAGCTTCAATCTGCTCAGCGTGGCAGAGATTCTGCTGTTTACTGTGCTGACGCCGCTGCACGTGACCCTGATTGACGACGCCCTTAAGCGTCGCTTCAACCCTCTTGCTTTGCTGGCCGCCGCCGTTGCTGTGCTGGGTGCCGGCATCATCCGCTTTGACGGGATTTCTGCTGACTTTCTCGGCGGCTTTATGCTCATGCAACTGGCCAACTTCACCTTTGCCAGTGGCCAAATCGGTTACAAACATCTGGCCCAGCGCTTCCCCTCGGAGGTGCCGCTGTATCGGCGTTTTGGTTACTTCTTTCTTGGCGCCCTGCTGGTGGTGTTGCCGGCCTGGATACTGTTTGGCGACGCCGAGCAGCTGCCCGTCAACAATATGCAGTGGGGCGTGCTGTTATGGATGGGTTTGCTCGCCACCGCTGTCGGTCAGTTCTGCTGGAACAAGGGTGCCACTCTGGTCAACGCAGGGACTTTGGCGGTGATGAACAACCTTGCCGTGCCCGTTGGCCTGCTACTCAACCTTCTGGTCTGGGGCACAGAGACGGCGCTGCTGCCGCTATTTATTGGTGGCAGCCTGATCGTGTTTGCGCTGTGGATCAGTACGCTCGGCAAGCGCCAAAAATCGGGGGCAAAAGGCAAGACCTGACCCCGAATTTTACCGGGTGCAGACCTGGTTTCTGCCTTGGCTTTTTGCCAGGTAAAGTGCCTCGTCGGCCCGGTTATAGAGGTCTCGCCGGGTGTCATCGGGGATGACTGCGGTGACACCAAAGCTGATGGTCAGGTTGCCGTATCCGGTAACCAGCGCTTCGACTTCAAGGCGTTTTCTTTCTGCTACCAGCACAGCAGCGTCTGCCGAGGTGTCAGGCAGTATGAAGGCAAACTCTTCCCCACCCATTCTGACCACGGTATCAACATCGCGCATTCCGGCGCTGAGGCAGCGGCTGACAGCCTGAAGTACTCTGTCGCCAGCATCGTGACCATGACGATCATTGACCTGCTTGAACCAGTCAATATCCGCCAGCATCACGGAAAAAGGCATGTTCGAGCGGTTATACAGAGCGAGATGCATGGTGATTTCCCGATCAAAAACGCGCCTGTTGTCCAGGCCGGTCAGGGGATCCTTGGTTGCTAGCTGTTCAAGCTGCTCATTGAGCACCGACAGTTCTTGCTGACGCACTTCAAGTCTAGCCATCAAGACTTGCACTTCTCTGAGCGCTTGGTCCTTTTCAGCGGCTGCCTTATCCGCCGCCCTGCGAGCTTGCTGCAGTTGCTCTTCAATCGTGTTGCGTCGCAGCATCGGCAGCGCCAGTAACTGATAACCGCTTTCGTTGCCAGCACGCTGCGTGGCACTCAAGACCACCGGGTAATTTTCACCGTCAGCGCTGACCAGGGTCAGCACCACCTCGTCAACACGCCCATGCAGCCGCAGTGAAGGCAGCACATGGCCCAGGTAATACATCCGCGAGGCAGGCGTCATCCAGATTGCCGGTGAGCGGCCGAGCAGGTCGCTCTGGTCCCGCTTGAGCCAGTTACAGAGTGTCAGGTTGACGGCGGTGACGCGATTTTCTGCGTCCATCAGCACCAGCCCGCCGGGTATGGAGTCCATATCAAGCTTCAAGGACGATGCCCTCGCGAATGGCGTCTGCTACCTCTTGTGGATGGGTCATGTGCGGGTAATGGCCAGTGGCATTGAGCTTTCGGGTCTGGCAGTCGGGTAGTGCAGACGCCAGGTAGTCAATCACGCCCGCAGGCACGATCACGTCCTCCTCGCTGTACAAAATCAGAGTAGGCACTGTAACGCCCTGCAGGCGTGCACGGATATCGCTCATGAACGTCGATCGGGCAAAGCGTCTGGATACTTCCGGATCGGCATCCAGAAAACTCTGGCGCAGCGCATCGGTGACCGCTTGCGGCGCATCATTGCCGATAGCTACAGGCGCGAGATATCCGGCCCACTCGAAGTAGTTTCGCTCCATCAGGTCAATCAGATCCTGAACATCCTGCTCCTCAAATCCGCCTTCATAGTCAGGCGGATCATTGATATAGCGCGGCGAGGGTCCAATAGCTATCACCTGCTGAAACAGCTCTGGCCTGCCGATGGAAGCCAGCCAGCCGATGGCACCACTGACGGAATGCCCGACCAGGATGGGGCGATCCAGCTCGAGCTCTGTCACCAGGGCTGCCAGGTCATCCGCATAGGCATCCAGGTTTGTGTAACGCTCCGGATCGTAGGCGCGCATGTCGGAACGCCCGCAGCCCATATGATCAAAAAGCACCACCGGGAAGTCCCGGGCCAATAGCTGGGCAACGGGCGACCATATTTGCTGATCACAGCCAAAGCCATGCGAAAGGACCAATGTTGGCTGCTCGCTCTGCGCCGATGCGGGCCCAAGGCGCGTGACGTGGTGCCTGTTTGCCAGGAAGTTATCAGATGTGGGCATAGCTAAAACTCGCTTGGAAGCCGGGTCAAATCGGGGTCAGGTCTTGCCTTTTGCCTTTTTGGCACCGACGAGGCAAAAGGCAAGACCTGACCCCGATTTTTGTCTAAACATGATGTATTAAAGCTCATGCATGCATCATTGTGCCATTGCCTGTAACCTTGATACCTCTTTATATGCAAAGAGAACACGCTCATGACCGCCAAAGCACGACCTGCCGCAACGGGCAAGCCTGGGCGGGGTTATCGATGCTTTCTGTGTGATCGCCGTAGTGGCCGGCACTGTGGGGCCGATCGGTTTTCTGGCGACGCAGATGAGCTTTGGCTTGCACCAGCTATTCGGCATTACCGATGGCTACACCACACAACTGACTGTGCTCTTGATCCTGGCCGGGGTGTATATGGCCTCGGTGATGACCGGTCTGCACAAGGGCATCCAGCTACTCAGCCGCTTCAATGTGTTGCTGGCGCTGGGCATTGCCGCAGTCATCCTGCTCTTTGGCCCGACCCTGTTCCTGGTCAACACCTATACCCAATCCATGGGTGAGTACGTTACCTCCTTCTTCAGCATGGCGACCATGACCGCTGAAACGGCGCCGGACTGGTGGATGAAGTGGTGGACGGTGTTCTTCTTTGCCTGGTTTATCGGCTACACGCCCTTGATGGCGGTGTTCGTATCGAGGATTTCTCGCGGGCGGACGGTGCGCGAGATGATTCTGGCGGTTGCCCTGCTGGCGCCGATTGCCATGGTCAGCGCCGGACATGACGAGCCCAGCCCCTGGATCCGGGTGTTCTGGGGTGGTGCCATGGCAATGATGGCGGCGATTTTGCTGTATATGGGCGCGGGACAGATCGGCGTGCTGCAGCAATTTATTGTGATCACTGCAATCCCGGTATCCCTGATCATCCTGCCTTCACTCTGGACCGGCCCCAAAGCCGCCATGGCCATGGCCCGCGAGCAAGGCATCGTCTGAATCAGTGGCTAAGGCGTGGCAGCCAGCCCTGAGCGCTGCCACGCCGCCAGCCAGTCCAGCCCTGCAGTGGTCGGTCCGGCAGGCTTGTATTCTGCCGCCAGCCAACCCTGATAACCCACTGCCTGTAATAATTCCGGCAGTGCGGCAAAGTCCAGATTACCTGAGCCGGGCTCATGCCGCCCGGGAAAGTCAGCAAACTGGATATGCCCGATAGCGCCCTGCAGACGGGTCAGTGCTTCAGCGATATCCTCACCCATACGCGCCAGATGATAAAGGTCCACCTGAGCGCGGACATTGGCATGCCTGACACGCTGCAGCATGTGCAACAAGGATTCCGAACCATCCAGCAGAAAACCGGGCATATCCTGGCTATTGATCGCTTCACAGACCACGCCAATACCCAGCTCGGCAAAGACGTCACCGGCTTGCTGCAGGTGGCTGGCCAACAGGTCCAGCGCCTGCTCGCGGTCAACGCCAGGCACCAGGCGGCCAGGCAGCACATTGACCTGCAGCGGCCGAGCAATCTCGGCATAGCGCAAGGCCTGTTCCAGCGCCCGGGCAAAATCAATTTCGCGCCCGGGTACTGCGGCCAGGCCCGGCCCACCATCCAGCAGGTCGGCCGCTGGCAGGTTGATCAGCACCAGAGGTAATTGATTGACCTGCAACAGCTGCTGCAGATCGGCTGCAGGCAAGGCATAAGGGAACTGGATTTCCACGCCGGCAAAACCGGCCTCACGCGCCCGGCTGATCCGCTCAGCCAGCTCGACCTCGGTAAACAACATGGACAGATTGGCTGCCAGCGGCCAGCTCATCAGGTGCACTCCACTCGAGATAACAGGCGCTCAGCTCGCGCGTTCCTGCACCAGCACCCAGGGGCGAATGACCACTGCCCAGAGGCTTTGCGGATCACGCTCATGCCAGTCCCGGGCCTGGTCATCGTCGACCTGACTTAACTGGCCGGCATCCATCCACTGCTTGACCTGGGCACCATCGTCGCGGGTCAGGGCCTCAGCGACGGCAACCAGATCCAGCTCGCGGCTGACCTGCCACAGCTGGCCACGGGCAAAATGGGGCGCCAGTGCGGACCACTCGATAGGGGCGGTCGCGCCGAGGATGGCGGCATAGGCCTCGCTTACAGATTCACTCACAACAGACTCCTGCACGGCAATCATCGATCGGTAGCCATTGTACCTGCCTGCCGTACCAGCAAGAAGCCTGTTAACCCCGACGAGCGGCCCGTGATGGCAAGCTGCAGCCGTAGTCGGCGTGCAGCGTCAATGCTATGCTCCGCACGTTGGCTATTGGCTGACCACAGCAGGTAGTACCGCGTCCGGGGTTTTGCTGTGCATAACAACATATCTGATAGCAAAGACTGCCAAGACCATGACCAAACTAGCCCCTTTTGCCCTCGCGCTCTCATTCACCGCCTTGATCGGCTGTGCCACCCCGACTCCGCCACCGCCCGAGCCGACCTACTCCTGGGCCGATAGCCGCGAACAGCGTCTGAGCCAGATTGCGGCCGAGCAGGGTTACGAGCTGCAGCGTGAAGGCGAGATGCTGCGCCTGATCATTCCGGTAGATGGCAACTTCCACCCCAAGCGCACCCTGCTGCAACCTTCTGGCCTGGTGCCGCTGAGCAAGGTTGCTCAGGCTCTGCGCCATGACGGCGACAGCCAATACGCCGTGGTTGGCCACAGTGACACCGAAGGTGACAGCGAGGTCAACCGTCGCCTGAGCCTGGAACGCGCGCAAGCCGTTGCCAGCGTACTGATGCTCGGTGGTGTCAGCAGCCAGCGCATGCGTCTGCACAGCATGGGTGAATTCGAGCCGCGGGCCGACAACAGCACGGATACCGGTCGCGCGCTGAATCGCCGCGTGGAGATTGTGCTGCAACCCTACCCGACCAGCGTCGCGTTCGCCGACTGAGGTTACTGCTGCCAGGGCTGGTTGCGCGTTCGCCGTGAACGTCGCAACCGCTGCTGCATTGCGGCCTTGGCCAGCATATGCGCACTGACCGGTGCGGTAATGAACAGGAACAGGGTAATCAGCAGCTCATGCAGACTGATGCCCTCGCCCTGCACACTGAAAAACACCATCGACCCGACCACCAAGGCACCGACACCCAGGGTCGTCGCCTTGGTTGGCCCATGCAGGCGCATATAGAAATCCGGTAGCTTGAACAGCCCGATGGCGCCAATCAAGGCAAACAGGCTGCCGAGCAAGAGCAGCGCCGCGATAACCACGTCAATCCAGTCAATAGCCATCCGCCATCCCCTTATTCAATGATATCGCCACGCAACAGATGCTTGGCTACCGCGACCGTACCAACAAAACCCATCACCGCAATCAGAAGCGCCGCCTCAAAGAACAGATCCGAAGCCAGATACATCCCCAGCAGCATGATCAGGGCGATGGCATTGATATACAGGGTATCCAGCGCCAGAATCCGGTCGGGTAAATCCGGCCCGCGCAACAGGCGTAAGACCGTCAACAAGGTAGCCAGTGACATGATGCCCAGGCACAGCAGAATCACGACGTCGAGCATTCGAACACCTCCTGCAGGGGCCGCTCATAGCGGGTCTTGATGGTTTCGATCAGCGCCTGCTCATCCACTACATTGAAGGCATGGATCAGCAGCAGATGCCGCTCACGATCAATATCCGCCGATACCGTGCCTGGCGTCAGCGAGATGGTGCTGGCCAGCAGGCCGATAGTGAAATCATGCCGCACATCCAGCGGGTACTCGATAAAAGCCGGCTGCAGATCAGCGCTGCGGCCAAGAATCAGCCGCGCCATCTGGAAGTTGGCCTGCACAATGTCGCCGAGCACACGGAGCGCAAAGCGTAGCAAAGTAAGGGGGTGACTCAGGCGCGGCGGATCAGGCCAGAAACGGTGGGTTGCCAGCGGAATCAGCCAACCCAGCAGCACACCGCCCAGCAAGCTGGCAAAGGACAGGTCGTTGACCAGCAACAACCAGATCAGCAGCATGAACAGGCTTAACCAGGGGTGTGGTAATCCACGCAGGTGCCGACGCTTCATGGCGCCCCCCTGTAAGGCCTGGTAGAGAGCACCGCATCAATATAGCCCATAGGATGGCCCAGCTGCGCTACCGCTGCCGCCAGATAGTCCAGCACCGGCGCCGCCAGTACAACCAGCAATACACTGGAACCCAGCAACAACAAACAGGCCAGCAAACGCCAGTGATCCAGTGGCTCACCGCTGGCCTCGACCTCACCGGCCTGACGCCAGAACAGGGTACTGCCGGCACGGCTCAAGGCAATGATCACCAGCAGGCTGCTGCCCAGCACTGCTGCGTACAAGAAACCCGCTGCCCACCCGGTACCAGCGGCCTGCAACAACAGCAGCTTGCCGATAAAACCCGACAGGGGCGGCAGGCCAGCAATGGCCACGGCAGCGAGAAAGAAGACCGAGCCCAGCAGCAGACGCTGCGACAGCGGTGGCCCGGCCACCAGACGAGCCATAAATCGCGGCCCACGCGCGCGCGCCAACAGACCGGCAAAAAGGAACAAGCCGGCTGCCACCCAGGTCGATTGCAGCAGATAATAGAGTAGCGCCTGCAGCGCCGCGTCACTGCCAAGGGCAACCCCCGCCAGCAGCACACCAACCGAGAGCACCACCAGATAAGCGACGACACCGGGCAATGAACTGGCTGCCAACGCACCCAGCGCGCCCAGTATCAGCGTCAGCAGCGCCAGTGGCCAGAGCACGTTTTGCGCCATACCGGCCAGCGGCCCGGCAGTGTCAGCAAAGACCAGGGTAAACACGCGGATGATAGCGTAGATCCCCACCTTGGTCATGATCGCAAACAGGGCTGCTACCGGTGCCGAGGCACTGGCGTAGGCGCGCGGCAACCAGACATACAGCGGGAACACCGCGGCCTTGAGTGAGAACACCACCAACAGCAGCATGCCGGCAGCACCGGCCAGATAGAGCTCGTCGGCATCCAGCACAGCAATACGCAAGGCCATATCGGCCATATTCAGGGTACCGGTCACGCCATAGAGGGTACCCAGGGCAAGCAGGAACAGCGCCGAGCCCACCAGGTTCAAGAGCACATAATGCAAGCCGGCACGTACCCGCGCACCGCCGGGCCCATGCACCAGCAGCGCATAGGATGCGATCAGCAGAATCTCGAAAAACACAAAGAGGTTGAACAGGTCACCGGTCAGAAAAGCGCCATTGATGCCCATCAACTGGAACTGGAACAGGGCATGAAAGTTCGGCCCCAGCGCATCATCGCCGCGGCTTGCATAGAGCACCACAGGCAGCGCCAATACCGCACTGAGCAGCAGCATCAGCGCTGACAGCCGGTCAACCACCAGCACGATACCATAGGGTGGCGCCCAGTTGCCCAGCGCATAGACACTGATGCCCTGCTCTGCCGCCAGCAGCAACGCCAGTGCCAGCGGCAGCTGCAGCAAGCTCGCCAGCAGCGACAGACTGCGCTTATGCACCATTGGCAGCCGTGCCAGCAGCAGCAAGAGCGCGCCCGCAAACATCGGCAGCAATACCGGCAGCACCGGTAAATGACTCATCCCTGATCCCTCCGGCCATCGACATGGTCGGAGTCCAGCTCACCCAGAGCACGCAAGGCCAGCACCAGCGCAAAGGCGGTCATGGCAAAGCCGATTACAATCGCCGTCAACACCAGGGCCTGCGGCAAGGGGTCAGCCAGTTCAGGGCTGCGCCCAAGCACCGCCGGCATCCCGGTGTACAAACGGCCACTGGCAAACAGAAACAGGTTCACCGCGTAACCGAGCAGGGTCAGGCCCAGCACCACCGGAAAGGTGCGTGCACGCAGGATCAGGTACACGCCGCAACTGCTCAGCACGCCCAGCGTCAGAGCAAACAACACCGCCATCAGATACCCTCCCCGGCATCACGTACTTTGGTCAACTTGCCCAGATTGGCCAGGATCAAGAGGGTCGCCCCGATCACCGTCAGATAAACCCCGAGGTCAAACACCAGGGCACTGGCCAGCTCGATATCACCGACCAGGGGAATGTCCACATGGGTGAAGGTCGAGGTCAGGAAAGGATAACCAAACAGCCAGCTGGCAACGCCGGTGACGCCCGCGATCAGTACACCCGATGCCGCCAGGGCATGGTAATTGACGCGCCAGCGCTCACGGGTCCAGGCCTCACCACTGGCCACATACTGAAGAATCAGCGCGATGGCGGTGATCAGGCCGGCGATAAAGCCGCCGCCAGGTAAATTATGCCCACGCAGGAAAATATAGGCCGAGACCAGCAGTGCCAACGGCAAGATCACCCGCGACAGATTGATCAGCATCAGCGGATGGGCCTCGCGGGCCCAGGGTCGGCCCAGCGCGTCGGTGGTCGGCACATGCAGGCGCAGTCCATCAATCAGCGCATAGATACCCACACCGGCAATCGCCAGTACACTGATCTCACCCAAAGTATCAAAGCCACGGAAATCCACCAGAATCACGTTGACCACATTGGTGCCGCCCCCGCCGATCAGACTGTTGGCGACGAAGAAGCCGGCAATGCTGTCCTGTGGCCGGGTCAGCAATGCAAAGGTCAGGCCGGCCACCAGCAGACCGGCCAGACCGGCCAGCGCCAGATCACGCCAGCGGCGCAGGTTGCTCGACTCCTGCGGTGTATAGCGTGGCAGGAAGAACAGCGCCAGCATCAGCAGCAAGATAGTGACCATTTCAACCGCCAGCTGCGTCAGCGCCAGGTCCGGTGCGGAAAAGCGGGCAAAGGCCAGCGCCACCAGCAAACCCACCACACTGAGCATGATCAGGGCGACCAGACGCTGGTGATGCCAACGTACCGTGGCCAGGCTGGCCACCATGAGAATGACCGCCGCCAATGCCGTCACGCCATCGACACTGCCCAGCGCCAGCGGCCCACGCCATTGCTGCATGTTCAGCAACCAGTAACCGGCACCGGCAATAGCCACTGACAACAGCACGGCCATGTATCGCTGCAAGGAACCGTTCTCCAGCCGTAATAACAGGCGCGAAGCGCCATTGACCAAGGCTTGCACCAGCGTCTCGAACACCTGTTTGGCATCCCAGTTGGGGATCCGCGCCAGGGCACTGAACTGTGCTTTGCGCAGCAGATAGATCAACCCGCCACCCAACACGGCCAGTACACTGAACAGCAAGGGCAGGTTGAAACCGTGCCAGATTGCCAGCACCGGCAGCTCAATCCCCTGCCCCAGCGTGGCCGTGACTGCTGACGCCAGCAATGCTGTCATCAACAGCGCTGGCCAGATACCGACCAGCACGCACAAGGCAACCAGCACCTGCACCGGCAAACGCATGCCCGCCGGCGGCTCATGGGGTGGGTAACGCGGCACATTCACCGCTTGACCATCGAAGAACACTGCGTGCACCAGGCGCAGCGAATAGGCCACAGAAAAGGCTGCGCCCAGCAGCACCAGCAGCGGCAACAGACCGCTCCAGCTACCCCACTGCTGCTGGGTCAGGACTTCGGCAAACAGCATCTCCTTACTGAGAAAACCATTCAGCAGTGGCAAGCCGGCCATGGCCGCCGCTGCCAGCATGGTCAGCACAGCGGTATGCGGCATAAAGTGCCACAGCCCGTTAAGGCGACGGATATCCCGCGTACCGGTCTCATGATCAATGATGCCGGCCAGCATGAACAGGGCCGCCTTGAAGGTCGCGTGGTTGACGATATGAAACAGCGCCGCGGCGACCGCCAGCCGGGTATCCAGGCCAAACAACAGGGTAATCAGCCCCAGATGACTGATAGTCGAATAGGCCAAAAGCCCCTTGAGGTCATGCTTGTAGAGGGCAGTGATCGCGCCGACCAGCAGAGTCAGCAAGCCCACGCTACTGACCAGTACGAACCAGAGCTGGGTATCGGCCAACGCCGGATAAAACCGCGCCAGCAAAAATACCCCCGCTTTGACCATGGTCGCCGAATGCAGATAGGCCGAGACCGGGGTCGGCGCCGCCATCGCATGCGGCAACCAGAAATGCAGCGGGAATTGCGCGGATTTGCTGAACACACCCAGCAGCACCAGCACCAATATCACAGGATAGAGCGCATGGGCGCGAATCTGCGCGCCGGCCGCCAGCACATCGGTCAGTTGGTAACTACCGACTATCTGCCCCAGCAGCAGTACCCCGGCCAGCAAGGCAAGCCCGCCACCCCCGGTGACCACCAGCGCCATGCGCGCACCCTTGCGCGCGTCGCTGCTGTGCGACCAATAGCCGATCAGCAGGAAGGACGACAGGCTGGTCAGTTCCCAGAACACAATCAACAGCAGCAGGTTTTCCGACAGCACAACGCCCAACATGGCGGCCATGAACAGCAACAGATAGGCGAAAAAGCGCCCCATGGGGTCACGCGGCGAAAGGTAAAAGCGTGCGTAGAGTATGACCAGCAGGCCAATGGCGAGAATCAGCAGGGCAAACAAAAAACCCAGGCCATCCAGCCGAAAACTGATGTGCAGTCCCAGCGGTTCGAGCCAGGGCCAATGGGCCAGCACGACCTCGCCGGCCAATACTGCCGGTGCCTGATTGAGCAACAGGGCCAGTGCCAGCAGCGGTGCCAGCGCCGTCAGCCAGGCACAGGCATTTCGTCCCCATGCGTCCGCCAATACCGGCAAGCCAACAGCCAGTAGCGGTAACAGGACGATAAGCAGCACAGACATCCGACAGGTCTCCGTGGGCGGGAATAATAGCCGCTGAAGTGATCAGGCGATGATCAAAGCGAGGCTATTATCCACAGCCACAGATGCCCTGTCATTGAGACAAAGCAAAAAAGTTGCTCAATCCAGATGATTGGAAAACGACTATAACCAGCTCGTCAGGCTCGGGCAGGCCTCTTATCAGACCCGCTCAGAGGCCATGCCGGCGGTCGTATTCCTCATGTTCGAGGGCATCGCCCAGGGGGCCAACCTCGGGTTTGAAACCGGCCCGGTGGCCAGCACGGGAGATGGCATGGGCCGCCATCGGCGCGGTCAGCAGCACCACCAGCACTGCCAGCAGCACCGCAAACCAGCGCGCGCCATCGGTGGCCGCCAGGGTACCGAGCAATACCAGAATGGCGCCAAGAGCACCGGCCTTACTGGCCGAATGCATGCGCGTGTAGGCATCGGGCAAACGCAATACACCGAGCGCCCCCAGCAAACTGAAAACACCGCCGAGCAGAATCAGAATGGATGCCAGCCAGGGCAGAATATTCATGCCTCACCTCCGGGTTTACCAGAATGCTGTGGCTGTCCATGGGGTTCATCACTGTGGTGGGTGCCCTTGAACAACAGGGCAAAAGCCACACTCCCCAGGAAGCTGACCAGGGCGAGAATAATGGGCACATCCAGCAGCACCACCTGTTCACGCACAATGGCCAGCAAGGCCACCCCGGCCACGCCGATCATGGTCATGGCATCCACCGCCACGGCACGGTCGGGACGACTCGGGCCGACCAGCAAACGCCACATCACGATCAAGGCACTGACTACCAACATGCCACCGACAATGGGCAACACCCACTCAGCCGCTGCAATCTCGACATTCATGCGCCACCTCCGGGATAGACCCAGGCCATCAGTCGTTGTTCGATTTCCGCTACAGCCGCAAACACCGGGTCAGCGGACGCGGTATCCAGAATATGCACGTACAGATCACCGTCATACTCGTTGTAATCCAGCGCCAGGGTGCCCGGCGTCAGGGTCAGCAGGCAGCCGATTACGGTCACCAGCCGGCGGTCACGGGTCTGGATCGGCACCTTGACCACTGCCGAGGTCACCTTGCGCTTGGGGTTGAGCACAATCAAGGCTACATCCCAGGTCGCAGCGAATACCTTCCAGGTGTACCAGGGTACAAAGACCGCACCTACTTCGATCTGGCGGGCGTACAAGCGGCAGGCCGGCAAGAAAAGACCGAGTGCCCGAAACAACGGATAGGCCAGCGCCAGGGCCAGAAACCAGCTGGTTGCACTCAGGTCGTCCAGCCACCAGGCCAGCAGGGTCGCGCCCAATACATGCACGGCGAGCATCAATTCACCTCCGCAGACAGGAGTTGCAGGTAGGCTGGCGCTTCAACCAGCTGCTCGGCGGCCGCGCCGGCGTATTCCATCACCGGCCCGGCGCCAAAGCCGATCACCACGGTAATGGCACCCAGAATCGCCACAGTCACCCAGGCACCGCGCGGGCCATTACCGTTATTGGCCACCAGTTGCGGCTGGGGGTGCGCCTTGAGGAAGCTTTCGTTCCAGATCTTGCTCATCGACAACAGGGTAAAGATACCGGTCAGCAGCGCAAACAACGCCGCCATCCAGACACCCGCATCCAGACTCGCCTTGACCAGCACGAACTTGGCCCAGAAACCGGACAAGGGCGGAATACCCGCCAGCGACAGAGCCGGAATGGCAAAGAGCACCGCCAGCAGGGGCTTGCTGTGATAGAGCCCACCCATGGCCGCCAGCCGCTCGGAACCGGTCAGCCGCGCCGCAATGCCAGCGACGAAGAACAGGTTGGCTTTGACCACAATGTGGTGGATCAGGTAGAAGACCGCACCGGCCAGAGCCAGCGGCGTCGCCAGCGCCAGCCCGAGCACCATATAACCCACCTGGCTGACAATATGGAACGACAGGATACGCCGGACTTCCGTTTGCGCCGCGGCGCCGAGCACACCGATCAGCATGGTGGCACAGGCCACCCAGAGCAGTACTGTGTGTACAACCCCCGGCTCCGGCCACAACAGGGTCACGATACGGATCAGCGCATAGACACCCACCTTGGTCAGCAGGCCGGCAAAGAGTGCCGACACGGGCGTCCAGGCCACGTGATAACTGGCCGGCAGCCAGCCGAACAAGGGGAAAAGTGCAGCCTTGATCGAGAATGACAGCAGCATCACTATCACCCCGAGCCAGGCACCCTCGGTCGCCTCACCGGCACGGAACAGCAGGGCCAACTCACCCATGTTCAGCGTGCCGGTGGTACCGTAGACCAGACCGGCAGCCAGCAGGAACATCAGCGTGGCCAGCATGTTGAGGACCAGATAGGTCATGGCGCCGGACAAGCGCCGCTCACCGCCACCCAGGGCAATCAGCGCAAAGGAGCCGATCAGCAACACCTCAAACCAGACATAGAGGTTGAAGATATCGGCGGTGATAAAGGCGCCACAGATACCGGCCAACAGGCCCTGCACAAACAGGTGCACGTCACGCAGAAAATCTGCCGGCATCGGCTGTTTGTGCGAGTAGATCAGGGTTGCCAGACCGATGATCCCGGTAATCGCCACCATGACTGCAGACAGGCGGTCAATCACCAGGCTGATACCAAAGGGCGCCTGCCAGCCGGCCATCTGTCCGCTGAGCACAACCCCCTGATGGGCAAGCACCACCAGATAGATACCCGTCACCAGCAAGGCAAAGGTACCGAGCAAGCTGATGGCGCTGACCAGTTGATGCTGACGTTTGAAGAACAGCGCCAACAACAGGGTCGTCAGCGGAATCATCACCGGCAATACGAGAAGCGCATTCATCGGCGATCCTCCGCCGCAGTGCCATCTTCACAATCATCCGGCGCCGGTTGCTCGGTCACCGAACTGACATTGTCGGTATCCTTGTCGCCGTGCAGTTCGTGGGTGCGCTTGAGTACCGCCAGAGCAAACACAAAGAGCGCAAAGCCGATCACGATAGCCGTCAGTACCAGAGCCTGCGGCAAAGGATTGGCAGCATCCACTGCTTCGCTGCCAGAGAAAATAAAGGCCGCCTTGTCGCCACTGAAGCGACCACTGGTGAGCACACCCATATTGATCGCATTGCCCAGCACGGCAATGCCCAAAACGACCCGCATCAAATGCTGATCCAGCATCATCCAGATGCCCAGGCCGGCCATGGTGCCGACGGTAATTGCAGCAATCCATTCCATCAGGCAGCCCTCCCGATCAGGTTTCGCAGCATATGCATCACTGAACCAAACACGGTCAGAAAGACACCGACATCAAAGATCAAGGGGGTGCCCAGCTTGAGCCCGAAGGGCTCGATCCAGTAACCCTGCATATAGTCCTCACCATTGAACAGACCAAAGAAACCGGCGCCAACGGCACAGGCCAGACCGACCGCAATAATGGTCGGCGGGGTAATCCGGTTCAGCCCGCGCTGGATGCCGCGCCCGTAGGTCACGATCATCAGGGTAAAGCCGGTGGCCGCCACCAGACCGCCGATAAAGCCGCCACCCGGCAAGTTGTGCCCGCGCCAGAGAAGCACCAGCGAGACCATCAGCAGCAAGGCTGCCAGCGGGCGCATGCCCTGACGGACCAGTACCGAGCCAAATTCCGGCATGCCCTTGGGCTTTTCATCCGGCGCCTGACCGGCACCGAGCAAGGTCGCGGCCGCCAGTGCAGCAATGGCTACCACGACAATTTCACCCAGGGTATCCACGGCGCGGAAGTCAACCAGAATCACATTGACCACGTTGCTGCCATAACCCGCCGGCAAGCTGTTGGCGAGGAACCAGTCCGCCAGGTTGCCCGGCAGTGGCTGCGCCGCGGTAATCATCAGCATCAGGGTGACCACCACACCAAAACTGATCGCCACCACGGCGTGCCAGGCATTGACCCGCAAGCGCGAAGAGCCACTGGCAGGCACCATCGGCATCCGCCGCAGCACAATGGCCAGGAAGACCACGGTCAGGGTTTCCACCATCAACTGGGTCAGCGCCACATCCGGGGCATTCACCGACACATAGAACAATGCCAGACCAAGGCCGCTGGCCCCGAGCGAGGCCACCAACGCCAGACGACCGGCCATGAAGGCCGCACCCGCCGCACCGCCCAGCGCCAACAGGCAACCGATGACACCGGACAGACGCACCGTTGACAGCTCCGTCGTCACAAAGGGATTGACGCCGAGCATGATGATGCCAACCAGCACACTGGAGGTAATCACCATGGTCATCAGCCCCACGTGCAAACGCAGCGAGCCATGCTGGAATTGCCGCGCAACCCCACCGGCAACCTGGAACACGCGGCCAAGCAGCAAATCCCAGAGCAAGTCACCACTGATCCGCGAGGCGCGGCCAAGACGCTCGGCAAGCTCACGCACCGCATCGGCCTTGTAATAGAACAGCGCGCCGAGAGTCAGGGTCAGAATACTGGCAATGACGGCAGGCGTCAGACCACCCCAGAGATACAGATCAACGGCAATTTCCGTGCTGGAGATATTCTGTACCGCGGTATTGATCAACCAGGTTTCCGGCCAGTGGTTCCAGGCACCGAGCACGAAGCCACCCACCGCGAGCAACAAGGGGCCCAACCAGAGGAAGGGGGACACTTCGTGCGGATGATTATCACCGAAATCCTGTTTGCGACCCATGAAGGTCTTGAAGAAGATCAAGGCGGCTGCGGCTACCAGCAGTGCATTGGTCAGAATCATGACCCCGGTGACGGTAAGCCCCAGCGTGCCCATCTGCATCAGGCCTGCGTACTTGAACTCCTTGGCAATAAAACCGAAGAAGGGGGGCAGTCCGGCATTGGAGAAAGCAGCCAGACCCACCGCAAAGGCGGTCACCGGCATCACCATCAACAAGCCACCCAGCTTGCGCAGATCACGCGTACCGGTGGAATGGTCAATCGCACCCACTGCCATGAACAGCGCCCCCTTGTAGAAGGAGTGCGCAACCAGATACAGAATGAACGCCTGCAGGCCGTAGGTGGTGTTGGTGCCGATCAGCATGGTCAGCTGACCAAGCACCGCCACCGTGGTATAGGCCAGCATGCGCTTGAGGTCATATTGGCGAATAGCCAGGATGGCGCCGAGCAGCGCCGTGGTAGCACCGAGCACCACCAGAATGGTGCTCCAGGTCATACCGCCGCCCAGCGTCGGGTTCAGCCTCGCCAGCAGATAGACACCGGCTTTGACCATGGTTGCCGAGTGCAGGTAAGCAGACACGGGCGTCGGCGCATTCATCGCGTTCGGCAGCCAGAGATGGAACGGGAACTGTGCCGACTTGGTAAAACAGCCAATCAGCACCAGCGCCATGATCGCAGGGAACAGCGCACTGCCCTGCACCACCGCCGCATCCAGCTGGGAAATCTGCCAGGCATCGCCTGCAATACCCAACAACACCAGACCAGCCAGCAGTGCCAGACCGCCACCAGCGGTAATCAACAAGGCCTGCAATGCGGCGCGGCGGGATTCCGGACTTTCATGGTTGTAGCTGATCAACAGATAGGAAGCGACACTGGTCAGTTCCCAGAAAACGAACAGGGCGATCAGGTCATCGGCCAGCACCAGACCCAGCATGGCCATCATGAAGATCAGCAGGTAGGCATAAAAACGCCCAAGGTGATGGTGATCATCCAGATAGGCGCCCGCATAAAGCACGATCAGCGCCCCGATACCGCTGATCAGCAGAGCAAAGATCAACGCCAGACCATCCAGTCGCAGCGTCAGGCTGACGTCCAGTGCCGGCACCCAGGCCATGCTGGCGGTAACGACCTCGCCGGAAGCTACCAGCGGAATCTGGGCGGCAAACCAGACAAAGCAGGCCGCCGGCACCAACGCCAACAGCCAGCCCGCCTGCTTCGGGACCGCGCGCCAGATCAGCGGTGCGCACAACGCATTAATTGTGATAGCCAACAAGGCAACAAGCATAAGCGGTGTTCCGTCCTCATCAATCAGTTATGACTGCCCATGGCAGTAGACCGGTGTTTTAACACAGATCACGCCGCCGGCAACATCTTGACAGCAGCACGTCTCTACGATAGACGGAAGCTATCGTCTCGACACCATAAACAAGAAGGGAACAGGCTTTCCGGTGAAACATATTATTACAAGCGCGCAAGGCCAGCATGGTCATCCCTTATCTGCTTTATAATTCGGGTTACGGCCCGTCAGCCTGACGGGCACGCATTCAGGTTACGCGAGTTACGCTTACTTGGTCACCCGTGATGTGCCATTCACAGTAGTAATGCGCACCCGGTCGCCCGGCGCAAAATGCACATTGTCAGTCACCTGCTGCACGTAGGCACGGGTATGCCCGCTGTCTTCAGTCACCGTGATTTCAACCCCCTGACGGCGGGTCAGGCCTTCTTCAGCGGCTGCCCCGGCCATGCCACCAGCTACCGCGCCCAATACAGTGGCGATACCGGCACCACGTCCACCACCAACGCCACTACCGGCAATACCGCCGACGGCAGCGCCCGCACCCGCACCGATCGGGGTTCTGGTGCCTTCAATCTGCACCATACGCACGGATTCAACCGTACCCATACGCACCGTTTGCGCAGTTCTTGCCTCACTGCGCGAATAGGTATCACCGGTCAATTGCGAGGCACAACCGACACTGAGCAGACTGACAGTCAGTAACAGCGGCATCCACAACACATGTTTTTTCATCTCGCTTCACCTTGAGTTGCTGTAAGTACAGGGGCTACCTAACTTATGACTGCACGCGGCAGACAATGTTGCGTTTCTACAAAACAGGTTACCATCCGGTCGCCGTTAATCCGAATCCAGCGCTGATAACTCGATCAAAAAAAGCAAATCCGTTATCATGAGCGCGATTTTTAGTCGGCAGTGATCTATAGCATTCTGCCAGCCATCTAACCGCTTCGTGGTAACCCGTCAGAACAACAAGAAGATCGTGCAGGTTCCGAGCATGTCCGGAGATTACGCATGCCCGCATTGCAATCCGCCTGGATCTATTACCTGAACCACCCTGCTTTTGTGCTCAACGCTCTGGCGCTGTTCTATGCCCTGAGTGGCGCCTGGCTGGTGTTCGCCACTCAGTACCGCAGCCGCCGCGCCAGCTTTGCTGTCAGTGTGGCAAACCATGCTGATGTTGCCCCGGCGCAAGAGCTCGACCCCGCCACCCAGCGCATCAACCGGCTGTTCTATGCCGTTGCCAGCGTTTGCCTCGGCCTGGCGCTGATCTTGAGCCTGATCAGCACCCAGGTATAAACCCGCGCCCTGTGCCGGTGGCCGCCAACCTGCTCACCGGCTGTTGATCAGGCCACGACTGATGACCGGATTGGCATATTGCAACAGCCAGTAAGGCCGCTCAGCTTCCGGGCACGCGGCCAGGCGCTCGTCAAAACGCGCCTGCTCCTGCGCCAGTTCATCCGGGTCAAACTGCTCGCGCCAGTCGGCCACCGCTACACCCGGCGAGGTGAGCACGCGCTCGAATGCCAGGTAGTTGCTGGCATACAAGCGATAAGAAGACAGAATCTGCCGGTCGACTTCACGCGCAGCCTGCTTGGCATCGGCAATGCCCTTGGCCAGGGGTTCGCCAAAGGCCACATGCACCCGCCCCTTGTAGCCGGTCAGGCCCATGGCAATGGAGCGGTCGTCTTCGCCAGGCGCTTTGGTATAGCTACCCTTGAGGCCTTTCTCTGCCAGCTCGTGCGCCTTCATCTGATCGCACGGGTCCCATTCATAGGCAATCGACACCGGCACCACGCTGAGCGAGTGGATGACCTCATCAAAGGGCTCATCCTTGCGGCTCATGCACAACATCTTGATGATGGCCGAGTCCGTCTGGTCCTTGCCGTCCTTGGCCCGCCCTTCGGCCTGGGCAATCCAGATCGAATGCCCCTCAGCAATCGAATGATTGATATAAGCAGACAGGGTCTGATAGGCCTGCAGCTTTTCCCGGCGGCCAGTCAAAGAGCGATGCACAATAAAACTCTTGTTCAGGCGCATCAGGTCAGCAACAAAGGGGCGCTGCAGCAGATTGTCCCCGATGGCGATACGCGGCGTCGGGTGCCCGGCATGGTAAAGCGCATAATTGACAAAGGCCGGATCCATGACGATGTCACGGTGGTTGGCCAGAAACAGATGCGGCTGCGTTTTGTCCAGCTGCTCCAGACCGCTGTAGGTAACGGTCAGCGTGCTGCGCTCAATCAGCTGATCCAGGTAGGGCTCCAGCCGGTGCTGTAGCTCATCCACACTATGGATCTGTTTCGCCTCACGGCGCAGCCCGAGGCTGACCAGCTTGGCCGCCAGCGCCGGGCTCCAGCGCGCCAGGCGCGGCAGGCGCTGATTAGCCAACAAGCTCAATAACTCCGGATCACGGACCAGACGGGCCATGACATCAGCAACTTCGTCATCACGATAGGGGCGTATGGCTTCAAACTCGCGCATGCAATCCTCTCACTTCAGGTAGGCGCGCATTATGCGTTTCCCGGCGCGCTTTCACCAGTTCAACGATACAGCTACACTGGCAGTCACATTCATCGCCAACCGGGGTTTAGCATGCGCGCACTGGAAGAAGCCCTGCTGCAGTGCCCTCACTGTGGCGAATCCATCAGCTTGCTACTGGACCTTACCGGCGGCGCCCAGAGCTATATCGAAGACTGTCAGGTCTGCTGTCAGCCTATCCATGTCAGCCTGTGGATCGACACTGATGGCGATGATTACCATATTGACCTGCGTCGCGAGCAGGACTGATTTCAGGATAGCCCATGCTCTGTGCCTACCACCCCCGCGATATGATCGAAGGCGAACTCCTGCGCCAGATGCTGACCGAGCAGCACGTGCCCTGCCACCTCAGTGGTCAGTATCTGCAAGGGGCGATCGGCGAGCTGCCGGTGCATGACCTGCTTGGCCTCTGGGTGCGCCCTGAAGACCTGGGCCTGGCCCGCGAACTAATCCGCGACTATCAATCCGCTACCCCGATCTTTCCGGAACAACAGGAAGACGATGCGTGAGCGGACGCCTGGCCCAGTTCAATCCACCACTGGCTGACCCACCCACCGACTGGCGACCCAACTGGAACCTGTCACCCGGCCAGCAGTTGCTGATCCTGCGACGTAACCAGCGTCAGCTGGAATGCGCGCGCGTGCTGTGGAAGCTGACCCCGGGCTGGATGCGTGAACTCGACAAGGCGCCCTTCAACGTGCGCGCCGAGCTCCTGCTGGACAAGCCCCAGTTCAGCCAGCCACTGGCACAACGACGCTGCCTGCTTCCGGTCGACGGCTATTATCTCTGGCAGCAACGCGGCAGCCGCAAGCAGCCCTGGTACCTGCGCCGGCAAAACGGCGGTCTGGCGATTGCCGGCCTGTGGGAGCGCTACCAACTGGACGATGGTCAGTTCTGGGACAGTTGCGCGCTGATCAGCGTGCCTGCCAAGGGCCTGGCGGCGAAACTGGGCGAACGAATGCCAGCCACCCTGAATCCTGGTGAGCAGGCGATCTGGCTGGCACAGGCAACAGCAATCACTGCCCTGCAGCCTCTGCTATTGAACGCAGAAGGCCAGGTGGATCTGATTCATCCAGTGAATCCGGCGATGAGCAATCCGGGACAACAAGGGCCCACCTGCTGCGCCCCCAGTGGACGCAGCATCAAACTGTAATCAGACCTTGAACTGATTGATCAGACGGCGCTGATGCTCGGCCAGCTTGGTCAGCCCGGCGCTGGCCTGGGATGCCTCTTCAGCACCCTGGGCAACCGATTTAGCCACCTCATCAATCGAGGTGACATTGCGGTGCACATCTTCGGCTACCGCACTCTGCTGCTCGGCGGCACTGGCAATCTGCGTGTTCATGTCACTGATCACCGATACTGCCTGGGTGATAGCTGTAAGCGCCGCATCGGCTTCCTCCGCCTGCTCCACACTCTGCTCAGTGCGAACACGGCTCTGCTCCATCACCTTGACCGTATCGCGGGCACCCTGCTGCAGATGCTCGATCATGCCCTGAATTTCTTCCGTGGAAGCCTGGGTTTTCTGTGCCAAATTACGCACCTCATCGGCGACCACGGCAAAGCCACGCCCCTGCTCACCGGCACGAGCCGCCTCAATGGCGGCATTCAAGGCCAGCAGATTGGTCTGTTCGGCAATGCCCCGAATGGCGACCAGGATGCTGCTGATGTTTTCGCTGTCCTGGGCCAGCGACTGCACACTGGCTACCGCGCGCTGGATATCCTGCGACAACTCGACAATGGTCTGCGAGGTAGCCTGCACCACCTGCCGCCCCTGATTGGCGGAACCATCGGCATTGCTGGCTGCTTCGGCCGCCAGCGAAGCATTGCGCGCGACATCCTGCGCGGTGGCGGTCATTTCATTGACCGCGGTGGCCACCATGTCGATTTCACTCAACTGGCGCTGCACACCCTGATTGGTGCGAATGGCGATATCGGCGGTATCTTCGGAGGCATCGGTGACTTGCTGCACCGAACCCACCACTTCCCGCATCATTGCCTGAAGACGATCAAGGAAGGCATTGAAGCCAGTAGCCATGGCGCCCAGCTCATCCTTGCGATCGATCTGCAAACGGCGCGTCAGGTCACCCTCACCACTGGCAATATCCTCCAACATGGCAACCATGCGCCGCGCCGGCTTGGCCAGGCTGTAGCCCACCAGCACCATGACTCCAATACCCAGCACGGCCACCAGCAGGCCGATCAAGGCCAAATTGCGGGAGTCGGCTTGCTGCTGCTGTTGCAGATCGCCGGCAAAGGCCTGCAGGTCCTGCATCACTGCCTGAATGGGCAAGGTGATCAGCAAGGTCCAGCGGGTACCGGTATCGGCAATACTGATCGGCAACATCAGATTGATCTGCCCACCGGCGTGATCAACCCGGTAGCTCATCTCGCTACCGGCCTGGGCCAGCATCTGCTGTTGCTCGCGGTCCAGAATACTGCTGGCCGGATCACCGGGACGGGCGCGGGCACCGCTGTAGGCAACCAGGCGCTGGTTGGCACTGATCAAGGCCTGACGGCCCTGACCGTTGTATAAGCTGGCATTACTGCGCTCGAGCATGCCCTGGACGAAATTCATCGACAGATCGGCACCGGCAATCCCGCGGAATTCACCATCCTCGATAATAGGCACTGTAAACGAAGCCAGCATAACGGTTTCATTGCCCAGCTCATAAGGTGCCGGGTCGATCACACAGGCGCGCAGGGTTTCCTGCGGGCAGAGATAGTATTCACCCTCGCGCACCCCCGTCTCCAGTCGCGTCTGGCTTTCCAGGTCGGACAAGGCATCCAGCTCCAGATCACCATCGGCATTACGGAACCACCAGGGAATAAAGCGTCCACTGCCATCGTAGCCATTACCCTCAGTGCCTTCGTAGAACTCATCCAGGTCATCAAAGGCATTGTGCTCCCAGCCAATGTAGACACCGAGCAACTGCGGGTTCTCAGCCAGCGTCTTGCGTAACACCCGGGTCATTTCTTCGCGGCTCATCATCAGGCTGGGCAAGGCATCCGGCCCCAGCTCACCCAGCAACTGATTGAGCTGTGCCAACTGATTGGCAACCACAAAGGGGTACTCCAGCCGCCGGCGGATGGCTTGCGCTTCGGTATTGGCCACCGCTCGCAAACGCTGCTCGACCAGATCTTCCAGCAACACCTCGGTGCGCTGCTCAACAAAACTGTGACTGCGCTCGTTGGCAAACAGGGCATAGAGACTCATCACCACCACGGCAACCAGCAGGCAGGCACCGGCCAATACGGCAATCGAGTACTGAATGGAGCGAAAATGCATGTGTTACCTCGGGCAAGAAAGCTGTCAACCTGAGATTGTATCGACCGTCAAAACAAAAGCTGCAGTATTTGTGCGCATTTTTCTTCGCCGTCGGCCACACTGATTAACGTATACCCGATGAGCACCTGCCAGAACGGGAATTTAGCCTGCTGGCACAGGTCTCAAGCATACCCGCACCGGCTTTGCACACGCCCTGGCGTTGTCAGTCTTCAACGGGTGCTTTATTCTGCGCCAAACTGATTATCTGGAGGCCCTGATGCGCCTGCGTCTGCTTGTTGTTATCCCCCTGCTATTGGCGCTTGCCGCCTGTGAAACCGTCCAGACCACCCAGGGTGGTGCCGTCGGCGTGCAGCGCCAGCAAATGATGTTTGGTGGCCTGTCCAGCGCCCAGGTCAACCAGATGGCGGCTGAATCCTATGCCAAGATGCTGGAAGAGGCGCGCGAGAACAACGCACTGAACACCGACGCGGCACTGGTTCGTCGCCTGCGCCGGATTGCCGACGACCTGATTCCCCAGGTGGTCCATTTCCGCCGGGACGCTCTCGACTGGGACTGGGAAGTCAACGTGGTCCAGAATGATCAACTCAACGCCAGCGTCATGCCCGGCGGCAAGATTCTGTTTTTCAGCGGCATCGTCAATCGACTGGAGCTGACCGACGCCGAAATTGCCCAGATCATGGGTCATGAAATGGCCCACGCCCTGCGCGAACACGGCCGCGAAGCGGTCTCCCGCGCCTACGCCGCACAAACCGGCACCCAGGTTGTCGGCGCCCTGCTGGGTCTTGGCGAAGGCACCCGCCAGGCAGCTGATGCCGCTGTGCAATACGGCCTGATGATGCCGCACAGCCGCGCCAACGAAACCGAAGCTGACCTGATCGGCCTTGAACTGGCCGCGCGCGCCGGCTACAACCCGGAAGCAGCGATCACTCTATGGCAAAAGATGGCTGGCGCCTCCAGCGGCTCACCACCCGCCTTCCTCAGCACCCACCCCTCACCACAGGGTCGCATCCAGACACTGCGCAACACCATCCCGCGCGTGCAGCCCCTGTACGAACAAGCGCGCCGCTGAGCGCAGAATATCGGGTACAAAAAAAGCGCCCCGGGGGGCGCTTTTTTCATCACAGTACTGGCCGATCAGCCGCGGAATTTCTCACCGGCTTCGGCGCGCTTGACCAGACCCGCTGCGGGCTTCCAGAACTCGCCCTGCTCGGCTTCCAGCGCGCGAATGTCTTTCAGCACCACATCCAGGCCGAGGCTGTCGGCATAGGCCATCGGGCCGCCACGCTCGGCCGGGAAGCCGTAACCGAACAGGTACACGCGATCGATGTCTTCTGCGCTTTCGGCAAAGCCTTCATCAAGAATACGCGCACCTTCGTTGACCAGCGCCAGAATGCAGCGACGGACGATTTCTTCTGCACCGATATCACGTGGCGTGTAACCGGCCTCTTCGGCCACTTCGCGGGCCAGCATGTCGGTTTCCGGATCGTGGATGGCCTGGCGGCTGCCCGGCTCATACTTGTAGAAGCCATGGCCGCTCTTCTGACCGAAGCGCTCCATTTCACACAGCTTATTGTCCAGCCAGACAATCGGCTCGCCGCGGCCAACACCGGCCAACTGACGTGAACGCCAGCCGAGGTCGATACCAACCACGTCGTACATGCGATAGGGCCCCATGGCCATGCCAAAACCCTGCAGCGCCTGGTCAACCTGCCAGGGCGTAGCGCCTTCCAGTACCACTTCGCGCGACTGGCGCGAGTACTTTTCCAGCATGCGGTTGCCGATAAAGCCGTGGCAGTTGCCGGCCAGTACCGCTTCTTTCTTGATCGTTTTACCTACGGCCAGACAGGCATCCAGCACGTCCTGGGCGGTGGCCTTGCCACGCACCACTTCCAGCAGCTTCATGATATGGGCCGGGCTGAAGAAGTGCAGACCCAGTACCTGGGCCGGACGCTTGGTGGCGGAAGCAATTTCATCGATATCCAGGTAAGAGGTGTTGGTCGCCAGGATACCGCTGGGCTTGACCGCCTTTTCCAGGTCGGCAAAGATCTTTTTCTTCAGATCCATGTTTTCGTATACGGCTTCGATGACCAGGTCCATATCCTGCAGATCAGCGTAATCTTGGGTGGTGGTAACGCGGGCAACACGGGCATCCGCCTCGGCCTGGTCAAAACGCTCCTGGGCGACCGAGCGCTTGTACACCTTGGCGATTTCCTCGACACCCTTTTCCAGCATCTCGGCGTTTACATCGAGCCAGGTAACCGGGTAGCCGACGTTGATGAAGTTCATCACGATGCCACGCCCCATGGTACCGGCACCGATTACCGCTACCTTTTTGATCTCTTCAAATGACGCCATTTGGCTAACCTCCAGACTGAGTGGATACGCCTGCTGCGACCGCAACAGGCTGAATAAAACACGCTACATTACTGAAAAGCGTCGCGGATTTGAAACCATTGCCGATTATGGTGGGCATTCACAGGCTGAATAAAAGCAAAACCCCCGCACCCGATGGGCGCAGGGGTTTGTCCAGCGGCGCAGCCGGACAGCATCAATTAAAGGCAAAATCCTCGCCGTCAACAGTGACCTTGATCACCGCACCGGGCAGGAAATCACCGGCCAACAGACGCTGCGCCAGCGGGTTCTCGATCCAGCGCTGGATCGCCCGCTTCAGCGGACGCGCGCCATACACCGGGTCATAACCCACGGCCACCAGCTTGTCGACCGCTTCCTGTTCCAGCTCAAGGCCCAGCTCACGCTCGGCCAGACGCTGACGCAGGCGATCGATCTGGATGCTGGCGATGCCGGCAATCTGCTCCCGTGCCAGTGAGTCAAACACCACCACTTCATCAATCCGGTTCACAAACTCCGGGCGGAAGTGCTGACCGACCGCATCCATGACCGCTGCACGCTGGGCTTCAGCATCACCACTGAGCTCCTGGATCTGCGCCGAACCCAGGTTGGAAGTCATCACCACCACGGTGTTGCGGAAGTCCACGGTACGGCCCTGGCTGTCCGTCAGGCGACCATCTTCGAGCACCTGCAGCAGCACGTTGAACACATCCGGATGCGCCTTCTCGACCTCGTCGAGCAGGATTACCGAATAGGGCTTGCGCCGCACGGCTTCGGTCAGGTAACCGCCTTCTTCATAACCGACATAGCCGGGCGGTGCACCGATCAGGCGGGCCACCGAGTGTTTCTCCATGAACTCGGACATGTCGATGCGCACCATGGCCTCTTCGGTATCAAAAAGAAACTCGGCCAGCGCCTTGCACAGCTCGGTCTTGCCCACCCCGGTCGGACCGAGGAAGAGGAAGGAGCCACTGGGCCGGTTCGGGTCACTGAGCCCGGCGCGGGAACGCCGCACCGCATTGGCCACTGCGACCACGGCTTCATGTTGACCGATCACCCGGCTATGCAGGGCATCTTCCATGCGCAGCAGCTTGTCGCGCTCACCTTCGAGCATCTTGCTGACCGGAATACCCGTCCACTTGGAGACGACCTCGGCAATTTCCTCATCGGTGACCTTGCTGCGCAGCAACTGGTTTTCACCCTTGCTGTGCTGCTCGGCCATCTGCTGGCTGCGCTCCAGATCCGGGATCACGCCGTACTGCAGTTCCGCCATACGGTTGAGATCACTCTTGCGGCGGGCATTTTCCAGTTCCTGCTTGGCCTGCTCGATCTTTTCCTGGATCTGCGCACTGCCCTGTACATCGGCCTTTTCGGATTTCCAGATTTCTTCCAGGTCGGCGTATTCACGTTCCAGCTTGGCAATGTCGTCCTTGAGCTTTTCCAGCCGCTTCAAGGCGGCATCGTCGTCTTCCTTTTTCAGCGCCTCGCGTTCCACCTTGAGCTGAATCAGGCGACGTTCGAGACGATCCAGTGCCTCCGGCTTGGAGTCGATTTCCATGCGGATGCGGCTGGCCGCTTCGTCAATCAGGTCAATCGCCTTGTCCGGCAACTGGCGGTCAGTGATGTAACGATGGCTGAGCTTGGCTGCGGCAATGATGGCGCCGTCGGTAATGGCGACTTTGTGGTGCACTTCATAGCGCTCTTTCAGCCCGCGCAGGATGGCGATGGTGTCTTCTTCGCTCGGCTCATCCACCAGCACCTTCTGGAAGCGACGCTCCAGCGCAGCATCTTTCTCGATGTACTGACGGTATTCATCCAGGGTGGTGGCACCTACGCAGTGCAGTTCACCGCGGGCCAGTGCCGGCTTGAGCATGTTACCAGCATCCATGGATCCTTCCGCCTTGCCGGCGCCGACCATGGTGTGCAGCTCGTCAATAAACAGAATGATGCGCCCTTCCTGTTTGCCCAGCTCATTGAGCACGGCTTTCAGGCGCTCCTCGAACTCGCCGCGGAACTTGGCACCGGCAATCAGCGCGCCCATATCCAGCGCCAGCAGGCGCTTGTCCTTCAGGCCGTCCGGCACCTCGCCGTTGACGATACGCTGGGCCAGGCCCTCGACAATGGCGGTTTTACCCACGCCGGGCTCACCGATCAATACCGGGTTGTTCTTGGTCCGGCGCTGCAGCACCTGCACCGTGCGGCGAATCTCGTCATCCCGACCAATGACCGGGTCCAGCTTGCCCTCTTCCGCACGCTTGGTCATATCGACGCAGTATTTATCCAGCGCCTGGCGCGACTCCTCAGCGTTCGGGTCGTTGACCGCATCACCGCCACGCAGGTTGGCCACGGCATTTTCCAGCGCTTTCTTGCTGACACCCTGGCCGAGCAGGATCTTGCCCACCGGGGTGTTGTCATCCAGTGCTGCCAGCAGAACCAACTCACTGGAAATAAACTGGTCGCCACCCTTCTGCGCCAGGGCATCGGCCTTGTTCAACAACCGGGCCAGATCCTGGGACAGGTTGACGTCGCCGGTCGGGTTGCTGATGGTCGCCAGCTTGTCGAGTAGCGCGTTGAGTTCCTGGCGCAGGCTCTGGACATCAAAGCCGGTCTGCATCAGCAACGACTTGACGGAGCCTTGCTGCTGATCGAGCAAGGCCAGGATCAGGTGAACGGGTTCAATCTGGTTATGGTCACGGCCAACCGCCAGCGACTGGGCGTCGGCCAGTGCGGTCTGCAATTTGCTGGTGAAACGGTCAATACGCATGATCAGTGTCCTATCTATCTATTGGCCAGCCGAAAGCCGGCAGCATTCTCTGTATGCCAGTTAGATAAGGTTGATTATTGCCGTTTCAAGGGGCTGACTCTTGATCAGGGTCAATTATTTGTCACATCAAACCGGTACTAATCCGCCAGCCAGATCAAAGACGCCATGCGCCCGGTCTCGCCGTCTCGGCGGTAGGAGAAGAAACGCTTGCGATCAGCCAGGGTGCAGAGGTCACCGCCGTAGATATGCTGCCGGCTTTCCGCCTTCAAGCGCATACGCGCCAACTGGTAAATATTCGCCAGGTACTTGCCCTCGTTGCTGGTTTCCTCGAAGGCCTGCCAGGCACTGTCATCCTGGTCAGTGAAGGCTGCGACCACGTCCTCGCCCACTTCAAAGGCCTGCGGCCCGATGGCCGGCCCCAGCCAGGCAAGAATCTGCTCACCGGGCACATCAAGCGCTGCCAGGGTATTTTCTATCACGCCGTCGGCCAGACCGCGCCAACCCGCATGTGCGGCTGCCACCCGGTCGGCGCTGGTAGTGGTCAGCAGTAGCGGCAGACAGTCCGCAGTGAGTACCGCGCTGGCAATGCCCGGGGTTGCCGTCCAGCTGGCATCGGCATCCGCTTCTTGCTGCGGGTCGGCAGCAACCACACGGGTACTGTGACTCTGCCGTAACCAGGCCGGTTGGCAGCCGAGTTGCCCGGTCAGCAGCGCCCGATTGGCCGCCACGGCCTCGGCGTCATCACCCACGTGAGTCGCCAGATTGAAACTGTCCCAAGGGGCCTGACTATTGCCGCCCAAACGCGTGGTAATACAGGTACGCACCCGCGGCAGGGCTGGCCAGCGAGCGCTCAGGCAGGTTGTCAGCAGTTCAGTCATGCAGCTCTCCTGCATCCTCTTCCAGCAGCGCCAGCAGGTGCTGCATATCTGCCGGACGAGGCACCTGCCAGTGCATCAAGCGGCCATCGTCCGGGTGTTCCAGTTCCAGGCGTCGGGCATGCAACGCCTGGCGCGGAAACTCGCGCAATTCGCGCAACAACGCCTGGCTGGCACCGGGCGGTATCCGCAGGCGGCCGCCATACACCGGGTCACCCACCAGAGGAAAGTGGATATGCGCCATATGCACCCGAATCTGGTGGGTACGACCGGTCTCCAGCTTGACCTTCACGTGGGTATGCGCACGATAGCGCTGGATCACCCGGTAGTGACTGATCGCCTCCTTACCGCCGGCAACAACGGCCATTTTCTGCCGGTTGACGCCATGCCGGGCAATCGGCTCGTTGACCTTGCCACCCGCCGTCATCACACCAACCACAACGCATTCGTATTCCCGGCTGACGGTTCGTGCCTGCAGCTGATTGACCAGTGCGGTTTGCGCTTCCAGTGTCTTGGCGACCACCATCAAGCCGGTGGTGTCCTTGTCCAGACGATGCACAATCCCCGCCCGCGGCACGGTTTTCAGGCTGGGGGCGTGGTGTAGCAGCGCATTAAGCAAGGTACCGTCATGGTGCCCGGCAGCCGGATGCACCACCAGGCCTGCCGGCTTGTTGATCACCAGCAGGGCGTCGTCTTCATAGACGATATCCAGCGCAATGGCTTCTGGCTGCCAGTCGCCCTGCACCTCGCGCTCGGCATCCAGCACCAGCTCCTCACCGCCAAATACCGAATCACGCGGCCTGAGGGTGCGACCATCCACCGTCAGTTCTCCGGATTTAATCCAGTTCTGCAGGCGCGAGCGCGAGTGATCGGGGAACAATTGGGCGGCAACCTGGTCAAGACGCTGACCGCCCTGTTGCGGGCTGACCTGGGCGGACAAGCGGATACGTTCGGACATGCAGACTCACTGAGGTGTGGCAGGCTGGGGCTGGCATCAATCCCTTTTGGTTTCGTGCCTGCGCTGTGGTTAAATACGGCTTCGTTGCACGCCGTCGGTTCATCCGACAGCAGCAAGACTGCGCCAACTATAACAGGACGGCCCCGCGCGCAACAGACAAGGCCTCCCACTGGATAACGTACTATGCCAATGAAACACCTTCTGCTGATTGCTCTTATGGTACTGCTGACTGCATGCGCCTCTAACCGCGGCGTGATTGATGAGTCATTGAGTGAAAGCGAGCTGTACCAGCAAGCCCAGCAGAACCTGGAAACCCGCAACTACACCCAGGCGATTGAAACCCTGCGCGCCCTGGAGTCACGTTATCCCTTCGGGCGCTATGCCCAGCAGGCGCAGCTGGAACTCATCTACGCCTACTACCAGAACCTCGAGCCCGAGGCTGCCCGCGCCGCTGCCGACCGCTTTATCCGCCTGCACCCACAGCACCCGAACGCGGATTATGCCTATTACATTCGCGGGCTGGCGTCCTTTACCCGCGATCAGGGCGTGTTTGAACGCTTTCTGCCACTGGACATGACCCGCCGCGATCCGGGTGGCGCGCGTGATTCGTTCAACGAGTTTGCCCAGCTGGTCAGCCGCTATCCGGACAGCATCTACGCACCGGACGCCCGCCTGCGCATGGTCTACCTGCGCAACCTGCTGGCCTCCTATGATGCTCATGTCGGGCACTTCTACCTCAAGCGTGGCGCCTATGTTGCTGCCGCCAACCGTGGCCGCTATATCGTCGAGAACTTTCAGCAGACCCCATCGGTCCCGGATGGTCTGGCCCTGATGGTTGAAGCCTATCAGCGTCTGGCCTTGGATGACCTTGCCGATGCCGCCCTGCTGACCCTGCAGACCAATTACCCTGACCACCCCAGCGTCAGTGGTAGCGAGTTCCGCCATCATATCGAGCCGCGTCAGCGCGATGCCGGCTGGATTGAAGGCATGACTGTTGGCGCTCTGGACCGACTGCTGACACCACCCACGGTTGCCGGTGGCAATATGATGGAGCGTGAGATGCAGCGTCAGTACAACGAAGCTGTGGCCAACTTGCCACGTGAAGTCCGCGCCCCGCAACAACCACGCCGCAGCTGGTGGAACCGCCTGAGCTTTGGCTTGCTCGATTAAGCGCAAGCAACACAAAAAAACCGGCCAACGCCGGTTTTTTTGTGTCTGCAGCCAAGTATCAAGTTTGCGAACGTGGCGAGTAGCGTGCCGAGGCCCAGCCTGCGGTCCACCAGTGCTAGACACGCCGTAAACCCATCCATGGGGGCTCGTAGATGCCATCCATGGCATCTAACGGTCCAGCACTGGCGGACCGCAGGCTGGGCCTATTGAGACCTGTGCACGTCGCCGCCTGATCAGTCCTCCATCCGCCACCCCGAGGTAATCGGATAGCGCCGATCACGCCCAAAGCCACGCTGGGTGATGCGCGGGCCTACTGCGGCCTGGCGGCGTTTGTATTCGTTGATATCCACCAGACGCAACACCCGCTTGACCGTCTCGGCAGCAAAGCCGGCATCAATGATGGCCGCTGCGGACAGGTCATGCTCGATGTACAGGCGCAGGATTTCATCCAGCTCGGGATAACCCGGCAAGGAATCCTCATCCTTCTGGTCCGGCGCCAGTTCTGCGCTCGGCGGGCGGTCAATCACCCGCTGCGGAATCACCCGGCCCAGCGTGTTGCGGTATTCGGCCAACTTGAATACCAGCACCTTGGGCACATCCTTGAGCACATCAAAGCCGCCAGCCATATCGCCATAGAGCGTGGCGTAGCCGACCGCCATCTCGCTCTTGTTACCGGTGGTCAACACCAGAGCGCCGGTCTTGTTCGACAGTGCCATCAGCAAGGTGCCGCGACAACGCGCCTGCAGGTTCTCTTCCGTGGTATCGCGCGGCAAGCCTTCGAACATCGGCGCCAGAGTGTCCATGAATGCCTCGACCATGGGCGCAATCGGCACCACCTTGTAGCTCACGTGCATGGCGCGGGCCTGGGCTTCAGCATCTTCCAGGCTCATGCTGGAGGTGTAATGGTAAGGCATCATGACTGCCTCGACCCGCTCGGCACCCAAGGCATCGGCCGCCACCGCCAGACTCAATGCCGAGTCAATCCCGCCGGACAGCCCCAGTACCACACTTTTGAAACCATTCTTGTTGACGTAATCACGTACCCCGGTCACCAGCGCCTGGTAAACACTGGCTTCCAGTTCAGGCAGCGCCGCTACGCTGCCCTGACGCAACAGCACCTGCGCAGCAGCATGCACCACATCAACCGGATAGAGCCCCTCGACCCAGGCCGGTGCGCGCAGCGCGAGGTCACCCTGGGCACCCATGGCAACCGAACCGCCATCAAATACCAGCTCATCCTGGCCACCGACCTGATTGACATAAAGAATCGGCATGCCGCCTTCAGCGCAGCGGGTAGCCAGTACCGTCTCACGCTCACGCTGCTTGTCGATATGAAAGGGCGAAGCATTCAGGTTCAGCATCAGCCGTGCACCGGACGCGCGGGCCTGAGCCATGGGGCCGGCGTGCCAGATATCCTCACAGATACTGAGTGCTACCGGCAGGCCATCAATCTCAACGACACAGGGTGCATCGCCGGCGGCAAAGTAGCGCTTTTCATCAAACACCTTGTAATTGGGCAGCTCCTGCTTGGCGTAGGTTGCCTGTATCTGACCATCGGCAATCACCGCCGCCTGATTGAAGCAACGCTCACCGACACGCCAGGGGTAACCCACCACCAGCGTGATACCCTGGACGTCGGCGCACAGCCGGGCCAGTGCTGCCTCGATGCGCGCCTGCATGCTGGAGCGCAGCAACAGGTCCTCCGGCGGATAACCACACAGGCTCAACTCGGGAAAAATCACGACGCGCGCCACAAGTTCATCCCGGGCGCGGATAGCCATATCGACAATACGCTGGGTATTACCTTGAACATCCCCCACCCGCAGGTTGAGCTGGGCCATTACCACACGCAAACTGGCGCTCATCAACGATCTCCTTCATGGTCATTGCCGCTATTGTCCGGCAAGCGCGCTGGCGGGGCAATCGTCTGCTGGTTAAGCGCCCTGCTTGCAGGCTAAACTGATGCCACATCAAGCCGTGCTGCCGTGGTCAACCGCCCGAACCAGCACGCAATAGCGACTTTGCCTGGCGAGAGAACATGGGACTGATCAAACTCATTATCCTGATAATCCTGGTGGTTGCCTGCCTGACCCTGTGGCAGCGGATCAAGGCCTGGCAGGCTGCCAACCGCACACCGCCAGCCGACCCGGCGCAGCCACAACTGATGGTGCGCTGCAACCGCTGCCAGGTCCACCTGCCACAGGATCAGGCACTGCGCGCTGGCGATCACTGGTATTGCTGCCGGGAGCACCGTGACGCCGACCATGACTGATGCGGTTGACCTGCAACGCCCGCGTATCCTGCGGGTATATAACCTCTATCGGGTCATTCTTGGCTTTGGCCTGACACTGCTGACCAACTCCGCCCTGCGCGGTGACCTGCTGCAGTTAAGCAGCCCGACCTTGTTTGATGCCATCAGCTGGCTATACCTGTTTGTCAGTGTGTTGACCGCCCTGTTTCTGCACAAGGGCCGTCGCGACCTGCTGGTTTTCTGCCTCACCGGCCTGGATGTATTGCTGCTCGGTATCCTGTTCTATGCCGCCGGCGGCTCAGGCAGCGGGTTTGGCAACCTGCTGATCATTCCAGTAGCGGTTGCCAATGTGCTGCTGCACGGGCGTATCGGCCTGTTACTGCCCGCCATTGCCAGCCTGCTGCTCATCTACCTGACCTTTTTCATCAGTCTTGCCCATCCGGCGATTGCCCAAAGCTACCTGCAGGTGGGTGTGCTCGGCTGCATCTATTTTGCCGTTGCCCTGTTTGTCCAGCGTTTGAGCCGACGCCTGCAGCTGTCGGAAAGTCTGGCGCAAAAACAGGCCGCCAGTCTGGCCAATCTGGAGCAACTCAACCAGCTGATCATTCAGCGCATGCGAACCGGCATCATGGTGATTGACGCCGACCAGCAACTGCTGCTGGCCAATGAAGCCAGCGCCCAGTTGCTCGGCAAGCCCATAGTGCGCGGCATGCACCTGCACCAACTGGCCCCCGAGCTGGAACAACGCCTGCAGCAATGGCGGCATAACCCCTCCGCACGTTCGTCCGGTTTTCGCAATCACCGCGGTGGTGCCGAGCTGATGGCCAACTTCAAACACCTGTCCCAGCCCGGCCGCTCGGTACTGGTTTTCCTTGATGACAACACCCAGGTAGCCCAGCAGGCGCAGCAGCTGAAGCTGGCCTCTCTGGGTCGCCTGACCGCCAGTATCGCCCACGAGATTCGCAATCCGCTCGGCGCAATCAGTCACGCGGCACAATTGCTCCGTGAATCCGAAGTGCAGAGCAGTCAGGATCAGCGTCTGATCGATATTATCCAGCAACAGTCCAAACGCATGAACGCGGTCATCGAAACCGTGCTGGAGCTGTCGCGCCGCCGTCCCAGCGAGCCACAACTGGTTGACCTGGCGCTCTGGCTGCATGAATACGTGCGCGACTTCCGCCTCAGCCATCCGGCGCAGGACAATCTCTGCTGCGACATTGAAAAGGAAGGCATTACCACCCGCATCGACCCCAACCAGCTGACGCAGGTGCTCAACAACCTGTGTCAGAATGCCTTGCACTACAGCCCACTGCTTGATGACCAGCGCACCGTCTTCATCAACCTGTACCAGCACCCGGAGACCGACAAGCCCGTGCTCGAAGTCATCGACCACGGCCCCGGTATTGATGAAGACAAGGTCGAACAGATTTTTGAGCCTTTCTATACCACTGAAGCCAGCGGTAACGGGCTGGGGCTGTATATCTGCCGGGAGCTGTGTGAAAGCAACCAGGCCCGGCTGGAATATGCACCCGTCGAGCCTCAGGGTAGCTGCATGCGGATAACCTTCGCACACGCCAAACGGCTGGTATGATGACCCGCACATACACAGGGAGTTGATGGACAGGTCAATGAGCAATCCACTGGCACTGCTGATCGATGACGAACCGGACATTCTCGAGCTGCTCGAGCTGACGTTGGGGCGTATGCAGATCGAGACACGCAAGGCCACGACCCAGAATGAAGCCCTGGCCCTGCTGAAAACCGAACATTTCGCCATCTGCCTGACCGATATGCGGCTGCCCGATGGCGATGGCTTGCAGATCGTGCAGCATATCCAGCAACACTACCCGCACATACCGGTCGCCATGATTACGGCCTACGGCAGCCTGGATACCGCCATCAATGCCCTCAAGGCGGGTGCCTTCGACTTTGTGACCAAGCCGGTTGACCTGCAACGCCTGCGCGAACTGGTCAATCACGCCCTGCGCCTGCAGGTCGCACCGCCAGCCCCCAGCCAGCCTGACTCGGATGATCCTATTCTGGGCCAGTCCGACCCCATCACCCGACTGCGCAAACAGATCAGCAAACTGGCGCGCAGCCAGGCGCCCCTGTATATCAGTGGCGAGTCGGGTAGCGGTAAGGAACTGGTAGCCCGGCGCATTCATCAACTGGGGCCGCGTTGTGAGCACCCCTTTGTACCGGTGAACTGTGGCGCGATTCCGGCCGAGCTGATGGAAAGCGAATTTTTCGGCCACCGCAAGGGAAGCTTTACAGGTGCCGTGGCCGACAAGCCCGGGCTGTTCCAGGCAGCCAGCGGCGGCACCCTGTTTCTTGATGAGGTGGCCGACCTGCCCCTGCCGATGCAGGTCAAACTGCTGCGCGCGATTCAGGAAAAAGCCGTGCGACCGGTTGGCACCCAACAGGAAGAAAGCGTGGATGTGCGCCTGCTCTGCGCCACGCACCGTGACCTGGCCGCCGAAGTCGCTGCCGGCAATTTCCGTCAGGATCTGTTCTATCGCATCAATGTGATCGAGCTCAAGGTGCCACCGCTCCGCGAGCGCCGTGAAGACATCCCGCTACTGGTCAATCACATCCTGCAGCGCCTGGCCCAGCGCAATCAGGACAGCAGCGCAGAACTCAGTGCGCAAGCGCGTGAGCGCCTGCTCAACTACCGCTTTCCGGGTAATGTGCGGGAGCTGGAAAATATCCTCGAACGGGCCTACACCCTGTGCGAAGGCGATCGTATCGAGGCCGAGGATATCCAGCTCAGCGGCACCTCAACCAGCGCGGATAGCACCACAGCAGGTATTGACCAGATCGACTCGCTGGAAGACTACCTTGACGATATCGAACGCAAGGCACTCGAACAGGCACTGGAAGAAACCCGCTGGAACAAGACCGCCGCAGCCAAGCGCCTGGGTCTGACATTCCGCTCGCTGCGTTACCGGCTGAAAAAGCTCGGCCTCGACGACTGAAGCACGCCGCAAGCACGCCGAGCACCCCGTCCCAGCATCAGCGTCTGGTCAATTGACGCGCCGGGGCATAAGGCTCGGGATCGATAATCGGTGGCCGCTGTAACATCAGGTCAGTCAGCAGGCGACAGGCCGCCGGCGCCAGTACCAGACCATTGCGAAAGTGCCCGGTATTGAGCCACAGCCCTGCCAGCCCTTCGACCTCACCGATCACCGGCACCCCGTCTGGTGAGCCCGGACGCAAACCCGCCCATTGCATCACCGGCTGCATATCAGCCAACCCGGGCAACAGCTCCGCCGCCGAGGCCTGCAAACTGCTCCGGGCCTCGGCTGTGGTCGTCTTGTCATAGCCGGCATACTCCAGCGTACTGCCCAGCAGAACATGCCCATCGCGCCGCGGAATGGCATAGCGCCCCTGATACAGCACCATGCTGGGTAACCAGCCGGGCTCGGCCTTGTAGAGCAACATTTGCCCCTTGACCGGTTGCACCGGCAGTACCCAGCCCAGCGGGGCGAGCAGGTCACCACTCCAGGCGCCGGCCGCCAGGACTACCGCATCAGCCGTGAGTGTGCCATTGGCCAGCTGCACACCCGTCACCCGCCCTGCCGTCTGCTGCAAACCGCTGACCGCTGCCTGTTCATGCAGGGTAAAACCGGCGAACTGTTGCAAGCGCGCCTTGAGCGCTGCCAACAGGCGCGGATTGCGCACATTGGCCAGATCCGCCTGCCATAGCGCCTGGGTAAAGCCGGGGGCCAGCTGAGGGACCTGCTGATAAATCGCAGCGGCCGAGAGGGTATCCAAAGGTTGTTGCTGCGCCTTTGCCCAGGCCAGGGCCTGCTCAGTCTCGGCATGATCCAGCCACAGCAGGCCGGTGGTACTGACTTCCGGGTCCAGCCCGGTGGCAGCAGACAACTCTGCCGCCAACTGCGGATAGAAACCCTGCGACCAGTTGGCCAGCGCGCTGATCGCCGCCGGGTAGCGCCAGGGGTAAAGCGGTGAAACAATTCCACCACCGGCCCAGGATGACTCGCGACCGAAAGCCTGGCGTTCGACCAGCGTCACCGATACCCCCTGCTCCAGCAGATCAAGCGCCGTCAAACCTCCCATAACCCCGCCACCTACCACGATACAGCTCTGCATACCCCCGCCCCCTATACGACAACCACGGCTAATCAGCCAGCACCACAGCCGGATGCCTGCGGCTGCAGTTGATTCATTCAACAGCACTCGACCAATGTCGCGCCTACCCAGCCTGTCACGGCAACCAATAAACCGGTATGATACGCCCATCTGAACTATGCCATTGAACCTGCGTCGTTTTTTCTTGCAACTCAGGCTCACAGCTCTGCAAGGCCGCGTTTTTCTCCCGGCAACCCCGGTCTGTCCGGAGAAACTCTGCAACATCGCCCACCAGGCACTATGGAGCGGGACTGCATCATATCCCTGCGCGTCAGCCATCAGACTGTCGGCAAGTCATTCAGATGCCTTTTACCTTTACCCCCCAAGAGGCGACATGTAAATGACGGCAAAAAAAGTGGATGTACTGCTGGTCGGTGGCGGCGTCATGAGTGCCACTCTGGGCATGCTGCTCAAGCAGCTGGACCCGGAAATGCGAATTGTACTGGTCGAGCGGCTTGATCATGTCGCCCACGAAAGCACTGATGGCTGGAACAACGCCGGAACCGGTCACGCCGGCTACTGCGAATTGAATTACACCCCCCAGGCCGACGATGGCAGCATCACCATCGACCGCGCCCTGGCAATCAATGCCTCCTTTGAGGTCACTTTGCAGTTCTGGTCCAGCCTGGTCGAACGCAACATCCTGCCCAGCCCGAAAAAGTTCATCAATCCGACGCCGCATCTCAGCTTTGTCTGGGGTGATAAAGACGTTGAATTCCTGCGTAAGCGCCACAAACTGCTGAGCCAGCACCACCTGTTCAAGGATATGGTGTTCAGCGAGTCTGCCGAACAACTGGCCGAGTGGATGCCACTGGTGATGAAAAATCGCACCGACGGCAAGCCCGTTGCAGCCACCCGGGTCGCCTATGGCTCGGATGTTGATTTTGGTTCGCTGACCCGCAGCATGATCAGCTGGCTGCAGGAACAACCGAATTTCGACCTGCATCTCAAGCACTCGGTAACCAGCCTGCGCAAGATCCGCAATGGCTTCTGGCGCGTGGATATCGAAGACGAGAACAGCGGCGAAGAGAAACAGTTTGAAGCCGACTTTGTGTTCCTCGGCGCCGGTGGCGGCTCGCTGCCTCTGCTGCAGAAGTCGAATATCGACGAAAGCCGCGGCTATGGTGGCTTCCCGGTCAGCGGTCAATGGCTGGTCTGCCAGCAGGACGAGATCGTCAAGCAGCACCGCTCCAAGGTCTATGGCAAGGCCCCGGTTGGCGCCCCACCGATGTCCGTACCGCACCTCGATACCCGCATCATCAACGGCAAGCCTGCCCTGCTGTTTGGTCCCTTCGCCGGCTTTACCACCAAATTCCTCAAACAGGGTTCCTTTTTCGACCTGTTCTCCTCGGTCAAGCGTTACAACGTCAAGCCCATGCTTGGGGTAGGCCGTGACAACATGGACCTGACCCGCTACCTGATCGGCGAGTCCTTCCAGTCGCACAAGGACCGGATCGAGTCATTACGCAACTACTTCCCGGATGCCACCGAGGAAAGCTGGCGCCTGCAGGATGCCGGGATGCGTGTACAGATCATCAAGAAAGACGCCAAGGGTCACGGCAAGCTGGAATTCGGTACTGAAATCGTCGCCGCCAAGGATGGCTCGCTGGCTGCCTTGCTCGGCGCCTCGCCAGGTGCTTCGACTGCCGTGCAGGCCATGGTCGATGTGCTGGAGCGTTGCTTCAAGGACCGCCTGCAAAGCAGTGAATGGCAGGGCCGTATCCGCGAGCTGATCCCGTCCTATGGTCAATCGCTGGTCAAGGATGGCGAACTGCTGAATGAGGTTCGCGCGCGTACCTTGCGCACTCTGGAGCTGCAGGACTGAGTCGGGCAGCAATAACCTGACAGCAAGCGTTCAGCAGCTACAAAAAAGCCCTGCAGCCAATCAGCTGCAGGGCTTTTTTACGCCGGCAAGCGCCGGCGGCCTGGTACCTTCAGTCAACGTATACCGGGTAGCGGGCACAGATTGCTTCAACCTGACCGCGTACACGGGCAATCACCGACTCATCACCCATGTTGTCGAGGATGTCACAGATCCAGCCAGCCAGCTCGGCACAGTCCTGTGCGTTGAAGCCACGGGTGGTTACCGCCGGGGTACCGATGCGCAGGCCCGAGGTGACAAAGGGTGAGCGCGGATCATTGGGTACCGCGTTCTTGTTCACGGTGATGTGAGCCTGACCCAGAGCGGCATCCGCATCCTTGCCGGTGATGTCCTGCTTGATCAAGGAGAGCAGGAACAAATGGTTCTCGGTACCACCGGAAACCACGTCAAAGCCGCGCTCGATAAAGACCGCCGCCATCGCCTGGGCGTTTTTCACCACCTGCTGCTGATAGGTCTTGAACTCAGGCGTCATGGCGTCCTTGAAGCAGATCGCCTTGGCAGCAATCACGTGCATCAAGGGGCCACCCTGGCCACCGGGGAACACCGCCGAATTCAGTTTCTTTTCGATCGCCTCATTCGCGCGCGCCAGAATCAGGCCGCCACGCGGGCCACGCAGGGTCTTGTGCGTTGTAGTGGTAACCACATCGGCGTAGGGCACCGGGTTGGGGTAAACGCCTGCAGCCACCAGACCGGCAACATGCGCCATATCGACCAGCAGGTAGGCGCCGACCTTGTCAGCAATCTCGCGAAAGCGCGGGAAATCCAGCACCTGTGAGTAGGCGGAGAAACCGGCAATCAACATCTTCGGCTTGTGTTCCAGCGCCAAAGCTTCGATTTCATCGTAATCGAGCAGGCCGGTTTCCGTGTTGATGCCGTACTGCACCGCATTGTAGTGCTTGCCGGAGAAGTTGACCGTGGCACCATGGGTCAAGTGACCGCCGTGTGCCAGGCTCATGCCCAGCACGGTATCGCCGGGTGTCAGGAGCGCCTGGAACACCGCAGCATTGGCCTGTGAGCCCGCATGCGGTTGTACGTTGGCGTAATCGGCACCAAACAGCTGCTTGGCGCGATCGATCGCCAGTTGCTCAGCCACATCAACGAACTCGCAGCCACCGTAGTAGCGCTTGCCCGGATAGCCCTCGGCATACTTGTTGGTCAGCACCGATCCCTGCGCCTGCATGATCGCCGGACTGGTATAGTTTTCGGATGCGATCAGCTCGATGTGGGCTTCCTGACGCTGCGCTTCCTGCTGCATGGCAGCCCAGAGCTCGGCATCGACGGCGGCAATATCGTTGGAACGGCTAAACATGACTCGGCCCCCTGCTAGGACGTTCGAAAAAAGAGGGCGCATTTTACCTCATCGGGGCGCAACTGGCACATGAAAAGCGCGATAGCAGTGCATGAGTTTGTTGCAAGCCGGCCAACTGCCTCTGCCAACAGCCCGACGATCAGCCTGAGGTAGCGGCAAAAAAGCGTTCAGCCGGCATCGGGCGGCCAAGGTAGAAGCCCTGCACCTCGTCACAATGCAACGCGCACAGGTGCTGGAGTTGTGCCTGGGTTTCCACACCCTCAGCCACCACCTGCAGGCGCAAACTGCGTCCCAGCGCGACAATGGCCTCAACCAGGCGGGCATCGGCACCCTGCTGCCCGATGGGTGCGATAAAACTGCGGTCGATTTTCAGCGTATCGATAGGAAAATCCTTGAGGTAACTGAGCGACGAATAGCCGGTACCAAAATCATCCACGGCAATACTCACACCCAGCGCCTTGAGTTGACGTAGGGTTCGCATGGTACCTTCCACATCCTCCAGCAGAACGCTTTCGGTCAGTTCCAGCTCAATCAGCTGCGGGTTGATCGCGTGGCGCTGCAATACGCTGGCGACCTGCTCAACCAGGCCACCCTCGGTAAACTGCCGCCCGGACAGGTTGATGCCCAGACGCGGCAGCTTGTGGCCGTCGGCCTGCCAGGCCGCCAGTTGCCGGCATGCGCTATCCAGCACCCACTCACCAAGCGCCCCGATCACGCCGATTTCTTCGGCGACCGGCACAAAGAGTGCCGGCGAAACCGCGCCGCGTTCCGGGTGCTGCCAGCGCAGCAGTGCCTCGGCGCCTACCAGGTGCCCTTCCAGACAATCAAACTGCGGCTGATAATGCAGGCTGAAGGCATTCTCCAGCAGCGCCCGACGCAGATCATTTTCCAGCGCCAGGCGCTCCAGGGCGCGCGCATTCATATCCTGCTGAAAGAACTGGAAGTTGTTTTTGCCATTCTCCTTGGCATGGTACATGGCGGTATCCGCATGCTTGAGCAGGCTCTCGGCGTCCAGGTCATCCTGCGGGTAAAGGGCAATACCGATACTGGCACTGATAAAAAACTCGCGCTCCTGCAGGATAAAGGCCGGCGCCAAGGCCTCGAGTACCTTTTCCGCCACATGCACGCTGGTGGATAACGCCGCTTCGCGATCACGGATACCACCCAGCAGCAGAGTGAATTCATCCCCGCCCATACGTGCCACCGTATCGCTGTCACGCACGCAGTCACGCAGGCGCCGGGCGACCTGCTTGAGCATGGCATCCCCGGCGGCGTGACCCAGGGTGTCGTTGATCGGCTTGAAGCGATCCAGATCCAGAAAGAGTACCGCCACCCACTCCTGGCGGCGCGCCGCCAGCTGCAGCGCTGAGCTGATGCGATCCTGAAACAGCGTCCGGTTAGGCAGGCCGGTCAGCGGATCGTAATAGGCCAGACTTTCAATCCGTGCTTCACTGGCCTTGCGCTCACTGACATCGACAAAAAAGCTGACGTAACTGACCAGATCACCTTCATTGTCGTACACAGCATTGATCCCGCTCCAGGACGGGAATGACTCGCCCGAAGCGCGGCGATACCAGGCCTCACCCTCCCAGCGCCCTTCCTTGACCAGGGTTCGCTGCATATCACGATAGAAATCCGGGGCATGGCGCTCGGAGAAGAACAGTGCCGGTTGCTGATCCAGCACGTCCTCAGGTTGATACCCGGTGATCTGGGTAAAGTTGGCATTGACCTGCACAATGTAGCCCGCCGGGTCAGTCACCACGATAGCGCCAGTGGTGTTCTCGAACACGGTCGCCGCCATACGCAGACGATTTTCCGTGCGTCGCTGCTCACTGATATCCCGGGCGATCCCCAGCAGACCAAGAAAGCCTCCATCCGGCGCCCACATCAGACTGATGCGCATCTCGATCGGGCACTTGTGCCCGTCAGCGCGGATACAATCAAAGGTCACCTGGCGGCGAAAGTTCTGCGCACGAAGCTCTGCGGCCTGTTCGGCATCCTTGACCCGGGGTGCGAGCTCGCGCAGCAGCTCACCCATAAAGAGGCGATAACGGTCGTCGGCTACCACACTGACAAAACCGGCCTCAATCAGCTGTTCCGGCTGATAACCAAGCTGATGAACCACCGAAGGACTGATGTAATCCAGCTCAAAATCCGCGCCCGTCGACCAGATCACATCAGTAATGTTTTCCGCCAGCAAGCGGTAACGCTGCTCACTGGCTTGCAGGCGCTCACTGTCACGGGTTTGCCGGGTAATATCACGCACCACGCCGATCACCTGCTTTACCCGGCCATCAGTGGAACGCGAAAGCACTCGGGCGCGCAGGTTGAACCAGTGCCAACCATCGGTTTTATGCTGCCAACGCACGCGCCATTCCTGCACCTTGCCATCCTCCAACTGACCAAGCTGCTTACGCTGGACGCGCATGAACTCGATGTCAGCGGGATGCAACAGGGCATCGCGGTAATCTGCCGGCAGGCTGGCCACCTCTGCTTCGTTGTAGCCCAGCAGCAAGGCAATCGGACGATTACTGAAACTGAACTGGTCATCTTCAATATCACGCACGAAAACCACATCCGGCACCGCCTTGACGACCCCGGCCCAGAATCGTTCGCGCTCCTTGATATCGCGCTCGACCTTGCGCCGTTCGGTAATATCGGAAATGCTCACGGCAACGGCGCGGTAATCACTCACCCGCTGTGGTAAGCGCATGGCCATCCAGGCGTAACGGATACGCCCATCAACCTGTTGCACCTGGGTGTTGATTTCCAGCTGCGGCCGCCGTTGCAGCACGGCAAGGATCAGCTGATAGCGGGCGCCGGTTTTGTTGCCCAGGTGCGGATCACGCTGCATCAGTGACTCCAGCTCAGCCACCGAGCGGGCACCGAACAATTCCAGCGCCAGGGGGTTGGCTTCCACCACGCGGACCTGCTGAATCAGCTCCAGCTGGCGCTGCGGGTTCGCCTCCAGCCAGGCATCCAGCGACTGCTCATCAGCAATCCCGGCACGCTGTAAAAAGGCCGGCAAGGCCGAGAGATCAAACAGAAACAGTGACAGGCCGACACCGTTGAACACATCGTCAAAACGCCGTTGCTCGAAGGCCAGCGCAGCGCGCAGGCGACGCCAGCTCAGCCCTAGCAAGGTCAAGACCAGCAAGGCAACAAGGAGCAGGGTCAACAGGAGCCAACTGCTCATCGGCCAACCCCCACAGACCACATGGCCGCCGCCATGGGCTCGCATACCCTGGAGTAATTGTTATGTACGCGCATCTGCTCTCCCGAAACCAGTCTTGCATTCTGCCGCTATCAGGCAACCGGCTCAAGCCCGCTGAAGGTGGCGGCCGGAGTTTGCTCTGTGGCACGAGTTAGGCTAGCCTTGCCGGCACTTGTTGATCCGCCTCGGGCGGGGCAGCACACAGACTCCACGTTTATCTCCACAGGTTGAATCCATGGCCCAATACGTCTATAGCATGCACCGGGTGAGCAAGGTTGTGCCCCCGAAGCGTCAGATTCTGAAAGATATTTCCCTGTCCTTCTTCCCCGGCGCCAAGATCGGTGTTCTCGGCCTGAACGGTGCAGGTAAGTCGACCCTCCTGCGCATCATGGCCGGGGTCGATACCGAGTTCGATGGTGAAGCACGCCCGATGCCTGGCATCAAGGTCGGTTACCTGCCGCAGGAACCGGAGCTGGACCCGAACAAGACAGTACGCGACATCGTCGAAGAAGCCGTCAGCGAGATCAAGGACGCCCAGGAACGCCTGGATGCCGTATATGCTGCCTATGCCGAGCCAGAAGCCGACTTTGACGCCCTGGCTGCCGAACAGGCCAAACTGGAAGCTATCCTGCAGGCTGCCGACGGTCACAACCTGGAGCGCCAACTGGAAGTCGCCGCCGATGCCCTGCGCCTGCCGGCCTGGGAAGCGGAAATCGGTCACCTCTCCGGTGGTGAAAAACGCCGTGTAGCCCTCTGCCGCCTGCTGCTGTCAGCCCCTGACATGCTGCTGCTCGACGAACCAACCAACCACCTGGATGCCGACTCGGTGGCCTGGCTGGAGCGCTTCCTGCACGACTTCCCGGGTACCGTGGTGGCCATTACCCACGACCGCTACTTCCTCGATAATGTGGCCGGCTGGATTCTCGAACTGGACCGCGGCATGGGCATTCCCTTTGAAGGCAACTACTCCCAGTGGCTGGAATCCAAGGCCGCGCGCCTGAGCCAGGAAGCCAAGCAGGAAGCCTCGCATGCCAAGGCGATGAAAGCCGAGCTGGAGTGGGTGCGTCAGGGTGCCAAGGGCCGCCAGTCCAAATCCAAGGCGCGCCTGCAGCGCTTTGAAGAACTGCAATCCCAAGAGTTCCAGAAGCGCAGCGAAACCAATGAAATCTACATCCCGGCCGGTCCGCGTCTGGGGGACAAGGTCATCGAGCTGCACAATGTCAGCAAGGGCTATGGCGATCGCCAGCTGATCGACAACCTCAGTTTCAGTGTGCCCAAGGGCGCTATCATCGGCGTGATCGGTGGTAACGGCGCAGGCAAGTCCACCCTGTTCCGCATGCTGACCGGCAAGGAACAGCCAGACAGCGGCAGCATCGAGATTGGTGACAGCGTGCAGATTGCCAGCGTCGACCAGAGCCGTGACAGCCTGGATGGCAACAAGACGGTATGGGAGCAGATATCTGACGGCTTCGACATGATCAAGATCGGCAACTATGAAGTGCCCTCGCGCGGCTATGTCGGGCGTTTCAACTTCAAGGGCGGCGACCAGCAAAAGTTCGTCAAGGAGCTTTCTGGCGGTGAACGTGGCCGCTTGCACCTGGCACTGACGCTGAAACAGGGCGCCAACGTACTGCTGCTCGACGAACCCTCCAACGACCTCGACGTGGAAACCCTGCGTGCCCTGGAAGAAGCCCTGCTCGACTTCCCGGGTTCTGCCATCGTGATCTCGCACGATCGCTGGTTCCTTGACCGTATCGCCACGCACATCCTGTCCTACGAGGATGATGCCCAGGTCACCTTCTTTGAAGGTAACTACAGCGAGTTTGAAGCGGACCGGAAAAAGCGTCTGGGCGACGCCGCGGCCCAACCCCACCGCGTCCGTTACAAGAAGCTGGCCTGACAGTCGGCCAGCGCCAGGCCCTCACCGGCATGGCGCTGGTCGCTGACGCAAGACACCTGCTCTACCCCTTGCTTGCCTCCCCCGCCGCTGCAACCAGCATTGCCTTGACACCCATCAAATGCACCGTAAAAGGGCGCAGAATTTAATCAGGCACTATTTCGAAGCACCGCATCCTCTGCTAAAGTTGCGCACTTTCGACAAAATGTTGCCTAAAAGAGACCTCAGAACATGACCGATACACTTGGCGCCTGCCTGGCTCACTTGAAGCTGCGTGACCCGGATCAACCCGAATTCCATCAGGCTGCTGAGGAAGTCCTGTCAACGCTTTGGCCCTTCCTGGAAGCCAACCCCAAGTACCTCAACAACGGCATTATAGAACGCCTGATCGAACCCGAGCGCGTCATCATGTTCCGCGTACCCTGGGTCGATGATCAGGGTCAGGTCCATGTCAATCGGGGTTACCGGGTACAGATGAACAGCGCTATCGGCCCCTACAAGGGCGGCCTGCGCTTTCACCCGTCAGTCAACCTGGGCGTGCTCAAGTTCCTTGCCTTCGAGCAGGTGTTCAAGAACGCGCTGACCACCCTGCCCATGGGTGGCGGCAAGGGTGGCTCTGATTTCGATCCCAAGGGCAAGAGCAACGGCGAAGTCATGCGCTTTTGCCAGTCGTTCATGACCGAACTGTCGCGCCATATTGGTGCGGATCTGGACGTGCCAGCGGGTGATATTGGTGTTGGCGCGCGTGAAATCGGCTTTATGTATGGCCAGTACAAACGTATTCGCAACGAATTCACGTCCGTACTCACCGGCAAGGGCATCACCTACGGCGGCAGCTTGATCCGTCCTGAAGCCACCGGTTATGGCACTGTGTACTTTGCCGAAGAGATGCTCAAGGAAACCGGCAACAGCTTTGACGGTAAGCGGGTTGTGATTTCCGGCTCAGGCAACGTGGCCCAGTACGCCGCGCTCAAAGTCATGGATCTGGGTGGTCTGGTCGTCTCTTTCTCCGACTCCGGCGGCACCCTGTACAACCCGGATGGCTTCAACATGGAGCAGTGGAATCAGCTGATGGAGCTGAAGAACGAGCGCCGTGGTCGCCTGGAAGAAATGGCCTCAGTACCGGGCCTGGAGTTCCAGGCCAAGCGCACGCCCTGGCACCTGCCCTGCGATGTCGCCCTGCCCTGCGCCACCCAGAACGAACTGAATGAAGACGATGCCAAAACCCTGGTCAAGAACAGCTGTATCTGTGTCGCCGAAGGTGCCAATATGCCCTCTACCCTGGAAGCCGTTGACGTCTTCCTCGATGCGCGCATCCTGTTTGCCCCGGGCAAGGCGGCCAACGCGGGTGGCGTCGCGGTCAGCGGCCTGGAAATGAGCCAGAATGCCATGCGTCTGGCCTGGACTGATGGTGAAGTGGACGAAAAGCTGCACGCCATCATGCAGTCTATTCATGCCGCCTGTGAGGGTTATGGCAAGGAAGAAGACGGCTTCATCAACTATGTCAAAGGCGCCAATATTGCCGGCTTCGTCAAGGTCGCTGATGCCATGCTGGCACAAGGCATCGTCTGATCCCAAGCGCCAGCCTGTCGCCAACAGATACGCGCCGGGCCAAATACCCGCTATAGTTTCAGGGTATCTCTGCCAATCTGCTGCTACCTGTTTGGCAGCAACGCGCAGAGACGCCTGAATACTGTCCGATGTTGGAGACTGGCCATGAGCGATGACAGACGCCGTTTCACACGCATTCCCTTTGATGCGGCGACCTACCTGCAACAGGATGATTGGCAACTGCCGGTGCAACTGGTAGATATTTCCCTGCGCGGCCTCCTGGTCGTGCAGCCCAAGGGCTGGGAACAGAAGCGCAGCCAGCACCCCTTCTTCGCTATCATTGACCTGGCTGAAGGCAGCCAGATCCGGATGGAAGTGCGCCTGGCACATGCCGAAGAAGGTCTATTAGGCTTTCAATGCGCCCACATCGACCTCGACTCCATTAGCCACCTGCGCCGCCTGGTAGCCCTCAACCTCGGCGACGAAAACCTGCTGGACAGGGAATTGGGCGCACTGCTCTAGGCGGGCTGGAAGCTGGAAGCTGGAAGCTGGAAGCTGGAAGCTGGAAGCTGGAAGCTGGAAGCTGGAAGCTGGAAGCTGGAAGTATCAAGATGTGGGTGGGGTGTTGGGCTGTCAAGCCCGGAACAGGTGACTATCCGATAAACGCAATGAACCAGCCTGCTGGCCGAGCGTGTCAGATTTTTTGTGTTCCGCCTGGCATTGCCAAGGCCGCAGGCCTGTGGCCATCCATGTAGCGTCAAGCTTCCAGCCTTCAGGCCTTCTCACCGTCATGGCGAAGGCCGTAGGCCTGTGGCCATCCATGTTGCCTTTGGTTGAGTGCGCATCAATGGATCGCCACGCCGCTATGCGGCTCGCGATGACACTGAGAGAATGCCAGGTAGCAATAACGCTACGAAAGTGACAGGCCACCAGCCCTTCCGCCTGTCATTGCCAAGGCCGCAGGCCTGTGGCCATCCATGTAGCGTCAAGCTTCCAGCCTTCAGGCCTTCTCACCGTCATGGCGAAGGCCGTAGGCCTGTGGCCA
>JAMCWB010000061.1:60962-94562 GCA_023475025.1 Gammaproteobacteria bacterium
GCATCAATGGATCGCCACGCCGCTATGCGGCTCGCGATGACACTGAGAGAATGCCAGGTAGCAATAACGCTACGAAAGTGACAGGCCACCAGCCCTTCCGCCTGTCATTGCCAAGGCCGCAGGCCTGCGGCCATCCATGTAGCGTCAAGCTTCCAGCCTTCGAGTCTTCTCACCGTCATGGCGAAGGCTGAAGGCCTGTGGCCATCCATGTAGCGTCAAGCCTGCCCGAACACAAAAAATCTGACACTCCCAAACTAAAGCAAAAATCCAACAACCTAAACAAATATCAGGCTTCCAGCTTCCAGCTTCCAGCCTTCAGCCTCTTATCCAGTCAATCAAACACCGCATCCAACGCCTCATCCAACCGCGTCACCCCAACCACCGTCATCCCCTTGGGTGAGTCCTTGGGGGCGTTGGCTTTGGGGACAATGGCGCGGGTAAAGCCGTGTTTGGCGGCTTCTTTCAGGCGTTCCTGGCCGCTGGGTACCGGGCGTACTTCGCCGGACAGCCCCAGCTCTCCAAACACCATCAGATCCATCGGCAAGGGGCGGTTGCGCAGGCTGGACATCACCGCGGCAATCAGCGCGAGATCAGCCGCGGTTTCCAGCACCTTGACGCCGCCTACCACATTGACGAACACATCCTGATCATAGGTCGCCACCCCTCCATGGCGGTGCAGCACCGCCAGCAACATCGCCAGCCGGTTCTGGTCCAGGCCCAGGGTTACCCGGCGCGGATTACCCAGATGGCTGGTATCCACCAGCGCCTGCACCTCCACCAGCATGGGGCGTGATCCTTCCCAGGTCGACATCACCACGCTGCCCGGTATCGGCGCCTCGTAGCGAGAGAGGAAAATGGCTGACGGGTTGGCCACTTCCTTCAGCCCCTTGTCGGTCATGGCAAATACGCCCAACTCATTGACCGCACCAAAGCGGTTCTTGACGGCGCGCAGCAGGCGCAAGCGCCCGTCCGCCTCACCTTCGAAATAAAGCACGGTGTCGACCATATGCTCAAGCACCCGCGGCCCGGCCAGGGCGCCCTCCTTGGTCACATGTCCGACCAGAAAGATGGCCGTATTGCTCTGCTTGGCATAGCGCACCAGCAAGGCTGCGCTTTCCCGCACCTGGGCCACGCCGCCGGGAGCCGACTGCAGTTGTTCCGTGAAAATGGTCTGGATCGAATCCACCACCATGACCGCGGGCTTTTCCCGTTGTGCCGTGGCAATAATGCTTTCAATACAGGTTTCGGTCATCACCCGCAGACGGTCTTCCGGCAGGCTCAAGCGGCGCGCACGCATGGCTACCTGCTGTTGCGACTCCTCGCCGGTGATATACAGCGCCGGAATATCCTGCGCCAGCCGGCACAGGGTCTGCAGCAGGATGGTTGACTTGCCGATCCCCGGATCACCACCGATCAACACGACGGAACCCGGCACCAGCCCCCCACCAAGCACGCGATCCAGCTCCGATGAGCCACTGGCCTGGCGCGGCACCTCGACACTGGAGACTTCCGCCAGGGTTTTCACCTCCGCCTGCTGGCCACTCCAGTTGCTGCTGCGCGCCCCGCTGCCACCGGTGGGCGTGGTATCAATCACTGTTTCAACCAAAGTATTCCAGGCCTTGCACTCACCGCACTGACCGGCCCATTTGGTAAAGGTGGCGCCGCACTCAGTGCAACCATAGAGTCGTTTTGCTTTGGCCATCGGGCATCCTGTCTCTGTCTTGTGCAACCTGCATGGTCGCGAAACACAGCAGACTACTATCACCCGGGCATCGGAACAACGGCCAACAACGCGCTGGGCGGATGCAGCGCAGATACCAGCGGCATTGCCAGATCAGGCTCAACCCAGCAAGACGTCTGCCAGCACCGCATAACCCAGCAAACCCAGACCACTGCCAATGATCGCACCGGCCAACACGTCACTGGGATAGTGCAGGCCCAGCACCACCCGCGAGGCCGCCACGCAGAGGGTAAAGGGCAGCACCAGCAAGGCCAGGCCTGGCAAGGTCAGCGCCAGCAATAGGGTAAAACAGACAGCATGCAGGGTATGGCCAGAAGGAAAACTGTAACGGTCCAGCGGCGGAATGCCGCAATCAATCAGCGGAAAGGAAATAAATGGCCGCTCACGGATCAACCAGCGCTTGAGCAGCTTGTAGACCAGGGTGCAGCTGATGCCACAGGTTGCCAGCAACAAGGCCACGCCCATGCCGGTATCCGCTACCAGCCAGGGCAAGGCCAGGATCAGCGCGTACCACAACCAGCCATCACCCAGCCGACTCACCCAGCGAAAGTAACCATACAGCCAGGAACAGCGCAGCGCCTGATTGATCGTCTGGCACCAGATGTATTCACGTTGATCAACCCGTTCGAACCAGCGTGTCACGCGTCGTGTCGCCATCACAGCCTACCTCTTGCGTTGAATTGAACAGCAATCGGGCAAAGTGGCTGACCTGCTCAGCCCAGCCAAAGGTCAAGGCATCCCGCCGCGCCTGCCGACGTAAGCGCTGGCAGAACAGAGGCTCCCGGTACAGGCGTTCGACCGCCATGACAAAGCCTTGCTCGTCACCTGCCGGTATGCTCATACCGTTGTGCGCAACGCGGATATGCTCGTGCGCAGCCGCCAGGTCATAGGCCACCACGGCCAGGCCACTGGCCATGGCTTCGAGCACCACATTGCCAAAGGTGTCGGTCAGGCTCGGGAAGAGAAAAATATCGGCGCTGGCGTAATGACGCGCCAGCTCGGTGCCGCGCTGGACACCCGCAAACACTACATCCGGATATTGACGAGCCAGCTCATGCTGCAAAGGGCCATCGCCAACCATGACCAGACAGGCATCCGGGTAGCGGCGCTTCAGCGCGCTGTAGCTGCGCAAGGCCAGCGACAGGTTCTTTTCCGCCGCCAGACGGCCCACATACAAGAGAACCGGAGCGCCTGCGGCAACACCCCACTCAGTACGCAGGCAGTCATCCCGCCGCTGCGGGTCGAACAGCTGACAGTCCACGCCACGACGCCACAGTGCACAGGGACCTATACCCATGGCCGCCAGTTGCGCAGCACTCTGCCGTGAGGGAACCAGGGTCACAGCGGTCTGGTTATGGAACCAACGGCAATAGCGCCGCAGCCAGACGTCCAGAAAACGGACCCGGTAGTGATGGGTATAGCTATGAAAGTTGGTATGAAACCCGGAACAGACCCGCAACTGCAAGGCATTGGCCGCTCGCACAGCAGCCAGGCCCAGCGGCCCCTGGGTTGCGACATAGACGCTATCAACCCTGCGCGCAGCCAGCCAATGACCTATCCGCCGGCCAGAAGCCAGACCGAAGCGCAGACTGCGATAGCCCGGCAAAGGCACGCCGGTGACCAGCAGCTGCGCATGACACCAACCCTGCGTCACCGCGCAAGCCCCCGCACGCCGATCACTTGCCGGCGCCGGACGGATCAGCGATACCCGGTAACCTTGTGCGACCAGGCCACGACACAACTGCAACAGGGTATTGGCAACACCGTTAATATCAGGCGCAAAGGTTTCACTGACGATGACAATATGCTGGCACGCCCGCACAGGCTCGGGCCTCGCCAGCGGCGACAAGGACGGCGACCGTGCCGGAAGGCGCGACAAAGCAGTCGGATACAAGGGCGTTTTCATACTGTCACTATGCAAATACCCCATGACAGCCGCATGACAAAGCGATGATAATCCGCAGACAAAACGGCTGGTAGCCAAACGCCATGTCAGCGTTCAGAATCAGCAAATAATAAAGAAAACTAATAATGCCGATAAGCGGCCCGTAGCGGATACAAGCACGGATAAACGTTCTATACTGAGACCTATTGCGCCAAGGATATCTTGCATGAATCGTGATGAATCAACCCTGCCGCCGTGTAGTGCCTGCCGTGATGGTGACGGCCTCGACTTCGACTTCACCATGGCCTTTCAGCCGATCGTCGATATGCGTAACCACAGCGCGTTTGCCTATGAAGCGCTGGTGCGCGGCACTGATGGCAGTGGTGCCGGTAGTATTCTGTCACGCGTCAATGAAAAGAACCGCTACGCCTTCGACCAGTCCTGCCGAGTAACCGCAGTCAAGCTGGCCGCCGAGCTGGGTGTGCCCTGCTTTATCAGCATCAATTTCCTGCCCAATGCCGTTTACCAGGCAGCTACCTGCATACGGGCCACCCTGGAAGCTGCGCGTACCTATAATTTCCCGACCGACCGGCTGATCTTCGAAATTACCGAAAACGAGGAGCTGGTCGACAAGCAGCACCTGAAAAGCATTATCACCGAGTACAAGCGCCAGGGCTTCAAGACCGCCATTGACGATTTTGGTGCCGGCTATTCCGGGCTCAACCTGCTGGCCGAGTTTCAACCTGACATCATCAAGCTGGATATGGCCCTGGTACGTGATATCGATCAGGACAAGGTACGCCAGGCTATCGTTCAAGGTATTCTAGGCGTCTGCAAATCCCTCGAGATCGATGTGATTGCCGAAGGCATTGAAACTGCTGCCGAGCTCGAGCTACTGCATCACCTCGGGGTCAATCTGTTCCAGGGCTACCTGTTTGCCAAGCCCGGTTTCGAGCATCTGCCAGAGGTTTGCTGGCCCGCTGATGTCTGAACACGCCCTGGACAAGAAAACCTACAAGCAGCGTAGCGAAGAACTGAAGGAAGCCCTGCTGGATGCCCAGTTCGAGCTGCAGAATCAGCGTGGTGGCCCGGTACTGATTCTGATCAGTGGCAATGACTTCGCCGGCAAGGCTGAGCTTATCTATACGTTTTACGGCTGGCTCGATACCCGCCGGCTCAACACCCGTGCCTTCAACCTGCCTGAGGGCATTGAAAAACGCATGCCACGCCTGTGGCGTTATTGGCGCACCCTGCCGCCAGCCGGCGAACTCGGCTTCTATCTCGGCTCCTGGTACCACCAACCCCTGATGCGTTTCAGCCGCGGACAGATGAGTGAGGCCAGATTCGTTGCGGCAATGGAAGAAATCGTCCGTTTTGAAACCCTGCTGAGCCGCGAAGGCGTCAGTATCGTCAAGCTCTGGCTGCACCTGACCGGCGCAGATGCCAGCAAACGGCCCAACAGCGAGACCTTCAAGCAGACGGTTGCCATGCGCGAATGGGGCGACTTCAGCGCCACTGACTATGAACAGGTACGCGATGCGGCGCAACGTATGGAGCACCTGACCTCAACCGACAGCGCGCCCTGGATCCACGTACAAAGCAGCGATGCCAACTACCGCGATATCCGGGTCGCTGAAATCATCCTTGCCACTCTGCAGCAGCGGCTGTCAGCCGATAACAAGGATAGTCAGGCGCCGCAGTCGGACTGGCCCGGCGCCACCCGCCAGGTCCTGCAGGAGCTGGACTACAGCGCCAGCCTGGACAAGGACGATTACAAGCAACAACTGGATGTCTGGCAAGCCCGACTGCGCGAACTGGTACGCCACCCTCGCTTCAATCGTCACAGCCTGTTGCTGGTATTCGAGGGCAGCGATGCCGCTGGCAAGGGTGGCACCATCAGGCGCATTACCGAGTGCCTGGACCCCCGCCACCTGCGCGTTCACGGCACCGCCGCGCCTTCGGCGGAAGAAGCAACCCAGCCCTACCTGCTGCGTTTCTGGAAACGCATCCCGGCCCCCGGCAATGTGGTCATTTTTGATCGCAGCCACTATGGGCGCGTACTGGTGGAGCGGGTTGAAGGCTTTTGCCCGCCCCAGCGCTGGCAACAGGCCTACCAGGAAATCAACGACTTCGAGCAGCAGCTGCAGCAATCCGGCACTGTGGTGCTGAAGTTCTGGCTGGCGATTACCGAAGACGAGCAGCTGGAGCGCTTCAAGGCCCGCGAAAAATCCAGCGTCAAGCGCTACAAGCTGACTGATGAAGACTGGCGCAACCGCGAAAAATGGCCAGCCTACGAGCAGGCCGTGAATGACATGGTTGCGCATACCAATACCGCCCACGCGCCATGGTTCATCATTTCCTCACAAGATAAACGCCATGCCCGCGTCGAAAGCCTGAAAATTGTCTGCGAGCAGCTGGAGCAACGCCTGGAGCGCAGCAAATCCTCATGACCACCTTCGACAGTCTGACACTGAACCGCTACCCCGAAGATCGCAGCGGCACGCTAGTGGCTGCCGATGCCGCTGATCGCTACCTGTTGCAGCAATCTGCACAAACGCCCACTGACACCGCCCCGCTGATCATCAATGACAGCTTTGGCGCCCTGGCCTGCGGCCTGCATGCTCGCTCACCACACAGCTGGAGCGACTCCTGGCTGGCCTGGCAAGCGCTGCAGAATAATCTGCACGCCAACCAGCTGGACCCGGCAGCGGTACAGTTTTTCCCCAGTCAACGCCTGCCTGATGGCCCCTACCAGCAGGTCTTGCTGCGCATTCCGAAAAGCCTGGCTCTGCTGGAGCAGCAACTCTTCCAGCTGCGCCCTCTGCTGGCTCCCGGCGCCCAGGTCATTGCCGGCGCCATGCTCAAGCACTTGCCGCCCTCCGCCGGTGATCTGCTGGCCCGCTATATCGGCCCCTACCAGGCTTCACTGGCGTGGAAAAAGGCCCGCCTGCTAACGGCTACCTTTGATCCGGCGCTGCAGGCACACACACCTGCCGCCAATCCACGTTACGCCCTGGAAGGCACCTCGCTGGCACTGGACAACTTCCCTGGCGTCTTTTCCCGCGAGCGCCTGGATATCGGCACCCGCGTATTGCTGGGCCAGCTACCCCGTGATATCGGCAATGGCCATATCATCGATCTTGGCTGTGGCAATGGGGCACTGGGAATCATGGCAGCCTGGCAGAACCCGGATGCGCAGGTGACCTTTATTGATGAGTCCTGGGCTGCAGTTGCCTGCGCCGAGCACAACTTCCGCCAGGCCTTTGCCCAGCGGCCGGCCAGTTTCCACGTGCGTGACGGCGTGCAGCACTGGGACGGCCCGGCGGCTGACTGGATTCTGTGCAACCCGCCCTTTCACCAACAACAAGTTGTGGGTGACCTGATCGCGCGACGCCTGTTTGCCAGCAGCCGCCGCGCACTGCATGCCGACGGTTGCCTGCTGGTGGTGGGTAATCGGCATCTGGGCTATCACCGCACGCTGAAACGCAATTTCAGCCGCGTCGAGCAGATCGCTTCACACCCGAAATTTGTTGTGCTTGCCGCCCGCCCCTGAGTTCAGCCCTTGTCCAGCGCGCGGATACCGTAAATATCATAGCGGCTGGATTGCCCGCTCAGCGCTGAACTTGGCGCTCGTCCGGCCAGTGCCGGCGCCTTGCGCGGCCGCTTGACCACAACCCGGTGACTGGCCAACTGCAAGGCCGCCGCCAGCAAGGCCGGCGCATCCTCATCACTGCCCGCCAGCGGCTTGAACAGACGCATTTCCTTTTTCACCAGCGCAGATTTATCCCGCTGGGGAAACATCGGATCCAGGTGAATAACCTGGGGAACAGCATGCGGCCAGTCCCTGAGCGCATCAATCGCATCGGCGCTGATCAGCGTCATACGGGCAACTATCTCAGCCACCTCAGCGCCAGCCAGTCGCGCCCGCTCAAGACCGTCTGCCAACAAAGCCGCAATAATGGGCTGACGCTCGATCAAGGTAACTTCACAGCCCAGACTGGCCAATACAAAGGCATCGCGCCCCAGCCCGGCGGTGGCATCCAGCACCTGCGGCCGTAGACTGCCACGACAACCCACTGCGCGGGCCACCATCTGCCCGGCACCGCCGCCAAACTGACGACGATGCGCCTGACTGCCGCTGACAAAGTCCACACATACGCCTCCCTGCTGCGGCTGCTCGGCATCGTGCAGGCTCAAACCCTCGGCGCCCAGCTGCACATAGAGGCCGACAGCCTGATCCACAGCATCCCGCAAGGGCAGCTGCAAACGCGCAGCCAGGCTGTCAGCCTGGGCGCGATAGGCAGCATCGGTACAGACCAGAGACACATCAGGCTGGCAAGATGGCATAGATGTCAGTACAGAAGATGATGAAACAGGGGGAGCGGCAAGCGCCGGCAAGAGGCAGGATAGGCATCAAGCAAACAGGTCAATGCCGTAAAAGCCTTCCGGCGTATCCTCGACCGGCAGGTTCGCTGTCGACTGATACGCGGCCATGGCCTGACTGCCGGGGCCGGAAAAGGACTGCGTGGGCAGGCTGCTGTCACGCCGGGCAGGAATATATTCAGCATTGGCGGTACTGGCATTCACCGCGCGCAGGCTCATGGCATTGCTGCTCGGCGGCGTCTCAACGGTTGTCGCAGACTGACCCACACGCGTGCTGTCACCAGGGACCGCAGGGGCCACCGGGCGACTGCCCCGGTCGGGCAGCGTATTGTAGGGATTAAAGCTGTCTACCCGCATGCGTCAGTCTCCAACACGATTCTGCCAGATTAGCGGTTAAGCAAATGCTTGGCAATCAGTCCATTCATTTGCCGGAGTCGGATAAAAACCTGTGAACTCGAATCCAGTGTGGCAGCATTACCCGCCACCGGCTCCAGACACGCTACGAGCCATCCCTGGGGCTCGACGATGCACATCCCTGTGCATCGACGGTCTGGAACCGGTGGCGGGTAATGCCGCTTGCAAAGTCCGTGCAATCTTTAAAAACCTAAACACCCTTTGGCGTTGCTACCTGATCACGCAGATACACGGGTTGCGCAGCAGCGGCATCAACCTGTTTTCCCGCTTCCCAGTCAACCAGGGCGAGACTGAGCAGGTCCTCGGCGTTAGGCAGCATCTGTGGCCAGCTCTGGCTCACTGGCACCGCCAGGCGATCGGCATACTGCCAGCCCGTGCCCGCACCTACCGGATCAAGCATCCCTTCTGCCAGGCTGACCTGCTCCGGCGCGCAGACCCGCTCGACACCCTGTAATTGCATGCTGCTGCCCTGCAACTGGTAACAGCCCCAGTAGACCTCATCCATGCGGGCATCAATGGCAGCACAGACCTGTTCGCTACCGTGCACACGCCAGGCCTGCTGGGCCAGCATGGCCAGATTGGAAACCGCCAGTACCGGCTTGTCCAGCGCCAGCGCCAGCCCCTGTACCATACCGGTGGCGATGCGCACCCCGGTAAAGGCACCCGGACCGCGGCCAAAAGCCAGGGCATCGATAGCGGCCAGGCCGATACCCGCCTCGGCCAGCAATTCATCAATCATCGGCAACAGCCGCTGGGCATGCTCGCGCGGTGCTTCAACCAGCCGCGAATACACCTTGCCGTTATGCAGCAATGCAGCAGAGCAGGCTTCAGTTGCCGTATCCAGCGCCAACAAAGTGGTCATTCGTGTGCCTTCAGCTCAGCGCCTGCATGACCTTGGCGGTAATGTCCTTGACGCTGCCGACACCTTCAACCATTGAGCACTTGGGTGTGCCCTGGCTGGCGGCCAGTTGCTGATAGAAATCGACCAATGGCTTGGTCTGGCTGTGGTAGAGCGCCAGGCGCTTGCGCACGGTATCTTCCTGATCGTCTTCACGCTGGATCAGGTCCTCACCGGTCACATCATCCTTGCCAGTCACCTTGGGCGGATTATGCTCAACGTGATAAACGCGGCCTGAGCCAGGGTGCACCCGACGGCCAGCCATACGGGAGACGATCTCTTCGTCATCAACGGCAATTTCCAGCACGTGATCGAGGACGATATTGGCATCCACCAGCGCCTGCGCCTGGGGGATAGTGCGCGGGAAACCGTCAAACAGGAAACCATTGGCGCAATCCGGCTGGGCGATACGGTCCTTGATCAGGCCGATAATCAGCTCGTCCGATACCAGACCACCCGTGTCCATGACTTCCTTGACCTGCAGGCCCAGCTCGCTGCCGGCCTTGACCGCGGCGCGCAACATGTCGCCGGTGGAAATTTGCGGAATACCATACTGCTCACAAATGAACTGGGCCTGAGTACCCTTGCCCGCGCCCGGCGCGCCCAACAGGATCAATCGCATGCTTAACTCCTTGATAGTCTTGAAAAACGGGTGTCTGATACCCGGACAGAAAACTGCCCCAGGACGCACTGACTAAATGGGCGCAACCACCGCGTACCGCCTACTTAATCAGTACTACCAAAAAAGGGCGTTCAACATACACGCACTTACCCACCGGCACAAGCCAGACCATAGTCGCGTCGGGGCCAGAGCCGGCGGGGCTGACCTGAGGGTCAGCCGGTGTTGCGCATACCGGCGGCAATACCGGCAACCGTGACCAGCAGCGCACGTTCAAGATCAGGGTCAAGGTCAGCCTGCTGCCGGGTACGGGCCATCAGCTCGGCCTGCAGCAGGTGCAATGGATCCGTATAGATCGGCAGAGGGATCCGTATAGGGGTTGCGAATGGCCACCGACTCGGCCAATGCGGGGTTATGAGCCAGCAAGGTGTCGCTTTCACGCAATTCCAGTACCACCTCAATGGCCTGTTGCAATGCGTCGCGCAGGCGCTCACCCAAAGGCCAGAGCGCAGGGTCAGCCAGGCGCTGCTCATAAAAGCGTGAAATGGTCGCATCTGCCTTGGACAGTACCATTTCCAGCATTTCGATCCGGGCAAAGAAAAACGGCCAGTGGGTCATCATTTCACGCAGCAGCGCACCTTGATCCTGCTCCAACTGTTCGCGGATCGCCTGCCCGGCACCCAGCCAGGCGGGCAGCATCAGTCGGGTCTGGGTCCAGGCGAAGATCCACGGAATCGCCCGCAGGGTTTCAATGCCGCCCTGCGCCTTGCGTTTTGCCGGCCGGCTGCCCAAGGGCAAACGCCCCAACTCCTGCTCTGGCGTGGCCTGGCGGAAATACTCGACAAATTGCGGCTCTTCACGCACCACACCGCGGTACACCTGCACCGAGCGCTCGGCCAGTGTCTGCATCATATCGCGCCAGGCCTGCTGCGGCGCCGGCGGCGGCAGCAAGGTCGCTTCCAGTACCGCGCTGGTATATAGCTGCAGGCTTTGCACCGCGATGCCCGGCAGGCCGAACTTGAAGCGGATCATCTCGCCCTGCTCGGTGACCCGCAACTGCCCGTTCACCGACCCCGGTGGCTGCGACAGGATGGCCATGTGCGCGGGCGCCCCCCCACGGCCGACGGTGCCACCACGGCCATGGAACAGGCGCAGGCTTATGCCCTGATCACGGGCCACTGCGACCAGTGCTTCCTGGGCGCGGTACTGCGCCCAGCCAGCGGCCAGGGTACCGGCATCCTTGGCCGAGTCGGAATAACCAATCATGACCTCCTGCTCGTCACCGACCAGGCTACGGTAACCCGGCAAGGACAACAGCTGATCAATCACTGTGGCGGCCTGCTGCAGGTCGGCCAGGGTTTCAAACAGCGGCACCACCCGCATCGGCCAATCCACACCGCTGGCCTTGAGCAACAGCTTGACCGCCAGCACATCGGACACTTCGGCCGCCATGGAGATCACGTAAGCGCCAAGCAACTCCTGCGGTTGTGCGGCAATGGTCGCGCAGGTGGCCAGCACTTCGGCGGTATCTGCAGTTGGTTGCCAGCGTGGCGGAATCAACGGCCGCGGATTCTCCAGCTCATGTAACAAAAAATCGCGTTTGGCCGCTTCATCCCACTGCAGATAGTCACCCAGTTGCAGGTAGCGGGTCAGTTCGCTGAGGGCTTCGCGATGGCGGCCAGCGTCCTGGCGTATATCCAGCCGTACCAGGCCGAGTCCGAAGGCATTGACCCGGCGCAGGGTATCCAGCAAGGGGCCATCAGCAATCTGCTGCATGCCACAGGTGAGCAGGGAATCTCGACATAACTGCAAGGGCGCACGCAGCTCCTCGGCACTGCGCAGCAGCTCTTGCGGTTCCGACGTCGGGCCTTGCACTGCAGCAGCGGCCCAGTCACGCGTCGATTGCAAGCGCTGACGCAGACCCTTGAGCAGTTCACGGTAAGGCTCATCCACCGCACCCGTCTGCGCCAGCAGCTCGGCACTGGCGGCCTGCATCGACAATTCACGGGTCAGCTGTTCGATATCGCGCAAATAGAGGTCTGCCGCCATCCAGCGACCCAGCAGCAGAACTTCCCGGGTCACCGGTGCGGTGACATTGGGATTGCCATCGCGGTCGCCGCCCATCCAGGAGGCTATCCGTACCGGGGCAGCCGAACTGTCCAATGCCTGACCACAACTGGCTTGCAGATCACTGTCCAGCTGACGCAGAAAACGCGGCAAGGCCTGCCACAGGGAGTGCTCGATCACTGCAAAGCCCCACTTGGCTTCATCCACCGGCGTCGGGCGGCTGCGACGGATCTCGTCGGTGTGCCAGGCCTCGCTGATCAGCCGCGCCAGTTCGCTGCGCACATCGGCCTGTTCCTGCGCCGAGAGATCATCATGATCGCGCGTCGCCAGCGCCATGGCGATAGCATCGTATTTCTGGATCAGGGTGCGCCGGGTCACCTCAGTCGGGTGCGCGGTCAGCACCAGCTCGATATCCAACGCAGCGACATGCGCGGCGATAGCTTGGGGGCTCAGCTCTGCTTGCTGCAGGCGGGCAAAGAGTTCCGGCAGGCAACGCTGCTCAAAACTGTCGCCCTCGTCGGGCCGGCGACGGCGGATGCGGTGATACTGCTCGGCAATGTTGGCCAGATTGAGAAACTGGTTGAAGGCGCGGCAGACCGGTAACAACAGGGTATCCGGCACCTCATGCAAAAGCTCGCGCAGGGCCTGCAACTGGGCCTGATCAGCACGCCGGCCCTGTTTGGCCCCGCGCCGGATAGCTTCAATACGGTGAAAAAAGTCATCGCCCATATGCTGACGGATCGTCTGACCGAGCAATTCGCCCAGATCATGCACGTCTTCACGCAAACGGCCATCAATAACAGTCATCAGCTACCTCCTTCACCCGTTGAAGTGACAGCATGCGATGCCGCCGGGCAACTGACAAGCCCCCTACGGATTACTCAGCGCTAAAGCCCCTGTTGCTTGGCCTGCTCCCAGAGTGCGTCCAGCTCGGCCAGTGTCGCCTCGGCCAGTTGCCGCTTGCCGGCTGGCAAGTGCTGCTCGATATAGCGGAAACGCCGTTCGAACTTGGCATTGCCGCTACGCAGCGCGGTTTCGGCATCGACTGACAGATGGCGGGCCAGATTGACCACACTGAACAATAGATCACCGACTTCTGCCGCTACCGCCGCCTGATCGTCACTGGCGACGGCTGCCCGTACCTCGGCCAGCTCTTCCGCCAGCTTGTCCAGCACGCCCTGGGTGTCCGGCCAGTCAAAGCCGGCACGGGCGGCGCGCTTCTGCAGTTTTTGCGCCCGGCTCAGGGCCGGCAGCGCCTGCGGCACATCGTCCAGCAAGGACAGTTGCTCGGGCCGCTCCGCCTTGGCCGCGCGCTCCTCGGCCTTGATCTCTTCCCAGCGCGCCTTGACCTGATCCGCGGCCAGCGGCGCTATACTGCCCGCGGGCGTGTGCAGATTGCCGTCGGGAAACACATGCGGGTGACGCCGGACCAGCTTGCGCGTGATGCCATCGACAATCCGTGGCCAGTCAAAGTAGCCGGCTTCCTCGGCCAGTTGCGCGTAATACACCACCTGGAACAGCAGGTCCCCCAGCTCATCGGCCAGCTGGGCAAAATCTTCCTGACCAATGGCATCGGCGACTTCATAGGCCTCTTCCAGGGTATGCGGCACTATGCTGGCAAAATCCTGCTCCAGGTCCCACGGGCAGCCATGCTGCGGGTCGCGCAGGCGCGCCATCAGATAACGCAGATCCTCCAGCCGGTAGTTCACGCCCTGCCCTCCTGGCGATTGCGTCGGGTTTCAATCACATTGGGTAGCTGGTTGATTCTGCCCAACAGGCGCCCGAGCAGATCCAGGTTGGGAATCTCGACCGTCAGCAGCATGACAGCATAGTTGTCATCCCTGTTGGTACGGGTACTGACTTCCAGCACATTGAGTTTTTCATTGGCCAGCAATTGCGAGACATCCCGCAACAGCCCGGCGCGATCATAGGCCTTGATATAGATTTCCACCGGGTAGGTCTGCACCGGCTCCTTGCCCCAGCTGACCTCGATCAGACGGTCGGAATCGCGATCCTGCAACAGCATGGCATTGGCACAATCAGCCCGATGCACGGTTACACCGCGCCCCAGGGTGATATAGCCGATGATCGGATCACCCGGCACCGGTTGGCAGCAGCCGGCCAACTGGGTCATCAGGTTGCCGACGCCCTGGATAAAGACATCGCTGCGCGGGCCCTGGCGGGTCTGGCGGCGCGGAATCAGCTCCAGCTGTTCACTGTGGCGATCAGGTTCAACCAGCTGCTGCGCTACATTGGCAACGTGCGCCAGGCGCAGATCACCGGCGCCTACAGCGGCAAACAGGTCTTCCTGGCTACGGATATGCAGGCGATCAATCAGCTGGGCATAGTCAGCGCCATTGAGTGCCAGCCGGGTCAGCTCGCGCTCCAGCATCAACTTGCCGGCCTGAACGTTCTGCTCGCGGGCCTGCTGCTTGAACCAGCTCTGGACCTTGGCCCGCGCCCGTGAGGTATTGATATAACCCAGATTGGAATTCAGCCAGTCGCGGCTGGGACCGGTTTTCTTGCCGGTGATGATTTCCACCTGCTCACCGGTCTGCAAAATATAATTAAGCGGCACGATACGGCCGTTGACCTTGGCACCGCGGCAGCTGTGGCCGATTTCGGTATGCACGCGGTAGGCAAAGTCCAGCGGTGTAGCACCCTTGGGTACATCCAGTACGTGACCATCCGGCGTGAACAGGTAGATACGGTCCGGCTCGAAATCCACCCGTAGCTCATCGGCCAGACCGCCGATATCACCCATCTCTTCGTGCCATTCCAGCACCTGACGCAGCCAGGCTATCTTGTCTTCATAGGCATTGGATGCAGAATCGACGTCAGTGCCCTTGTAGCGCCAGTGGGCGCAGACACCCAGCTCCGCTTCTTCATGCATGAAACGGGTACGGATCTGCACTTCCAGCACCTTGCCTTCCGGCCCGACTACCGCGGTATGCAAGGAGCGGTAGCCGTTCTCCTTGGAGTTGGCGATATAGTCGTCAAACTCGTTGGGGATATGCCGCCAGAGGCCATGCACAATGCCCAGCGCGGTGTAGCAGTCCGGCACCCGTGGCACCAGGATGCGTACCGCCCGTACATCATAGACCTGACTGAAATCGATGCCCTTGCGCTGCATCTTGCGCCAGATCGAATAGATATGTTTCGCGCGCCCGGAAATATCCGCCTCGACGCCGGCCTCATCCAGCGCGCCGCGCAGTTGCGCCATCACATTGTCGATGTAGTCCTGGCGATCCAGCCGGCGTTCGTCGAGTAGCTTGGCAATCTGCTTGTACTGATCCGGCTCCAGGTAACGGAAGGACAGATCCTCCAGCTCCCATTTGATATGCCCGATACCCAACCTGTGCGCCAGCGGCGCATAGATATCAAAGACCTCGCGCGCAACCCGGTAGCGTTTTTCCTGGGGGGCGTTCTTGACCGCACGGATGGCACAGGTACGCTCGGCCAGTTTGATCAAGGCGACGCGCACGTCATCCACCATGGTGACCAGCATCTTGCGCAGGTTTTCCACCTGAGCCTGCGGACTGAAGGCGGTCGCCCGCGCCGGATTCTGCGAGACACTGATCGCCGCCATGCGCTGCACGCCATCGACCAGCCCGGCCACAACGTGGCCAAAACGATGCTCCACCTGGGGCAGATCGGTTTTACGCTCGCGCACGGCACGGTAAATGACCGCTGCCACCAGGGAATCCTGATCCAGCTTGAGGTCGGCGAGAATTTCCGCCATTTCCAGCCCGGTGAGAAAGCTGCTGGCGTTATCCGACCAGATGTTCTCGGCAGCAATCGCTGCCTGTTCCAGCTCGCGGGCCCATTCGCAGGCTTCCCGCAGGACTGCCGGCGAGGTCAACGGCACGCGTGACTGGATGCGCTCCAGCCATGCTTCAATATCCACACTGCCGTCATGCCTGACGGGGTGATCTGCGCGCACTTGTACCATGACTACCGCTTCCTGTGTTTGCTGCCCTTGAACACGAAAAGTGCCATGGACTCGATATGGGCGGTTTGCGGGAACATATCCATGATGCCCGCCCGCTGCAACTGATACCCCGCCGTAGCCAGCAGCCCGGCATCGCGGGCCAGGGTCGCCGGATTGCAGGACACATAGAGAATCCGCGGCACCTGCCGGGCGGCCAAGGCCTGAACCATCTGCTCTGCGCCGTCACGTGGCGGATCCAGCAGAGCTGCTGACCAGGACTGCTGCAACCAATCGGCATCAATCGGCTTGGACAGGTCAGCGTGCAGAAAGTGCACTGCTGACAGGTTATTTTCTGCCGCATTGGCCGCGGCTCGCGCCACCATGGCAGCGCTGCCTTCAACCCCGGTGACCTCGGCCCCGGCACGGGCCAACGGTAGGGAAAAGTTACCCAGGCCACAATAGAGGTCGAGGATGTGTTCACCAGCCTGCGGCTGTAGCCAGGCCATAGCCCGATTGACCATGGCCTGGTTGATGTCTGCATTGACCTGGGTGAAGTCGCCGGGCGCATAGTGCAGCTGCACGCCCTGGTCAGCCAACGGGTAACTCAGGTGCGTCGGTGCCGTTGCCTCCAGCGGCGCAGCACTGTCCACCCCGTCCGGCTGCAGCCAGCAGTCGGCCCCATGCTCAGCGGCAAAAACCGCCAGCAATTGCTGGTCCTCTGCAGACAGCGGCCGCAGGTGCCGCAGCAGCACAACCGGACGGCCAGCGCTGGCGAGTAAATCGACATGCCCGAGATGCGCCCGCCCCTGCAGCTGGTTCAACGCCGCGGACAGACCAGCCAGCAAGGGCTGCAATACGGGATTCAGTACCGGGCATTCGCGCACCGCAACCAGCTCATTGCTGGCCCGTTGGCGAAAGCCGACCACCAGCGCATTCGATTGTGGCTGGTAGTGCAAGGCAATGCGGGTGCGCTGACGATAACCGTATGGCTGTCCCTGCAAGGGCGGTGCCCAGTCACCCACCTGTATGCCGGCAAAGTGGCGTAACTGCTGCGCCAGCGCCGCCTGCTTGAATGCCAATTGCTGCTCTGCCGGCATGTGTTGCAGGCTGCAACCACCACACAGATCGGCGTGTGCACAAGGCGGCTGCAACCGCTGCGAACTGGCGCCATGCACGGTTTCCAGCCGCGCTTCAACCAGTTTGCTGCGCGCCCTCACCACGCGCGCCTCGACCTCTTCGCCGGGCAGCCCGCCATCGACAAATACAGTGCGGCCATCCCAGTAACCAATACCGCGGCCATCGTGACTCAGGCGCTCCAGGGTCAGCCTGAGCCGTTGACCCAATTCAGCTGCCGGCGCACTGGACTGCCGTGAACGCTTACGTGATCTGTTCATACCGGCAGGTCGTAGACCCCGGTCGACAGATAACGATCACCGCGATCACAGATGATGGCGACAATCACTGCGTTGTCCACCTCAGCGCTGAGGCGCAGTGCGGCAGCCACCGAACCACCGGAGGACACACCACAGAAGATACCCTCCTCGCGGGCCAGGCGACGCATGGTGTGCTCTGCCTCTTCCTGGCTCATATCCACGACCCGGTCGACCCGGCTGGCATCAAAAATACTCGGCAGGTAGGCCTCGGGCCAGCGGCGAATACCCGGGATGGATGCGCCTTCAATCGGCTGCAGGCCAATGATCTCGATCGCCGGATTCTGCTCTTTCAGATAACGCGAGGTGCCCATGATGGTGCCGGTGGTGCCCATGGAGCTGATGAAATGGGTAACGCGGCCATGGGTATCACGCCAGATTTCCGGCCCGGTGCAGTGATAGTGCGCCTCGGGATTGTCCAGGTTACCGAACTGGTCGAGTACGATACCCTTGCCGTCGGCTTGCATCTGCAGCGCCAGGTCACGGGCCCCCTCCATGCTGGCTTCCTTGCTGACCAGAATCAGCTCGGCACCATAGGCGCTCATGGCCGCCTTGCGCTCGCTGGTGCTGTTGTCCGGCATGATCAGGATCATGTGGTAGCCCTTGATCGCCGCAGCCATCGCCAGAGCAATACCGGTATTGCCCGAGGTCGCCTCAATCAGGGTATCGCCAGGCTTGATCTGCCCCCGCTGCTCAGCCCGCTCGATCATCGACATGGCGGGCCGGTCCTTGACCGACCCGGCCGGATTGTTACCCTCGAGCTTGACCAGGATGGTATTGGTCGTGTCGCCCGGCATGCGCTGCAAGCGAACCAGCGGGGTATTGCCGATAAAATCGGCAATAGTTGGAAACTCAGCCTTCATGTGCCACCTGCTTGTGTCGCCACGGTTGCACCCGTGGCATGCTGTGCTTTTATTTCAGTACGCCTATGATACCGATAATTGACGCCCAGGGCGTAACCCTCAGGACACACGGATGAACAATACCGGCTTGAAAGCCCGCATTCTGCTGATCACCCTGATTCCGGCCGGCCTGCTGGTACTCAGCCTGGGCAGTTATTTCAGCTGGCAATATCTGAAACAACTGGACCAACAATTGATGGAGCGCGGCGTGCTCGGTATCGAGTACCTGCAGCGCCCGGTCGCCCTGGCCATGCTCGACGACAACCCGGCAGCAGCCCAGCCCTGGCTGGATCATGTGCTGAACCGGACCGATGTGCGTGCCGCCAGCCTGTATGACCGGGACATGCAGCCGCTCCGCCATGCCGGACCACAGATGCAGGCCGCCGACGAACCCGTGACCCTGGGTCAGCTGGGCCAGGGTACCGGGTTGCAGATCCATGCCGGGCAGAGCAACACCCGCTTTATGCTGCCCTTGCTGGCCAGTCCGGAGCTGCTGAACGATCGGCTGGGGCTGGTTGAAGTGGACGAGCTGCTCGGCTGGCTGGAGCTGGAACTCAGCCACGGCAACACCCACTTGCTCGGTTATCAGGCACTCTTGACCACCCTGCTGCTGTGCCTGTTCGGCCTGGGCGTGGTCAGCCTGCTGGCCTTTACCCTCACTGGCCGCATTACCGGCCCCCTGAGCACGGTCAATCAGGCGGTCCGCAAACTGAGTGAAGGGCAGCTGGATGTGCGTCTGCCGGCGCAGGGCAGCCGTGAACTGGACGATCTGGCCCAAGGCATCAACACCATGGCCAGAGCACTGAACAGCGCCCAGGGCGAACTGCAGCAGAATATCGACCAGGCCACGGAAGATCTGCGCCAGACGCTGGAAACCATCGAGATCCAGAACATCGAACTGGATCTGGCGCGCAAGACCGCGCAGGAAGCCAGCCGGGTCAAATCCGAGTTTCTCGCCAACATGAGTCACGAGCTGCGCACCCCGCTGAACGGCATACTCGGCTTCACCAACCTGTTGCAGCGCACCCAGCTCAACCCACGCCAGCAGGACTACCTCGGCACCATCGAAAAATCAGCCGACAATCTGCTGTCGATCATCAACGAGATTCTCGACTTTTCCAAGATCGAGGCCGGCAAGCTGGTGCTCGACAACCTGGCCTTCAACCTGCGCGACCTGATTCAGGACACCCTGACCATGCTCGCGCCTGGCGCGCACGCCAAAGGGCTCGAACTGGTGAGCATCATCTACCGTGACACGCCCATGGGTCTATCCGGTGATCCGTTGCGGCTCAAGCAGATTCTCGCCAACCTGCTGAGCAATGCGATCAAGTTCACCGGTCAGGGCTCGGTGTGTGTGCGCACCATGCTGGAACAGCAGGACGGCAATCAGGTGCTGCTGCGCATCAGCATTACCGATACCGGCATCGGCCTTAGCCAGAGCCAGCAAAAATCGCTGTTCCAGGCCTTCAGTCAGGCGGATAACTCGGCTTCTCGGCAGGTCAGCGGCACCGGCCTTGGCCTGGTCATTGCCAAGCGCCTGGTGGAACAGATGCATGGCGAAATCGGCCTTAACAGCGAACCGGGCCAAGGCTCTGAATTCTGGCTGACCGTCCGCCTGAACCTGGCCGACCAGGCGGCCGACGATCTACCCAGTGTGCCCTGGCAAGGCACTGCAGTAGCCCTGCTGGAGCCCCATGAACTGACTCGCCAGGCTCTGCTGCACAACCTGGAAGATCTTGGTTGCGAGGTGCAGATACTCGAAGACCTGCCCGCGTTGCAGCAGCGCCTGCAGCAACAGCCAGCGGGCAAGCCCCTGCTGACACTGGTGTCCAGCCAGCAAGCGAACACCTCCAGCAGCGAGGTCAGCAAGCAGCTGCAGCGCTGGGTTCAGGATGAGCGTTGTCGCTGCCTGCTGCTGACCCACACCCAGGAGCATTTTGCTGACCTGGAAAACTGGCCCGCCGAACGCTTGCAGGTGCTGGCCAAGCCGATCTGCCTGCGCAAGCTGCATCATGCCTTCGGCCAGCTGCTCAATGGTCCTCAGCGCAGCCAGCAAGACAACCGTGAAGCCATGCCGTTACGCGGCGTGCGTATTCTCTGTGTCGATGATAACGCCGCCAACCTCAAGCTGGTGACAACCTTTCTGGATGAGCTCGGCGCCCAGGTGCTGGCGGCTGACGGTGGTGAGGAAGCGCTGCAACTGAGCCGCGACGCGCCTCTGGATATGATCTTCATGGATGTGCAGATGCCAGGCATGGACGGCCCACAGACCACCGCCGAACTGCGCCTGCGCGAGGAGCAGGCCGGACTGGACCCGGTCCCCATTGTTGCCCTCACCGCCCATGCGCTGGCCCATGAACGTCGACAGCTACTGCGCTGTGGCATGAATGACTACCTGAGCAAGCCGACCAGCCCGGAACAACTGTTGCAGTGCGTGCAGAAATGGACCGGTCAGCTACCCAGCGACAGCCATTCGGTCGCCACGGAGTTGCACCCGGGTACCCCGCCGATGGCAGTCGACAGCAACCTGCCCGTACTGGATGCACATGAAGGCTTGCGCCTGGCGGCCGGCAAGCCGGAACTGGCGCGCGACATGCTGGCCATGTTGCTGGCTTCGCTGGATCAGGAATACAGTGACATCAGCCGAGCACTGTCCATTGATGACCGCGAGCAGCTACTGGAGCGCGTGCACCGCCTGCATGGTGCCTGTCGCTATTGCGGCGTTGCAGACTTGCGTCAGCATTGCCTGCTGGCGGAAAAGCTGCTGAAAAACGAGCAGCCAGCCCAGCAGGCGGTGGAGGCCCTGCTCGCAGCTATTGGCCGCCTGCAGCAGGCCGCCAGCCAGGCATCACTCCTGTGACCAGACCGCAAAGGCCAGCGCCTGCTCGCGCTCATCACTGAGCGATAACAGCATGCGACCACCACCGCCAGCTGCGAGGCGCGCGGCGGCGGTACCGGTCAGGCGCACCAGCGGCGCCCCGGCCGGATCGCGGTCAATCTGCAGATGCTGCCAGGACATACCTGCCGCCAGACCGGTGCCCAGCGCCTTGAGAATCGCTTCCTTGGCGGCAAAGCGCTTGGCCAGAAAGCGGCCCGGCTGGCCATGCTCGGCAAAGCGGGCAAACTCGTCCGGGGTCAGAATGCGCCGGGCAAAACGCTCGCCCTGACGCGCCAGTACCGCCTCGATCCGGCCGACCTGTACCAGGTCAGTACCGATACCCCGGATCATCGTGGCTGCGCCGCCTGCAGCAGGGCACGCATATCGCGCACGGCAGTGGCCAACCCGGAGAACAGCGCACGGGCAATGATGGCGTGACCGATGTTCAGTTCGTGCATGCCATCGATCGCCGCAATCGGCTCGACATTGTGATAATTCAGACCATGCCCGGCATTGACCACCAGACCCAGCTTGCGTGCATGGGCGGCAGCCTGGCGGATTGCTTTCAGCGCTGCCGCCTGCTCAGCGCCCTGCGTATCGGCATAATGCCCGGTGTGCAGCTCGATCACCGGCGCACCGAGGCGACGGGCCATGTCGATCTGCGCCAGATCCGGATCGATAAAGAGTGATACCTCACTACCCTGCTCGGTCAATTGCTCGACCGCCGCCTGGATGCGCGCCTGGTTGCCAATCACATCCAGACCGCCTTCAGTGGTCAGCTCCTCGCGCTTCTCCGGCACCAGGCAGACATGCGCCGGACGGATCTCGCCGGCAAAGGCCAGCATGGTATCGGTCACTGCCAGCTCCAGGTTCATGCGCGTCTGCAGCACCTCAACCAGCATCCGCACATCACGCTCCTGGATATGCCGGCGATCCTCACGCAAATGCACGGTAATGCCATCGGCACCGGCTTGCTCGGCCTCAATGGCGGCCTGCACCGGATCAGGGTAACGGGTGCCGCGGGCCTGACGCACAGTGGCGATATGGTCAATATTGACCCCCAGCAAGACACGTTCAGTCATGGTCGGATTCCTTGCTTACGGTGAATAATTGGCGGCTGAGCAGTGGCTTGCTGCCCAGGTGTACCGCCAGTGCCTGACGCATCAGGCGCTTGCCCCAGCGCAGGGTGTCGCTCGCCTGCCAGTCATCGGCGGCCATCGCCAGCAGTGCGGCGCCGGGAATACCCGGCTGTCCGGCGGCAACCGGCAGCAGTCCCTGCTCAGCCTGCCATTGATAACAGTGAGCGGCTTGCAACGGTTGCCCGCTGGCATCCTGCTGCAGGCTGAAGCCATAGCCCAGCTCGTTGAGCAGCAGCCATTCGAAGCGACGCAACAGCGGTTCCAGTGGTTGCTGCTCGGCAAGCCCCTGAATGGCGCTCTGATAACTGGCAAAGATCAAGGGTTGCGGCTCATCCGTCAATAACAAACGGGTAAGCAATTCATTCAGATACAAACCGCTGAACAGGGCATTGCCTTGCAAGGCGGGCAAGGAACCAGCCCGCTCCGCCTGTTGCAGGGTTTTCAGCTCACCGCGCCCGCCCAGGCTGAGCAATAACGGCTGGAAGGGTTGTGGCGACAGGCTGCCCTTGCGACCACCCCGCGCACCACGCCAGACTACCCGCTGCCGACCCTGCTGCAGGGTCAGCAAGTCCACCAGGGCGCTGGTATCACGGTAAGGGCGGCTATGCAGGACATAGGCCGGGATCAGGGCATTGGCCGTGGCCATGATCAGCGATCGAAGGTATAACCCAGTGAATTCAGTGCACGCTCGTCATCCGACCAGCCACGCTTCACCTTGACCCACATGTTGAGCATGATCTTGCTACCGAACAGCTTCTGCATGTCCAGGCGCGCTTCCTGACCGATCTTCTTCATGCGCTCACCACCGTCGCCGATGATGATCTTCTTCTGGCCTTCGCGCTCGACCAGGATCAAGGCATGGATATGCAGGATCTTGCCTTCCTGCTTGAACTGTTCGATCTCTACCGTGACCTGATAGGGAATCTCTGCGCCCAGCTGGCGCATGACCTTTTCGCGGATCAGCTCGGCAGCGAGAAAACGCGAACTGCGGTCAGTCAACTGATCATCCGGGTAGAAGTGCTCGCTTTGCGGCAAGCGCTCGGCAATCAGCGCTTCCAGGTGCTCGATATTACGCCCTTGCAAGGCCGATACCGGCACCACCTCGGCCTCCGGCAGCTGGGTCGTCAGCCATTCCAGGTGCGGCAACAGCTGTTTCTTGTCTTCCAGCCGGTCAACCTTGTTGACCACCAGCAAGACCGGGCACTGCACATGGCGCACGCGCTCAAGGACCATTTCATCCTCATCGGTCCAGCGCAGGCGATCCACCACAAAAAGCACCACATCAACATCACGCAGCGCCTGACTGGCGCTCTTGTTCATGAAGCGATTCAGGGCTTTTTCGTTGTCCTTGTGCAGGCCGGGGGTATCCACATAGATGGCCTGCACAGCGCCCTCGGTCTTGATGCCCAGCAGGGTGTGGCGGGTGGTTTGTGGCTTGCGTGAGGTGATGGCCAGCTTCTGGCCAAGAATATGGTTAAGCAGGGTCGACTTGCCCACATTGGGCCGGCCGACAATGGCGACATAGCCACAACGCGTTACTGCTTCAGTCATCGACTTTCTCCGCGCCCAGGGCAATCAGTGCCTGCTGGGCCGCTTGTTGTTCCGCCAGGCGCCGGCTGTTACCCGCGCCAAAGGTGGGTTCATTGAGCAAACTGACACGGCAGTCCACCTTGAAGCTGCGGCAATGGGCGTCGCCACTGCTTTCAATCACTTCATAGCGTGGCAGTTCGCATTGCCGGGACTGCAGGTATTCCTGCAGCCGGGTCTTGGCATCCTTGTTGTTGTCGACCAGGGTCAGGCTCTCGATGTGCGCGGTCAACCAGTGCAGTACGCGCTCACGGGCCACTTCCATACCGCTGTCGAGGTAGATACCACCAATAATGGCTTCGGTGGCATCGGCAAGGATTGATTCGCGGCGAAAGCCCCCGCTCTTGAGCTCGCCCGAGCCCAGGCGCAGAAAATCACCCAGCTCAAAGCCCTTGGCCAGCTCGGCCAGGGTAACGCCCTTGACCAGGCGGGCACGCAGCCGTGACAGCTGGCCTTCACGGGCCTGGGGGAAACGTTCAAACAAGGCCTCGGCAGCAACAAAATTCAGCACCGAGTCACCGAGAAATTCGAGTCGCTCGTTATTGCGCCCACCCAGACTCCGGTGTGTCAGAGCCAGCGTCAGCAGCTCCTTGTCTTTGAAGCTATAGCCTATCTTGCGTTCCAGTTGGTCTAGCCTGTTACTCACTTGATCGGTCTGACAATATGGGTTTCATCAAAATGGACCAGCAGGTCCACGGTGTTCAGCAGCGGCGAGCGCACTTCATACTTGATCACCACGGTATAGGTGTCGGTGCCACTCGCAGTCACTTCAATTGCTTCACTGGCATTGATGTCGCGGATGCTGTTGATCTGCATACCGCGCTCGATATGCCGGTTCATGTCACGCAGGGAATTGATATTCAGGGTCGGGTCTTCGTTCACCGAGGTGACGATCTTGCGCAGTGAGAAGTGGTCCATATAAATGGGTGCCAGTTTCATCACAATCACCAGACCGAACACGATCAGGGTGATGATGGCGAGCCAGCCAAAAAACGACATGCCTTTCTGAGAGTGGCGCATGATAACCTCGTTACGTCCGTTGTTGGTATTCTGAAAACCCGGCCTCAGACCGGGCTGTTATCCGTAATGCGCGGCTGCGTCGGCTCAGTTGATTCGCGACACCGTCGAGAAACTGGGCAAGTTGCGCAACTTGGGCTCCGGCCAGTGCATCCACACGGCAAAGGCCTTACCGACAATATAGTTGTCCGGCACCATACCCCACAAGGGCTGGTCAATATCCGGCGAACTCCAGTAACGACTGTCGTTGGAGTTGTCGCGATTATCTCCAACCATGAAGTAATGCCCGTCCGGTACTGTCCATTCCTGCTCCGCGGGTGCCGGGGACAGCTGCTTGAGACGAATCTGGTGCGCCTGCGCACCAATGAACTCCTCGCGCAACTCAACCTGGGCAACCGTGCGCAGCGGATGACCCGGTGGAATCTCGTCATCCACCTGGCGCTCGATCAGCTCCTGCTCCAGTGGCTCACCATTGATCCAGAACTGCTTGCCAGCATAGACCACATGATCGCCGGGTAAACCTATTACCCGTTTAATATAGTTGATCCGTGGGTCATTGGGGTAACGAAACACCATCACTTCGCCACGCTGCGGATCAGACACCGGAATGATCTTGGTATCGATCACCGGCAAACGAACGCCGTAAGCAAACTTGTTGACCAGAATGAAGTCACCCACCGCCAGTGTCGGTTTCATCGAACCCGAGGGGATCTGGAACGGCTCGACCAGAAAGGAGCGCAAGACCAGCACAATGGCCAATACCGGAAAGAATGACTTGGCGTATTCGATAGCCAGCGGCTCCTTGGCCAGCCGCTCACTGGTTTGCGGGTCAGCCACATCCACCGACTGCTGGTAACGCTCGACTGCAGCAGCGCGGCGTGGTGCCAGCCAGAGGCGGTCAAGCAAAGCCAGCACACCAGTAATGGCAACCGCCAGCACCAGAATCAGGGGGAAATCAATATGCATACGCGGAACGTGCCTTCCTAGTTATCAACCTTGAGTACGGCGAGGAAGGCTTCCTGGGGTATTTCCACACTCCCCACCTGCTTCATGCGCTTCTTGCCCGCTTTCTGTTTTTCCAGCAACTTTTTCTTCCGGCTGGCATCACCACCATAACACTTGGCGGTGACGTTCTTGCGCAACGCCTTGACGGTCGAACGGGCAACTACCTGCCCCCCAATGGCTGCCTGAATGGCAACATCAAACATCTGCCGCGGAATCAGTTCCTTCATCTTCTCCACCAGCTGGCGGCCTTTGCCGGCGGCGTTGTCACGATGCACGATCAAAGCCAGGGCATCGACCTTTTCGCCGTTGATCAACACATCCAGCCGTACCAGCTTGGCAGCCTGGAAGCGATCAAAACTGTAATCCAGCGACGCATAGCCGCGGCTGACCGATTTCAGCCGGTCAAAGAAATCCAGTACGACCTCATTCATCGGCAGATCGTAGACAACCTGAACCTGGTTGCCGAGAAAAACCATATCGCGCTGTACGCCACGCTTCTCGACACAGAGGGTAATCACACTACCCAGGTGGTCCTGCGGCACCAGGATATTCGCCTGCACAATAGGCTCGCGCATTTCCTCGATCAGCGAAGGGTCGGGCAGGTAGGACGGGTTATCGACATAGATCACCTCGCCGTCCTTCTTCACCACCTCGAAAACTACCGTAGGGGCGGTGGTAATCAGATCCAGGTCGTATTCACGCTCCAGCCGCTCCTGGATGATTTCCATGTGCAGCATACCGAGAAAGCCGATGCGAAAGCCAAAGCCCAGGGCATCCGAGCTTTCCGGCTCGAACTGTAGCGCCGCGTCATTCAGGGTCAGTTTCTGCAGGGCTTCACGGAAGTCCTCGAAATCATCAGAGCTGACCGGGAACAGACCGGCATAGACCTGCGGCTTGACGCGCTGGAAGCCGGGCAGCGGATCGACATCCGGGGTAGCTGCCAGAGTCAGGGTGTCACCGACCGGGGCGCCATGAATATCCTTGATGCCGGCAATGATAAAACCGACTTCACCGGCTTTCAGATCCGCCGTGGTGGTATGCTTGGGATTGAAGACGCCGACGCTGTCTACCTGATGTTGCTTGCCGGTCGACTTGACCAGCACCTTGTCGCCTTTCTTGATGCGACCCTGACGGATACGTACCAGCGACACCACACCCAGGTAGTTATCGAACCAGGAATCAATGATCAAGGCCTGCAAAGGTGCCTCGATTTCACCGGTTGGCGGTGGAATTTCGGCCACCAGGCGCTCAAGCACATCCTCAACACCCAGGCCACTCTTGGCACTGCAGACAACGGCATCGGTCGCATCAATACCGATCACACTTTCAATCTCGCCCTTGACCCGCTCCGGCTCGGCCTGGGGCAGGTCAATCTTGTTCAGTACCGGCATGACCTCAAGGCCCTGCTCGATGGCGGTATAGCAGTTGGCGACCGACTGGGCTTCAACGCCCTGAGCCGCGTCCACCACCAGCAAGGCGCCTTCACAGGCGGCCAGCGAACGGCTGACCTCATAATGAAAGTCAACGTGACCGGGCGTATCAATGAAGTTGAGCTGATAGGTCTTGCCGTTTTTGGCGGTGTAATACAGGGTGACGCTGTGGGCCTTGATGGTAATCCCGCGCTCACGCTCGAGATCCATGGAATCCAGTACCTGTTCGGCCATTTCCCGTTCGGTCAGGCCACCGCAGATCTGGATAAAGCGGTCTGCCAGGGTCGACTTGCCATGGTCAATGTGGGCAATGATGGAGAAATTACGGATCAGGCTAAGGTCACTCACAAAGGGCTCTTCCACAGATGGGTTGCCGAGAGGGCAGACCGCCGCAAGCCGATACGGTGCGACTGGCACAGCCAGCGGGCAAGAACAGGGGGCTTTGCCCCGAAAACAGCCCGCGAGTGTACCTGATCCGGCGGATTGACGCCATGCCGGCCCGGTAGCAAAAGCGTCAGGCTCTTGCTACCGGGACAAGATCAATCGTTAAGGCGGAAAGTAATAAAGCTGGCGCGACCCTGGCGGATGACACGCATGGAAATCGACCGGTTGCTGGGCAACTCGCTGGTCACCGTCTCGAAGGTCGAGACCGAATCAATCTCGCGATTGTTCAGGTTGGTGATGATGTCGCCACTACGCAGGCCCACCATGGCACCGGCACCCGGACGGACTTCACGCACCATGACGCCGTTACGCACATCCAGGTTGCGCTTCTGCTCATCGGTCAAGGCTGCAACACTGACACCGAGACGGTTATCATCGGTACTCTGGCTCTGCGGCGTACTGGCGGGTGCAGCAGTTTCACCATCCTCGGGCAGCGCGCCCACTTCGAGCTTGATGGTGCGGCGCCGCTTGTCCCGCATCACCACCAGGCTGGCTTCATTGCCAGGGCGCACGCGACCCACCGCATGGGGCAGATCCGACGACATGACGATGTCATCGCCGTTGAAGCTGAGAATCACATCACCGACCTGCAGGCCACCCTTTTCAGCCGGGCCATCCGGCATGATCTGGGCCACCAGGGCACCAGCCGGACGCGGCAGACCGAAGGATTCGGCCAGGTCCTTGTTGACTTCCTGGATCACAACACCCAGCCAGCCACGTTGCACACTGCCCTGCTCCTTGATCTGCTCGACCACATCCATGGCCACATCCATCGGAATGGCAAACGATAGCCCCATAAAGCCACCGGAGCGGGTAAATATCTGCGAATTGATACCGACCACTTCACCATCCAGGTTGAACAGCGGACCACCGGAGTTACCCGGATTGATCGCCACATCGGTCTGGATAAAGGGCACATAGTTCTCGTTCGGCAAACTGCGGCCCTTGGCACTGACAATACCGGCAGTAACCGAGTAATCGAAACCGAAGGGGGAGCCGATAGCCAATACCCACTCACCCGGCTTGAGGTCAGCAGAATTACCGATGCGCACCACCGGCAGGTCATCATCGGTTTCAATCTTCAGCAGTGCCAGATCCGAGCGCGGGTCGGCGCCGATCAATTCAGCCGTCAACTCACGCCGATCAGACAAACGCACGAAAATCTCTTCGGCATCGGCAACCACATGGTTGTTGGTCAGCACATAACCGTCTTTGGAGATGATAAAGCCGGAGCCCAGTGATTGCGGGGCCTGACGCTGACGCGGGGCACGCTCCTGCGGGAAACCACGCTCGAAGAATTCGCGGAAGATCGGTGGCAGGCCTTCCATATCCGGCATGCCGGGGATGCCACCGGTCACTTGCGCAGCGGCCTGGCGCGTACTGATGTTGACCACCGCCGGCGAAGCCTCCTCAACCAGGTCGGTAAAGTCAGGCAGGCTGGTTCTTGCCAGCGCTGCAGTTTGCCAACTCAACATCAACAGAGCGACAGTCATTACCGTCCAACGTTGCACAGATAGCATCCCCCAACTCCTCTCAATCGTGTAACGAAATCACCGGTCGCGACTGGCCAGCAAGCGGCACAGGCCCGGCCAGCACCTGTGGTTGCAACAGGTTGCTGTTGCTGCGCTTGCCGGCCCACGACCGCGCAGCGATAAAACCACCGCCCAGCCCCAGCACGGCTGACAAGATAACCAGCGGTTCCGGCAGCCCCGCAGCCTGAGCCAGCAGACCAGCCACGAACAACAAGCCCAAAGGTAACAAGTACATCAACAGGGACCCCATAACCACAGCCTGCTCCGGCACCCCTATGGTGATCTGGTCACCCACCTGCAGACTGCGGTCAGTGGCCACGCGAATAAAACCAAGACGATTGCCGATGCCGACCTTTTGCAACAGCGCTGAGCCACATCCGGCACGTGCCTGGCAACTGCCGCAGGTACTCTGGCGCACAGTTTCTACCCAGACGGCGCCAGCCTCGGTACTCACAACCCGGCCCTGCTCTTCAATCATGGCGCGCCACCTTGCAAGGCATTGGCAATACGCTCCGCAGCCGCCACCGGCAGTTCACCCACCACTGTAGCCAGATAGTTACCATCACCGGAGCGCAGGGTGCGACTGACCGCGACGGTCGGCCCCAGCTGGGCACGCAGGTCATCGGCCTGGTCAGCATCCTCGAGCGGTTCAATAAAAATACTGAATCGGGCCAGGCCGTCGGTATAGACCTGGGTCACCAGGCCACCGTCATCACCATTGGCGATATGCTCATAAGCCAGGCTGAAGCCTGACGGCAACCAGTCAGCGACGATGGTGGAAGGCAGCTCCGGTGCCCTTGCCCGGGTTTCCAGCAGCGGCAAACAGGCATTACCCGGCTGCAGGGCTGCCGGTTCTACCGGCGAATAGTCCAGCGTCGTGAACTGGAAACGCTCCAGCAAGGTGTCGCGGTCGTTGATCAGCAAGGATTTGAGCAAGAGGCCGGTTTCCCGGTCCAGGTACAGCTCGTAGGCATAACGAAAAGCGTCACGCGGCTGCAAGGAAATCACCACGGCAGGCCGGGCTGCCACCCGGGTATGACCGAGCACCTGCAGCACGTACCAGTTGTGCAACAGGGCAGTCTGCTCATTGACCCGGTTCTCGGTGCCGACACTGCTGGCCACTTCCATCGAACTGGCGCACACCAGCATACCGTTCTGGCGCAGCCATTCCTGGGCAGGGCCATCAGTGCGGACCATGCGCTCAGTAATGCCCTGGTCGTTTGCCTGGCGCCAGATATGGTGGGTGGTGAAATGGCCAGTGCGCTCATAGATGAACGAACCTTGATAACTGTACTGCTGGCTGGCGTGGGTCATGCGCGCCAGCCAGTCACGCGCATCTTCTGCAAGCGCCAGCGGTGCTGCCAGGCATAACGCCAGCAAACCGCTACAACAACGCAGAGCTGCAGCCATCAGCGACCTTCCAGGCTGGCAGCCCGGGCGTAGGGCAACACATGCGGGGTATTGAATCCGGCACCGTGCTCGGCGTGCTGGCGCAGATAACTACCGATGCGCTGTTCGTGCCAGGCCGTCGGGGATTGCGCCTGCGGCTGTTCGATCTGACCCTGCGCAGGGCGCGGGTAACCCGCCAGCATGGCACTGCCACCCATACCGAATACCGGTGCGGGTGACCATTCCTGGGAAGCCGAACCGGCATCCGCCAGTGGCGCCGAGGTATCGATTGAACTATCCAGCGTGGTCATGCGCACACCAACCAGCACCGCCAGGGTAACTGACGCAGCGACTGCGGCACGGCCATAGCCCGATACCATCCAGCGCCGCGTCCTGGACGGGCGGCCCAGGGCTGGTTCATCCTGCAGCGCGGCAGCAATACCCGCCGACAGGTCAATACCGGGCTGACAAGGCTCAGCATGCAGGGCTGCACGGGCCAGCTGATGGCGTCGCCAGCGCGCGCGCAGGTCGGAATCCTGTTCAGTAGCGCGCAAAAAACGGCGCAACTCCAGTTCATCAGCCTCGCCATCCATGACGGCAGACAATGATTCCTGCATGGTTTCGCTCTTCATCGCTATACCTCTGCTATGCCCCAAGGGGCCTGTGCTGGTGCTTGCAGCCTGCTCATGTTTCCAGCAAGGGCTGCAACGCCTTGTCTATTGCTTCACGGGCACGAAAGATACGTGACCTGACGGTGCCCACCGGGCAATCCATGACACTGGCAATATCTTCATAACTCAAGCCTTCGAACTCGCGCAAGGTCAGCGCGGTACGCAGGTCATCCGGTAACTGCTGCAGGGTACGTTTGACCATCTGTTCGATTTCATCGCGCAGCAACTCCCGTTCCGGGGAGTGCAGGTCTTTCAGCGCGCTGTCGCCATCATGGTATTCCGCATCTTCAGCAGCAATGTCCGAATCGGGTGGTCGCCGTCCACGGGCAACCAGGTAATTCTTGGCTGTATTGATCGCAATCCGGTACAGCCAGGTATAGAAGGCGCTGTCACCCCGAAAGTTAGGCAGCGCCCGATAAGCCTTGATAAAGGCCTCCTGGGCCACATCCTGCGCTTCATGACTGTCATGCACGAAGCGCGTCACCAGCGCCAGGATCTTGTGCTGATACTTGAGCACGAGCAGATCGAAGGCACGCTTGTCACCCTGTTGCACACGAACAACCAGCTGCTGATCGTCTTCGGCAGCCATTAATAGGTTACTCCGCGCGCGGTAGCAGCATGCCACTGCAACGCCTTGTTAAGATTGACCGGCGATCTAGCCAAAAGTTCTCCCCTTGCTCGGCTCATTGTTGGGAACCTGTAACGGCGACTAAAGTTCCGCAGCACTCCCCTTGAGGTCGCATGATACCAAGACCCACGAATTTTGATAGCAGTCACCCGGCCGCCGGTGCCAGGCTGACAGCCGGCATCAAGGTGCAACACATTGTTCCCCGAGCCTGCGCAGACTTGTCTTGACCACAGTTGTGCAGGTCTTTAGCCTTGGCAGACTAATCCAACCATGCAAAGGAAATACCGCATGTTGCGCCCGCTCACTCTGGCTTGCCTGCTGACCAGCCTGGCAACGCCCGCCCTGGCCACCGATCTGTTGACTATCTATCAGGAAGCACTGGAAAACAGTGCCGATCTGGCCGCCGCCGAGGCTGACAGCATGGCCCGCCAGGAAATCCTGCCGCAGGCCCGCTCACAACTGCTGCCCAACCTGGGTGTTGGCGCCGGTGTTGCCCGCGAAGAAATCGATATCGACGGGCGCAACCCGCAGACCGGTGCTGGTGATGATCGTTACACCACCCGCTACTTCCAGGCCAGCCTGACGCAACCGCTGTTTCGCGTTGACAGCTGGTTTGAGTATCAATCGGCCAAGTTTCTCAGCGAGCAGGCCAAAGCCGAGTTTGCCGCCACCCAGCAGGCATTGATCCTGGAAGTCGCTGAAGCCTACTTCAATGTACTGCAGGCCAGCGACAACCTGGCCACCGCCAAAGCCGAGGAAACCGCCTTCGAACGCCAGCTGGAACAGGCCCGCGAACGCTTCGAGGTCGGCCTGTCAGCGCGCACGGATGTGCTCGAAGCCCAGGCTGGCTTTGACTCTGCCCGCGCCGCCCGCCTGACCGCACAAACCAATCTGGACGTCAGCTTCCAGGCGGTCAATCGCCTGACCAACAGCTATTACGAGCGGCTGGATGGCATCAGCCATGACCTGCCCATCTTGCCGCCCAATCCACGCAATATGCAGGAATGGGTCGATATCGCCAGTCAGCAGAACCTGGGTCTGAGCGCCGCCCGGCTGTCGGTAGACAGTGCCGGTCAGGCACTGCGTGGCAGTCGTGGGGGGTATGCACCGAGCGTGGATGCCTTTGTGCGCTACCAGGATAACCGTGGCGGCAGCAACATGGGTGGCACCGGCAATTTTGATACCCGGGTTACCCAGATCGGGGTCGAACTCAGCGTGCCACTCTATACTGGCGGCGCTACCAGCTCGCGCGTACGCGAGTCCACCTATCGCCTGAGCCAGGCTGAGTTTTCCAGTGATGCCCTGTTGCGCCGCGTGGTGGAAAGCACCCGCAATCTCTACCGCACCGTGACATCCAGCGTGGAAGAAATTGACGCCCGCCGTCAGGCTATCCTGTCAGCCAAGGCTGCCCTGGATGCCACCGAAACCGGTTACGAGGTCGGCACCCGCAACGTGGTGGACGTGCTTGACGCGCAACGTAACCTGTTTCGTGCGGTGCGTGATTACAACAGCCTGCGCTACAACTACATCATCAACAACCTGAGCCTGAAGCAAGCCGCCGGCACCCTCAGCCCGCAGGATCTGCAGGAGCTGTCCCAGTGGCTGAATCC
>JAMCWB010000061.1:94572-98648 GCA_023475025.1 Gammaproteobacteria bacterium
CAGCGTGAGCCCTGGTTGGTCATCAGCGCGCTGGGCGGGCACAGTGAGCAGCGCAATGCGCGTATTTTTCAGGCGACCGCCCTTCACCGAAGCGGAGACCCGGGAAATGTCGCTGGGCCGGCAATCCTCTGCGCCCAACGGCAGTGAGCGGCCCAGCCCGCGCAGCAGCTTCTGAGCATCAGGCCTCCGCCTGCCGAGTCATCGATAACCCCGCCAACCGGCGGGGTTATTATTTACGCGGTTTGGCCCGTCGTGTGGGTTCGGCCTGCAAGGGGTCATCAGGCCAAAAATGCTTGGGGTAACGCCCCTTCATATCCTTTTTCACCTCGGCATAACTGCCCTGCCAGAAACCGACCAGATCCTGGGTGATCTGCAGCGGGCGCTGGGCCGGTGACAGCAAATGCAGCGTCAGCGCCACCCGCCCGCCGGCAATTCGCGGCGTCTCGGCACTGCCGAACAACTCCTGCAGGCGCACAGCCAGCAGCGGCGTCTCCGCCAGGTAATCGATGCGAATACGCGAACCCGTGGGCACCGTCCAGTGGGTCGGCGCCTGCTGCTCGAGTTGCTGCGGCAAGGGCCAGGGCAGCTGCGCTTGCAGAATAGCGGCCAGATCCAGGTGGGCAAAATGGCTCAACCGACTGACATTGTTCAGGTAAGGCGCCAACCAGTCCTCCAGCGAATCCAGCAAGGTAGCATCGCTCAGGTCAGGCCAAGCAGTGTCCTGCCTGTCAGCCAGATCCAGCCTGCGCAGCAGCTCAATGCGCGCTTGCCACTGGCGCAGCGCCGGCGTCCACGGCAAGAGTGCCAGCCCCTGCTTGCGCACCACGCCACATAGGGCCCGACTGCGCTGCTGCGGGTCCATGGCCGGCAAGGGCTCGCGCCGAACCACCAGGGCGCCGACACAGTGTTGGCGCTCGGCCACCAGGCTTTCACTGCGGGCATCCCATTCCAGGGTGTCCTGGGCCTGCAAAAGCTCAGGCTCACAACTCAGCAGCGCATCCATATCCAGGGCGGTCGCCTGAAAAATACGCGCATTGCGCTGCTCACTGTGCCCGCCCAGCGCGCTGATGACCAACCAGGGCTCACGCTGCAAGGCATCGACCTGCTGGAACGCCGCGGCACGGCCATTGGCCAGGCGGTAATCACTACCGGCCTGGCCACGCCGCTGGGCAATACGGTCCGGATAGGCCAGCGCCAGCAAGACACCTGGGGCAGCGGCCTCATCAAGCTCGCTGGTCTGCTTTGCTGGCGTCCGCGCAGCAAGCAACTGCTGCCACTGTGCGGCTAACTGCCTGACGCGCTGCCAGGCCCCGCGATCAATACCCGACTCGCTGCGGGCTGCAGAAAACAAGGCCAGACGCCGACTCATATCAGCATCCTCGACCCCGCGCAGCACATCCCGCTCGCTGAGCAGGGCTGCCAGCTGCAACGCCAACCGGGCATAGCCCAGCGCCTGACCGCGCAGCAACATGTGCGCCAGACGCGGATGCATGGGCAGCTCGGCCATCGTCTGCCCATGCGGGGTAATGCGCCAGTCGCTGCCCTGCAGTTGCAGCGCACCCAGTCGCTCAAGAAGCTCACGCCCCTGCTGCAAGGGCGCTGCGGGCGGTGGATCCAGCCAGCTCAGCTCCGCCGCATCGGCAATCCCCCATTGCGCCAACAGCAGTGCCAACGGCGCCAGATCTGCCTGCAGTATCTCAGGCGCGGTCTGCGCAGCCAGCTGGGCCTGTTGCTGCTCCGACCACAGTCGGTAGCACTGACCAGGCCCCAGGCGTCCGGCCCGACCGGCGCGCTGCTCCGCTGCAGCCCGCGATACGCGCTGGGTATGTAAACGCGTCATACCGCTGACCGGATCAAACACCGCAGCCCGCGCCAGGCCGGCATCCACCACGCTCTCAATCCCTTCAATAGTCAGGCTGGTTTCAGCAATACTGGTCGCCAACACCACCTTGCGCTGCCCGGCAGGCGCCGGCCGAATGGCCTGACGCTGGGCGTTCAGATCCAGATCGCCATACAGCGGCGTAACCCTGATAGCCGGCTGGCCTGCCAGAGCATCCTCCAGTAACGCCTGCACCCGACCTATTTCACCAACGCCGGGCAGAAAAATCAGCACACTGCCCGCCGTCTCGGCCAGCGCCTGCAACACTGCCTGCGCTACGCGCGGCTCGACCCGCTCGCGTGGCTGAAAGGGCGCCAGGTAATGGATGGCTACCGGATACTGGCGCCCCTGACTACAGACCACGGGCGCATTGCCCAGCATTTTGCTGACCGCAGCGCCGTCCAGCGTGGCCGACATGACCAACAGGCGCAGATCATCACGCAGCAGCTGCTGGCTCTGCAGGCACAGAGCCAGGCCCAGATCCGCATCCAGGCTGCGCTCATGGAACTCATCAAAGATCACCAGGCCGATGCCGGGCAACTCCGGGTCCGTCTGCAGCAGGCGCTGCAAGATACCTTCAGTAACCACTTCGATCCGGGTTGCTGCACTGACCCGGGATTCCAGCCGGATGCGGTAACCGACCTGCTGACCGACCGGCTCACCCAACAAGTCGGCCAGACGCTCCGCTGCCGCCCGAGCGGCCAGCCTGCGCGGTTCCAGCAGGATGATCTTTTGCCCCGCCAACCAATCAGCAGCGAGCAGGGCCAAAGGCACCAGCGTGGTCTTACCCGCCCCCGGCGGCGCCTGCAAGACGACTGCGGCATGCGCCTGCAATTGCTGCTGCAATTCAGGCAGCACCTCTTCTACCGGTAACCTCAACCTGCCTCCCGGGGCTCTGTATCGCCAGCTGGCACTCACTGCCAGCCTGTCCGCTGCAGTATACTGCAGGGGTTTTCCATCATCCTATTTGCAAGGAGTCCACCATGCAGCACAAACGCCTGCTCAGTCTTGGCGTAGCCCTGACCCTGACCACCCAGCTGGCCGCTTGCGGCACCGTGTTCTACCCTGAGCGGCGCGGCCAGATCAGCGGTCAGATCGACCCCGGCGTGGCCATTCTTAACGGTATGGGCCTGCTGTTCTACGTGGTGCCCGGGCTGATTGCCTTTGCCGTTGATTTCACCACCGGCGCCATCTACCTGCCGGATGAGCGTTACACCCTGACGCCGGAGCAAATGCGCCAGATCGTCGATGAGCAGGGCCAGCTCGACCCGACCAGGCTGCAAGGCCTGCTGCAACGGGACTTCTCGCATAGGGTTGAGCTGCATGGCGCAGTGCTGCTGACTAGCCCGCAGGCTGAACATCTGGCTGTACTCGGGCTGCCCACACGCGGATAAGACCCGAACGTCAGGCACAAAAAAGCCGACTGGCAAGAGTCGGCTTTTTTGCTTGCTGTCCACTGCTGGCCGTTTGGGCGAGTGCCGTATCCTCTGACCTTGTGGGCGAGGTGATCGGCTGGCGTGGCACCCGGTAAGGTGATCTGCCCCGGTACGCTGGATAAGCGCTCCGGCTGGACATCCGATCATGGCGTTGATTCGATAGGGTTAGATTACGCCCATAGCAGCGAAATTTCTTGTCTTTTATTGCATAAAAACCGACCATAAGCGCAATAAAACACCACTTTATGAGGTTTTTATGCAACATGATAAAAGCTCCAACCCCGCAGTGCACAATCTGGATCGTTTTGACCTGAAAATCCTTGCCGCCCTGCAGCACGACGCGCGCATCAGCAACCAGGAACTGGCCGAACGCATTGGCCTGTCGCCCTCACCTTGCTCACGCCGGGTCAAGGCCCTGGAAGATGCCGGCTACATCCGCCAACAGGTTGCCCTGCTCGACCCTGGCATGCTCGGTCTGAGCCTGACGGCCTTTGTCATGATCGGCATGGACAGGCACACGCCAGAGCGCTTCGAAGGCTTCGAGCAGGTGATTCGCAACTGCCCGGAAGTACTCGACTGCAGTCTGGTCACCGGGATGGAGGCCGATTACCAGCTACGCGTGGTGGTGCCGGATATGCAGCATTACCAACAATTCCTGCTCGGCCGCCTGACCCGTATCGAGGGGGTGTCCAGTGTGCGTTCCAGCTTTGTATTGCGCCAGATTATCGCCAGCACCGAACTGCCACTCACCCACCTCAAGC
>JAMCWB010000032.1 GCA_023475025.1 Gammaproteobacteria bacterium
CATGCCCTCGACGACGACTACGTCGGCATCCACGGCAGCCTGGCGATAGCGGCTGACGATGTCCTCCAGCACATCACTGAGCTCGCCATTGGCCAGGCGATGCTCAACCTGGGGTAATTCCAGTGGCTCTGGCGGTGTCAGTCCCAGGGTGCGGCTGATCAGCTCACTGGAGCGTTCCGGGCCTTCGTCGCCCGGATGCGGTTGGGCAATGGGTTTGAGAAAGTGGACCTTGAGGCCGGTGCGTTGCAGGGCACGGATCAGCCCGAGGCTGATTGATGTCAGGCCGACACCAAAACCGGTCGGCGCAATAAAAAAGGTATGCATGGCAACTCCCTGTTGGCGTTCAGATGACCCGGTCGAGCAAATGCAGGCTTTCTTCCGCAATCTGGCGCTCTTCATCGGTTGGTATCACCAGAATAGCGCTTGAGCCCGGTGCTTCAATGTTGCCGGCCTCGCCGCGCGGCAGGTTGCAGTTGGCATCCGGGTCCAGATGCAGGCCGAGTATGCCCAGGTGTCTGACGGTCAGCGCCCGGGTCAGTGCAGAGTTTTCACCGATGCCGCCGGTAAAGATCAGTCCGTCGATGCGCGGCAGTGCCACAGCCAGGCCGGCCAGCGAACGGGCCAGGCGATAGCAGAACACTTCGATCGCCAGTTTGGCGCCATCATGACCATCCTTGCGTGCCTGCTCGAGTTCACGCATGTCATTGGACAGGCCAGACAGGCCCAGCAGGCCGCTTTCCCGGTTCAGCAGGCGCTCGATACGCGGCAGGTCCCAGCCCAGCGTGCGCCCCAGATGGGCATGCAGGTTAGGGTCGACATCGCCACTGCGAGTCCCCATGACCAGGCCTTCCAGAGGGGTCAGCCCCATGCTGGTATCCAGGCTGCTGCCGTCGAGCACCGCGCAGCTGGAGCAGCCGTTACCCAGGTGGGCGCTGAGCCAGGCACCTTGCCCAGCAGGCCAGCCGCGCTGCAAGGCCGCCTGCTGGGTAACATACTGGTGGCTGGTGCCGTGAAAGCCGTAACGCCGGACGCCATGTACCGCGTAGAGCTCGTCGGGTAATGCATAGCGATAGGCATGTGGTGGCATGCTCTGGTGAAAGGCGGTATCAAATATCGCCACGTGAGGAATATCGGTGAACACGGCCTGGGCGGCGCGAATGCCGATCAGGTTAGCCGGATTGTGCAGGGGCGCCAGTGGTGCATTGGCTTCGATGGCAGTAATGACCTCGGGATCGATGAGGGCTGCGCCGGTAAAATGTTCCCCGCCATGAACCACCCGGTGGCCGACCGCGCTGAGTGGTTGTTCTGCGTATTGATCAATCAGTGGCAGCAGGGCAGCCATGGCATCGGCATGCCCGCCCGGTGACAATGCCTGGAGCTGTTTTTTTGTGCCAGTCTGCCAGTGCAGTACCGCGTTGGGTGATTCCAGTTGCTCGGCCAGACCGCTGAGCAAGGGCGCGCTGTCACCCTCGCGGCGCAGGGCGAACTTGATCGATGAACTACCGCAATTGACCACCAGAACCAGACGATCTGTCATGGAATACTCGTTATTGATGAAGTGAGTGGCCGCCCGTGCATACGACAAAAACAGGGCTTACGACCATGATTGCTATCTTGGGTTGCTGTCATGCGTCAGTCAAGCCGTGCGTTTTGCTGATTTCATGCGTACACTTGTGATTTTTCAAGCAATAAACAGGTATGCAAACTATGCAAGTAACTGCCAACAAAGCCGTATCGATTGACTACACCCTGAGCAACGATGCTGGCGACGTACTGGATTCATCCAACGGCGGTGCTCCGCTGGTTTATCTTCACGGCGCCGGCAACATCATTCCGGGCCTGGAAAAGGCGCTGGAAGGCAAGCAGCAAGGTGACGAGGTCAAGGTCAGCGTTGAGCCGGCAGAAGCCTATGGCGAGTTCAACAGCGAACTGGTTGCCGTGCTGGGCCGCCACATGTTCGAAGGCGTTGATACCCTGGAAGAAGGCATGCAGTTCCACGCCTCAGGCCCTGACGGCAGCATGCAGATCGTAACCATCAAAGCGGTTGAAGGCGACGAAGTAACGGTTGATGGCAACCACCCCCTGGCCGGCCAGCGCCTCAACTTCGAAGTCAAGGTCGTTGACATCCGAGAAGCCAACGAAGAAGAAATCGCCCATGGTCATATCCATGGTGAAGGTGGCGTAGAGCACTAAGCGCGTCGCAAGCCGCTAGCGGCTTGGCTGAAGGCTAAAAGCTGGAAGTCGCAAGCTGCACGAACAAAGCCGGGGCTCGCCCCGGTTTTTTCTGCTTTAACAAAACGTCACCACGAAAGCAGAGTTCCTTCGATACAGGCTTGACAACTCAACACCCACCCGCATCCTGATACCTTCAACCTTCAACCTTCAACCTTCAACCTTCAACCTTCAACCTTCAACCTTCAACCTTCAACCTTCAACCTTCAACCTTCAACCTTCAACCTTCAACCTTCAACCTTCAACCTTCAACCTTCAACCTTCAGCCTTCAGCCTTCAGCCTTCAGCCTTCAGCGCCAGCTGACTGATCCTTGATAATCACCAAAATCAATAATCCCCTATCCGCCTATCAAGCGAAGTTGACCGGTCGTATAGTGTTCGCCATGAACGCTATCCAAGACAAACGTGCCCGCATTCTGGCGGCCGGTACCGAGGTGATGTTGCGCAAGGGCTATAACGGCACCGGCGTGCAGGAAATCACCAAGGGCGCCGGCGTGCCCAAAGGTTCCTTCTATCATTATTTTGAAAGCAAGGAAGACTTTGCCATCCAGGCGCTGCACTACTATTACACGCCGCGTCTTGAGCGCTTTGCCCGCGCCCTGGAGGCTGGTGGTGGCTCCCCGCGCGAGCGTATCTTGCAATGTTATCGCGACCTGGTGGGCTATTTTGCCAATCAGCAGGAGCCGACCCATCAGTGCTTTATCGGCAGTTTGTGCCATGAAAAGGCTGATGAGAGTCAGCCGATAGGCTATGCCGCCAGCGCCATCCTCAAGCGCTCCAGCGATGTGCTGGCAGATTGTCTGCTGCAGGCGCGGGAGGCTGGTGAGTTGTCGGCTGATCAGGATCCGCAGGCCTTGGCGCACTTTATTGGCTCGGCTTGGGAAGGTGCGCTGCTGCGCATGAAGATTGATCGCCAGATCGCTCCCTTGCGCGTGTTTATCGACCAGCTTGAGCGTTTGCTGCAACCCTGATTTTTTCCAGACGACCGGTCAGATGGGCGGCATGATGCCCTGATGGCTGGCGTCGATCATTAACTGTGGAGTTAGCTATGTCCGTTGATACCGGTTCACTGTTCGCCCCTTTCCAGTACGGCCCGCTGTCACTTAATAGCCGCATCGTCATGGCTCCCATGACGCGCCAGTTCTCGCCCAAGGGTGTGCCCGGTGACAATGTGGCCGAGTACTACCGCCGTCGCGCAGAGGCGGGCGTTGGCCTGATTGTGACTGAAGGTACGACCGTAGGGACGCCCGCTGCCACTATGGGCCCGAATATCCCTCGCATCCATGGTGAAGACGCCTTGGCTGGCTGGAAAAAGGTGGTTGATGCTGTGCATGCCGCAGGTGGCAAGATTGCACCGCAGCTGTGGCACGTGGGTAATACCCGTCGCCTGGGCACTAAGCCGGACGAGGATGTCCCTGGCTATGGCCCGATGGAAAAGCGCAAGGGTGATACCGTGTTGGTTCATGGCATGACCCAGGCTGATATCGATGAGGTGGTACAAGCCTTTGCCCAGGCGGCTGCTGATTCCAAGGCGATCGGCTTTGATGCGGTCGAACTGCATGGTGCCCATGGTTACCTGATTGACCAGTTCTTCTGGGAAGGCACCAACCAGCGCACTGACAAGTACGGTGGCAGCATGGAAAACCGTGGCCGTCTGGCGGTAGAAATTATCGAAGCCGTGCGCGCCGCTGTGGGCCCGGACTACCCGATCATCTTCCGCTTCTCGCAGTGGAAGCAGCAGGATTACACCGCCCGCCTGGCACCTACGCCCGAGCTGCTGGAGCAGTTTCTCAAGCCGTTGGTAGATGCTGGCGTGGATATTTTCCACTGTTCGCAGCGCCGCTTCTGGGAGCCGGAATTCGAAGGGTCCGATCTCAACCTGGCGGGTTGGACCGGCAAGCTGACCGGCAAGCCGACTATTACCGTGGGCAGCGTCGGCCTGGACAGCGAATTTCTTGAATACATGGTTGAAACCGACAAGGTGGCCAAGACTGCCAACATCGATGACCTGCTGGTGCGCCTGGATCAAGGTGAGTTTGATCTGGTTGCCGTTGGCCGTGCGTTGATTGTTGACCCGCAGTGGTCAGCCAAGGTTCGTGAAGGTCGCTTTACCGACATCCTGCCCTTCAGTCGCGAGGCATTGGGCGAGCTGTCCTGATCAGTTGATGGACTCCGGTTGCCGGGTATAGTGCTCGACCCAGAGCAGGGTCGAGCCAGCCACGGCAGCTGGCATGATCAATACATTGATCAACGGAATCAGGCTGCCCAGGTAGACGGGTAGCCCGAAGCCCAGCATCAGGCTGCGTCGCTGACGCATCCACTTCAACTGCTCGCACAGACTGACGCCATCATTGTCGGCCTGATAGTCCAGGTACTGCACCGCCATCATCCACACGCCAAAAGCCAGCAGCATGGGTGTCACCACCAGGTTGATCACGGGGAGCAGGCTCAGTAACAGCAGGCCGAGCAAGCGCGGCAGGTAGTAGGCCAGTTTGGCCAGTTCGCGCCCAAGACTATGCGGTATCAACCATAACCAGCTCTGCCAGCTGGCTGGCTGGGGAGTGGTGCCTCGTCTTTGCTGGGCCAGCTTGTCGGCCAGCAAGGCATAAAAGGGTGAGCCGATCAGGTTGGCAATAATGCTGAAGGTGAAGAAAAGCACCAATAAAATCAGTAATGCAAACAGCGGCCACAGCAGCCACTGCAGGAAAGCCAGCCAGTCGGGCAGAGTGCCGAGAAGTTGTGTCAGCAGGGCATTGAAGCTGTGCCCGGCCCAGCCAATAAGGCTGATGAGCAGGAGCATATTCAGCGCTGCTGGAATCAACACGTACCGACGCAGCCCGGGCTGCCACATGGCATGCCAGCCGGTACGCAGGTAGCTGCTGCCAGTGGTTATCGGGGGGTGAGCAGGCATGCAAACTCCATGTTGGGTGCTTTAGTGTCAGTCGTGCCGGGCTGCGATGCGGCGATCATAGCGGTAAACTATGCGGTTGATGAAGCTATTGAAGTTCCCGCTCTCGACACTTTTGGCATACCATGCCGGTCACTTATTTATTCTGGTCTGCTGACATGACACCGTCAGTTTGCCTATCAGTTTTTAACGCATTGTTTCTGGAGGCTTTATGTCCGAGGTACGCCACTCCCGCCTGATTATCCTGGGCTCCGGCCCGGCGGGCTATACCGCTGCCGTTTACGCGGCGCGCGCCAACCTGAATCCGGTATTGATCACCGGCATGCAGATGGGCGGTCAGCTTACCACTACTACCGACGTGGATAACTGGCCGGGCGATGTGGAAGGCCTGCAAGGTCCGGACCTGATGGAGCGCATGCGTCAGCATGCTGAGCGCTTCGAGACTGAAGTGATCTTTGATCACATCAACAAGGTTGACCTTAACAAGCGCCCTTTCAGCCTCTGGGGTGATAGCGGTGAATACCAGTGCGATGCGCTGATCATTGCGACCGGCGCCTCGGCCCAATACCTTGGGTTGCCTTCGGAAGAGGTCTTTATGGGCAAGGGCGTATCGGCCTGTGCCACTTGTGATGGCTTCTTTTACCGCAATCAGGATGTCGCCGTGGTCGGCGGTGGTAATACTGCAGTGGAAGAAACCCTGTATCTGGCCAACATCGCCAAGAAAGTTACCCTGGTGCACCGCCGTGATACCTTCCGTGCCGAGAAGATCCTGGTCGACAAGCTGATGGCCAAGGTGGCCGAAGGCAAGGTCGAGCTCAAGCTCAATGCCACCCTGGACGAAGTGCTCGGTAACGACATGGGCGTCACCGGCATGCGCATCAAGCACAATGCCGGCGGCACCGAAGACATTGACCTGTCAGGCGTGTTTATCGCCATCGGCCACAAGCCCAACACTGACCTGTTTGCTGGACAGCTGGAAATGAAAGACGGTTACCTGACCATTCAGAGTGGTACCCAGGGCAATGCCACCCAGACCACGATCCCGGGCGTCTTTGCCGCCGGCGACGTGGCCGATCACATCTACCGCCAGGCCATCACCTCCGCCGGCTCCGGCTGCATGGCCGCACTGGACGCCGAACGCTTCCTCGACGAGCAGTAATAAAACCGGGGTCAGGTCTTGCCTTTTGCCCTTTCTCTATAAGTAAAAGGCAAAAGGCAAGACCTGACCCCGGTTTTTTGGGCATGACCCCGGTTTTTTGGGCATGACCCCGGTTTTTTGGGCAATAAAAAACCCGCTAGAAGCGGGTTTTCAGAAATCTCTGGGTATTGCTGGAACCATCTGGAAAGTCCAGATGGTGCCTCGGGGGAGAATCGAACTCCCACTCTGTCACCAGAAACGGATTTTGAATCCGCCGCGTCTACCAATTCCGCCACCGAGGCATGCGTCTAGCGCAAGCAGGGGCGGAGTATACGAACCCTTATCGGGGTGGTCAATCCTTTGCATGGTGACTAGCGCACTTTTCCGTTAAGATGGGCGCCCTTTTTCAGCTGGATGTAGCGCCTGCCATGCGTGTGCGTGATTTTCATTTCGACCTGCCAGAGCATCTGATTGCCCATCATCCGCTTGCCGAGCGGCGGGGGAGTCGTCTGTTGTGTCTGGATGGTCCTACCGGGGCCTTGGCCCACCGCCACTTTGTTGATTTGCTCGATTACTTGCAGCCCGGCGATCTGATGGTGTTCAACAATACCCGGGTGATACCTGCGCGCCTGTTTGGCCGCAAGGCCACCGGCGGTCAGCTGGAAATCCTGATTGAGCGGGTGCTGGACAGTCATCGGGTATTGGCCCATGTGCGGTCCAGCAAGTCACCCAAGCCGGGTAGCGAGATAGTGCTGGAAGATGGCAGCCGGGTAGAGATGCTCGGGCGTGACGGTGCCTTGTTCGAGTTAGGCTTTGCCGACGAGGTGTTGCCGCTGCTGGAGCGCGTCGGGCATATGCCTTTGCCCCCTTACATTGATCGCCCGGATGAGTCGGCAGACCGCGAGCGTTATCAGACAGTCTACGCACAGAAGGCAGGGGCAGTGGCTGCACCCACCGCCGGCCTGCATTTTGACAACGAGTTGCTGGCAGCAATCCGTGCCAAGGGTGTCGAAACGGCTGAGGTCACCCTGCATGTGGGCGCGGGTACCTTCCAGCCGGTACGTGTCGAGCGCATCGAAGAGCACCACATGCACAGCGAATGGCTGGAAGTGAGCCCTGAGGTAGTCGCTGCGGTGAATGCCTGCAAGGCACGTGGCGGCCGGGTGATTGCGGTTGGCACTACCAGCGTGCGCTCACTGGAAAGCGCGGCGCAGTCGGGTACCTTGCAGTCTTTTACCGGTGACACTGATATTTTCCTCTACCCGGGCAAGCCCTTTCACGTGGTCGATGCCCTGGTCACCAACTTCCATTTGCCCGAGTCGACCCTGCTGATGCTGGTGTCGGCCTTTGCCGGTTATCCGCAAACCATGGCTGCCTATGCGGCGGCTGTGGCCGAGCAATACCGCTTTTTCAGTTACGGGGATGCCATGTTCATTACCCGCAATCCGGCGCCACGCGGCCCCGAGGATCTGTCATGAGTCATATGCAATTTGAACTGTTGGCCACCGATGGTAAGGCCCGTCGGGGCCGGCTGACCTTTCCCCGCGGTACGGTCGAGACGCCAGCCTTTATGCCGGTGGGCACTTACGGCACAGTCAAGGGCATGCTGCCGCGGGATGTGGCTGCGATTGGTGCCGAGATCATTCTGGGTAACACCTTCCATCTCTGGCTACGCCCGGGTACTCAGGTGATTCAGGAGCACGGTGATCTGCATGATTTCATGCAGTGGCAGGGACCGATCCTGACGGATTCCGGTGGCTTTCAGGTATTCAGCCTGGGCGCCATGCGCAAGATCAAGGAGGAGGGGGTGTACTTCTCCTCGCCGGTCGATGGTGCCAAGGTGTTCATGGGGCCGGAAGAGTCCATGCAGGTTCAGCGCGAGCTGGGCTCGGACATCGTGATGATCTTTGACGAATGCACGCCCTATCCGGCGGAGCATGATGTGGCTGCCCGCTCGATGGAGCTGTCGCTGCGTTGGGCGCAGCGCTCCAAGGACGCGCACGCAGGTAACCCGTCCGCGCTCTTTGGCATTGTGCAGGGCGGTATGTATGAAGATTTGCGCCTGCGCTCGCTGGAAGGTCTGGAAAAGATCGGCTTTGATGGTCTGGCCATCGGCGGGCTGTCGGTGGGTGAGCCGAAGGAAGAAATGATTAAGGTGCTCGACTATTTGCCCGGACAGATGCCGGCGGACAAGCCACGCTACCTGATGGGTGTCGGCAAGCCCCAGGATCTGGTCGAGGGTGTGCGCCGAGGGGTCGATATGTTCGATTGCGTGATGCCAACGCGCAATGCACGTAATGGTCATCTGTTTATCGACAGCGGGGTAATCAAGATTCGCAATGCGGTGCATCGGCACGATCAGAATCCGCTGGACCCGGCCTGTGACTGTTATACTTGCCAGCACTTTTCCCGTGCCTATCTGCACCACCTCGACAAGTGCGGCGAAATGCTCGGCAGCATGCTCAATACCATCCATAACCTGCGGCATTATCAGCGGCTTATGGCTGGTTTGCGTGGTGCCATCCAACAAGGTACATTGAGCGACTTTGTGGACGACTTCTATGCTCGGCTCGGTCTGCCGGTTCCACCGTCAGAGACTTGAATTGCGCCGGGAATGCCCCATTAACCCTTTCTATATAATGACGTTTGACAGGAGTATCACATGAGTTTTTTCATTTCTGATGCCATGGCGCAGTCCGCAGGTGCACCGGGTGGTGGTGCCGGGTTCGAGTGGATTTTCCTGATCGGCTTTCTGGTCATCTTCTATCTGATGATCTGGCGTCCCCAGGCCAAACGGGCCAAAGAGCACAAGAACCTGGTCGGCAGCCTGACTGTTGGTGATGAAGTGGTCACCGGTGGCGGTATTCTCGGCAAGATCAAGAAAGTGACTGACGAGTTCGTCGTACTGGAAGTGGGCGACGGTCAGGAACTCAAATTCCAGAAAGGCTCAGTCGTTGCGGCGCTGCCCAAGGGCACGCTGAAAGCTATCTGATTCTCCTGCACTCATCGTATTCGGGCGCCTTCAGGGCGCCTTGATCGTTATCGGGCCCTGCTATGCTCAATCGTTACCCTGTATGGAAATACCTGCTGGTCGTGCTGGTACTTGCGCTCGGCGTGATCTACGCCTTGCCCAACCTGTACCCGGATGATCCGGCGATCCAGATTTCCGGTGCCAGCTCGGCACAGACCATTGAAATCTCCGATCTGACCCTGATGGAAGAAGCCTTGCGTGAGGCGGGCATCGAAACCAAGGGTACCGAGTTGGGCAGCAACAACCGCTCTGGCCTGATTCGTCTGGTCAATCGTTCCGACCAGTTGCCGGCCCAGGATGTGGTGCGTCGCGCCCTTGGGCAGCGCTATGTGGTGGCGCAGAACCTGGCGCCAACCACGCCGGACTGGCTGGTCAGCATTGGCGCTGGCCCGATGAATCTGGGTCTGGACCTTTCCGGTGGTGTGCACTTCCTGCTGGAAGTTGACATGGAGCGCGCGATCGAGAACCGCGTCAACGTCTATGAAAGCGAACTGCGTACCACCTTGCGCGAAGCGCGCGTGCGCTTCCGCAGCCTGCCAAGCCGTGGCAACGTGCTGCAATTCGGTTTTACCGATGCGGATCAGCTGCGCGATGCCCAGCGCGCGATCAATCGCAGCTACAGCCAGTTCCAGTTTGATACCACGACACGTGATGAACTTCAGGTGCTGCAATTGACCCTGAGTGAAGCGGAAATGCAGGAAATCCGCGAATACGCCGTGCGCCAGAACCTGACTACAGTGCGTAACCGGGTCGATGAACTGGGTGTGGCCGAGCCGCTGGTGCAGCGTCAGGGTGCCAACCGCATCGTGGTCGAATTGCCGGGTGTGCAGGATACCGCCGAAGCCAAGCGTATTCTCGGGCAGACCGCCAACCTGGAGTTCCGCCTTGCCGCCGAGCCCAATGCGGCGCGGGCAACGGTAGAAACCTTCGAATTTCGCGACGGCAGTCGTCCGCCGGCTGAGGTGGAGCGCAGCATCATCCTGACCGGCGACCAGGTCACCGATGCGCAATCCAACTTTGATGAAAACGGCCGTCCCCAGGTAAACATCCGTCTTGATGGTCATGGTGGCGAGCTGATGACGCGCGCAACCCGCACCAATGTCGGCCGTGGCATGGCCGTGCTCTTTATCGAGCAGCGCCAGATCAGTCGCACGGTGCAGCAAGAGGTGGATGGCGAAATGCAGGAGGTGGAAATCCCGGCCTTCGTCGAAGAGAAATCCATCATCAGTCTGGCCACTATCCAGAGCACTCTCGGCAACCAGTTCCGCATTACCGGCCTGAACTCCCCGGCTGAAGCTTCCGAGCTGGCGCTGCTGTTGCGCGCTGGTGGTCTGGCGGCGCCTATGCATTTTGTCGAAGAGCGCACCATTGGCCCAAGCCTGGGGGCAGAAAACATTGCCCGCGGGGTAACCGCGACCCAGATCGGCTTCCTGCTGGTACTGGCCTTTATGGTCATTGTCTACAAGGCCTTCGGTGTCCTGGCCGGGGTGGCGTTGAGTTTCAACCTGATCCTGTTGCTGGCGCTGATGTCCATGCTGGGTGCAACCCTGACGCTGCCGGGTATTGCCGGGATCGTGTTGACCCTGGGTATGGCGGTGGATGCCAACGTACTGATTTTCTCGCGTATCAAGGAGGAGGTCGCGGCAGGTGTGTCGATCCAGCGTGCCATCCATGAAGGCTACGACAAGGCGTTTTCGGCCATTGTCGACGGCAACCTCACCACCTTGCTGGTCGGGGTGATCCTGTTTGCCATGGGCACCGGGCCGATCAAGGGCTTTGCGGTAACCCTGTCGCTGGGCATTCTGACGTCCATGTTCAGTGCCATTATTGTTACCCGTGCCATGGTCAACTTGAGTGTCGGCGGTCGCGACCTCAAGAAACTCTGGCTATAAGGAGCGCCCTATGATTACCAAGAAAACAATCAAGTTCATGGCGCTGCGCAAGTTTTTCTTTGTGGTTGCTGTGGTGCTGATGGTTGGCTCCATTGCCAGCCTGGTCTATAAACAGCTCAATCTGGGGCTCGACTTCACCGGCGGGGCTCTGGTTGAACTAAACTACAGTGAAGCAGCCGACCTTGAAGACATCCGCCAGACCTTGCGGGCTGCCGGCTGGGAAGATGCCATCGTGCAGAACTTCGGTTCGTCGCAGGATGTGATCATCCGCCTGGCCAGTGACGATCCGGAGCTGGGCAATGAAATTGCCCGCCTGATGCAGCGGGAAGAGAGGGGCGAGATTTCCGTCAGCCGGGTCGAATTCATTGGTCCGCAGGTGGGCGAAGAGTTGCGTGACAAGGGGGGCATGGGGTTGCTGCTGGCGGTGGCCGGGGTCTTGCTCTACGTCACCTTGCGCTTCCAGATGAAGTTCGCCGTCGGCGCCATCGCGGCCCTGGTGCATGATGTCATCTTTGTGCTCGGGGTGTTTGCTTTCTTCGGTTTGTCGTTCGATCTGACGGTACTGGCGGCCTTGCTGGCGGTGATCGGTTACTCGCTGAACGATACCATCGTGGTGTTTGACCGCGTGCGCGAGAACCTTCGTCTGATGTACAAGGCGGACCTGGAAGAGGTGATCAACGTCTCCACGACCCAGACGCTGGCACGAACCCTGGCAACGTCAGCCTCGACCATTCTGGTGCTGCTGGCGCTGCTGATCTTCGGTGGCGAGAATATCTACGGTTTTGCCCTGGCGTTGCTGATCGGGGTGATTATTGGTACTTACTCGTCCATTTATGTGTCCAATGGCCTGCTGATGACCATGAAGCTCACGCGCGAGGATCTGATTCCGCCGCAACTGGAAGAAGAGGAAGACGCCAGGCCCTGAGTGCTTTGCGTTGATTCTGTTTGTTTTTAGTCAGCAAAATTAAAGCGGCATCGGCCGCGGCCGATATAAAACTCCCTTGCGGTCGATGTATAGAATGAGAAAACTGCCATGCTGAGAAATTTTCCGATTGCCGCCCGACTAGGGGCCGGCTTTGCTGCCATAGGTCTGATAGTGGTCATCCTGGGCAGTCTTGCCCTTAACAGTATGGGTAACATACGCGACCGTGGTCAGGAGGTGGATAGTTACTGGCTGCCCAATCTGCAAATGATCGGCGGCCTTAGTCAGAGCTTCATGCGCGTCCGTATTTCTACCCTGCGTATTGTGCTGGCGGAGACGGAGTCAGATATCAATCGTTTTGACAACACCACCAGTGAGTTGATGGGCCAAATGCAACAGAACGAGCAGCGCTATGAGGCGCTGCTGAACTCTCCGGCGGAGCGCCAGCTGCTCGAGCGTTTCAAGCAGGCGAAAACCAGCTATATCAATGCACAACGTGGGCTTGTTGAGCATATCCGGGCTGGGCGCACAGGGGCTGCCATGGAGCTGGTCAATGATGTGCTGTATCCCCAGGCGGATGCGGTGACCCAGGCGCTGATCGCACTGGAAGACTATGTTATTGCCGGTGCTGGTGCGGCGGCCAATGCCTCGCAGGCTGAATATAACGCCGCGGTCAGGCTGGTGATAATCGCCATTGTGCTGGCTGCACTGCTGACAGTGATACTGGCCTGGGTGCTGACCTTGAGTATTGTACGCCCCATCCGTCAGGCGGTGGCCGCCAGCGAAGTTATTGCCAGCGGTGATCTGACCGAGACCATTGCTGCCTCGGGCAAGGATGAGCCGGCGCGCCTGTTGGCATCACTGGCCGCCATGCAGCAACAGTTGCGCGATACCATCGCTGGCATCGCCAATTCCTCGACCCAGCTGGCTTCGGCAGCAGAAGAGCTGAATGCAGTGACCGAAGACGCTACCCGTGGTCTGCAGCGCCAGGACGATGAAGTGCAGCAGGCAGCTACCGCAGTCAACGAAATGACTGTTGCCGTGGAAGAGGTTGCCAATAACGCCAGTACCACCTCGGATGCGTCGCAGGAAGCAACCCGGATTACCAATGAAGGTCGCCAGCAGGTTGATCAGACGGTGCAGGGCATCGACAAGCTGAGCAGCAATATCAAGAGCTCGTCGGAAGAAGTGCAGCTGTTGGCTGAGCGGGTACAGAGTATCAGCAAGGTGCTGGAGGTCATTGGTGCCATTGCCGAGCAGACCAACTTGCTGGCGCTTAACGCGGCGATCGAAGCGGCACGTGCCGGCGAGGCGGGCCGCGGCTTTGCTGTCGTAGCCGACGAAGTGCGGGCTTTGGCGCATCGTACCCAGGAGTCAACCAGTGAGATTGAAGGCATGGTCAGCCAGATCCAGCAGGTGACCGAGCGGGCGGTTGAAGCCATGGGCATCAGCCGCACCATGTCAGGCAGGACGCAGGAAATGGCGGGTTCTGCCGGAGAGGCGCTGCAACGCATCAGCGATGCGATTGCGCAGATCAACGAGCGCAACCTGGTGATCGCCAGTGCGGCAGAAGAGCAGGCCCAGGTCGCTCGAGAGGTGGATCAGAACCTGGTCAATATCCGTGACCTTTCGACCCAGTCAGCGGCCGGTGCCGAGCAGACCAGCAGTTCCAGTCGCGAGTTGTCACGTCTGGCAGTTGAGTTGAATGACCTGGTCAGTCGCTTCCGCCTCTGACAGCCTCAACGTCTTAGCTGCGAGCTAACAGCAGAAAACCCCGGGCAGCGATGCTGTACCGGGGTTTTTCTTGTGCCGTAAAAAGGCTGAAATCTTACCGCCGCTTTAGCGCTTCATGGCCGGCGTCAGGTGCGGCTGAATGGCGGTCAGCACGGCTTTGAAGCACTTGGGGTTGCCAGCAACGATATGGCCTTTTTCCAGGTGGCCGTGGCCGCCGGTAAAGTCGCTGACCAGGCCGCCGGCTTCCTGGATCAGCAGGCTGCCGGCAGCCATATCCCATTCTGCCAGTCCGGATTCCCAGAAAGCGTCATAGCGACCCGCTGCCACATAGGCCAGGTCCAGGCTGGCAGCGCCACAGCGGCGGATGCCGGAAGTCTGGCCAACCAGGTCACGGAACATGGCCAGATAGTTATCCAGCCCGTCCATCTGGGTGTCGCGGAAAGGGAAGCCGGTACCCAGCAAAGCGCCTTCCAGGCTCTTGCGGTTGGTCACCCGCAGGCGGCGGCCGTTCAGTGCGGCGCCACGGCCACGGCTGGCGGTGAACTCTTCCTGGCGAACCGGGTCGAGGACCACGGCATGCTCCAGGCGGCCTTTGACCCGGCAGGCAATGCTGACGGCGAAATGCGGCACGCCACGCAGAAAATTGGTGGTGCCGTCGAGTGGGTCGATGATCCAGACGGTGTCGGCGCCGTCACCCTTGCCAGGCATGAAACCGGATTCTTCGGCATGGATGCCGTGATCAGGAAAGGCTTTCTGCAAGTGCTGGATGATGGTGCGTTCTGCCGAGTGGTCGACTTCGGAGACGTAATCGTGCGCGTCTTTTTCGCTGACGCTGAGCACATCCAGGCGTTCCATGGAGCGGTAAATCAATTCTCCCGCGCTGCGGGCGGCGCGCAGGGCGATGTTCAACATGGGTTGCATAGGGTGTATCTCAACTGAGGGATGGTGAAAAGCCGGAAATTGTAGCAGAGACTGGGCAATACATGAATGGTCTTTATGTGCTGGCTTTTGTAAGATGTCAGGTCCGTTTTTCCCCGGAGGTGCCTGTGCTGGAAAGAATTCGCGTGGTTCTGGTCAATACCAGCCATCCCGGTAACATTGGTGCCGCTGCCCGGGCGATGAAAAATATGGGCCTGCAGCGCCTGGTGCTGGTGCAGCCGCGCCGTTTTCCGGATGGTGAAGCCAGCGCCCGGGCCTCGGGCGCTGACGATATCTTGCAGCAGGCGCAGGTAGTTGACTCGCTGCCTGAAGCGATTGCCGATTGCCAGCTGGTACTGGGTACCAGTGCGCGGGACAGAAAGATTCCCTGGCCGGTATTGGATCCGCGCGAAGCTGCGCAGACCAGTCTGGAGCATATACGTGATATGCCCGAGGGCGATGTGGCGCTGGTGTTTGGTCGCGAGGATTCGGGGCTGACCAGCGAGGAGTTGCAGCGCTGCCAGTATCATATTCATATCCCGTCTGATCCGGCGTTCAGTTCGCTGAATCTGGCCGCTGCCGTGCAGGTGGTCTGTTATGAGCTGCGCATGCTCGGCTTGCAGTGGGCGCAACAGCCGACCAAACTGGAAAAAGCCGCCGTCAGTGCGCGTGAGCACGATATGCCGGTCAGCGTGGCGGATATGGAAAACTATTTTCAGCATCTGGAGCAGGTGCTGGTTGAAATCGGCTTTCACAACCCGCAGAAACCCCGACAGTTGATGCCGCGTTTGCGCCGGCTGTACAGCCGTTGCGGGCTGAACCGTATGGAAATGAATATCCTGCGTGGCATCCTGACGGAAACCCAGAAAGCCATCGGTGTGAAATCTGCCGGTGCGCGGAGAGACTGAATATGCTCAAACGCATCAAAGAAGATATCGCCAGCGTTTTCCATCGTGACCCGGCTGCACGCAACACCTTTGAGGTGATTACCTGTTACCCGGGGCTGCATGCGGTCTGGTGGCATCATCTGGCGCATGCGTTGTGGACGCGCAAGGCGTTCTGGTTGGCGCGCATAGTATCCAACTTTGCGCGCTGGACCACGGGTATCGAGATTCACCCGGGCGCCAAGATTGGTCGTCGCTTCTTTATTGATCACGGCATGGGTGTGGTCATCGGTGAAACCGCTGAAATCGGTGATGACGTGACCCTGTATCAGGGTGTGACCCTGGGTGGTACCAGCTGGAACAAGGGCAAGCGGCATCCGACACTGGAAGACGGTGTGGTGGTGGGTGCTGGTGCCAAGGTTTTAGGACCCTTTACCGTCGGCAAGAATGCCAAGATCGGCTCCAATGCCGTGGTGACCAAGGCTGTGCCGGCCGGCGCGACGGCGGTTGGTATTCCCGGGCGCATTATCGTGCGCGAGCCGCAGGCGGACGAGCAGGACCGCAAACGCCAGGCAATGGCAGAAAAACTTGGCTTTGACGCCTACGGCGTCGGCCAGGATATGCCGGACCCGGTAGCCAAGGCGATCGGTCAGATGCTGGATCATTTGCATGCCGTGGATAGCCGTATCGAAGGCATGTGCGGGGCGCTCAAGGAGCTGGGCAGTGATTATTGTGCCAAGGACCTGCCGATGCTGGATGATCATGACTTCGAGTCACTCAAGGATGATGTGCCGGTAGCGGCCTCGGCAGCAACTGACAAACAGAACTGAGTGATATGAAAAAACCGATTTATCTCGATTATGCGGCAACCACGCCGGTTGACCCGCGGGTTGCCGAGCAAATGGTTGCCTGCCTGACCATGGACGGCAATTTTGCCAATCCGGCCTCGCGTTCCCACCTTTATGGCTGGCAGGCCGAGGAAGCGGTTGAGCTGGGGCGGCGTCAGGTGGCTGATCTGGTCGGGGCTGATCCGCGCGAGATTGTCTGGACTTCAGGGGCGACCGAATCCAATAACCTGGCGATCAAGGGCATAGCGCAGGCCGGACGTGAGCGTGGCCGTCACCTGGTCACCTCGGTCATTGAGCACAAGGCCGTACTCGACAGCTGTCAGCAACTTGAGCGTGAAGGCTTTGAGGTGACCTATCTGCGCCCGGATGCCGGTGGGGTCATTCAGCCGCAGCAATTGGCTGCGGCTCTGCGTGAAGATACCTTGCTGGTCTCTCTGATGCACGTGAACAACGAGATCGGCAGCATCAATGATATTGCCGCCCTGGGTGAGGTCGCTCACAGTCACGGCGTGCCTTTGCATGTCGATGCTGCCCAGTCAACCGGCAAGCTGCCGATTGATCTGCGCGCGCTGCCGGTTGACCTGATGTCCTTCAGTGCGCACAAGACCTATGGGCCAAAAGGGGTTGGTGCGCTCTATGTGCGGCGTTCGGCAGGCTTGCAGCTGCAGGCGCAGATTCATGGTGGCGGGCATGAGCGCGGCTTGCGCTCGGGTACCTTGCCCACCCATCAGATCGTTGGCATGGGGTCAGCCTTTGCCTTGGCCGGCAGTGAAATGGCTGCTGAAACGGTGCGTATTGCGCAATTGCGCGACCGCCTGCTGGCCGGCCTTGCCGACCTGCCCGGCGTCAGCCTGAATGGCAGTGCTGAGCAGCGGGTGCCACATAACCTCAATCTGGCTTTTGCTGACGTGGATGGCGAGCTGCTGTTGCTGGCACTCAAGGATCTGGCCTTGTCGACCGGCTCGGCCTGCACCTCTGCTGCAGTCGAGCCGTCCTATGTGCTGCGCGGCATAGGTATCCCTGATGCGCTGGCACAGAGTTCGCTGCGGCTGTCATTGGGGCGCTTTACCGATGAGGCGGACGTTGACGCTGCGGTTGAGATTCTGCAGCGGGTGGTCAGCAAGCTGCGTCACTGATCTGCCGTCAGGCGTAGAGAAAACTTGCACCCTGTCGGCGCAGCCCTGTTACGTATTTGCCGTTAACCTGCGTATAATCCGCAGGTTAACAAACTTATTTAACCCTTTGATCCACTTTATAGCCGGAGAACCCCATGGCCGTAGAACGCACCCTGTCGATTATCAAGCCTGATGCCGTAGCCAAGAACGTGATTGGCCAGATCCTGAGCCGTTTTGAGAACGCCGGTCTGCGCGTGGTTGCCGCCAAGATGGTCCAACTGTCGCAAGCCGATGCTGAAGGCTTCTATGCCGAGCACAAAGAGCGTCCTTTTTTCAAGGATCTGGTCGGCTTCATGACCTCAGGCCCGGTGGTTGTCCAGGTACTGGAAGGTGAAGGCGCGGTATTGAAAAACCGTGAGCTGATGGGTGCTACCAACCCGAAAGAAGCTGACGCCGGTACTATCCGTGCCGATTTTGCTGAATCTATCGACGCCAATGCGGTCCATGGTTCAGACTCAACGACGTCGGCCGCGCGTGAAGTCGCGTACTTCTTCGCTGAAACCGAGCTGTGCCCGCGCACCCGCTAAGGCCTGCGCTATCAACCCCGAGTGATGCCATGACCACGATCGCAACTACCGCCAAAACCAATCTTCTGGGCATGACGCTGCCCAGGCTTGAGGCATTTTTCGAGCAGATTGGTGAGAAGCGCTTTCGTGCCGGTCAGGTGATGAAGTGGATGCATCACTTCGGGGTGGATGATTTTGACCAGATGACCAATGTCAGCAAGGCGCTGCGTGAAAAGCTCAAGGCCTGTGCCGAGATTCGTGGTCCTGAAGTGGTCAGTGAAGATATTTCCACCGACGGTACCCGTAAGTGGGTGGTGCGCGTTGCCTCTGGCAGCTGCGTGGAAACCGTCTATATTCCGCAGAACGGGCGCGGCACCCTGTGTGTCTCTTCCCAGGCTGGTTGTGCCCTGGACTGCAGTTTCTGCTCGACCGGCAAGCAAGGTTTCAACAGTGACCTCACGGCCGCAGAAATCATCGGCCAGGTCTGGCTGGCCAACAAATCCTTTGGCAGCACCCCGGCCAAGGTTGATCGTGCTATCACCAATGTGGTGATGATGGGTATGGGCGAGCCCTTGCTCAACTATGACAACGTACTCGATGCCATGCGCCTGATGATGGATGACCTCGGCTATGGCATTTCCAAGCGCAAGGTGACCTTGTCGACGTCGGGTGTGGTGCCGATGATTGAGCAGCTGGCCAAAGATACCGATGTGGCCCTGGCGCTGTCATTGCACGCACCGAACAATATGCTGCGTAACCAGCTGGTGCCGCTGAACAAGAAGTACCCGTTGGAAGTGCTGCTGCCAGCCTGTAATAACTATATTGCCGGGCTCGGTGACAAGCGTTTCCTGACCATCGAGTACACCCTGATCAAGGACGTTAACGATCAGCTCGAGCATGCCGAGGAGTTGGTGGCCTTGCTACGTGACACGCCGTGCAAGATTAACCTGATTCCCTTTAATCCCTTCCCGCACTCCGGTTACGAGCGTCCGAGCAATAACGCCATCCGACGCTTTCAGGACTGCCTGTACCGTGCCGGCTACAATGTGACCGTGCGCACCACGCGGGGAGAGGATATCGACGCTGCCTGCGGCCAACTGGTTGGCCAGGTAATGGACAAGACCCGCCGCAGTGAGCGTTACATTGCAGTACGCCAGTTGGCCGAACAGGCTGAGGATGCGGCTGCCACTACAACGTCCCGCCGATAACATCAAGCCAAGGAGCAAGCCTGATGAGTACGACGATGTTGAAGACCGCAACACTGAGTCTGGCCCTGCTGCTGACGGCCTGCACCACCACCATGGATCAGCCCACTCGCCAAGCCAATCCGGAAGCGGCCAAGGAGGCCTTTATCCAGCTGGGCCTGGGTTATATGCAGCAGGGTGAGACCGAGCGCGCCAAGGCCCCACTGACAGAAGCGTTAAAGATTGACCGCCACTCGTCTTCTGCCAACGTCGCCTTGGCCCTGGTGTTCCAGCAGGAAGGGGAGTACGACGAAGCCGAGCGCCACTTTCGCGCCGCGCTGGCCAGTGAGCCGGATAACCCTCGCATTCTGAATAACTTTGGTGTCTTCATGCTGGAGCGCCAGCGGTACCAGGAAGCCCGGGATATGTTCAGCAAGGCTGCGGACAACCCCCTGTACGGTGAGCGGTCACGGGTATTTGCCAATCTGGGACTGACCCAGCTGGCACTGGATGACACCCAGGCTGCCAAAGCCAGTTTCGAGCGGTCGCTGCGGCTGAATGCACGCCAACCCCTGGCCTTGCTGGAATTGGCCAAAATCCAGTTTGCCGAACAGAACTTTGTCGGTGCCTGGGATAACTATTTGCGCTTTACCCAGTTGTCCGGCCAGGACGCCTCCAGCCTGTGGCTGGGCTATCAATTGGCGCGGCGTTTTGATGATCACAATCGTGCGGCCAGCTATGCCTTGCAGCTGCGCCGCTTGTATCCGGCAAGTATTGAAGCCCAGGCACTGGGTGGAGCAGATAACAGATGACCGACACCTCTGTCGAAGCCAGTCAGCAGCCGCCACCGGATAATCCGTCCAGCGTGCTGGTGGCCCGTCGCGTCCAGCTGGGGCTGTCTCTGGAGTCTGTGGCCAATAGCCTCAAGCTGACGCAGCGCATGCTGCAAACACTGGAAAGCGGTGATTACGACAAGCTGCCGGGCGATACCTTTACCCGCGGTTATATTCGCAGCTATGCACGCCTGGTAGGCCTGGATGCCAACCGGCTGGCGCTGGACTATGACCGGTTGCGCGGGATAGAAACCCGTGAGCGCCAGGTCAGCGGGATCAGCCAGGTGGCACCGGCTAAGAGTAACCGCCTGTTGTTCAGGGTGAGCACCCTGGCGGTTGTACTGGCGATCCTGCTATCGCTGTTCTTCTGGTGGCGTGAGCATCAGCCGGTCAGTCTCAGTGAGCGCGCAGGGTACCCGCAGGACAGCCTGTTGCAGGATAATCAGGCTATTACTGTGGATGCTCTGGATATGCCTGAGCCCTTGCAGCAGCCGGCCTATCTTTCAGAGGTCGTGCCACCCCTTGATGTGCTGGATGCTGCGCCGACAGTCGATGCCGAGGTGGCTGTAGAGGAGCCCGCTGGCGAAGCCAGTCCTGAGGCGAGTGCTGAAACGCCGCTGCCAGCTGCCCAGGATGCGGCTGTGTCGAATGCTGCGTCGACTGCTGAGCCGGTCAATGAGCCTGCCTTGGCCGAAACCGGTAACCGCCTGCAGCTGAGCTTCAATGCGGATTGCTGGGTACAGGTCAGCAGTCTGGCTGGACAGGTGCTGCACAGCGAGCTGATGCGGGCAGGCCAGCAGCTCGATCTGCAGCATGCCTCGGGCATGGCCCTGGTACTTGGCGCCGCGGAGGCGGTTGCTTCTGCTCGTTTCAATGGTGAAGACATTCAATTGACCCAGAGTGGCCAGCCGTCTGGTGTGGTTCGTATTCGGCTGGGCGAGTAAGAGGCTTACATGCAGCAGCATTCCCCGATCAAGCGCCGTCAGTCACGGCAGATACAGGTAGGTTCAGTTGCGGTGGGTGGCGATGCACCGATTTCGGTGCAAAGCATGACCAATACCGAAACCTGTGATGTAGCTGCGACTGTGGCTCAGATTCAGCGCCTTGAAGCCGCTGGTGCCGATATTGTGCGGGTGTCTGTGCCCAGCATGGAAGCAGCAGAAGCTTTCGGCAAGATACGCCAGCAAGTCAATCTGCCGCTGGTCGCGGACATCCACTTTGACTACAAGATTGCCTTGCGCGTCGCCGACCTGGGTGTCGATTGCCTGCGTATCAATCCGGGCAATATCGGTCGTGAAGATCGCGTTCGTGCAGTAGTTGATGCGGCGCGACACCACGGTATCCCGATTCGTATTGGCGTCAATGCGGGTTCGCTGGAAAAGGATCTGCAGAAAAAATACGGTGAGCCAACGCCGGCCGCCCTGGTGGAATCAGCGCTGCGTCATGTCGAGCATCTGGATAAGCTCGACTTTCAGGAGTTCAAGGTCAGTGTCAAGGCGTCCAATGTGTTTATGGCGGTGGATGCCTATCGTTTGCTGGCGCAACAGATCGAGCAGCCGCTGCATCTGGGGATAACCGAAGCCGGTGGCCTGAGATCGGGGACGGTCAAGTCTGCCGTCGGGCTGGGCATGCTGTTGGCTGAGGGGATTGGTGATACCATCCGCATCTCGCTGGCCGCTGACCCGGTAGAAGAGATCAAGGTGGGCTTTGATATTCTCAAGTCCCTGCAATTGCGTTCGCGCGGGATCAACTTCATTGCCTGTCCGAGCTGTTCACGGCAGAACTTTGATGTGGTCAAGACCATGAACGAGCTCGAATCACGGCTCGATGACGTGCTGGTGCCGCTGGATGTGGCGGTGATCGGTTGTGTCGTCAATGGCCCGGGTGAGGCACGTGAGGCCGACATCGGGCTCACCGGTGGCAGCCCGAACAATCTGGTGTACCTGGATGGCAGCCCGGCCGGCAAGGTCGACAATGCGCATCTGGTTGACCATCTCGAACAGATTATCCGTGACAAGATAGCCGCCAAACAGGCGCTGGATGCCAGCACCATTGCTCGCGGCTAGGAAAGGAAAACCCACGTGAAGACCTTGCAAGCCGTTCGCGGCATGAATGATATTTTGCCCGCGGACAGTGCCTTGTGGCAGTACCTGGAAGCCACGGCAGCCAGATTGCTGGCCGGTTACGGCTATCAACAGATTCGCATGCCGATCGTTGAGCCGACCGAGCTGTTCAAGCGCTCTATCGGTGAAGTAACCGATATCGTGGAAAAGGAAATGTACACCTTCGATGATCGCAATGGGGACTCGCTCACCCTGCGCCCGGAAGGTACCGCCGGTTGTGTGCGCGCCATGCTTGAGCATGGCCTGCTGGGCAGCGGCATGGCGCACAAGGTCTGGTATAACGGCCCGATGTTCCGCCATGAACGCCCGCAAAAGGGGCGTTATCGTCAGTTTCATCAGATCGGGGTAGAAACCTTCAACCTCAATGGTCCGGATATCGATGCCGAGCTGATCGTGCTGACGGCACGCCTGTGGCGTCAACTGGGCCTGCAGGATGCAGTGACGCTGGAGCTCAACAGTCTGGGTAGCAGTGAGGATCGAGCGACATACCGTGATGCCCTGGTGACTTACTTGCGTGAGCGTTTTGATCAACTGGATGCTGACAGCCAGCGCCGGCTGGACAGCAACCCGCTGCGCGTACTCGATAGCAAGAACCCGGATACCCAGGCCTTGCTGGTGGATGCGCCCAGGCTGGCGGACTATCTCAATGCTGAGGCGCGTGCTCACTTTACCCAGCTGTGCGCTTTGCTGGATGCCGCCGGCGTGAGTTACCGCATCAATCCACGCCTGGTACGCGGGCTGGATTATTACGGCCTGACAGTGTTTGAATGGGTAACTGACCGCCTGGGTGCCCAGGGCACAGTATGTGCCGGTGGCCGTTATGATGGTCTGGTGCAGCAGTTGGGCGGTAAACCGGCCCCGGCCGTTGGTTTTGCCATGGGGCTGGAGCGTTTGCTGCTGTTGATTCAGACCCTTGATCGGGTGCCGGCTGAACTGGCCAATCAGGTTGATGTCTATCTGGTCACTGTGGGGGAAGCGGCTCAGCGTGCCGGCCTGCAGTTGGCCGAGCAGCTGCGTGATGATTTGCCGCAGCTGCGTCTGCTGGTGCATTGTGGCGGCGGCAGTTTCAAGAGCCAGTTCAAGAAGGCGGATAAATCAGGTGCCGGCTATGCCTTGATTCTGGGTGAGCAGGAAGCACAAGAGCAGATGATCGGGCTCAAGCCATTGCGTGATGGTGGCGAGCAGGAACAGCTGCCCTGGGCCGCGGTGGCACAGCGGCTGCAACAATTACTATGACTGACAAGCCTGGGCCAATGGCCGGGCGCAAGGAGTGACGGGTGACTTACCAGACAGAAGAAGAACAGGTAGCCAGGCTCAAGGAGTTGTGGCAACAACATGGTATGCCACTGTTGACTGGGGTGGTGCTGGCGCTGGCCGGCGTATTTGGCTGGCAGGGGTGGAATAATTATCAGGAAGGTCAGGCAGCCAATGCATCGACTCTCTATCAGAACATGCTGGAAGTGGCTCTGACCCAGGACACTGAAGCCTCGCGCACGCAGACAGCGGAAATTGCCGAGCAGCTGCGTGACCAGTATCCGCGCACCCGTTATGCGCGTTTTGCAGCTTTGATGCAGGCCCGTCTGGCGGTTGACAGTGGTGACTTCGCGGCTGCTGAAAGCCTGCTGCAAGAAGTGATTGCCGGTGCCCGTGACGCGACCCTGGAAGAAATTGCCCGTCAACGTCTGGCCCGCGTACTGGCTGAGCAGGATCGCCATGAAGAGGCGCTGGAACTGTTCAACACGGCCGTCAGTGGTGAGTTGCTGGCTGGTCGGGAGGAAGTGCGTGGTGACCTCTTGCTGGCTCTGGGGCGTAATGCGGATGCCCGCGCCGCCTATCAGACCGCTTTGGGCGCGCTGGAAGATCCGCGTTCACGTCCGCAATTGCAATTCAAACTCGATGATCTGGCGGAGGAAGCCTAGTGAATTTCAAGTACCCTGTCCTGGCAATGGGGCTGGCAGCACTGGCTTTGGTTGGCTGCGGCAGCTCCGGTAACACCTTGCCACCTGCCGAGCTGGAACGCTTTGATGCTGAAGTCGAACTGGAGCGTGACTGGCGGCGCAATGTGGGCACCGGGCAGGGGCGACAGTTCAACCGGTTGCAGCCCTCACTGGACGGCGTAACCCTCTATGTAGCCGATGCCAATGGCCGGGTGCTGGCCGTTGATCGTGATGATGGATCGGTGCAGTGGCAGACGCGTCTGCGCGAACCATTGACCGGAGCCGTTGGCAGTGGCGCCGGTGTCGTCATGGTGGGTACCCGCGACGGCGAGATTATTGTTCTGGACAGTGACGACGGCAGTGAGCTGTGGCGTGCACAGATGACCAGTGAAGTGCTGGCACCACCGCAAACCAACGGCGATGTGGTGGTAGTGCAGACCCAGGACGACAAGGTAACGGCGCTGGATATTTCCAGTGGCGAGCAACGCTGGATTTTTGAAGCCAGTCAGGCCGTGCTCTCGGTGCGCGGACATGCAGCACCGGTGGCCACCCTGCGACAGGTGTTTGCTGGCATGGGGAACGGCCGTGTGGTGGCGCTGGATGCCCGCTCGGGTTTACCGCAATGGGATCAGCGTATCGCCCAGCCGCAAGGCCGCTCCGAGCTTGAGCGCATGGTCGATATTGATGGACGGCTGTTGTTGAGTGGCCAGAACGTCTATGCCGCCAGCTTCCAGGGTAATCTGGCAGCGATTGACAGCGAATCCGGCCAATTACGCTGGCAGCGGCCTGGCTCCAGCCATACGGGTCCGGCGGCGGGTTTCGGGCAGATCTATCTGAGTCATGCCAATGGCACGGTAGAAGCTTTTGACCAGGACCGCGGTACCAGTGCCTGGACCAATGACAGCCTGGCCCGTCGCCAGCTGACTGCACCGGTTGCGTTCAGCAGCTATGTGGCGGTGGCGGATTTTGAGGGTTATGTGCATTTGCTGGCGCAGACCGATGGGCGCCTGGTTGCCCGTACCCGGGTTGATCGCAAAGGCGTGCGCGCCGCACCGATCGCTGTGGGGGACCGCCTGTTCGTCTATGGCAACAGCGGTAACCTGGTCGCCTTGCAGGTCAAATAAGCCTCAGCGCCATGGCGCTGCTTTACAGGTTATACTTTACCGGCCGTGGCCTGATGCCACGGCCGGTTTTATTTTTATAGTGCCCAGCGCACGGAGAAAGCATGGTTCCTGTCATTGCCCTGGTGGGCCGGCCGAATGTCGGCAAATCCACCCTGTTCAACCGCCTGACCAAGAGTCGCGATGCCTTGGTGGCCGATTTTGCCGGCCTTACGCGTGATCGTAAATATGGCGAGGCCAGCTGGCAGGGCCAGGATTATATTGTCATCGATACCGGCGGTATTACCGGTGACGAGCAGGGCATTGATGAGTTGATGGCCGGGCAGTCGTTGCAGGCGATTGAAGAGGCGGATGCCGTGCTCTTCATGGTTGATGCCCGGGCTGGTCGCACCGCGGGTGATGAGCTCATTGCTACCCATCTGCGCAAGCGCAACAAGCACACCTTCCTGGTGGCCAACAAGATCGACGGCGCAGACCCGGATTCCATCCTGGGTGAGTTTGCCCACCTGGGCCTGGGTGCACCCATCGGTATTGCGGCCGCCCACGGGCGTAATATCAATCCCTTGCTGGAAGCAGTGCTGAGCGAACCGACCCAGGCTGGTGCTGAGGGTGACGAGGACAGAGCGCTACCGGGTGTTGAAGCCATAGGGACGCGGATTGCCGTTATTGGTCGGCCGAATGTCGGCAAGTCCACCCTGGTCAACCGTATGCTGGGTGAGGATCGCGTGGTGGTCTATGACCAGGCAGGGACTACACGTGACAGCATCTACATTCCCTTTGAGCGTCACGACAAGCCCTACACGCTGATTGATACAGCCGGCGTGCGCAAGCGCGGGCGTATTGCCGAAACAGTGGAAAAGTTTTCGGTAATCAAGACCCTGCAAGCCATCAAGGACGCCAATGTGGTGATCTTTGTCATCGATGCCCGTGAAGGGGTGGTTGAGCAGGACCTCAACTTGCTCGGCTTTGTCATCGACTCGGGGCGCGCCCTGGTGCTGGCGGTCAACAAGTGGGATGGCATGGAGGAAAGCGAAAAACGCTATGTGAAGATCGAGCTGGAACGCCGCTTGCACTTCGCCCAGTTTGCCGATATCCACTTTATTTCCGCCCTGCATGGCAGTGGCGTTGGTGTGCTCTACAAGTCGGTCGATAAAGCCTTTGCCAGCGCCATGACCAAGGTGCCAACCAAGCGCATGACCGAGATTCTTGAAGATGCGGTCAAGGAACACCAGCCGCCGATGGTCAACAGTCGCCGCATCAAGCTGCGCTACGCCCACCTTGGCGGTTCCAATCCACCGATCATTATCGTGCACGGCAACCAGGTCGACTCGATTCCCAAATCCTATACCCGCTACCTGGAAAACACCTTCCGCAAGGTACTCAAACTATCGGGTACCCCGATCCGGGTTGAATACAAAGGCGGCGACAACCCCTTCGCCGAGAAGAAGGTCAAGCTCTCGGATCGTCAGGTCAACAAGAAGCGGCGCTTGATGGCGGACAGCAAGAAAAAGAAACGTTGAATTTCTTGGGTTGGTAGTGGTGTGGGTGGTGGTTTTTGGGGTGAGGATCGAGGGCTGAAGGCTGAAGGCTGGAAGTCGTGTCTCCGGGTGAGTTGCTGGTTATTTGTTTCGGCCTAAGAGCGTGTCAGATTTTTTGTGTTCCGGCTGTCATTGTGAAGGCCGCAGGCCTGTGGCAATCCAAGTAGCGTCAAGCTTCCAGCCTTCAGATCTTCTCACCGTCATGGCGAAGGCCAAAGGCCTGTGGCCATCCATGTAGCCTTTGGTTGAGTTCGCACCCATGGATCGCCACGCCGCTATGCGGCTCGCGATGACACTGAGAGAATGACGGGTAGTGATAACGCTGCGAGAGTGACAGGCCACCAGCCATTCCGGCTGTCATTGCCAAGGCCGCAGGCCTGTGGCAGTAGACTTAGCGTCAAGCGCGCCCGAACACAAAAATCTGATACGCCCCGGCCAAAGGCTGAATGCTGAATGCTGAATGCTGAATGCTGAAGGCCGGAAGCCTGATTTTGGTGTGAGTGGCTGATTTTTAGTTTGATAACCAGCCACTCACTCAGGGAAGATTCTTTCAGCCTTCAGCCTTCAGCCTTCAGCCTTCAGCTTCCAGCCAAAAGCTGCTAACACCCGAATTAACGTAAGGCGGGATAATCAGTGTAACCCTCCGCCCCACCCCCATACAGCGTTTTCGGATTGATCTCGTTCCAGTCGGCGCCGACCTGGATGCGCTGCACCAGGTCCGGGTTGGCGATGTAGGGGCGGCCGTAGGCGATCAGGTCGGCTAGGCCGGATTCGATGGCGGCGGCACCACTTTCTGCGGTCATGCCGCCGGCGAGGATCAGGGTGCCCTGGTAGGCTTGGCGAATCTCCGCCAGCAGCTCGTCAAAACCTTCATAGACACCACCGACCCAGTCGGGCTTGTTGACGTGCAGGTAGCCCAGGTTGCGCTTGTTCAGTTCGCCGACCAGGTAGGCAAAGGTGGCCTGCGGGTTGTCATCCGCTACGCCGTTGAAGGTGCCCATGGGCGAAATGCGGATACCAACCTTGCCACTGTCGCCGGCAGCAGCAATAACAGCATCCAGCACTTCCAGCACAAAGCGCGCGCGTTTCTCGATCGAGCCACCATAGCCGTCTTCACGCTGGTTGCTGTTCGGGCAGAGGAACTGATCCAGCAGGTAGCCATTGGCGGCGTGCACTTCAACGCCGTCAAAGCCGGACTGCAGGGCATTGCGAGTGCCCTGGGCATAGGCTTCCTTGACTTCGTCCAGCTCGTTGAGGGGCAGTGCGCGGGGAGTAGCGGTCGCTGTCTTGTAGGCTTTGCCGCTGGCTTCCTGCACAAAACACTCGGCCTTGGCCTGAATGGCGGAAGGGGCCACCGGATCGGCAGCGCCGGGCTGCAGCAGGTTGTGTGAAACCCGGCCGACATGCCACAGCTGGAGGAAGATACGCCCACCGGCAGCATGCACTGCCTGGGTGGTTTGTTGCCAGCCGGCAATCTGCTCGTCACTGTAGATACCCGGCGTCCAGGCATAACCTTGCCCTTCCGGGCACACCTGGGTGGCCTCACTGATGATCAAGCCAGCATTGGCGCGCTGGGCATAATAGGTGGCGTTGAGCGCGTGAGGGATGTTGCCCGGTTGTTGCGAGCGCTGACGGGTCAGCGGGGCCATGATGACGCGGTTGGGCAAATCCAGGGAACCCACCTTGGCGGGTTGCAGCAGAGCGGATACAGACATGCGTTACTCCTTGCAGTCAGACGGAGCCGCAAACATGTGTGCGGCAGTGCGCAGACAATACGTTGGCTCCGGAAAGCTGACAAGGTTGAATAAATATCCGGTATCACTTGTTATCAGGCCCCGGGAGACGCTGTCTGCCGGGGCCTGAGGTTGTGTATCAGGGTTTGGTTTGCTCGTCAGGCAGCGTGCGCCGCAGCCTGCTGCAAGGCCCGGTTCAGGGCGCTGAACAGAGCGCGGAAACTGGCCGCGGTAATGTTTTCGTTGATGCCGATACCATGCAGTGAGCGTTCTCCCTCGAGGCGCAGCTCGATATAGGCGGCGGCCTGGGCATTGGTGCCAGAGCCAATCGCATGCTCATGGTAGTCCATGATTTCGGTCTTGAATGGCAGCGCCGCGACGACTGCTTCCAGCGGCCCCTTGCCCATACCATGCCAGTGCAATTCTTCACCCTGATGGCGGACGCGCAGATCGACGACACTGGTACCGTTCTCTTCCTGCAAGCGATGACCCAAGAGCTCATAGGGGCTGCTGTTTTGCAGGTATTCGCGATCCAGCAGGGCGTGAATCTGCAGTGCGGTCATTTCCAGCCCGAGGCGATCGGTTTCGCCCTGAACCACCTGGCTGAACTCGATCTGCAGGCGGCGTGGCAAGCTGATGCCGTACTCCTGCTCCAGCAGGTAGGTGATACCGCCCTTGCCGGACTGGCTGTTGACGCGGATGACGGCTTCATAGCTGCGGCCGATGTCAGCCGGGTCAATCGGCAGGTAGGGCACTTCCCACAAGCCATCAGCAGACTGCACGGCAAAGCCCTTGCGGATCGCATCCTGATGCGAGCCGGAGAAGGCGGTATGCACCAGATCGCCGACATAGGGGTGGCGCGGATGCACGGGCAGCTGGTTGCACTCTTCAACGACCTTGCGCACCGCATCTATGTCAGAGAAATCCAGCCCGGGATGCAGGCCCTGGGTGTACATGTTCAGCGCCAGGGTCACCAGGTCGACGTTACCGGTGCGCTCGCCGTTGCCGAACAGGCAGCCCTCGACCCGATCAGCGCCGGCCAGCAGGCCGAGTTCGGTGGCGGCCACGCCGGTGCCCCGGTCGTTATGGGTATGCAGGCTGACCAGCACGCTGTCGCGGCGGCTGACATGCCGGCAGAACCATTCGATCTGGTCGGCGTAATGGTTCGGGGTGCTGACCTCGACCGTGGCTGGCAGGTTGAGGATCGCCTTGTTGTCGGGGGTCGGCTGCCAGACGTCGAGCACCGCATCGCAGACCTGCACGGCGAAATCCAGCTCGGTGGAGGTGAAGATTTCCGGCGAGTACTGGAAGGTCCACTGGGTATCCGGCTGCTGGGCGGCCAGTGCCTTGATCCGCTTGGCGGCATTCACGGCGATATCGACCACGCCCTGCTTGTCCTGGTTGAAGACGATGCGGCGGAAGCTCGGCGCGGTGGCATTGTAGACGTGGACGATGGCCTTCTTCGCACCGCGCAGAGACTCGAAGGTACGGGTGATCAGGTCGTCACGCGCCTGGGTCAGCACCTGGATGGTCACGTCATCGGGAATATGGTCGTTCTCGATCAGCGTGCGGACGAAGTCGAAATCGGTTTGCGAGGCCGACGGAAAGGCCACTTCGATCTGCTTGACGCCGACCTTGACCAGGGTCTGGAAGAATTTCAGCTTCTTCGCCGGGTCCATCGGTTCGATCAGCGACTGGTTGCCGTCGCGCAGGTCGGAGCTGCACCAGATCGGCACCTCGGTAATGGTCCGGGAAGGCCACTGGCGGTCTGGCATGTTCACCGGCTGGAAGGCGCGGTACTTGCTGGATGGGTCTTTGAGCATGCTCATGATGTCGATCCTGTAACTGTCTGGCTGATGCGCGCGCAGGCGCACGGGCAAATAGAGGTGGCGCGGCTTAGCCACGCAGTCGCAGGCTGATCAGATGAAGGCAGCGATGCTGTCGGAGAGTGATCAGGGTGTTAGGTGTTTTCATGCTGAAAACTTTACGGGTAATTGATTTGCATGGCAATAGTTGCGTCAAAAACGCAATGTTATGCTTGTGATATTGGTTTTATGGGTTTTTTGTTGCGAAGGGTGTTGTTTTTCTTTGCTCAGCAGCAGAAAGCGGCGCACCAGGTGGTGCGCCGCAACTGGCATGGTCTCAGTTTGCCGGGCTGGCGCTGCCCATTTCACGCATGTCCTGGCCGCTGGGGCTTTGGAATACGCGCAGGCCGAACTCCGGCAATATTGCCAATAGATGGTCAAAGATATCCGACTGGATACCTTCATGGGGGCCCCAGGCCACGGTGTTGGTGAAGCACCAGATTTCCAGCGGCAGACCCTCGGCAGTGGGTTGCTGCTGGCGCACCAGCGTCGTCATGCCCTGGTGAATGCCGGCGTGATGGCGCAGGTAGTGCTGCACATAGGCGCGGAAACTGCCGAGGTTGGTGATGCGTCGAGTGTTGACCGGTTCCTTGCCGTGTTCGGCGAGACGGGTGTTCCATTCGCGCAGCTCGTCGTCCTTTTGCTCCAGATAGTCGTCGAGGAGCATGAAGCGGCGCAGGCGGGCGATTTCTTCATTACTGAGAAAATGTACGCTGGTCTGGTCCAGGTAAAGGCTGCGTTTGATCCGCCGCCCACCGGACTCGCTCATGCCTCGCCAGTTCTTGACCGGGTCGCTGATCAGGCGTTTGGTGGGAATGGTGGTGATGGTTTTGTCCCAGTTCTGCACCTTGACGGTATGCAGGGCAATATCGATTACATCGCCATCGGCGTTCAGCGCGGGCATTTCGATCCAGTCGCCGACCCGCACGATGTCGCTGGAGCTGATCTGCACGCTGGCGACCAGCGACAGCAGAGTGTCCTGAAAGATCAACATCAGTACCGCGGCCATGGCGCCCAGACCCGAGAGCAGAATCAGCGGCGAGCGGTCGATCAGTGACGCGATAATCAGAATGGTGGCCAGCGCGTAGATGACGATCTTGACGACCTGGACATAACCCTTGATCGGCTTCAGGTGGGCGTCCGGGCGGCGGGAGTAGACGTTGTTGATCAAGGTCAGTACGGCGCTGATCGCCAGGGCGATGGTCAGTACGATGAACGCGCTGCACACATTGCGCACGATGGTGACCAGGGTTTCCGGCAGGCCGGGGACCAGCGTGATACCGGTGGAGATGATCAACGCCGGCACGATATTGGCCAGGCGCGCAACGACATGCGAGTCGTGCAGCAGTTCGTTGCTGCCCAGTGGCGTGGCGCGCAAGGCGCGGAACAGGCCGCGCAGGATGATGCGCTTGACGATCCAGTTGCCGAGCCAGGCGACCAGGATCAGCAGGCCGAGGCTGAGCAGTGTGTAGAGTTGCGGGTAGTGTTCGAGCCACGTCAGGGTGGCTGTGTATTGGGCTTCCATTAACAATCCTTGCTTATCGGGTTTCAAGGCGGTTTGCCATTGCGCAGACATTCGCCTTATTCACCATACCAAAGAAATCCCGCCGGTTCAGGCGTTGGCGTTTGGGCTGATGCTCAGACCCTGGCTGCGCCGGTCGGTTCCCTGGTAGCCCGGGAGGTTCGAGCACTAGCTCGTACCATTTTCTATCCGAGAGCTTCTGTGTATCAGGCAGTCCGCTGATCGAGCTAGTGCTCGACCGTCCCAGAGAACACCGGCTTCCTAGTCTCGAAGCACAATTCTGTGAAAGAGCTGCGTCTCAGGGTATGAAGGCGCCGATGAATATCGCCGGGTCGACCCGCGCATTGTTCAGGCTGACGTTCCAGTGCAGATGTGGCCCGGTGGCGCGACCGGTAGCGCCGACCTTGCCCAGTACCTGACCGCGATCCAGCTCATCGCCGATCTGCACGTCAATCTCGGAAAGATGGCAGAACATGCTGATCAGGCCCTGGCCATGGTCAACGAACACTGTCTTGCCATTGAAGAAGTAATCACCAACCAGAATCACTTCGCCGGCCGCCGGGGCGCGTATCGGGGTGCCACTGGGTACGGCAAAGTCCAGGCCGGAATGTGGATTGCGCTCTTCGCCATTGAAAAAGCGGCGCAAACCAAAAGCGCTGGACAGTCGCCCGTCTACGGGTCGGTCGAGCATGAGATTGCTGGGTTGACGCGGACTGAAACGCCGGTAGGCGGTCAGCTGTTCCTCCAGCTCGCGGGCGATCCGACGCTGATGGGCCGGGTCCGGGGTGACGTGCTGCTGGTTGCGCAGGGTGATGTGTTGGGCCGGGTAGTGGCGGTCGCCGACCTCAAAGCTCAATCGGCTGCCATCATCCAGTTCGATATGCTGAGTACCAACTGCGGTACCCAGCGGAATGCCGGTGATGGCTATCCAGCGCTTGCCCTCTTCGCGGATCACCAGCACCGGCTGATCCTGAAAGCGCACGCGGGGTGCGCTTGCCTGTTCCGGCAGGCCAATCACGGCAACACCACCCGGAACCGGCTTGTTCAGCAGACGGGTGATAAAACCCTCAGCCTGCACGGGCAGGCCAAGGCAGATGAACAGCAGGCTGATAAGCAGGGTAGTAGGGCGGGTCATCGGGTCTTCAGTCCAGGAGTGACAGGGTGTGAGGTTGGCCGTTCGGATCGTCGACCCGCAGACTCAGGCGGCCTTCTGCCAGACGTGCCTCCAGGCGTTGACCGGGTTGCGTGTCCTGACTGCGGCGAACGGCGCGACCCTGGCCATCCAGCAGGATGCTGTAGCCGCGGCCGAGGGTCGCCAGCGGGCTGATCAGGTGCATGTTCTGTACCAAGGCTTCAAAGCGTGCTTTACGCTGCCGCAGACTGTGCTGGATCGCCCGCGGCAGACGCTCTTGGTAGTGTTGCAGGCGCTGGCGCAACAGCGCCAGTTGTTGCCCCGGATGGCGTGCCTGCAAGCGTGCCTGCAGGCGCTCATGGCGTTGCTGCAATAGACTGAGTTGTTGCCGCAGGCTGCGCTGCAGGCGCAACTCCAGATCGTCCAGGCGTTGTGCCTGTTGGGCCAGGCGTTGCCCTGGGTGGCGCAGGCGTCGGCGCAGACTGTCCAGTCGCAGGTGTTCGCGGGCCAGACGCTCGCGCATGCGTTGCTGCAGCTGGCGTTGGGCGCGAGTGACCTGGGCCAGCATGACCTGCTGGTCCGGGCTCAGGAGTTCAGCGGCGGCGGAGGGCGTCGGTGCGCGCACGTCGGCGACGAAGTCACAGATGGATACATCGGTTTCGTGACCAACCGCACTGACCGTCGGTGTCTTGCAGGCAAACAGGGCGCGGGCCACCTGTTCCTCGTTGAAGGGCCAGAGGTCTTCCAGTGAGCCGCCGCCGCGGGCCAGGATCAGGGCATCAAAACCACCGCGGTCAGCCAGTTGCAGGGCGCGCACAATTTGCGGCGCGGCGTCACGACCCTGCACCGCGGTCGGCACAATAAACAACTCGATAAAGGGTGCGCGTCGGCCGAAGACGCTGATGATGTCGCGTACCGCCGCACCACTGGGCGAGGTAATCACGGCAATCCGCCGCGCCTGGGTCGGCAAGGTACGCTTGCGCTCAGTGGTAAACAGGCCTTCATCCTGCAACCTGGCTTTGAGCGCCTCAAAGGCCTGACGCAGGGCACCATCGCCGGCGGTTTCCAGTGCATCGACAATCAGCTGATAGTCGCCGCGGCCTTCGTACAGGCTGACGCGGCCACGTACCTTGACCTGCAAGCCGTCGCGCAGGGTCAGGCGCACGCGGCTGGCATGCTGGCGAAAAAAGGCGCAGCGAATCTGTGCCTTGTTGTCCTTGAGGCTGAAATACATATGCCCGGAGGAGGGGCGCGCCAGATTGGAC
>JAMCWB010000070.1 GCA_023475025.1 Gammaproteobacteria bacterium
CGAAGTGGTGAAGTAAAACTGGTTCTCGGGAAAATCGAGTTGCAGACGAGCCATGATAAAACAAAACCTGCTTGCTGGATGCCTGATAGTGGCAGTCCGGTGGGGGGAGGGCGTTTCAACTGCGGCGCATTCTACGCCAGTTGATGGGTTGAGGACAGCAAAAAGGCCACCCGGAGGTGGCCTTTCAACACAAGCCGGGCCGCAAGGCCCGGTGAATCAGTCAGGCTTAGCCGAACTGGTTCATGGTGTTGTCTTTGCCGCCAGCCTTCAGAGCAGCTTCGCCAGCGAAGTACTCTTTGTGGTTGTCGCCAATGTCGGAACCAGCCATGTTCTGGTGCTTGACGCAGGCGATACCCTGACGGATTTCCTGGCGCTGAACACCTTTCACGTAGGCCAGCATGCCTTGCTCGGCGAAGTAGCCTTTGGCCAGGTTGTCGGTAGACAGGGCCGCAGTGTGGTAGGTGGGCAGGGTGATCAGGTGGTGGAAGATACCGGCTTCGCGTGCAGCGTCTTTCTGGAAGGTACGGATCTTCTCGTCAGCCAGCTGAGCCAGTTCGGTCTCGTCATACTCGACGCTCATCAGCTTGGCGCGGTCGTAGGCAGACACGTCATTGCCTTCTTCCTGCATGGCATCAAACACTTGCTGACGGAAGTTCAGCGTCCAGTTGAAGGACGGGCTGTTGTTGTACACCAGCTTGGCGTTCGGTACCACTTCGCGGATGCGGTTAACCATGGCAGCGATCTGACCAACGTGCGGCTTCTCGGTTTCGATCCACAGCAGGTCGGCACCGTTCTGCAGTGAAGTGATGCAGTCCAGTACCACGCGGTCTTCGCCAGTGCCCTTGCGGAATTCAAACAGGCCAGAGGCCAGACGCTTGGGCTTGAGCAGCTTGCCGTTAGCCTTGACCACAACGTCACCGTTGTTGATGTCAGCAGCGCTGTCGATGTACTCGCCATCGAGGAAGCTGTTGTACTGGTCGCCCAGGTCGCCCGGCTCGTTGGTTACAGCGATCTGCTTGGTCAGGCCAGCACCCAGAGAGTCGGTACGGGCAACGATGACGCCGTTGTCAACACCCAGCTCGAGGAAGGCATAACGTACGGCGCGGATCTTGGCCAGGAACTCTTCGTGAGGAACAGTGACCTTGCCGTCCTGGTGACCGCACTGCTTCTCGTCAGATACCTGGTTCTCGATCTGGATGCAGCAAGCACCGGCTTCGATCATTTTCTTGGCCAGCAGGTAGGTCGCTTCAGCGTTACCGAAACCGGCGTCGATGTCGGCAATGATCGGCACAACGTGTGTTTCGTAGTTATCGATCTTGGCCTGGATTTCAGCAGCCTTGGCGTTGTCGCCAGCGTTGCGAGCATCGTCCAGTGCGGTGAACAGCAGGTCCAGTTCACGGGCGTCAGCCTGGCGCAGGAAGGTGTACAGCTCTTCGATCAGGCCGGATACCGAGGTTTTCTCGTGCATGGACTGGTCAGGCAGCGGGCCGAAATCAGAGCGCAGGGCAGCAACCATCCAGCCAGACAGGTAGAGGTAGCGCTTGTTGGTGGTTTTCAGGTGCTTCTTGATCGAAATCAGCTTCTGCTGACCGATGAAACCATGCCAGCAACCCAGTGACTGGGTGTATGCGGAAGTGTCGGCATCGTACTCACCCATGTCCTTGCGCATGATGTCGGCGGTGTACTTGGCGATGTCCAGACCGGTTTTGAAACGGTTCTGTGCGCGCATGCGGGCGGCATATTCCGGGTTGATGGCGTTCCAGGGGCTGCCATTGGTCTCTTTCAGAGCGGCAACGGCCTTGATGTCGTTTTCGTAAGCTGACATGGTCAATCCTTCAAAGTTTGCGTTTGGTTGAGCGCGATAGTTCGACCCTGCTCGCGCAGTAGCCGGCTCATGCCCGGGGCGGAAACGTCAAAGGGGAGACAGAAAAGAAAGGTGTGATCTGACAGGCAGGGTGAACGAACAGGATGAATGACTGTGCTCTTGGTGGGGTACACCGCAAGCCGGACCCGTCATACAGGCTGATACGTTTGAATCGCTTCCCCGTCCCTCAGGACAACTTTCGTTCCAGTCGCCACCTTGTCGAACGGCCTGTTGGGCTGTTGAGACACGCCCCGGTCCTTTGGTGTCGGAACCGGGCCGGGTGCTTTGTTCAGGCACCTGGCTAGCGGGAGCGGGGCAATGATGCGCCCTTCATGGGCGGAAGTCAACGAAAATGTAGTGTGCTGTCTGGCGTACTACATGTTCCGTTTGCAAGCTGCCAGTAGCGGCGCTGATAGTCGGACAGTGCTCAGGGCAAGCGCTCGACCATCAGACGGATCTGGCTGTTGCTATGGTCGCGAGTACTCAGGCGGCTGGCTGTCCCCCGGGTTTCGCTGCTATCACTGTCACTGAGTCCGCCGATGGTGACCCATTCGCCAAGGCGGGCACTGACCTGGGTGTCAGTCTGTTGCACCTCAATGATGCCTGAGCCGGCACGGAACTCGTCCTGGTGATTACTGATGCGGATCAAGGCGTTATCTCCACTCAGGCGGACAGTCGCGTAGAAGCCCTGGGTGGCAGACTGGTAGCGGGTACTTTGCTGGATCTGGCCATAAGGGCCGATGAGGGTGTCGGTCACAGGCGCATTCTGTCCCCGTTCAATCAGCACCGGATAGCCTTCCACCGCTGTTATCTGGCGCAAGGTGTCGCTGCTTGAGCGGGTCTGGCGGTCAATAATCCGGGCCTGGGCGCCGCCGCCTGGTGGTGGCTGACCGACCACCACCTCGCTGTGTTGCTGGCGAATCCGCGCGCCGGCCTGCAGTCCGCGCTGGCTGTCAACATCGCTGCCATCTGTGGCGACCGTGATGCGCAGGCGCGCAGGCTGACGATCCAGTTGCTGGATCAGTGCGCGCAACTCATCGATACGCGCCTCACTGGCGCGCAGAATCAGCTGATTGCCGTAGGCGGCAACCCGCTCATCGGCGTTGAGCATGGGTTCCAGGGCTGGCAGTAGCGCTTCGCCAGTGCTGTGTTGCAGGTCAATTACCTGACTGCTGCCCGCCTGTGTTACCGGCACCACGAGCAGCAGAAGGCAGAGCATCAGTGTCAGCAGGCTGCCCGGTTGCACGGCTGTCATAGCTGGAACCTCCGCAGGGAAGCGGGTAATTGCGCGCCGTCCCACAGCTCCTGGAAGCGGCCTTGCCAGCGCTTGACCTGATCACGGCTGTGGTAGCGGATAAAGCCCTTGCGTGTTTGCGGCTGGGGCAGCATCAACAGGCCGGTGTCATCTGCCAGGCAGTAGGCCTGCGGGTCGGCAGGCAGTTCAGCCTGTTGCTGACGGATGCTGACCCGGCTGGGAAAGCGGTGCAGCAGCTGCGCCAGGCTATGCCCCTGGGTAAAGTTGGCAGGCACCTGCTGCAATAGTACCTGCAGCTGAAAGCGTTTCTCGCCGGCAATGCGTTGCTCCAGGCAATCAATGACCGCCCGGCGATGGCATAACCAGAGCACAAGATCGGCATGGTAAAGGCGCAGGCTGTGACGTGTTTGCAGAATCAGGTGGCATAGGTGCTCGACGGCATTGGCTTCGTCAAGTTCGATCAGGTTGCTGTCGGAGCCCAGCTGCTGCGGCAGATCGCTCAAATGGCGCTCTGGCGCGTCAACGTCCGGGTTATGAATGTCAAAGCGGCCCGGCGAGGTGAACTCAATCGGTGGTAACGCGCCTTCAGTGGCAGGCCAGCGCATTTCGCGGTGGGGAATGCCAGCTTCCATATATTCATCTGAACTGACAACAAAGCCCAGGCGTTGGTAAAAGGGTAACGCTTGCAGCTGGGCGGACAGGATCAGTGGTGACAGGCCCAAGGTTTCGGCATGGGCCATGACGTACAGCATTAGCCGTTCGCCCAGACCATGCTTGCGCCATTGTGGCAGTATGGCGACGCGGCCTATATGACCGTCAGGCAGCAAGCGGGCAGTACCGACCGGCTCGCCATCGGCATACAGCAGAAAATGCGTGGCGGTTGCGTCATCAGCATCCCACTCCAGCTCCGCCGGCACCTGCTGCTCGTCAACAAAGACCTGGTGGCGAATGCTTTGCAGCGCTTCGGTGCGTTCCCAGGGTACCTGGCTTATGCGTATGTCAGTCATCGTCCTCCTCCAGCAGGAGATCTCCCTTGCTTAACAATTGCAGCAGCAGATGCTTGCCCTCGTCATCGTCCAGCCAGGGCTGCAAGGCTTCGGCGCTGAGGTAGTCCTCATTGCAGACCAGTTGGACCAGGCGCAATAGGGAAACCGGGAGCAGGCAATGCTCGCCACTGGCAAACAGCTTGATCTCTGCTGCATTCAAACGATAAGCCAGACGCGCTGTCGGGTTGCGTTCCAATCCGTAGCCGGCGTTTATCGCTGCCAGCAGATCACCGTCAGCATAGTCGTCAGCGTTGAGCATTTCCGGATAACGGGGTTCGGTCATGAAGCGGCCAAACCAGGTTGCCAGCGCCTCTTTGTCTTGGACCTGCTCGAGCAGGATTTGTTGCAAGCGCTCGAGGCTGGCATCGTCAATCGCTGCCGGTTGCTCGCTGGGGATGATGCCCGGATCGGAGTAGCGCTGATCATCACGCAATTGCTGGGCAAGGTAATCGGTAAAGTGCAACAGGATGTCCTGATAACTGGGCGCTCGAAAACCAATGGACCAGGTAATACAGTCATCCTCGGCAATGCCGTGATGGGCGACGCCGGGCGGCAGATAGAGCATGTCGCCGGGGGCCAGCAGATGTTCTTCCTGCTGCTCAAAGTCGCGCAGGATGCGCAGGTCGTCGTGGGGCAAGAGAGGGCTTTCGCTGGTGCAATGCTGACCGATTTTCCAGCGCCGGTGACCCTGGACCTGGAGCAGGAAGACGTCGTAATTGTCATAGTGTGGGCCAACGCTACCACCCGGGGCGGCATAGCTGATCATGATGTCATCCAGTCGCCAGCTGGGCAGAAAGCGGAAGGCCTGCAGCAAGTCCCGTACCTCGGGAATGAACTGGTCGACCGCCTGGATCAGCAGTGTCCAGTCTCGGGCCGGCAACTGCTGGAAGTCGGTCTCGACGAAAGGCCCGCGGCGCAGCTCCCATGGCCGGGTGCCATGCTCGAGGATGATCCTCGATTCAATGTCCTCTTCCAGAGCCAGACCGGCCAGTTCGTCAGCGCTTAGCGGGTTATCAATATCGGGCAGGGCCTGACGGATCAGCAAGGGCTGCTGTTGCCAATAGTCGCGCAGGAAGTCAGCGGGGGTGAGTCCGCCGAGCAGTTGATTCGGGGTGGTCATGGAGGGCCTGCCTGATTGGATGATGAGTCAAGGCGGGCATGATAACAGGGCAGGGCAGAGAGCGGGATGACCTGCTTGCCGGGTCATGGCAAGCAGGTCGGGTAGCACAGGTATCAGCCGCGGCGGCGAAACAGCGGCTGTGGCTGATCGGTCGCGCTCTGATAGACCTCGGAAAAGTCGTTCAGGCTTTGCAACGCGTCTTCGGTATCGCGGTCTTCGCGAATGGCAAAGGCATTGAAGCCGCAGCGTTGCATATAGAACAACTGATCGCGCAGCACATCACCAATGGCCCGAACTTCACCCTGATAGCCGAAGCGATCACGCAGCAGGCGTGCGCTGGAGTAGTGGCGGCCATCGCTGAACACCGGGAAGTTCAGGGCGATCACCTGGAAGTGAGCAAGATCGTCTGCGATGCTTTCAATCTCTTCGTCACTGTCCAGCCAGACACCAAGGCCACCATCGCGGGCTTTGAGTGCGTGGCTGTGTTCCAGCCACAAAACCAGCGGTACGATCAGGTCGTCACTGTTGGACAGGCCGTCAAGGGTGGCGTCTTTGGGCAGCAGGTGCCAGCTTTCGTCGATGACCTGGCGGTCCTTAATGATTCGTTGCATAGACGCGCTCCTTGAACGGGGCAATGCCAACCCGCTGATAGGTATCGATAAAGAGTTCTTCGGCTGTGCGCTGCTCGAGGTACACATCAATAATGCGCTGAATCACCTCAGGCATCTGCTCGGCGGCGAAGGATGGGCCAAGGATCTGGCCGATGGCCGCGTTACGGCCACTGCTGCCACCCAGCGAGACCTGATAGAACTCCTGGCCTTTCTTGTCGACGCCCAAAATACCGATATGACCGACGTGGTGGTGACCACAGGCATTCATGCAGCCAGAAATGTTGACGTCGATGTCACCGATATCATGCAGGTAATCGAGGTCATCAAAGGCGCGCTGGATAGCCTCGGCAATCGGGATCGACTTGGCGTTGGCCAGGGCGCAGAAATCACCGCCGGGGCAGCAGATCATGTCGGTCAGCAGGCCAATGTTCGGCGTTGCGAAGCCATGCTCGCGGGCCTCTTGCCAAAGGGTAAAGAGGTCGGCCTGGCGCACGTGCGGCAGGATCAGGTTCTGGTTGTGACTTGCACGGATTTCACCAAAACTGTATCGATCAGCCAGATCAGCGGCGGCTTCCAGCTGGTCGGCACTGATATCGCCTGGTGCAACTGCGGTAGGCTTCAGCGACAGGGTGACAGCGGCATAACCAGCAACCTTGTGGCTGTGCAGGTTGCGCAGCGCCCAGTTATTGAAGCCCTTGTCAGTGTCACGCTTGGCCAGGTAATCCGCATCATCCCCCTCGAGCTGCTCGTAGGCGGGCAGTACAAAATGCTGGCTGATGCGGGCGACTTCGGCGTCGGTCAGGGTAGCCGGACCATCCTTGCTGTGCGCCCATTCAGCGGCAACCTTGTCAGCAAAGACCTCGGGGGTCAGTGCCTTGACCAGAATCTTGATACGCGCCTTGTATTTGTTGTCGCGACGACCATAACGGTTGTACACGCGCAATACTGCATCCAGATAGGTCAGCAGGTGCTGCCAAGGCAGGAACGGGTTGATCTCGGCACCAATAATCGGGGTACGACCCAGGCCGCCACCTACCAGCACGCGGAAGCCAATCTCGCCGGCAGCGTTCTGCACCACATTGAGCCCGATGTCGTGCACGCCGATAGCAGCGCGGTCTTCACTGGCACCATTGACGGCAATCTTGAACTTGCGTGGTAGATAGGCGAATTCCGGATGGAAGGTGGACCACTGGCGGATAATTTCACACCAGGGGCGAGGGTCTACCAATTCGTCGGCAGCAACGCCGGCAAACTGGTCGGTGGTCGTGTTGCGGATGCAGTTGCCGCTGGTCTGGATGGCGTGCATCTGCACCTCGGCGAGGTGCGCCAGGATATCCGGCACATCTTCCAGTGCCGGCCAGTTGAACTGTACATTCTGGCGAGTGGTCAGGTGCGCATAGCCCTTGTCATAGGTGCGGGCGATAAAGGCCAGCTTGCGCAGGCGCTCGGCAGAGAGCACACCATAGGGCACAGCGATACGCAGCATGGGCGCATAGCGCTGCACGTAGAGGCCATTCTGCAAGCGCAACGGCAGAAATTCGTTTTCGCTCAGTTCGCCGGCGAGAAAGCGGCGGGTCTGATCGCGGAACTGCTTGACGCGGTCCTCGACGATCCGTTGATCATACTCGTCGTAGATATACATGCTGACAACCTGTTGATGGGCACTGTGGCCAACTGTTCGAATCGACCAGGCAATCCCGGGCTAATTCACGGGCGCCGAGACAGTACCAGTTTTTCGTTATGCACTAAAGTAATGTTTATCTATATGGATAGAACCAAGTGTTGAATTTCTGCGTGTTTTGTCTGTTGCAGTCAGGGCCCGGCTTGAGTTTTCCCGGTGACTGGGCTTAACTGCAGGTGTATTACCATTCAGGTCAAGGCAGCAGCGCCTGTTCCGGACCTGAACGACACGCTTTGCCAACAACAATAATAGAGAGGACCGACCATGAACGAGCAGGAATCCCACCATCAGGAACTGGAGCAGGATAACGCCGGTGACAGCTATGCCGATGCCTTTGCTGCTGTCTGTATTATCCTGGTTGCCGTCGCGACCGCAGTATTCTGGGTTTCCCAGCAGTAAAAGCGCCTTTTTACCGCATTATCATTCGCTGCCCGGCCAAGGGCAGCGAGCGGGATGTACAGGGCAATCAGCCTGTCAGGCTCCACTCAGGCTGAGCACCAGCTTGACCACACCCAGTACCACCAGCACGAAGGTCAGGGTAAAGCCTATACCCAGTAAAATGAAGTGGCTGGGCTTGCCCTGGCTGAAGTCACGTTGGCGAGCCTTGTTGCTTTGCACGCCCAGAGCGGCCATCAGGACACTGGACAGGGTGTCACGAAAGCGCATGGGTTTGACGGGCTCTTTTTGTTCAGATGATTTGGCCATGATTACCTCGTTTGTCGATCTTGCCAGCATAGCCTAAATGCGTATCTGCGCCCAATGTCGGCGACGCCACATCAGGGCAAAGATAACCGAGGTCAGCGCCCGATAGCAGCTCTGCATCAGCCAGATGATCAGCAAGCCACCGCCAAGCACCGGGCCGACCAGATAGGCCAGGGGTAAAAACAGCAGCCATTGGCTGCCCAGGTTGACCAGCATCACGGTACGGCTGGCCCCAGCCCCCAGCAAGGCCTGAGTCAACACCAGCGCAGTGGCGTCCAGGGTCATGCCGATACCGGTGATTCGCAGTGGCCACTCACCCAACGCCAGCAGTTCAGCGTCCTGGGTAAACAGGCGCAAGACCAGCTCCGGCATCAGCCAGAAGGGCAGGCCCATGACAAATAGCGCCAGCACCGCCACGCGGACCACATCCCAGCCCCAACGGTAAGCATCCTCGGGTTTTTCTGCCCCCAGGCTCTGGCTGACCAGGGTGGTTGCCGCCATCCCCAGGCCGACGCCGGGCAGAATCAGCAGCAGGGCCAGGTTAATCAGGATATGGGCAATCGCCAGTTCCGCCGTACCTACCTGGGCGATGATCCAGAACAGGGTGGTGATTCCGGTGGCAAAAAAGAACTGCTGCAGGGAGTTGGGGATCGACAGGCGCAGCATGCTTTTCAGTCCGCGCGAACGCGGGCGTGCCTGCAGGAAACCGTGCTGACGGCCGTGCTTGAGGGTAACGACAAAGTACAGGGCGCAGCCAAGAAACATGGCAATGCAGGTGCCCAGTCCGGAGCCTTCGGCACCCATTTCCGGTAATCCGAAACGGCCGAAAATCAGTCCGTAACTGATGGCCACATTGGCCAGGTGCATCAGGATGAGGATTTGCAGATACAGGCCGGACTGGCGAATGCCGTTCCAGTAGCCACGAAAAGCAAAGTTGAAACCGACGGCGACAATCGCCAGGCTACGCCATTGGAAATAATCGCTCCCCAGCTCAACCACGGCGGCATCCTGGGACAGAAAACCAATGATATGCTCGGCATTGAACCAGCAGATCAGGGTCAGTGGAATGGCTGCCACCAGGGCGATCAGCAAACCTTCATTCAAGGGTGCGGCTATGTGCTGAGTCGACCCTTCGCCGCGGCGTCGGGCGACCATGGCCTGAACCCCGGCGCCCAGTCCCATGATCAGGGCAATGGCCATGAAGTTGACGTAGCTGCCGAGACCGACACCGGCCAGTGCTTCCTTGCCCAGGCTGCCCACCATGGCAGCATCGACCAGATTGAGCAGACTCTGGCTGAGCATTGCGCCCATGATCGGCAAGCCCAGCCAGGTTATGGTGCGCAGGCGATCACGGGCGGGCAGCAGGCTCATCAGATATCAGTTGTCATAGCCAAGATTGGGCGACAGCCAGCGTTCGCTGATGGCAATATCCTGCGCCTTGCGCGTGCTGTAGCTGGCAACCTGATCACGCTCAATCTTGCCGACGGCAAAGTACTTGCTGTCCGGGTGGGCAAAGTACCAGCCACTGACTGCCGCAGTGGGGAACATGGCGTAGTGCTCGGTCAGCGTAATACCGCAGTTGTTTTCCGGGTCCAGCAGCTGGAACAAGGTGCCCTTTTCAGTGTGATCCGGGCAGGCAGGGTAGCCGGGTGCCGGACGGATACCGCGGTACTTTTCACGAATCAGGGCATCATTGTCCATTTGCTCATCCGGAGCGTAGCCCCAGAGTTCACGGCGTACCTTGGCGTGCAACCACTCGGCACAGGCTTCTGCCAGGCGGTCGGCCAGGGCTTTGACCATGATGGCGTTGTAATCGTCGCCCTTGGCCTCGTAATTTTTTGCCAGTTCCTCGGCGCCGATCCCTGCGGTGGTGATAAAGCCACCCAGGTAATCGGTCAGACCGGTATCCTTGGGGGCAACAAAATCCGCCAGACACAGGTTAGGCTTGCCTTCCGGGTTCATGCCTTGCTGACGCAGATGGTGCAGCATGGCCAGTGGTTGGCCGTCAGTGTCGAACAGCTCGATATCGTCGTCGTTGACCTGATTGGCCGGCCAGAAACCGACGATGGCTTTGGCGCGGATCAGTTTGTCCGAGACCAGTTTGTCCAGCATGGCCTGGGCGTCCTCGAAGAGATTGCGGGCGGCTTCACCGACGACCTCGTCCTGCAGGATGCGTGGATATTTGCCGGCCAGGTCCCAGGAGATAAAGAAGGGCGTCCAGTCGATGTAGTCGACCAGGTCCCGCAGATCGATGTCATCCAGAGTACGCACACCGGTGAAGCTGGGTGCTGGCGGGTGATAGCGCTGCCAGTCCAGGCTGAGGCGGTTGGCTACGGCCTCGGGGTAGGGCAGGCGTTCGGTGCGCGCACTGCGGTTGGCTGTGCGTTCGCGCACTACGCTGTACTCGTCGCGGATTTTCTTGATGTAATCCGGTTTGATCTCTTTCGACAGCAGGCTGGTGGCGACACCGACTGCACGTGAAGCATCAGTTACGTAAATCACTGCATCATTGCTGTATTGCGGGTCGATCTTGACTGCCGTGTGTGCCTTGGAGGTGGTGGCGCCGCCAATCATCAGCGGGATATTGAAGCCTTGACGCTGCATTTCCTTGGCCACATGCACCATTTCATCCAGCGAGGGGGTAATCAGGCCGGACAGACCGATGATGTCGACCTTTTCCTCGATGGCGGTTTTGAGAATTTTTTCTGCCGGCACCATGACACCCATGTCGACAATGTCATAACCGTTGCAGCCGAGCACCACGCCAACAATATTCTTGCCGATGTCATGTACATCACCTTTCACCGTCGCCATCAGGATCTTGCCCTTGGCTTCGGGGTTGTCGCCTTTTTCTTCTTCGATAAAGGGAATCAGGTGGGCGACGGCCTGCTTCATCACACGGGCGGACTTGACCACCTGGGGCAGGAACATCTTGCCGGATCCAAAGAGATCGCCAACCACGTTCATGCCCGCCATCAGCGGCCCTTCAATCACTTCGATCGGACGGTTCATGCGTTGGCGGCATTCTTCGGTATCGTCAATGATAAAAGTGGTTATGCCTTTGACCAGCGAGTGCTCAAGACGCTTCTCGACGTCCCAGCTACGCCATTCCTCGCTTTCCACTTCCTTGACGCTGCCATCACCCTTGTAGTCGTCAGCAATGGCGAGCAGGGCTTCGGTACCGTTCGGGGTACGGTTGAGCACCACATCCTCGACCTTTTCCCGCAGTTCGGCGGGGATTTCGTCATAGATCTCCAGTTGCCCGGCGTTGACGATGCCCATGCTCAGGCCGTTCTTGATCGCGTGGAACAGAAATACCGAGTGAATGGCCTCACGAACCGGGTTATTGCCACGGAAGGAGAAAGACACGTTGGATACGCCGCCTGAGGTCAAGGCATAGGGCAGCTGATCGCGAATAAAGGCACAGGCATTGATAAAGTCGACGGCGTAGTTGTTGTGCTCTTCAATACCGGTGGCAATGGCAAAGATGTTCGGGTCGAAAATGATATCTTCCGGCGGGAAACCCACCTCATCGACCAGAATGCGGTAGGAGCGCTTGCAGATTTCAATCTTGCGCGCTTCGGTGTCCGCCTGGCCCTGTTCATCAAAGGCCATGACCACAACGGCGGCGCCATAGCGCTTGCACAGGCGCGCCTGCTGTTTGAATTGCTCGACACCTTCTTTCATCGAGATCGAGTTGACGATGCCCTTGCCCTGAATGCATTTCAGACCCGCTTCGATCACCTCCCACTTGGAGGAATCGATCATGATCGGCACGCGGGCGATATCCGGCTCACCGGCAATCAGGTTGAGGAAGGTGACCATGGCTGCTTGCGAGTCCAGCATGCCCTCATCCATGTTGATGTCGATGATCTGGGCGCCGGCTTCCACCTGTTGCAGCGCAACTTCCAGCGCTTCGGTGTAATTGTCTTCACGGATCAGCCGGGCAAAACGGGCGCTACCGGTAATATTGGTACGCTCACCGACGTTGACGAACAGTGAGTTACGATCAATGGTGAAGGGCTCCAGGCCAGACAGCCGGCAGGCGCGGGGGATATCCGGAATCGCACGCGGCGGATACGTGGCCACCGCCTCGGCAATTGCTTGGATGTGAGCCGGCGTGGTGCCGCAGCAACCGCCAATGATGTTGAGAAAGCCCGCAGCGGCAAATTCCTCGATCACCGCGGCCGTTTGCGCCGGGGTTTCGTCGTATTCACCAAAGGCGTTGGGCAGGCCGGCATTCGGGTGCGCGGATACATGCGTGCCTGCCTTGTTCGACAATTCTTCGAGGTAAGGACGCAGTTCACTGGCGCCCAGTGCGCAGTTAAGGCCAACAGACAGCGGGTTGGCGTGCCGAACCGAGTTCCAGAAGGCTTCTGTGGTCTGCCCTGAGAGAGTGCGGCCGGAGGCGTCGGTAATGGTGCCGGAAATCATGATCGGCAGCTCGATGCCGGTATCTTCAAACACTTGCTGCACGGCGAAGATGGCCGCTTTGGCATTCAAGGTGTCAAAAATGGTTTCGATCAGAATCAGGTCAGCACCGCCTTCGATCAGGCCACGGGTGGAGTTGATGTAATCATCCACCAGCTGGTCAAAGGTCACATTGCGGTAGCCGGGATTGTTGACATCAGGTGAGATTGAGCAGGTACGGCTGGTCGGGCCGAGTACACCGGCGACAAAGCGCGGGCGCTCCGGGGTTTGCGCGGTTTTCTCGTCACAAACGCGGCGGGCCAGGCGCGCACCTTCCAGATTCAGCTCATAGGCCAGATCCTGCATGCCGTAGTCTGCCTGGGAGACCTGGGTTGAATTGAAAGTATTGGTTTCAATGATGTCAGCCCCGGCATCCAGGTAGGCCATATGCATTTCACCGATGGCATCCGGCCGGGTCAGGATCAAAAGGTCGTTATTGCCCTTGAGATCACTCGGCCAATCGGCAAAGCGAGTGCCCCGGTAGTCCTCTTCGCCGAGCTTGTAGCTCTGGATCAGGGTCCCCATACCCCCGTCGAGGATCAGGATGCGCTGGCGCAGGGCCTCATGCAGGGCGGCAAGACGGGTAGTAAGATCAGACATGGGTACTCCGGATGTCGGGAACACAGAAAAGCCGGCAATGATAGCAGATGGCGCAGTCAGTCTGAATCTGAAAGCGTTGCAGGTTGGTTATGAGCCGTTTTCATGCACGCCAGGCTGGGTCGGGAAAATACCCTAGTGCTATGGTAGGACTTTATTCGCTGGGCGCAATGCCGTACACTAGGGCGTATACCGTTACCGATGTGAGGCATTACATGGCAGGCATTTTCTTCAGCGACACCGCACAGTCTTATCTGGCCGACCTTCTGGCCAAGCAGGACGGCGAGGGTGTGGCCATTCGAGTGTTCATCACTCAGCCAGGCACCCCCTATGCAGAAACCTGCATTGCCTACTGCAAGCCGGGAGAAGAAAAGCCGGAAGACCAGTTGCTGGCCCTCGAACCGTTCAATGTCTGGATCGATGCTGTCAGCGAGCCTTTTCTCGAAGACGCTGTGGTTGATTATGCGACCGATCGCATGGGCGGCCAGCTGACCATCAAGGCGCCCAACGCCAAGGTTCCCATGGTCAACGATGACAGCCCGCTGAATGAGCGCATCAACTACCTGCTGCAGACTGAAATCAATCCTGGCCTTGCCAGCCACGGCGGTGATGTCAAATTGATTGATGTGGTCGAAGGTGGCATTGCCGTGTTGCAGTTCGGTGGCGGCTGCCAGGGCTGCGGCATGGTCGATGTGACCCTGAAAGAGGGCATCGAAAAGACCATGATCGCACGAATCCCCGAGATTACCGGGGTACGTGATGTGACTGACCACACAGTGACTGAACACGCCTATTACTGAGGTCGCGGCCGCAAGTCCCTTTACCGATTTCCGACCTTGGGTAAAGGGTGCTAACCTGATACCACTACGCCAGTCGGCTGACTGGCGCTCAGGTCATCCAGAAGCAGGTGAGGGCAATTATGGCGGGCGTACTTGATACGGTTAATCAGCGAACCCGGTTGGTCGGTGAAAACCGGCTTGAAATCCTGCTGTTCAAATTGGCTGGGCCGCAATATTTTGCCCTCAACGTGTTCAAGATACGTGAGGTTCTGCAGCTGCCGAAAATGACCCTGATGCCAGAGCGTCATCCGCATGTGGTCGGGGTGATCCATCTTCGCGGGCAATCCCTGCCGGTTATTGATCTCTCTGGTGCCATTGGCCTGCAACCGCAAAAGCCCGAAGCCAACAGCACCGTTATCGTCACCGAGTACAACCAGTCAGTTCAGGCTTTTCTGGTCGGCAGTGTGGATCGCATTCTCAACCTCAATTGGGACACCGTGCAGCCGCCGCCGCGCAGTGCCGGACGCTCCCACTACCTGACCGCCATTACCCGCCTGGAAGATATGCGCCTGGTCGAGATCATCGATGTCGAGAAGGTGCTGGCTGAAATCGTGCCCTTCAATACCCGCATCAGCGATGGTTTGCTGGATATGGAATTGCTCGACAAGGCTCGCGGCCGTGAAGTGCTGCTGGTGGATGACTCACCCACCGGGATCAACCAGCTGAAAGAGACCCTGTCACAGCTGGATCTGGTCATGCACGTGGAGACCGATGGTCTGCGTGCGCTCAAGCGTCTGCAAGCCTGGGCGGATGAGGCGGACGGCCCCCTGTCCGAGCGTTTGCTGATGGTAATCACCGATGCTGAAATGCCGGAGATGGATGGTTACCGTCTGACCGCCGAGATCCGCAAGGATCCCCGCATGAGTGACCTCTTTGTGGTCCTGCATACCTCGCTGTCCGGTTCCTTCAACCAGGCCATGGTCGAAAAGGTCGGCTGCGATGGCTTTCTCTCCAAGTTCCAGCCGGATCAACTGGTAGAAGTAGTGCGCAAGCGGCTTGATCGGATGGAGTGAATGTATGCGGGCACAGCATGCTGTGCCCGCAACCCGGTTCAATCAAAAATCGGCAGGTAACGCTCGTGCTGTTCCATGACCGGTTGCTGGATGCCCAGCTTGTCGCCATAGATCACCCCGTAACTGAGTACCCGTTGCACGTAAGTGCGGGTCTCATCGAAGGGAATGGTTTCCACCCAGAGGTCCGCCGGCATATTGCTGACACCCCGGGTCCATTGGCGCACACGCCCGGGACCGGCGTTGTAGGCGGCTGACGAGAGCACCCGATTACCCATGAACTGTTGTTGCAGATGGGCCATATAGGCGGTGCCCAGGGCGATATTGCGGTCAGGGTCGAGCACCTGATTGGTGTTACCCAGGCTGATGTTGTAGCGGCGGGCGGTTTCCTGCGCGGTAGCGGGCATCAGCTGCATCAGGCCAAGGGCGCCAGCGGGAGAGCGGGCATCGCTCATAAAGCCGCTTTCCTGACGCGTGATGGCATAGACCCAGGTTGAATTCAGCCCGCGCTCACGGGCGTGATGCTGGATTTCCTGCTGATAGGCCAGCGGGAAGCGAATCTCCAGGTCGTCCCAGTGCTGGGCCTGACTGATCGAGCGAATAGCCGGGAAGTACCAGCCCATTTCCCGCGCCATGCTGGCCTGGGCAATCAGTTCCTCGCGACTGAAGTTGCGACCGACGTGGTACCACTCGCGTCGGGCATCGACGATCTGGCCGCGGGCATAGAACTCCTTGGCCCGGCGAATGCCGGCGCTGTTGCTGACCCGGGCAAAGGCGACCCGGTCCACATCCACTGGCCGGTGATTGATGGCATAGGGTTGCTGGGTCCGTTCGGCGGCCAGAAAGCCATAGTAATCACGGTTTTGCGCGACTTCACGGTACTCATCCTGCAGTTCGCCGACCTGCGGCTGCGCCAGTTGAGCGCTGCGTAATTGCCAGTACTGCCAGCGGCTCTGTTCGCGCAGCTCATCGGGCATGGCGCGGGTCAGGTCGTGGGCGGTTTGCCACTGGCCACTGCGCAGGGCCAGACGGACCCGCCACTCACTGATGCGTTCATCACGCATGTCCGGATCATTTTCCGCCATAAAGGGCAGGGCGGCGGGGTTGAAGCGCTGCGCCAGGCGCACGCCGATTGAACGGGTAATATCAATCCGGTCCTGGGCGCTGAAGGCCAGGTCGCGGTAGTGTGGCCAGAGGGCCAGGGCCGCTTCCGGCGCATCATTGCCCATGCGACGCAGGGCCACTGTGACGATATCGACCAAGGCGGCTTCCGGACGTTCGTTGTTCGGCCGGTAATTACTGACCGTTTCCAGCCTGCTTGGCTGGGTGGCAGTAGCAACAAAGAGCTCCGCTAGCGCCTTGCGCTCGGGTTGATAGCGGATCAGATAGCGGGCCAGGGCATCTTGCCGGTGCAGCAGGGCCAGGCGCATGCGGGCCCAGGCCACATCTTCGGTCAGGCCGCCGGCATCACGCCAGCGTTGGAACAGGGGGTTGCAGGCATCCGGCTGTGAGCGACCTACCGTCCATAATGCTTCGGCCTGTTGCATCGCCAGGTTGCGGTCGCTGGACCACAGATCCAGCGCCAGTTTGCAGTCCAGCTCGGTGTTCTGGCTGGTGCTGTCATAGTGCGCGCGCAGGCGGGCAAAGTCGCCGCGAGAGGCCAACTGATTGAGCCAACGGTTCTTCAGGCGTTGGGCCTGGGGCAAGTCGCCATGGCTGACCAGAAAGGCTTCTACTTCCTGTGTGCTGGCACGACTGAGGCGGTTTTCCAGGTCCTTCATCACCAGATAGGGCGTCAGTGGATAGTCCTGCAATAGCGCTGAGCGAACAACCGATGGGTCCAGTGCCTGGCCACTGTTGAGCCGGCTCATGGTCTGATCATACTGGGCCCGTTGTTGTTGCAGGCGATCAGCCTGAGCGGGCATGGCAATAGACAGTGCCAGAATGGCGGCGGTACACAGAGACAATAAACGCGACATGACTTTCCTTGCCGGCTGGGCGTAGCGTTGAAATGACCAACAGATTTGTTGTTGTAAACGTGAGCATCAGGTAGTGACTGAGCTGACTTTCCTCCCTGATTTTGGTTGCAGAGTAGCGACTTTGTTCCCCCAGCGCCAAGGAGTTTTTTGCCGCCCGGATACAGTGAACTGCATAAGCAGGTAGAATGCCGGCAATTCGATACAAAGGTGATTTATGGCACTGCTTTCCCTGACCGACATTTCTCTGGCCTATGGCCTTAATCCGCTGCTCAAAGGCGTCAGCTTCAAGCTGGAGCGTGGCGAGCGGGTCTGTCTGATCGGTCGTAACGGCACCGGCAAATCCAGCCTGTTTCGTCTGGTCAATGGTGAGCAGACGGCGGATGAAGGTGACATCTTTCGCGCGCCGGGCCTGAAGGTGGGTCAGCTGCCGCAGGAGTTGCCGGATGCCGATGATGCCCTGGTCTATGACGTGGTGGCTGCCGGCCTGGCCGGGGTAGGTGAGTTGCTGGCAGAGTATCATCACCTGGTGCATGGCCCTATGGGTGAGGCCGAGCTGGAAAAGCTCGAAAAGGTCCAGGCACGACTGGAAGCGCAGGACGGCTGGCGCTTGAATCAGTTGGTTGAAACCACGCTGACGCGCCTGGGTCTGCCGGCGGAAAAGCGCATGGCGGATCTGTCCGGCGGCTGGCGTCGGCGGGTGTTGCTGGCCCAGGCGCTGGTTACCGAACCCGATGTTCTGCTGCTGGACGAGCCAACCAACCATCTGGATATTCACACCATCGACTGGCTGGAAAAGGTCTTGCTCGATTTCCGTGGGGCCGTGTTCTTTATCACCCACGATCGCCAGTTTCTGCAGGCGTTGGCAACGCGCATTCTGGAACTGGATCGCGGCAACCTGATTGACTGGCAGGGCGACTATCAGAGCTTTCTGGTGCACAAGGAGCAGCAGCTGGCTGCCGAGGCCACCGCCAATGCATTGTTTGACAAGAAACTGGCACAGGAAGAGGTGTGGATCCGTCAGGGCATCAAGGCCCGCCGCACCCGTAACGAAGGCCGTGTGCGGGACCTCAAAGCCATGCGTGAAGAACGCGCCCAGCGGATAGAGCGCCAGGGCAAGGCCAGTTTCCAGATGGAAACGGCCGATGCCTCTGGCAAGCGGGTGATCGAGGTACGCAACCTGGTTTACGCCTGGCCTGGCCAGCGCCCGTTGATTGATGGCCTCAACCTGAACATTCTGCGCGGTGACCGGATCGGCCTGATCGGCAACAACGGCAGTGGCAAAAGTACCCTGTTGAAACTACTGCTCGGACGTCTGCAGCCCACCACTGGCACGGTACACCACGGCACCAAGCTGGAGGTCGCCTATTTTGACCAGTTGCGCGATCAGCTGGATATGAACAAGAGCGTGATCGACAATATTTCCGAAGGCCGTGATTTTATCGAGATCAATGGTCAGCAGCGGCATGTCATCAGTTATCTGGGGGATTTCCTGTTTTCACCCGAGCGTGCGCGCACACCGGTCAAGGCGCTTTCCGGCGGCGAGCGGGCACGACTGATGCTGGCGCGCTTGTTCAGCAAGCCGGCCAACTTGCTGGTACTGGACGAGCCCACCAATGATCTGGATGTGGAAACCCTGGAACTGCTGGAAGAGGTTTTGGCCAGTTTCGACGGGACAGTACTGCTGGTTAGCCATGACCGGGCCTTTCTCGACAATGTAGTCACCAGCTCGCTGGTCTTCGAGGCGCCGGGTGTGGTGCGTGAGTACGTAGGTGGCTTTGCCGACTGGCTGCGACAGGGCGGCAAGGTCGAGATGCTGGCCGAATGGGACAGTCCTGACATATCAGCCGCTGATGTTCAGCCAGCGCCTGCACCGCAGATAACTGAAACCCCGGCAGCCAAACCCAAGGCCAAGCTGAGTTACAAACTGCAGCGCGAGCTGGATGAGCTGCCCGCCCAGCTGGAGCAGCTGGAAGCAGCGGTAGCCAGCTTGCAGGAGACCATCAACGATCCGTCATTCTACAGCCGCCCGCATGAAGAGACCGCCCCGGTGCTGGAGCAGGTTGCAGCCAGGCAGGCCGAGCTGGATCGGGCCCTGGAGCGCTGGGCCGAGCTGGAAGAGCAGGCCGGGGGTTAAGGCAACATCAGTTCCGGGGTTGATGCCGTTGCGGGCACAGCATGCTGTGCCCCTGCACGTAGGTCTGGCTATGCGGAGAGGGGTCGCCTAGGGGCACGACATGTCGTGCCCGAGCGTCCTTGCAGGCAGCACATCGCCCAGCGGTGAACAAGGACCAAATCGACCACCGGTCAGTCACCATGAATTGCAAAACACTCCCGCTCCGGCGCAATGCCGCGCCTGGTAAGGGCTTGTCGTTCGTCAACCCTCTACCGGCAAAAAAAGCCTGTGATTGGTTGTTGATATTTCCCATATCTAGGTCTAGGATTTGCAAAATTACACAACAGCTAGTGTTTTAGTCGGTCGACGCACCACAAGGGATTTGCCCCTTCATGGTGCTAGAAAGGCACCATCAAGACGCGAAAAAGGGAGAGGGCAATGAGTCAGACAGCCAAGGTGCAGAGCCTGCGCAAAGTGGTTAACAGTATTCCCCTGCAGCCAGCCTCGGAAGACATCTGGGATACCAAGTACCGACTCAAGACCAAGGACGGCACCGCCATCGACAAGAGCGTTGACGAATCCTATCAGCGCGTTGCTCGCGCGCTGGCTGATGTCGAGTCACCGGATGTGCGTGATCACTGGTACGAGCAGTTTCTCTGGGCCTTGCGTCACGGCGCTATCCCGGCTGGCCGCATCACCTCGAATGCGGGTGCCCTGGAGCACAAGCCGGCTACTTCGACCATCAACTGCACGGTATCCGCCACCGTGGGTGACTCGATGGATGACATTCTGGCCAAGCTGCACGAGGCCGGGCTGACACTCAAGGCCGGTTGCGGTATCGGGTACGAGTTCTCTACTCTGCGTCCCAAGGGCGCTTATGTATCCGGTGCGGGCGCCTATACCTCCGGCCCACTGTCCTTTATGGATATCTACGACAAGATGTGTTTTACCGTGTCTTCGGCCGGTGGCCGTCGCGGCGCGCAAATGGCGACCTTTGATGTCGGTCACCCGGACGTCATGGACTTTATCAAGGCCAAGCGTGAAGACGGTCGCCTGCGTCAGTTCAACCTGTCGCTGCTGATCACCCAGGACTTCATGGAAGCAGTGGAAGCAGATGCCGACTGGCAACTGGCCTTTCCGCTGACGGCTGATGAGGCAGAGGTTGATGGCGTTGATCTGCAGGATCCCGAACAGGTCATCTGGCGTGAATGGCCCAACAGCGAGCGTTACCTGACCCGTGAAGACGGTCTGGTTGCCTGCCGAGTGTTCCGTACGCTGAAAGCCAAGCGTATCTGGGACATGATCATGACCAGCACCTACGACTTTGCCGAGCCGGGCTTTATCCTGATTGACCGCGTCAACCAGATGAACAACAACTGGTTCTGTGAAGAAATTCGCGCCACCAACCCCTGTGGCGAGCAGCCGCTGCCGCCCTATGGCGCCTGCCTGCTGGGCTCTATCAACCTGACGCTGTTTGTGCGTGAACCCTTCACGGACAAGGCCTGGTTTGATTGGGATGAGTACCGCCGTGTGGTCGACGTCTTTACCCGTATGCTGGACAACGTGGTGGAAATCAATGGCTTGCCGCTGGAGCAGCAGCGCAACGAGATTTTCCGCAAGCGTCGTCACGGCATGGGCTTCCTCGGTCTGGGTTCAACCATGACCATGCTGTGCATGAAGTACGGTGACGAGAAGTCACTCAAGTTCACAGAAGAGGTATCCAAGGAAATGGCCCTGCAGGGCTGGCGTACCGGCCTGCAACTGGCTGAAGAGAAGGGTGCCGCGCCCATCATGGATGAGCAGTTCACTGTGACTGAAGCCATGCTGGCCAAGCGCCCGGAAATGCGCAAGGACGGTTTCAAGGTTGGCGACGAGGTTTCTGGCAAGCTGCTGTGGGCGAAATACAGCCGCTATATGCAACAAGTGGCCGGTGAAGATCAGGCGCTGGTGGATGCCCTGGCCGAAAAGGGCTCGCGCTTCACCCACCACAGCTCGATCGCGCCAACCGGTACTATCTCGCTGTCATTGGCCAACAATGCGTCTAACGGCATCGAGCCGAGTTTTGCTCATCACTACTTCCGCAATGTGATCCGCGCCGGCAAGAAGTCGAAGGAAAAGGTGGATGTATTCAGCTTCGAGCTGCTCGCCTACCGCCACTTCGTTAATCCGGAAGCGCTGCCGAGCATGGATGCGGCGACACGCAATCTGCCGGACTACTTTATCGCCGCCGACGATGTCAGCCCGATTCAGCATGTGGACGTTCAGGCTGCGGCGCAGAAGTGGATTGATTCGTCGATCTCCAAGACCGCTAACGTGCCGACTGATTATCCCTACGAAGATTTCAAGGATATCTACCGTTACGCCTACCGCCAGGGCCTGAAGGGCTGCACGACTTTCCGTTTCAACCCGGAAGCTTTCCAGGGCGTTCTGGTCAAGGAAGAGGATCTGACCAATACCACCTACCGCTTCAAACTCGAAGATGGCAGCGTGATCGAGGTCAATGGCAATGAAGAGATCGAGTACGACGGCGAGATGCACTCGGCAGCCAACCTCTACGACGCGCTGAAAGAAGGTTACTACGGTAAATTCTGAACCTGATCAACAAGCCCTGCCAAGGCAGGGCGAGGACACCAAGATGGCACTGAAAATCAACAGCAAGATTGTCGACTACGCCGTAGTCAAGGCCGATGCGGAGGCCAAAGAGCTGGCCGCTGCCGCTGCACTTCCCGATATCGAGGAAATGCACGAAAAGCTCAAACGCCCGCAATACCTGGAAGGCAGCACCTACAAGATCAAGACGCCGGTTTCCGAGCACGCACTCTATGTCACCATCAATGACGTAGTGCTCAATCACGGCAGCGATCACGAGAGCCGCCGCCCCTTCGAGATTTTCATCAACTCGAAGAATATGGAGCATTATCAGTGGATTTCAGCTCTGACGCTGATTATCTCCGCGGTATTCCGCAAAGGCGGCGACTGCACCTTCCTGGTGGAAGAGTTGCGTAGCGTGTTCGATCCCAAGGGTGGCTACATGAAGCGGGGCGGCCGCTGGATGCCCTCACTGGTGGCTGAAATTGGTGATGTGATTGACCAGCACCTGAAGAAGATCGGCATGATCGCTGACGAGATGGATGAGCACCAAGCCGCTTATCTGGAACAGAAGCGGGCTGAATTCATGAGTCTGAAGCCCCAGGCACAGGCCGATGCCAGTTGCGATGATGCGACCGAAAGCTATCCGCCCGGTGCGCAGATGTGTGGCAAGTGTCACACTCAGGCCGCTGTCCAGATGGATGGCTGTATGACCTGTCTTAACTGCGGTGAAAGCAAGTGCGGCTAGGTCCCTGCGTTGCTTGAAGTACCGCGTATGACCACAAGGGTGCCTAAGGGCACCCTTGCTTGTTCTGGACAAGGAGAGGATGGATGCCCTGGTTACCTGTGTTGAGCACTGCATTGGCGTTTTTGGCTTCTAGCTGGCTGGCCACGCTGGTCTGGGCCTTGCGCCGTCAGCGGGCAATGGCCGAGGATCTCGTTGAAATGCGTCAGGCCGCTCAGCAACATGAGCGCGAGCTGATCGAGATGCGCTCGCAACAGCAGGGCGGCCAGAGCCGGATAACTGAACTGCGCGAACAGCACTACCAGGCTGAGCAGCGTCAGCGGCGCGCCGAACAGGAGCGCGAAGAGTGGCGTGCGCGCAGTGAACGCAGCAGCTCCAGACTGGAGACACTGGAGCAGCAGTTGCACGAGCTACGCGCACAGCGCCAACACAGCGAGCAGCAGCTGGAACAGTTGCGTGGTGAGCACCAGCAGTTGCTCAGCGACCACAGCGAACTCAAGTCCAGCCTCAGTCACCGCGAACAACACTTTGCCGAACAGCAGCAACTGCTCAAGGACAGCCGCGAGCAACTGAAGCTGGAGTTCGAGCAACTGGCCGGGCGAATCTTTGAAGACAAGGGCAAGGCATTTTCGGCCACCAGCCAGCAATCGCTGGATGCCTTGCTCAAGCCTTTTCGCGAGCAGATCGACCTGTTTCGGCACAAGGTCGAGGATATCCATCACAAGGATACCCAGCAGCAGGCTCGTCTGGCCCAGGAGCTGCACCAACTCAAGGAGCTGAACAAGCAGATCACCCAGGAGGCCCATGATCTGAGCACGGCGCTGCGTGGGCAGAAAAAGATTCAGGGTAATTGGGGTGAGCTGATCCTGGAAAACGTACTGGAGCGCTCCGGCTTGCGCCCGGGCCAGGACTTTCAGCGCGAAGTCAGCTTGCAGACCCGTGATGGGCAACGCCAACGGCCGGATGTGGTGGTCTATTTACCCCAAGGCAAGCACCTGATTATAGATGCCAAGGTATCGCTGGCAGCCTATACCCGTTACGTCAACAGCGAGGATGAACAGGAGCGCCAGGTTGCACTGCTCGAGCACGGGCAGGCGATTGGTGAGCGCATCCGCGAACTGGCGGACAAGAACTACTTTGATCTGCCGGAGCTGAATGCACCGGAAATGGTCTTTATGTTCATCCCTATCGAATCGGCCTTTGTCGAAGCGCTGAAAGCCGATGAAAGCCTGTTCCAGAAAGCGATTGAACGCAATGTGCTGGTTGCCACGCCAACCACCTTGCTGACCAGCCTCAATATTGTGCGCCAGCTCTGGCGCTTTGAGGACCAGAACCGGCATACCGCCGAACTGGCAGAGCGCGCGGGCAGGGTCTACGACAAGTTGCGTACCTTCCTCGGCAGCATGGACAGCATTGGCAACAACCTGGAAAAAGCCACCGAAGCCTATCAGAAAGCCTGTGATCAGCTGGTAAGTGGTCGCGGCAACCTGGTCAAGCAAGTCAGTGATTTCAAAGAGTTAGGTGTTTCAGTTAAAGCTGATTTAAGCGAAGACTGGCGTGACAAGGCGGCGTTGGAACTTGGCCGTGACCGGCAGCAAGATATCCCCGATCCGGCAAACACCTGATACCGGCGTAAGCTGACAAGGCTGACTGGCCTGTCAGACCCTGGCACAACCTGTGCGCCATCAAGGTGCACAATAAGGCGGTCACCCGCCTGATGCCTGTTTTTGGCGCGGGCTGGCAGTGAAAAGGCTCGGCCTGACCCGCTTTTGCGCGCCATACAAGCTGGCATGTACTTTGCTGTTCCCTGTGCAAAGGGATATTCGGGGAACAGCAACAGATGACAGCCGCCTGGCACTTGCAAGCGCACGACAGTGCTATCAACTGGCAGGCCGGCCTGAATCTGGGTTTTGCCTGGCGCGAAGGACGCACAGTGCTCGACCGCCTGAGCCATCGTGGCCCCTTGCGCATCCAGCGGCCGCTGCATCCCGAGGGTGCCGACTGCCCGCACCTGTATATCCTGCATCCTCCTGGTGGCCTGGTCAGTGGCGACAATCTGCGTCTGCAGGTCGACCTGGACGCGCACACCAGCACACTGCTGACCACACCTTCATCAGGCAAATTCTACCGCGCCCGCGATAACGGCACGCTGCAGATCCAGCACAACCGTTTCAGCCTGCAAGGTGGCGCCAGCCTGGAGTATCTGCCCCAGGACACCATTGCCTTCGAGGGCTGCAACGCGCGCATGATTACCCGCCTGGATATAGCCGCCGATGCCCGCTTCTGTCTCTGGGACCTGCTGTGCCTCGGTCGACCTGCGGCGGGTGAGGGCTTTGCCCATGGCCGGGTGGACCAGCATCTGGATATCTGGCGCGAGGGCCGCCCGCTGTATATCGAGCGCAGTCGCTTCGAGGGCGGCGATCCACTGCTATCCGCGCGCTGGGGGCTGGGCGGCGCGGGGGTCAGCGGTACCTGGCTGGCCAGTGTGACCCTGGATCGCAACCAGCTGGATCAGCTGCGCGCACAGTTTGACCAGCCAGAACTGGCTTTTACCCAGCGCCATGGCCTGCTCATAGCACGCTATCTGGGCCAGCAGGCAGAGCATGCACGACATACCTTTATCAATCTGTGGCATCACCTGCGACCACTGATCAATGGACGGGCAGCCTGTCTGCCACGGATCTGGAACACCTGACAGGAGACACCTGATGGAACTGACCCCGCGTGAAAAGGACAAGTTGCTGTTGTTTACCGCTGCCCTGGTGGCTGAACGGCGGCTGGCCCGAGGCGTGCTGCTGAATTATCCGGAGTCGGTGGCCTATATCAGTGCAGCCATTATGGAAGGGGCGCGTGACGGGCGCAGTGTGGCGGAGATGATGAGTTACGGTCGTACGCTGCTGACCCGGGAACAGGTGATGCCCGGCGTACCTGAACTGGTTGCCGAGGTACAGGTGGAAGCGACTTTTCCGGACGGCACCAAACTGGTGACTGTGCACAACCCGATTCCCTGAAGGAGCTGCCCAATGATTCCCGGAGAAATTGAAACCTTGCCCGGCAACCTGACCCTGAATGCCGGCCGCGAGACCCTGACGCTGAGTGTGGCCAATAGTGGCGACCGACCGATTCAGGTGGGCTCGCATTATCACTTTGCCGAAACCAACGCTGCCTTGCAGTTCGATCGTGATGCCGCCCGAGGTTTTCGGCTCAATATTGCCGCCGGTACTGCCGTGCGTTTCGAGCCGGGGCAAAGCCGCGAGGTGGAACTGGTTGCGTTGGCCGGTGAACGCAAGGTCTATGGTTTTCGCGGCCTGGTCATGGGCAGCCTGTAAACAAGGAGCAAGGCAATGGACATCAGCAGACAGGCCTACGCCGAAATGTACGGCCCGACCACCGGAGACCGCGTGCGGCTGGGCGATACCGAGCTCTGGGTCAGCGTCGAGCAGGATCTGACCTACTACGGTGAAGAGGTCAAATTCGGTGGCGGCAAGGTGATTCGTGATGGCATGGGGCAGAGCCAGCGGGTGAGGGCCGAGACGCCCGATACCCTGATCACCAATGCACTGATCCTTGACTGGTGGGGCATCATCAAGGCGGACGTGGCGATCAAGGATGGCCTGATTGCTGCCATCGGCAAGGCGGGTAATCCGGATATCCAGCCGGATGTGGATATTATTATAGGCCCCGGTACCGAGGTGATTGCCGGGGAGGGCATGATTCTCACCGCGGGTGGTATCGACGCACATATCCATTTCATCTGCCCGCAGCAGATCGAAGAGGCCTTGATGTCCGGGGTTACCACCATGCTGGGCGGGGGTACCGGCCCGGCTACCGGCAGCAATGCCACCACCTGTACACCGGGGGCCTGGCATATCGGCAAGATGCTGCAGGCGGCGGAATCCTTGCCGATGAACCTGGGTTTTCTCGGCAAGGGTAACGCCAGCCTGCCGCAAGCGCTGGAGGAGCAGATTGCAGCCGGCGCCATGGGGCTGAAGCTGCATGAGGACTGGGGCACCACGCCGGCGGCAATTGATTGCTGCCTCAGTGTGGCGGATGCCTTTGATGTGCAGGTGGCCATTCATACCGACACGCTGAACGAATCCGGTTTTGTCGAAGATACCCTGGCGGCGATCAAGGGCCGGGTGATCCACACCTACCACACCGAGGGTGCCGGTGGCGGCCATGCGCCGGACATCATCAAGGCCTGCGGTGAGCCCAATGTGCTGCCGTCCTCGACCAACCCGACGCGGCCCTACACCATCAATACTGTGGATGAGCACCTGGATATGCTCATGGTTTGTCACCACCTGGACCCGGCGATTGCCGAGGACGTGGCTTTTGCCGATTCGCGCATCCGCCGTGAGACCATCGCCGCTGAGGATATTCTTCACGATCTGGGCGCCTTCTGCATGATTTCCTCGGACTCCCAGGCCATGGGCCGCGTCGGTGAAGTGATTACCCGGACCTGGCAAACGGCGCACAAGATGAAGGTGCAGCGTGGCCCCTTGCCAGAGGATGACGACTGGTCGGATAACTTTCGCGCCAAACGCTATATCGCCAAATACACCATCAACCCCGCCATCACAATGGGCATGGCTGATCTGGTGGGCTCGGTCGAAGTCGGTAAGTTGGCCGATCTGGTGTTGTGGAAGCCAGCCTTCTTTGCGACCAAGCCCAGCGTGATCATCAAGGGCGGTGCGATCGCAGCTGCGCCCATGGGTGACCCCAATGCCTCGATTCCGACACCTCAACCGGTGCATTACCGGCCGATGTTTGGCGCCTTTGGCAGTGCCATGCACAGTACCTGCATCACCTTTGTCAGCCAGGCAGCGCTGGATGCGAATATTGCCGACCAGCTTGGCCTGCAACGCCGGCTGCAAGCCGTGCGTAATACCCGCACCATCAGCAAGCGCGATATGAAGCTGAATGACTACCAGCCGGTGATCAGCGTTGATGCCCAGACCTATGTGGTCAAGGCCGATGGCGTCGAGTTGCTCTGCGACCCGGCCGAATCACTGCCTTTGGCCCAGCGCTATTATTTATTCTAGGAGACGCCAATGATCGAATGCCATCACTGGCTGGACGGGCCGGGTCCCGCCGACCACATACTGGAGCTGACCTACGAAAAGCGCACCCGTAGCCGCTTGCGTACGCAGACGCAGGACGGGCGCGATATCGGTCTCTTTCTGCCGCGTGGACGGGTTCTGATGCAGGGCGACCGCTTGCAGGCCAACGATGGCAGTGTGGTGGTGATCCATGCCGCGCCTGAATCGCTGTCACGGGTGTTCTGCGATGATGGGCTTTTGCTTGCGCGGGCGGCTTATCACATGGGTAACCGACATGTGCCGCTGGACATTCATGCCGGGCAGTTGCGCTACCTGCGTGACCACGTACTTGATGGCATGCTGCGCGGTTTCGGGCTGGAAGTCGAAGCCATTGTTGCCCCCTTCAATCCCGAGCCCGGCGCCTATCATAGCCATAACCACAGCGTAGCCACACCGGCAGCACCGTTCTTGCGCCTCAGTGGGCATGAGCATGCCTGAGATTGCCGATGCAGCCTTGCTACGGGTGCTGCAACTGGCCAGTCCGGCCCTGCCGATTGGTGGTTATGCCTATTCCCAGGGGCTGGAATATGCCATTGAGCAGGACTGGGTGAGAGACCTGGACTCGGCTGCCGCATGGCTGTCAGCCCTGGCCGAACGCTCGCTGGGTCAGCTGGATATACCCGTCTTGCTACGCCAGTACGCGGCGCTGGAACAGGCCGACGCCAAGAGTTTCAGCCACTGGAATGACTGGCTACTGGCAAGCCGCGAAACCGCCGAACTGTATCTGGAAGACAGTCAGCAGGGCGGGGCACTGCTGCGCCTGATGAGGTCATTAGAGCTGCCGGCGGCGCTGGAGTGGTCGGGCAGCGAGCCGCTGGCGCTGGTCAGTGCCTTTGCCATCGCCGGTCAGTACTGGCGCACCGGCTCAGATGCGCTGGCCCTGGGTGTGCTTTGGAGCTGGCTGGAAAACCAGGCCGGCGCCGCGACCAAGCTGATTCCCCTGGGGCAAACGGACGCCCAGCGCTTGCTCGATCGTCTGTTGCCCAGCCTGCCGGCGATTGTCGAACGGGCTGCCGAGCTGGCTGATGAGGCGCTTGGCGCCGGCTTACCCGGGCTGGCATTCGCCAGTGCCCGCCATGAACACCAATACACCCGCTTGTTTCGCTCATAAGGAGTACTCCCATGCAATCCAAACCAGCCCTGCGCGTCGGAATCGGTGGTCCAGTCGGCTCCGGCAAGACCGCCCTGGTACGCATACTCTGTGAACGCCTGTATCCGCACTATGATCTGGCGGTGATTACCAATGATATCTATACCCGTGAGGATGCGGACTTTCTGCTGCGCCACGAAGCGCTGCCGGAAGATCGCATTCTGGGCGTGGAAACCGGCGGCTGTCCGCACACAGCCATCCGTGAAGATGCCTCGATGAACCTGGCGGCGATTGCCGAACTGCAGGCGCGTTTTCCAGCCATCGAGCTGGTGTTTGTCGAAAGTGGCGGTGACAACCTGGCAGCTACCTTCAGCCCGGAGCTGTCCGACCTGACCCTGTATGTAATCGACGTATCGGCCGGTGACAAGATTCCGCGTAAGGGTGGCCCGGGCATTACCCGTTCCGATCTATTGATCATCAACAAGACCGACCTGGCGCCTTTAGTGGGCGCTGATCTGGATGTGATGGATCGTGATGCGGCCAGGATGCGCGGCGAGCGACCCTTTGTATTTTCCAATCTGAAAAGCGGCAAGGGTGTCGAGGACATCATTGCCTTTATCGTTCGTCAGGGCATGCTCAGAGCGCTGCCGGAGAACATCCAACAGGCACAAGGAGTCTGAATATGCATAACACAGGGCGTTTACTTTTGCTGGCTGGTGCACTGGCCGTACCTGGCCTGGCTCATGCCCATCCGGGCCACGAGACCCTGCATGGATTGTTCAGTGGCCTGGGGCATCCCTTGTTCGGTTTCGACCACTTGCTGGCCATGCTGGCCGTAGGGTTGTGGGGCGCGCAGTTGGGTGGTCGGGCCCGCTGGCTACTGCCCGTGCTCTTCGTCGGTGTCATGCTCAGCGGTGGTGCCCTGGGTATGTTGGGTGTATCGATACCCGTGGTAGAACCGGGCATCATTGCCTCGGTTGTGGCGCTGGGCTTATTTCTGCTCTGGGCGCGTCAGGTGCCCTTGTTGGCCAGTGGCGCGCTGGTGTCGCTCTTTGCGCTGTTTCATGGCGTCGCCCATGGCACTGAAATGCCCTTGCAGGTGAGTGCGCTGACCTATGCGCTGGGCTTTGCCCTTGCTACTGCGGCCCTGCATATCGTGGGTTTGCAGGCAGGGAGCTGGTTGCAGCGCCAGTCATGGCCCCTGGTAACCCGTACCCTCGGGGCGCTGATCGGTCTGGCTGGTCTGGGCATGCTTATGGCAGGTTGAGGCCGGTATGCGGCGGGGTGGTTGCCCGCAGTCAGTAATGGGCAATCACCCGGTGCACAAAATACATCTTGCGCAAGCTGCCGGGGTTGAGCACAAAGGGGTAGATATCGGCCTGGCCCATGGTGCGGGCGAGTACGTTGAGCACGCTGCTGAGCATGACCCAGCGATTGACGAAGGCAAGAAAGCGTTCGGCCTCGGCGTTGTCTGCAGTGCAGTTCAGGTCGACAGCGGTAAAGGGCGTCAGCGCCAGCTCCAGCCGATCCACCTGAATACCGAAATCCAATGCCACGTTCAGGGTGTCGGTCATGTGCAGGTAGTGTGCCCAGGTCTCCGCCCAGTCTTCCCAGGGGTGCGAGGCGGCATAATGACTGATGAAGTTATTCTGCCAGTCGAGTGCCGGGCCATACTGGTAATGATTGCTCAGGGCCTGCTGATAATCGCGACGCTCGTCACCGAAAAGTTCACGACAGGGCGCCAGCCAGTCACTGTCGCGGACCAGCCGGTCCCAGTAATAGTGGCCCGACTCATGACGGAAATGGCCGAGTAGAGTGCGGTAATGTTCGGCCATGTTTTGCCTTACCTGCTCCCGGTAGGCAGGATCGGCCTCGGCGACATTGATGGTGATCACCCCATTCATATGACCGGTCATCACCGGCTCATCACCCGGCTGCTGGCGCATCAGCTTGAAGCCCAGGCCGCGCTGCGGATCCTGTTCCCGGTTCAGTACTGGCAGGCCGAGCATGATAAGCTGGGCCACCAGGCGGCGCTTGGCCTCTTCGGTGGCGCGCCAGAGCTCGGGGCTGCCGGGCTGATCCAGGTTGGGAATCAGCAGATTCAGCGCGCAGGCCTGGCACAGGTCGCCGTGCTGCGGGTCACTGACCAGCCAGTTGCATTGCAGTGGGCCGTGCAGGTTACTGCAGCGCTTGACCGGTTGTTGGGCGCTGTCAGGGGGCGGCTGAATCAGCCAGTGTTGATCATCCTGTTGTGGCTGCAGATTGAGCAGCAGGCCCAGTTGGGGGTGGTACCCCAGCTCACTGCCGCAGGCGAGGCATCGGGTGTTGTGAAAAAAGATCGCCTGACCGCAGCCACAGCGCTGAACATGGCCGTTGGGGTGGTAACGAAACAGTTGGCCGGGTTCCTGGTTACGCAGCAGCTGGGTAAAGTAGCTCATGCCGATTGCGCCTGAGCTTGCGTACTCCGCTCCCCGCGCTCAAACCAGCTGCGATTGACGGCGTCATGCACGGCGGTGAAATCGAGCTGGATTTCATCGACAAAGGCATGCAGCAGGTCCGGCTCGGCGGCCAGTTTAATGATGTCAGCCCCGGCTATACGCTGCCGGCACAGCTCCACGGCTTCCAGCGCTTCGTCATGGTTTTTCAGGTTTTTCAGGGCAAAGGAAAAGCGCTCCAGACTACAGGCTACCGCGCGAGGGTAGCGCATATCCTGCAGCAGAAAGCTCAATACATCCGGGCCGCGCACGCGCAGGCGCACATGCTGACGGTACATCTGATAGCCGCTGAGGGATTTCAGTACGCTCATCCACTGCAGGTTTTCAAAGGGCTTGAGGTCGTCGGCATTACGCGGCAGCAGATTGGCGGAGCGCACATCGATGATGCGGGTAATCATATCGGCACGCTCCAGCTGGCGCCCCAGCATCAGAAAGGTGCGCGCCTGGGTGTAGCTCAAGGTGCCTTCAATAATGCCGTTGACGGTCTGGCAGCTGCGAATCACCCGACTGAGAAAGGCGTCGCGCCGGCGCGGGGTAATACCACTTTCGACCTGCTCCTTGACGCTGAGATACAGCTGATTCACTTCTTCCCAGATCTCCCGTGGTATCACATCACGGGTGGTGCGCAGATTTTCCCGCGCGGCAGCCAGGGAGCTGAGGATGGAACCGCTGTAGCGGGTATCACCACACATGAAGTTGAGCACGCTGGCTTCATCACGGTTTTCGTAATGCTCATCAAAGAGTTCGTCATTGCCGGTAATGGCGATGATTTCTTCCCAGCCCAGCTTGGTCGAGCGGGGCAGGTCGAGCAACAGATTACTGGTCACGCTGAGCAGGCGGGCAGTATCTTCCGCCCGTTCCAGGTAGCGGGCCAGCCAGTAAATGTTTTCAGCAACACGAGAAAGCATAGTGGGTCCCCTGCTCAAAGCTCGGAAATGTCGACAATCCAGGTATCTTTACTACCACCACCCTGTGACGAGTTGACCACCAGTGAGCCCTTGTTCAGGGCGACCCGGGTCAAACCACCGGTGGTAACCCAGGTGGATTCGCCAGACAGGATGAAGGGGCGCAGGTCGACATGCCGGGGCTCCATGTGGTTGTCACACAGGGTTGGCGAGGTAGACAGACTCAGGGTGGGTTGCGCCATGTAGTTGCGTGGGTCAGCCTTGATCAGCTCGGCAAATTTCGCCTGTTCCTGTTTGCTGGAATGCGGGCCGATCAGCATGCCGTAACCGCCAGATTCGTTGGCCGGCTTGACCACCAGTTTGTCCAGGTTGTCGAGTACATACTGGCGATCATCCTCGAACATGCACAGGTAACTGGGCACATTGGGCAATAGGGGTTCTTCACCGAGGTAATACTTGATGATCTCGGGCACAAAGGCATACACCACCTTGTCATCGGCAACGCCGGCACCCGGCGCATTGGCCAGTGCCACCTTGCCGCCGCGCCAGGCCCGCATCAGGCCTTTAACGCCGAGCAGCGAGTCCGGCTCAAAGACCTCCGGATCAAGGAACATGTCATCGACGCGGCGATAGATCACATCAACCCGCTGCAAGCCGTCGACCAGGCGCATATACACGCAGTCGTCATCACCGACAATCAGATCCGACCCCTCCACCAACTGGACACCCATCTGCTGCGCCAGGTAGGAGTGCTCGTAATAGGCCGAGTTGTAGATACCGGGTGTCAGGATCACGATCACCGGGTCGTCGCCGGGGCGCGGGGAGAGTGACGCCAGGGTGTCATACAGCTGGGAGGTGTAATCATCGACCGGCTGAATCCAGCCGGAGGCGAACAGGTCCGGCAGCACCCGCTTGGTCACGTTGCGGTTTTCCAGCATGTAGGAGACGCCAGAGGGTACCCGCAGGTTGTCTTCCAGCACATACAGCGTGCCGTCATTGTCGCGCACCAGATCCGAGCCACAGATATGTGCCCAGACGTTGTGGGCGGTGTTTACCCCGACACACTGCGGACGGAAGTTGACTGACTGGGCAAGGATTTCCCTGGGGAATACCTTGTCCTTGATGATTTTCTGATCGTGGTAGAGATCATCAATAAACAGATTCAGCGCCTGCACCCGCTGCTTGAGACCGGCATCGGTCTTTTGCCATTCGGCCAGGGGGATGATGCGCGGGACGATATCGAAGGGCCAGGCGCGGTCAATCATGCTGCCTTCGGTGTAGACGGTAAAGGTAATTCCCATCAACTGGATGGCTACCTCGGCGGCCGTCTTGTGCTCGTTCAACTCGCGGGCATCCAGGCTGGCCAGATACTCGCAGAGCATCCGCGCTTCCGGTCGCGGTTGGCCTGGCGCGGCGATCAGTTCGTCAAAAAAGCGCTTCGGGTCGTAGTCCTTCCAGTTCACTTTGCTCATGCAGATTCTCAACTACCTGGGTGTCAGTATCAGCGTCGCGACGGACCAGACCGGCCAGGGCGCGTTGATTGAAGTGAAGCAATTGCCGTACCAGCTGAATCAGGGTGCTGCTGAAAGTGCGGCTGCGGCTAAACGGCGTGTCGTCAGAGTCACTTGAGGAAGCACTGATTAAATCCGTTTTTAGTATCTGCGCGACTGCTGCTGACCGGTGCTGGACACGCCGTGAACCCATCCCTGGGGGCTCGTAGATGCCATCCCTGGCATCTAACGGTCCAGCACCGGTCAGCAGCAGCCACGCTGGCAACGATTGGTGCAATTAATCAGTGCTTCCTTAAGCCTTAGCCAATTAACAGATGTATGTCCAGTAAGACTCAGTATGTCACCGAGTCGACACAGTTAAGCAACTATTCTTTCGTCGTCAATGCCGCCGCTCTGCGCTCTGGCATGCTATGTTGAGCGCAGTGGCCGGTATTGGCACATGCCTTGCTGCATCGACCGACTGACCGGTTTCTTTTCAGGGATTTCATCTCATGACCATTCGTGTAGCACTCAGACACCGTACGCATTACCGCTTTGACAAGCCCGTTTCCGTGTCGCCGCACCTGGTGCGCTTGCGCCCGGCGCCGCACTGCCGCACCCCGGTCGAGGCCTACAGCCTCAAGGTCAGTGGTGGTGATACCCGCTA
>JAMCWB010000033.1 GCA_023475025.1 Gammaproteobacteria bacterium
AGCTCAAGGCCCAGATCAGGCAAGGCGATCCACTCGCGCAGGCCAATCACGTTAAGATGGTCAAAGGTTTTCATTGCAGACCTCGCAAGTGCCCGGCGGCTTGGCGCGCATCATGGGGCATGAAGGGGTTTTCGACAAGATAGCAGAGCACAAGAGATGGCAGAAAAAGCAGACAACAAGGTGCGGCTGGATAAATGGTTATGGGCGGCGCGGTTTTTCAAGACCCGCAATCTGGCCAAAGCCGCTATCGAAGGCGGCAAGGTGCAATCCCAGGGTGAGCGTTGCAAGCCCTCGAAAGAGCCGCGCGTGGGTGATGTGCTGACCATTCGTCAGGGGTTTGATAGCCGCGAAGTGGAAGTGCTGGCCTTGAGTGGGCAACGCCGTGGAGCCATTGAGGCACAGTTGCTCTATCGTGAAACCGCCAGCAGTCTGGCGCGTCGTGAAGCAGCGGCGGCCCAGCGCAAGGCCATGGGAGCAGGTGCGGTTATCAGCGAACAGCGGCCGACGAAAAAACAACGTCGCCAGATTCATCAGTTCCGTGATCAGCGTGATCTCGGTGGTGATTGACACCTGCTCATCAAGGCACGGATTCCGCGGAGCAATAGGGTATAATCGACTTTTATTTAATCAGGTTTGACAGCTATGTCCGCAGCAATGGATAACACGCAGCGTTTTCTTTTTGACGACCAAGATGTGCGCGGTGAAATCGCCACCCTGGAACACAGCTACCAGGACATCCTCGCCCGCCATCCTTACCCGGAACCGGTCAAGGCATTGCTCGGCGAGCTTCTGGCGGCGGCAGTGCTACTGTCCACGACACTGAAGTTCGAAGGGCTGCTGATATTGCAGGCGCGCTCTTCAGGCCCGGTGTCCACCTTGATGGTTGAATGCTCCAGTGAGCAGCAAGTGCGCGGTATTGCCCGTTATGACGACAACCTGCAGTCCTCGCAAGCCTTGCATGAACTGATGCCCGATGGCGTATTGGCGATTACCGTCGATCCGGAGCAGGGGCAGCGTTATCAGGGTATCGTCTCGTTGGAGGGTAGTTCACTGGCAGAGGCCCTGAACGGTTACTTTGCCAGCTCCGAGCAGTTGCCCACGCGTTTCCAGCTACAAGCTGATGGCCGCAAGGCGCGCGGCTTTCTGCTGCAGGCTCTGCCCGCCAACCGAGTGACTGACCCGGAGGCGCGTGCCAATGCCTGGGAGCATCTGACGGTGCTGGGCGCCAGTCTGACCCCGGAAGAGCAGCTGGCACTGGACAATGAGACCATCCTGCATCGCCTGTTTCACCAGGAAGCCGTACGCGTGTTCAGCCCGCGGCCGGTGCGCTTTCATTGCAGTTGCTCCGCTGAGCGCTCGGGCAATGCCCTCATCAGCCTTGGACGTGAGGATGCCATGGCCTTGCTGGCTGAGCGCGAAGGCGAGATCGAGGTGGATTGCCAGTTCTGCAACCAGCGTTATTTCTTTGATGCTGCAGCCCTGGACCGCCTGTTTGATCAGGCAGCAGAGCAGGCCCAGCGGCTGCATTGAGCGCCCCATTGCAAGATAGGCTGAAGCTATTGCTGCTATTGATCAGATAGTTCAGTCAGGGTTTAGCCTAGTGCGGATTTTTTTGGCATAATGCGCCCCTGCACGCTGGCCCAGCGCTGGTCATACTTTTTATTAACCCTGATATCCCCCGTGCCGAGACCGGTTGGCGGTCTTATGGAAGAGTTCGGTCCAAGCCGAAGAGGACGACGTTTGATGACGCAAGCAACCAATACCGTATATACCGATCTGAGTATTGCTCATTTGATCGAGCTGGCCATTCAGCGCAACGAGGGTCAGCTGGCTGATACCGCTGCTCTGGTGGTCAAGACGGGTGAGCGTACAGGTCGCTCACCGATGGACCGCTTCATTGTTGAAGAGCCTTCCACCCAGGGTGAGATTGCCTGGGGTCCGATCAACCGTCCTTTCCCGGCAGACAAGTTCGACGCCCTGTGGGCGCGGGTAGCTGACTACCTGAAGGTCAGCGAAAGCTTTGTTTCCCACGTCCATGTCGGTGCTGATCCGGAGCACTACCTGCCCGTGGTCATGCAGACCGAGACTGCCTGGCACAATATCTTCGGTCGTACCCTGTTTATCAATCCCGCGCAGTTCAACCCGGCCGGCAAGGGTGAGTGGCAGATCATGAATGCCCCGCACTTTACCTGTGAGCCGGAGCGCGACGGCACCAACAGCGATGGCTGTGTAATCATCAACTTTGCCCAGCGCAAGGTCCTGCTGGCAGGTATGCAATATGCCGGCGAGATGAAAAAGGCCATGTTCTCGGTGCAGAACTTCCTGTTGCCGGCCAAGGATGTGCTGCCCATGCACTGTGCCGCCAACGTCGGTGACGATGGTGATACCACCCTGTTCTTCGGCCTGTCCGGTACCGGCAAGACGACTCTGTCGGCTGACCCGGCGCGTAACCTGATCGGTGATGACGAGCATGGCTGGGCAACCGGCAGCGTGTTCAACATTGAAGGTGGTTGCTATGCCAAGTGCATCGACCTGTCGGAAAAGAACGAGCCGGTTATCTGGAAAGCGATCAAGTTCGGTTCCATTATCGAGAACGTGGTCATCAATCCGGAAACGCGCACGGCCGACTATACCGACGTCAGCCTGACCCAGAATACCCGCGTTGCCTACCCGCTCGAGCACGTGGAAAAGCGTGTCGAAGCCAATCGTGCCGGTGAGCCGAATGCGATTATCTTCCTGACCTGTGACCTGACAGGTGTATTGCCGCCGGTCTCAATCCTGAATAACGAGCAGGCGGCCTACCACTTCCTGTCCGGTTACACCGCGCTGGTCGGTTCGACCGAGATGGGCTCTGGCGGTGGCATCAAGTCCACCTTCTCGACCTGCTTTGGTGCGCCTTTCTTCCCGCGCCCGGCGGGTGAGTATGCTGATCTGCTGATCAAGCGCATCAATGCGTTCAACAGCAAGGTGTACCTGGTCAACACCGGCTGGACCGGCGGCCCCTACGGTACCGGCAAGCGCTTCAGCATCCCGACTACCCGTGCGATTATCGCGGCTATCCAGTCGGGCGTTCTGGCGGGCATTACTACTGAGCACGTTCCGGTGATCAACCTGGATGTTCCGGCAGCAGTGCCGGGCGTTGAAACCCGTCTGCTCAACCCGCGCAACACCTGGGCTGATGGCGCTGCCTATGATGCAGCCGCCCAGGAGCTAGCCGGCAAGTTTATCGAGAACTTCAAGAAGTTCGAGGTGGATGCCGCCATCGTTGCCGCAGGTCCGCAGCTCTGAAACCCGCCTGTGGTTGATTGACAGAACCCGCCGCCAGGCGGGTTCTGTCGTTTCCGGACCCTGCTTGCGAGGCAAATTTTCGGCGATTTCCCGGCTTCGCCAAGTCATTGCCAAGAAAGGCAATTTCTCGCTTGACAGCTTCGTCCGTACCGGTAAAATGGCGCGCCTCAGCAGGGGATATGTAGCCATACATCAGCTTGCTGAGGTGTCCAAGGTAATTCCGCGATAGCTCAGTTGGTAGAGCAAATGACTGTTAATCATTGGGTCCCAGGTTCGAGTCCTGGTCGCGGAGCCATCTGGTACAGAGTATCAATCGGGGTATAGCGCAGTCTGGTAGCGCGCCTGCTTTGGGAGCAGGATGTCGGGAGTTCGAATCTCTCTACCCCGACCATTTTGAATGAGCATATGGGTCGTTAGCTCAGTTGGTAGAGCAGTTGGCTTTTAACCAATTGGTCGTAGGTTCGAATCCTACACGACCCACCATTCGCTCGAAGAATCCCCCCTCTCTCAGAATCGTAAGTTGGCAGCCTCCAGGTTCCAGGTTGCGTGTATTTTCTTGTCTGGTTTTTTGGCTGAAAGCTGAAAGCTGAAAGCTTAAAGCTGGAAGCCGTTTAATTGTGTGAGTTGTTTGAGTTTTTGGGGTCAGCCAAGGGAATTATAAGAAGATTTTGCTCTGGCTTGACAGCTCATCAACCCACTCACATCCTGATACTTCCAGCTTCCAGCTTCCAGCTTCCAGCTTCCAGCTGCGGCCGCTACAGCGGCCGCACTAGTGCAGCTTTAGCCGTGGTTCGGTGCTGCGGCCGAACTGGTCGCTGAGCAGCAGCAGTAGGGTGCGTGGCAGGCCGTACAGGGCTATCTGGTGCAAGCGGTACAGTGACACATAGAACATGCGTGCCAGCTTGCCTTCGAGCATTACGCTGCCGGTGAGGTTGCCCATCAGATTGCCAACGGCACTGAAGCTGGACAAGGAAATCAATGAGCCGTAATCGCGGTATTCGAATGCTTGCAGGGGTTTGTTGGCAAACAGGCGCTTGAAGTTCTTGAACAGCAGGCTGGCCTGCTGATGCGCAACCTGGGCGCGTGGTGGCGCCATGCGCTCTCCGCTGTCATCCAGCGGACAGGCGGCACAATCACCAAAGGCAAAAATACGCGGGTCATCCAGACTCTGCAGGGTGCGTTGGACCTTGATCTGCTGAATCCGGTTGATGCTCAGGCCGGTATCGGCGAGAAAGGCCGGGGCGCGGATGCCGGCTGCCCAGACTTTCAGTGAGGCCGGAATGCGTTCACCGTTTTTCAGGATCAGGGTGTCTGCGGTGATTTCCGCAACTGGCGAGCCGGTGATGATCCGCACACCGAGGTCATTGAGTACCTTGGTAACCGGGCCGCTGATGCGCTCGGGCAGTGCCGGCAAAACGCGCTCACTGGCCTCAATCAGATGAATATTGAGATCTTCCGGGGTCATGCCGGCCATGCCGTAGGTACGCAGCAGGCGTGCGGCATGGTGCAGTTCAGCGGCCAGCTCAACCCCGGTAGCGCCGGCGCCGATGATGGCCAGATTGATCTTTTCCGGCGCCATATCGGCACCCTGGGCGTGCGCCTTCATGTACTGATTGAGCAGGCGGCGATGGAAGCGCTCAGCCTGGGCGCGGGTATCGAGAAACAGGCAGTGCTCGCTGGCGCCGGGAGTGTTGAAGTCGTTGGTGGTGCTGCCGACAGCAATCACCAGGTAGTCGTAGTCGATGCTGCGTGCGGGAATCAGCTCGACGCCCTGCTCATCGGCAATGGCTTGCAGCTGGATGCGGCGGTTTTCTCGATCCAGGCCGCACATGCGACCGAGCTGGAAGTGAAAGTGGTTCCACTTGGCCTGGGCGACGTAGTTGAGCTCGTCTTCGGTGGAGTTCAGTGAGCCAGCGGCAACTTCATGCAGCAGGGGCTTCCAGATATGGGTCATGTTGGCATCAATCAGCGTGATGCGCGCCTTGTTCTTGCGCCCCAGATGGCGCCCAAGGCGAGTGACCAGTTCAAGACCGCCAGCGCCGCCACCCACCACTACGATGTGCGGTGGAGTGGTTGAAACCTGTGCATGCGACATGATGTTGACTCAATAGACGATAGAAGTGAACGTCAGTCGATGCGTTGCCGTTTCAGCTCAGAACAAACCAGGACAGCAGGCGCGATACCAGGCCCATGAAAATAACCATGAGGGTGATACCGCCGAGCAGTAACCAGGCATTGAACGGCTTGCGCTCGACCTGGTGCAGGGGCGTGTTCAGATACTCATCGACGCGTTTCTGGTCTTCAGGGTAGAGTTTGCTGGGCATGACGTGACCTTTCTTGTTTCGGGCGCGATGCGGTGCCGCGCAGGCAGGCTTGACTGACTTTGTCATCATTCTACTCCCTGTTGCACATATTTCCACCACTACACTGAGAGTCAGGCTGATAAACTGCATTGCATCCTTGCGCCCTGTGGAGTCCTCATGTTTGCTGCCAGTCTGCTCACCACCACCCAGGTATTTTTGACCTTTGCGGCGTACCTGGTGATGCTCGGATGGGCGCTGGCGCGCCTGCCCTGGGTTGAGCTGTTGGCAGATAGTCGCCGGCAGCATCTGTTGTTTGGTGCAGTGATCTTCCTGGTGCTGATGTGGCTGGTGCGGCGTGAATTTGATGGCGGCCTGACCTTCCACTTCCTCGGCATGACGGCGGTGGTGCTCTTGCTGAACTGGCCGCTGGCAGTGGTGGCCGGTGGTCTGGCGCAGTTGGTGTTGCTGCTGCTGGGTATGGATGATCTGGCCGCACTGGGCGCCAGCGGGCTGGTGCGTATCGGCTTGCCGGTATTGGTAACCATGCTGATCTGGCATGCGCTGGAGCGTTGGCAGCCGCGCAACCTCTTTGTCTATATCTTTGTCTGTGCTTTCTTCGGCGCCGCGCTGGCCGGTCTGGCCAGTATTCTCGGCACCATGTTCATGTTGTGGTGGTCAGGTGCGCTCGGCGAGTTGCAGGCTTTGTGGGAGTATTTCGCCTATCTGCTGCTGATCCTGTTCCCGGAAGCCTTTGTTAACGGCATGCTGATTTCCGGGCTGGTGGTGTTCTACCCGCAATGGGTCGAGACCTTCGATGATGACCGCTATCTGCAGGAACCCTTTGATCCGCCACCTGAACCATGAGCCAGATCAAGAGTTGTCTGCTGCTGATTTGCTTTAATCAAGGTCAGTAACGCTTACGTCCAGTGCAGGAGAGAATCATGACAGCATTCAGTCTGGCTAAAGAGGTCATGCAACAGGCCCTGGCAAAGGGTCAGCAGCAGGGGTTTGATGAACAGGCGGTGGCGCGGGCGCTGATGGCCGAAGTCATCAGCGTCTACAAGCGTGGTCGCAGCCAGAACGATATTCGGCATGAACTGGAGTTTCTTGCCGACAACCTCGATGATGATGCCGACTATACCTTTATGCGACCCTGAGCGCGGGTCGCACTTCTCTGGCGGTGTCAGAAACGAATTTCGATTACCCCGTCGGCCTGCACGCTGACACTGGCTTCGCCGGCTTCCATGTTGGGCGCTGTAGTGTCAGCCTCGCTGCGCATCAGCATGGCGCTACGCGGGTAGACAGGTCCGGCTGACTGGGTATGCAGATTCAGACTGACAATCTGGTAGTCAGAGCCGCCAAGTTTTTCCGTCACCAGACTGGCCCGCTGGCGGAAGGCGTCAATCGCCTCGCCGATCAAGGCTTCTTCGCTGCGCTGGCGTGCATCAGCAGACAGGCTGAACTGCATGCCGGAGAGCGATAAATCCCGTAGCAGTTCACCGGTCAGGCTGGAAAGCGCAGCAAAGTCACTGCTTTCCAGGCGAAGCTCCGCACGTTCGCGCCAACCGGTAATGTTGTTGCGCTTGTCGTCGTACACCGGATGGCTGCGGCGATTACCACTGGCAACCTGAATACCATCAACCTCACGGGCACGGTCCACAGCCTTATTCAGCCGTTGTGTGATGCGCTCGGCTTCTTGCGCCCCAGATGGCGCCCAAGGCGAGTGACCAGTTCAAGACCGCCAGCGCCGCCACCCACCACTACGATGTGCGGTGGAGTGGTTGAAACCTGTGCATGCGACATGATGTTGACTCAATAGACGATAGAAGTGAACGTCAGTCGATGCGTTGCCGTTTCAGCTCAGAACAAACCAGGACAGCAGGCGCGATACCAGGCCCATGAAAATAACCATGAGGGTGATACCGCCGAGCAGTAACCAGGCATTGAACGGCTTGCGCTCGACCTGGTGCAGGGGCGTGTTCAGATACTCATCGACGCGTTTCTGGTCTTCAGGGTAGAGTTTGCTGGGCATGACGTGACCTTTCTTGTTTCGGGCGCGATGCGGTGCCGCGCAGGCAGGCTTGACTGACTTTGTCATCATTCTACTCCCTGTTGCACATATTTCCACCACTACACTGAGAGTCAGGCTGATAAACTGCATTGCATCCTTGCGCCCTGTGGAGTCCTCATGTTTGCTGCCAGTCTGCTCACCACCACCCAGGTATTTTTGACCTTTGCGGCGTACCTGGTGATGCTCGGATGGGCGCTGGCGCGCCTGCCCTGGGTTGAGCTGTTGGCAGATAGTCGCCGGCAGCATCTGTTGTTTGGTGCAGTGATCTTCCTGGTGCTGATGTGGCTGGTGCGGCGTGAATTTGATGGCGGCCTGACCTTCCACTTCCTCGGCATGACGGCGGTGGTGCTCTTGCTGAACTGGCCGCTGGCAGTGGTGGCCGGTGGTCTGGCGCAGTTGGTGTTGCTGCTGCTGGGTATGGATGATCTGGCCGCACTGGGCGCCAGCGGGCTGGTGCGTATCGGCTTGCCGGTATTGGTAACCATGCTGATCTGGCATGCGCTGGAGCGTTGGCAGCCGCGCAACCTCTTTGTCTATATCTTTGTCTGTGCTTTCTTCGGCGCCGCGCTGGCCGGTCTGGCCAGTATTCTCGGCACCATGTTCATGTTGTGGTGGTCAGGTGCGCTCGGCGAGTTGCAGGCTTTGTGGGAGTATTTCGCCTATCTGCTGCTGATCCTGTTCCCGGAAGCCTTTGTTAACGGCATGCTGATTTCCGGGCTGGTGGTGTTCTACCCGCAATGGGTCGAGACCTTCGATGATGACCGCTATCTGCAGGAACCCTTTGATCCGCCACCTGAACCATGAGCCAGATCAAGAGTTGTCTGCTGCTGATTTGCTTTAATCAAGGTCAGTAACGCTTACGTCCAGTGCAGGAGAGAATCATGACAGCATTCAGTCTGGCTAAAGAGGTCATGCAACAGGCCCTGGCAAAGGGTCAGCAGCAGGGGTTTGATGAACAGGCGGTGGCGCGGGCGCTGATGGCCGAAGTCATCAGCGTCTACAAGCGTGGTCGCAGCCAGAACGATATTCGGCATGAACTGGAGTTTCTTGCCGACAACCTCGATGATGATGCCGACTATACCTTTATGCGACCCTGAGCGCGGGTCGCACTTCTCTGGCGGTGTCAGAAACGAATTTCGATTACCCCGTCGGCCTGCACGCTGACACTGGCTTCGCCGGCTTCCATGTTGGGCGCTGTAGTGTCAGCCTCGCTGCGCATCAGCATGGCGCTACGCGGGTAGACAGGTCCGGCTGACTGGGTATGCAGATTCAGACTGACAATCTGGTAGTCAGAGCCGCCAAGTTTTTCCGTCACCAGACTGGCCCGCTGGCGGAAGGCGTCAATCGCCTCGCCGATCAAGGCTTCTTCGCTGCGCTGGCGTGCATCAGCAGACAGGCTGAACTGCATGCCGGAGAGCGATAAATCCCGTAGCAGTTCACCGGTCAGGCTGGAAAGCGCAGCAAAGTCACTGCTTTCCAGGCGAAGCTCCGCACGTTCGCGCCAACCGGTAATGTTGTTGCGCTTGTCGTCGTACACCGGATGGCTGCGGCGATTACCACTGGCAACCTGAATACCATCAACCTCACGGGCACGGTCCACAGCCTTATTCAGCCGTTGTGTGATGCGCTCGGCCAGGCGGGCCGGATCGGCGTGCTGCTCTTCGGCATAGAGAGTTACCGTCAGGGTGTCATTGTTGACTGCCTGTTGCGCTTCGGCACGCAGCGATACCTGATTGTAGCGCTGCGTATCGGCTTGGGTCGGGAAGGCAAGCAGCAATGCTGTGCTCAGGCCCAGCAGGGCCAGGGTTCGGGTCAGTGGCAAGCGGGTATATGAGGTGCCGGGCATGATATCCATCCTTTGAGGTAACCTGTAGGTCAGACCGGATGTTCTGTAACAGGTTCCCGCTGACGGCGACGCCACTTTGTGCGACGCTGTGCCGCAGAATACCTTATCTGGCAGCGCCTATACTGGAGTCCCTTCCGTGTCCCAGCGGTTTTTCATGAGCCCCAACGCACTTGCCCTGTCGCCCTCGCGGCAAAACCTCTGGCGCCTGTTGCTGGTGCGTGTGCTGGTGTTGCTGGCACAGAGCCTGTCGGTACTGGGTGCCTATCTGAGCGGCTGGTTTCCGTTGTTGTGGACGGCCCTGCTGGTCACCCTGGGGGTATCGGCACTGGTAACCCTGATGACCCTGGTACGGCTGCTGTATGACTGGCCGGTGACCGACCAGGAGTTCAGTCTGCAGCTGTTTTTCGATGTGCTTATTCACAGTGTTCTGCTGCACTTCTCCGGTGGCCCGACCAACCCCTTTGTGTCCTATTATCTGGTACCGCTGACCATTGCTGCTGCCACGCTGCCCTGGCTATATACCCTGGCCCTGGCCAGTATGGCGGTTGCTGCGTTCAGTATCGTGTTGATCTGGTCCCAGCCATTACCGGTGTTCCAGATGCCGATCGGGCCGACCGGGATCAATCTCTATGTGATTGGCATGTGGCTGAATTTCGCCATGAGCGCCGGTCTGATCAGTCTTTTTGTGGTGCGCATGGCCGACGCCCTGCGCCAGCATGCCCGCCGTCTGGCGGAAAGCCGCGAGCAGAGCTTGCGTGACGCGCAGCTGCTGGGTATCGCCAGCGTAGCCGCAGGCGCCGCGCATGAGCTGTCCACGCCGCTATCGACCATGAGCGTGCTGCTCAAGGATATGCAGCACGACTGCCAGGACCCCGAGATGCGAGAGGATCTGGCCTTGCTGCAGCAGCAAGTGAGCCAGTGCAAGGTCAGTTTGCAGCAAATGGTCCGGGGTGCCGAAGACAACCGCCGTCAGCCGCAGCGTACTGAGGCGGCAGATCTCTGGCTCAAGGGGCTGCTGGCACGCTGGCAGCTGATGCGGCCTGAGGCAGCCTGGCAGTGGCTGCCCTTGCCAGGCACACCGGTGCCGGTATTGCGCGTCACCCCGGAACTGGGGCAGGCGATGCTGAATTTGCTCAACAATGCCGCTGATGCCTGCCCCGAAGGGATTACCATCGCCCTGGATTGGCAGGGCACTAAGCTGTATGTGCGCATTCGGGATCAGGGGCCCGGTGTACCGCTGCATATTGCCGAGCAGCTGGGTACCGCATTCTTTACCACCAAGGGTAAAAAGGGGCTTGGGCTGGGCCTGTTTCTCAGTCAGGCGGCCGTCGAACGGCTTGGTGGCAGTGTGCGCTTGTTTAATCAGCAGGGCGGTGGCACCTTGACTGAAGTGGTATTGCCGATTGATGAGGACATGGCTGATGACTGACGAGAATACTCCGGAGCAGCAACCCTTGTTGCTGTTGGTGGACGATGATCCGACTTTTACCCGTGTGATGGCTCGTTCACTCAGTCGCCGTGGCCTGCGTGTCACGACGGCGGGTGACGCTGATGAAGCCATGCAGCGTGCCCGAGAAGAACAACCGGATTACGCCGTGCTGGACCTGAAAATGGAGGGTGACTCCGGACTGGTGCTGCTGCCCCGTCTGCGTGAGCTGTACCCCGAGCTCAAGGTGGTGATCCTGACCGGTTATTCCAGCATCACTACGGCGGTAGAGGCTATCAAGCGTGGCGCTACCAACTACATCTGCAAACCGGCCGACGCCGATGACGTACTCACCGCCTTGCTCTCTGAACAGGCCGATCCGGATACTCTGGTGCCAGAACACCCGATGTCGGTAGGTCGTTTGCAGTGGGAGCATATCCAGCGTGTACTGGGTGAGCACGACGGCAATATCTCGGCCACCGCGCGTGCCCTTGGCATGCATCGGCGCACGCTGCAACGCAAATTGCAGAAGCGACCAGTACGCCGTTGAGGTGATTGGCCTGCTAAGGTGTAGGCAAGCTATTGAGTTGAGGTGTCTATGTTTACAGCCATGCGATCCTTCGGAATGGAAGCGGTGCATCTGTTCAGTGATGCGGCGACCGGACTGGAAGCCATCATTGCCATTCACAATACCCGCCTGGGGCCTGCCCTCGGTGGCTGTCGCTATCAGCCTTATGCCAGCCCGGATCTGGCACTGGCTGATGCGATGCGGCTGGCACGTGGCATGAGTTACAAGGCAGCGCTGGCAGGTTTGCCGTTCGGCGGGGGTAAAACCGTCATCCTGCGCCCGCCGCATGTGGATAACAGGGCAGCGCTGTTTGAAGCCTATGGGCGCGCCATCGAATCCTTGCGTGGGCGCTACATAACCGCGACAGATAGCGGCACCAGTAATGCGGATATGGATTGCATAGCCCAGCAGACCGGGCATGTCACCAGTACCACGGCAGCTGGCGATCCTGCGCCACATACCGCCCTCGGGGTGCTCACCGGCATTCGCGCCGCCGCCCGTGCCAAGTTGGGCACTGACAGTCTGGACGGCATCCGTATCTGTGTGCAGGGCGCTGGCAATGTTGGCAGTGCACTGGTCAGTATGCTGGTAGCTGAAGGGGCGGAGGTGTTGGTCGCCGACCTGGATGCCGGCAAGGTGCATCTGCTGGTTGAGGAGTGCGGCGGTCAGCCGGTAGTGCCAGAGGCGGTGTATGAAACCCCCTGCGATATCTTTGCACCCTGTGGCCTGGGTGGTGTACTTAACCACGAGAGTATTCTGCAGCTGCGCTGCGCAGTGGTCGCCGGTGCTGCGAATAACCAGCTGGCGGACGCCGAAGCGGCCAATGCACTGGATGCTCGCGGTATTCTCTATGCCCCGGATTATGTGATCAATGCCGGCGGCTTGTTGCATGTGGCCCTGACCCACCAGCAAGCCAGTCCGGGCGAGATTGCCGAGCGGGTCAAGGTGATTGGTCAGCGGCTGGACCTGATCTTTGCCGAGAGTCAGGCCGAAAGCCGCTCACCGGCGGTCATTGCCGACCGCCAGGCTGAAGCCATTCTCTACCCCGAGCAGGGCTGACTCCGGCTCAGGCCTGCTTGTCGAGTCCAAAGCGCTTGCGCAGCTGGCTTTCCAGAATCGAGGTTGGCAGCCAGCGCTTCATGCGGACCATGCTGCGGCTGCTGGTGCCGATCAGTGCCGTCTCCGGACGCAGCGGGTTCTTTACGTAACGCATCAGTTCGCTGGCAAAGTCCTTGGCACTGGTTGAGCTGGCCTTTTGCGAGGCTTTGGCGCGTGCCTGCACGGCCTTTTCCCAGGGTTTGAACCAGGAGTTTTCCTGCATGGTGATGGCGGCCGTGGCGTTGTTGCCGAAATCCGAGGCAATCGCGCCCGGTTGTACGGTCAGCACCTTGATACCGAACGGATGCAATTCCATACGCAAGGCTTCCGACAAGGCATGCAGCGCCGCCTTGGAGGCGCAGTAGACGCCGGAGAAGGGGGTGGTGGTCACGCCGGATACACTGCCGATATTGACCACCAGGCCCTTGGCTTCGCGTAGCAGATCGGCGCAGGCGCGCACCAGTTGAATCGGGGCAAAGACGTTGGTGTCGAACTGTTTCAGCAGGGTCTCGCGGTCAGCATCCAGCAAGGGGCCCATGGCGCCGTAGCCGGCATTATTGATCAGCAGGTCAAGGTGTCCTGCTTCGCTGCGGATACGTTCGGCGCAAGCCTGAACCTGTTCGGGGTCATTGACGTCCAGTTGCATGGCAATGGCGCCTTTGGCGACCAGCGGCTCCAGCGTCTCCGGACGCCGTGCAGTGGCCCAGACCTGATAGCCCTGTTGCAGGCAGGCCTCGGCCAGAGCCTGACCAATGCCGGTGGAGCATCCGGTAATCAGCGCGACAGCTTGTGTCATGGGGTTGTCCTTCTTGTTGTTCTGCTGGTCAGTATCAGTGCACGTCGGCGCGAATGCGTTCGGCACGGTATTCAAGGTCTGCTGCGCGGTAACCACTGCGCAGGCGCGGCAACTCATAGCATTGTTGCCACTCGTCACCGGCAGCCAGAGGGCCGGCATAGCGGTAACTGGCGCCAGCACCGCCAACGTCCAGCATATTGGTGTTCATGCCCGCAGGGCTGCCGACCAGCTGCCAGGTGATGTTACTGATGCTGCGGCTGCTGTGGTTGACCAGCGTAAGTTGCAGGGGTTTACCAGGTTGGCATTCGGTGGGGGCGTAGCGGTAGTTGAACGCCAGCTCGTCCGTGTGGCGCTGACTGAACCATTGCCAGAGCGCGACCAGGGTCGCCAGTACCAGGGCGACCGCCACTACGCCGGCACTGGCAGGTACCATGACGCGTGGAAAGCGGATCAACAAGACCAGCCAGATCAGTAACAGAACAACACCCAAGGCCATGCCCAGTCTCCCGACATTCAGAATTCTTCACTGACTTTACCAGAGCGGCGCGCTCAAGACACCGTTGTCGTCGGCCAGTTGAATAATTCACAGCTGTTATGCCAGCACTGATCAGCCAGTCGGGCTAGCGGTTCGCCGCGTAGCTCGGCAATCAGTGCCGCAATGCGCGGCAGGTTTTCCGGACTGTTGCGCTGCGCTGCGGCGAAAGCCGGGGCCATATCCGGCGCGTCGGTCTCCAACACTATGCTGTTGGCTGGCAATTCGGCAGCGACCCGGCGCAAGCGCTTGGCCTGTGGCCAGGTTACGGCGCCACCCAGGCCCAGCCTGAAACCCAGTTTGATGTATTCGCGGGCTTCTTCCAGGCTGCCAGCGAAGGCATGTACGATGCCGCCTCGCGGCAGTCGAAAGCGTTTCAGCGTAGCTATGGTGGCGGCATGGGCGCGGCGCACATGCAGCAGAGCGGGCAAATCAAAATCAACTGCCAGCGCCAGTTGCTGCTCAAACAGGACTTGTTGACTGTCCCGGTCCAACTCCGTGAGGAAGTAATCCAGACCTATCTCGCCCACCGCACAGCATTGCGGGTCTGCGGTATGCCTGACCAGCCAGTCCTGCAGCTGCGCAATGTGATCAGGCTGGTGTTCGGTGAGAAACATCGGGTGCAAGCCGAAGGCGGCAAAGAGTCTGGGCTCGCCTTTGACCAGCTGCCAGAGTCGCGGCCAATGCCGGGCGCTGACACCGACCACCACCAGGCGTTCGACGCCGGCTGTGGCGCAGGCGGTCAGTACCTGCGCGCGGTCAGCGGCAAAGTCGGGGAAGTCGAAGTGCGTGTGGGTGTCGATATAATGCATGGGCACAGCTTCGACCTAAAAGCTGCCGCTGGCAAGGGCGGCAGCACGGCATCACTGAACTCAGTGATGCTCGCGGGTGGCGCTGAAATTGATGTCCGGCCAGCGCTCGGCGGTCAGGTTGAGGTTGACCCGGGTCGGTGCCAGATAGGTCAGGTGACCGCCGCCATCGATGGCCAGGTTTTCCAGGGCCTTGTTCTTGAATTCATCGAGCTTTTTCGCATTGGTCGAGCTGACCCAGCGCGCCGACCAGACGTTGACCGGCTCATACTGGCACTCGACCTTGTATTCGTCCTGCAGGCGGCTGGCAACCACGTCAAACTGCAGCACGCCGACGGCGCCGAGGATGATGTCGTTGCTGCGCTCGGGAAAGAACACCTGGGTGGCACCTTCCTCGGCCAGTTCCTGCAGGCCCTGGCGCAACTGCTTGGATTTCAGCGGGTCCTTCAGGCGCACGCGGCGGAACAGCTCTGGCGCGAAGTGGGGAATGCCGGTAAAGCCGATTTTTTCACCTTCGGTAAAGGTGTCGCCGATCTGGATAGTGCCATGGTTGTGCAGGCCAATGATGTCGCCGGCCCAGGCCTCTTCCAGGTGTTCGCGTTCGGCGGCAAAAAAGGTCAGGGCATCGGGCACGCGCAGCTCCTTGCCGGTGCGTACATGGTGCAGCTTCATGCCTTTCTGGTATTTGCCGGAGCAAATGCGCATGAAGGCAATGCGGTCACGGTGTTTGGGATCCATATTGGCCTGGATCTTGAAAACGAAACCGGTAAAGGGTTCTTCGCTTGGCTCCACGACACGCTCGTGACTGGCCCGCGCGAGCGGCGGCGGAGCCCAGTCAACCACCGCATCGAGCACCTGGTCGACGGCAAAGTTGCCAAGCGCGGTACCAAAAAATACCGGGGTCAGTTCGCCCTTGAGGAAGGCCTCCTGATCGAATTCATGGCAGGCACCCTGGACCAGTTCCAACTGCTCGACAAAATCGTCGTAGAGGTCATCCAGGTGCGCGCGCGCTGCATCCGAGTCCAGGTTCTGGATGCGCTTGACCTCGGTCCGCTCATGACCATGGCCGGCTTCGTAGACAATGATGCAGTCTTCTTTCAGGTGATAGACACCCTTGAAGTCCCGATAGCAGCCGATCGGCCAGGTAATGGGCGCGGCACGGATATTGAGCACTGACTCGATTTCGTCAAGCAGTTCGATGGGATCGCGGATGTCGCGGTCTAGCTTGTTGATAAAGCTGACAATCGGCGTGTCACGCAGGCGGCAGACGTCCATCAGCGCGATAGTGCGTGGCTCGACGCCTTTACCACCGTCGAGCACCATGAGTGCCGAGTCGACAGCTGTCAGGGTGCGGTAGGTATCTTCCGAAAAGTCTTCGTGACCGGGGGTGTCGAGCAGGTTGATCATGTGTTCCCGATAAGGGAACTGCATCACTGATGTGCTGACCGAGATCCCGCGCTGCTTTTCCATCGCCATCCAGTCCGAGGTGGCGTGACGGTCCGACTTGCGCGATTTGACGGTGCCGGCAACGTTGATCGCCTGGCCCATCAGTAGCAGGCGTTCGGTAATGGTGGTTTTGCCCGCATCCGGGTGCGAGATAATGGCGAATGTACGCCGCTTGGCGACTTCTTGAGCAATGCTGTTGGACATAATCGGGTTCAGACCAGAGTGGCTGCCGCCTGGGCGGGGGGCCAGCAGTAAATGGGATCGGCCGGTATTGTGGCCGATTCGGCGTGGCATGACAAAGGTATTGCGTGCCTGGGTTGCGTTCAGCTGTCAGCAGTGGACAGGGTGCTGGCCAGTTCGTCGAGTTTGACCGGTAAGCCGTACTGGTAGCCCTGGGCATAGTCGACGCCGATATCGGTTACAGCCTGCAGGGTGGCGTTATTGGCGACATATTCGGCAATCACCAGCTTGTTCAGGTGGTGCCCCATTTCGGTGATTGAGCGTGCCAGGGCGTAATCGACCGGGTTACGGGTGATGTCACGGATAAAGGCGCCGTCGATTTTCAGGTAATCGACCGGCAGTCGCTTGAGGTAGGTATAGGATGATTGTCCAGCACCAAAATCATCCAGCGAGAAGCGGCAGCCGATGCCGCGCAATTCATTGATAAAGTCTGCTGCTTCCTCGAGGTTGGCTACCGCCGTAGTTTCAGTGATCTCGAAGATCAGTTTGTCACGGGGTACCGGGTAACGCCTCAGGGCATCAAACAGGAATTCAAGGAAGCTGTCATCGTTCAGCGAGTGACCGGACAGGTTGATAGAGAAGCCGCCGATCCGGGGCAACAGGTGTTCATTGGCCAGCATCCACGCCAGGGCGTGTTCGATAACCCAGCGGTCAACCGCATTCATGCGGTGGTAGGTTTCTGCTACTTCGATAAAGGCTGCTGGCGGCATGGCCTGGCCCTGCTCGTCCAGTACGCGTAGCAGGATTTCAAAGTGCGCCAGGCGGGCCTTGCTGTTGAGCGGCTGGATACGTTGGCAGATGAGTTGCAGCTGGTCTTCATCCAGCGCCCGGTTGATACGTGTCATCCATTGCATGACTTCATCGAGCGCTTCCAGTTGTTCATTCCCGGGGTGAACCTGTTGCACCTTGGTTCGGCCTGCCTGCTTGGCCAGCCCGGCGGAGGTTTCCAGGCTGCGCAACAGCTCCATTGCCGAGTGGGCGTGATTGTTGAAGCCCAGCAAGGTAACCGTTGTTGTGATAACGAATCGGTCTTCACCATGCTCGAAGCGCTCGGCTTCCAGCGCTGTTTTCAGTGTCCGGGCCAACGCCAGTCCGTCCTCGTCGGCAGCCGTCGGTAGCAACAGGGCAAACTGGTCGGCGCCGATACGGCCGGCGAGGGCGCCGCTGGGCAGGCTGCCGCGAATACGTTCCGCCAGTTCGCGCAACAGTCGGTCGCCGGCAGCATAGCCACAGCTGTTGTTGATCAGCTTGAATTGCAGCAGGTTGATAAAAATCAGTGTGTGCTCTTGTTTTGAAGTGCTGCAGGCCGTCACGGCCTTGTCCAGGCGCTGAATGAATTCACGGCGTGTCAGCAGGTTGGTCAGCGGGTCCTGACTCGCATCCAGCGCCAGCCGTGCATAGACTTTTTGCACCAGCGCATCCAGCCCTTGCTCGACCGGTTGCTGGTTGAATTCCGGGCGGCTGACCAGGCGGCCGTCACTGAGCATCTGCGCAGTTTCGTCCAGATCCAGTGACAGGCTGCGGGTGCCTTGACGGTTGGCCAGCAATAACCGGGTTGCGTCGGCGGACTGCCAGATTATCTGTGCGGGCTGTTGCTGGAACGGGCCACGCGTTACTTCGAACCATTGCCCGGGTTTCAGCCGGCGCGCTCGCTGCAGCCAGTTGCGTAACTCGGTATCGCCGGTTGTCATGGCTTGTAGCCGGGCTGTGCGCAGTTCGCTCTCCATGATGGGAGCCTGGTAACGCATGCGCGGGAAGGCGGCAGGCTCATTCAGCAATTGCTCGATATCCTCAAGTAATTGAGCATGCCGGCCGAGTTCGTCGGGCACCTTGGAGAGGCCGGTGCGAACGAGTTTCAGCAGGTCCGGGAGGCTCAGTGGCTGCTCGGTCAGCGCGGCTTCACGCGCGCAATCGCCCAGTTGCGAGATAGCCTTGATGCACATGCGCCACGCCGGGCTGTCGGCGCCTTCACGCAGCCAGGTCAGTCGCATCAAGGCTTTCCAACCGTACTCCAGCAGGTCTAGCAGTGGCTGGGGTGCAGCGCCGGGCAGTATAGTCAGTAATGCGCTTTCCAGTGCCTGATTGGCCTGTTGCAGCCGTTGCTGGCCTTCACAGCTGTCACGAAGCCGGCCCAGGTTGCGCTCGGTCAGGCGTTGTTCCCGCTCAACCAGGCGCTCCAGTGCGCTGTCCACCGTCTGGAAGCTGCCTTCCTGTTCCGGGTTGCCGAGAATGGCTTGCACTGCCTGGGTGACCGCGGCCTTGTTCTGTTCCGCATTCAGGCTCTGGCTGTCCGCCAGGATGGCCAGGTGATTGATGGTTTTGCGCAGCGGGTGCTGCGCCTGATCCAGCACACCTGGGTCGTGCAACAGCTGGCGCAGCACGGGTAACTGCAGCTTGCGCAGCTGTGCCTCCAGCTCAGGTAGCATGCGCTGGGATTTGTTCAGGCTGGTGAACAGTTCTTCAACCAGTTCAATGGTATCAACCGAGTCGCTACCCAGTTCGGGCACTTCTTGTTGCACCAGCGTGCGCAGGTTGTGTTCATTCAGTGCTGGATCTTGCGCCTTGGCCAGGCGCTGCTGCAAATCGAGCAGGCTGGCCAGGTTGTCAGCAGAGACCTGAGGCGGTGCTGTCGCCTGGATATGGTAGGGATCACGTCGCGACTGCTGCAGGCGGTTGAGCAGGGGCAACTGGGGGCTGGCCTGTGGCGGTGTTGCGTCAGCGGGTTCAGGGCTGCTGTCAGGCTGCACACTGTCGGGCACGCTGACATGATCTTCAGCTGCTGTGGTTGCTGCCGCTGGAGCAGGGGTGTTGTTCTGTCGCTGTTCGCGCAGTGCCAGATCTGCCAGGTGCTGGGTGACATCAAGATCTGGCAGCAGGCCGGCAGCGGCAAACTGGGCGTTGAGTTGCTGATAGAGCGGTTGCAGGCGGCTCAGGAGGTGCGCTTGCAGGCAATCATAGAGGGTGCGCAAGGCGGTGTGCGGCAACTGCAGCGGTGTCAAGGCGGCGTGCAGGGCATGACAGATTGCCGAGGGCGCAAAGGGGTTGGGGCAATGTTTGCCGTGGCGTAATTCAGTACAGGCGTCCAGGCGGACCTGCAGGGCGATCAGGTCATCGCGCCATTGCAGTTCGGCGCGGGAAATGGCAACGCGAACCAGCAGCCAGTCCTCAAAGGCGTCTTTACCGATCAGGCTCAGGCTGTGCAGGTTGTCCGGGATCGCCGGTTGCGCACTGATGATAGCCAGTGCGGTCGGTTGCTCCAGCGCCTGGTCGAGGGTGCTCAGCACCTGCTTCTGAATACGGTTACGTTGTGCCCGCAGTTGCAGCATGGCGTCGAAGACCTGCTGTTGCTCCGCCTGGCTTTTTTGCTGTTCGGCGGTGGACAGCAAGGCGGTATCGGTCAGCTCGAAGAAGTGGCCGAGATGGTCGTCCATAAAGCCCTGCAAGGTTGTCAGGGCGGCACTCAGCGTAGCATTGGCGGCTACCGTGGTATGGTCGGGATCTGAGGCTGTGGCGGGCGTTTGCGTCTGGGCCGAGGTGGCCAGGCAGGCGAGCTGGTTGCGTGTTGCCTGGGTAAAACGCAGCCCGAGCAGCTGGCTGGATTGGTGGGCGACCACCACCGGCATGGCCTGCGGCCCCTGGTCGGCAAAAAACAGCAGTTGCAGCTCTGCCCCCTTGGGGAGTGCCAGCTGTTCAGCATCCGTCAGCAGCTGGGTCAACTCGAGCAAGACGCCGCCGCTGCTGTAATCCTTGATGCAGCCGGCAACCTTGAGGCCGCGGTTATCTTTCAGCAGGGCCTGCAAGTTGGCGCTATGACGCTGGTGTTGTCGCTTATCCATAGAGCGCATCAGTCCATGACTATGCATGCACTTCGAGTATCGCGCTAATTTGCTCAACATGAAATAGCTGCGACGCTTTCCTTGTGCTTGGCGCAGGTTATGCGCTCGGGTTGTGACTGCCTGTGCTCAGAGGGGTGTGATCAGGGTTCAATCGGGCCTGGTGGATCATATGCAGGGTAATCTTGCGTACCTCAGCCTTGCTGTCCTCGATATGGGTTTTCAGCAACTGCTGGGCGGCATCCGTGCGCCGCTGCATGATGTTGCGCAGGATCTCCGCGTGTTCACGATAGCTCGCTTCGATGCGTGGACGTTTGGTGAAGTCGATACGTCGGACAATGCGCAAGCGTTCGGTCACGTCATGATGGATGCGCGCCATTTCACGGTTGCCGGTGGCTTCCACCAGTTGCTCATGAAAGCGCTCATCCATGGCGCATACCGTGGGGCCGTGATCAAGTTGCTCGCTGTCGGGTACCAGCCAGCTGGCCTGGAGCTGCGCCAGGTCGGGGCCGGGCTGCATCTCGCACAGGCGTTTTACGGCAGCCAGTTCCAGCACAATACGCAGATCGTACAGTTGCTCATACTGTTCGAAATCAAAGGGTCTGACCTGCCAGCCACTGCGGAAAGCGACCTCGACAAAGCCTTCGCGTTGCAAGCGGGTCAAGGCCTCGCGAACCGGTGTACGGCTTGCCTGCATGCTGTCGGCTACTTCGTTTTCACTGAAGCGGTCGCCCGGTAGCAGCTGGAAGTCAAAAATCCGCGTTTTCAGTGCCTGATAGATACGTTCGGTCAGGTTCTGGCGCTTGCCTGGCGCTGTTGTAAGCGGGGCAATCTCGCTGGGACGCATCGCTGGACTCCTTGCTGCTTGCCGGGTTTGTAAATGGATAGCACTGTGACTTGCGCTGCGCCTGGCAGTCGGTTGCATGCCATCTTGTATGCAAGGCTGTATTCAGGGATCGTGCCAGAACCGCCAGGCTCAGCTGCTGTCCGGCGTTTTATCAATAAATTCAACAAGCTGTACTTTTTCCCGGTCTGCAGGGGGCTTGCCGGTAACTTTCTGTCGTTGCTGTCTGCGCTGAAAGGGTGCAAGCAGAGCTGTCCATGTCGTGCGGTGCACTTTTTTTCACCTCCTATTGACCGCAAGGTCACTTGGTCTTATGGTGCGCGACGAACGTTGAGGCTGGCACGATCCATACGGCTCAAGTACTGACGACGAGACAGCAAGACCACCAGAACCGGGGTCTTATTGCTTTCGGCGCACGCCTTGGGAAGTAGGCGAACCAAAGTGGGGATACTGATCAGACGTTCGCACCCCCGGGTTGTGTGTTGGCTGAACGTTGCTGCCGTCGGTAAGCGAGCTGTCATGTTGCTGCGTCTATTCTTGCCGTAGCCATGAGGGCTTGTCTGCTCTGCATCTGATCACAATGTCCTCACGCGGCCCGATTCAAAATATGTTGCTTTGGAGCCGACGCTATGACCGTCAAACTGGAAGATTACTTCGACCGCGAAACCTTCAACCGTATGCAAGCGGTTGCCGAACAGCATGAGACCCCCTTTCTGGTGGTGGATCTGCAAACCATCGAGCGTGCCTATGATGAGTTGGTTGAGGGCTTTCCCTTTGCCAAGGTCTATTACGCCGTCAAGGCCAATCCGGCCAATGAAGTGCTGGGCCTGTTGCAGCGCAAGGGCTCGAACTTCGATATCGCTTCTATCTATGAGCTGGAAAAGGTGCTGGCGCTGGGCGTCAAGCCTGAGCAGATCAGCTTCGGCAACACCATCAAGAAGTCTCGCCATATTCGTGCCTTCTACGAAAAGGGTGTGCGCCTGTTTGCGACTGATTCAGAGGCTGACTTGCGTAATATCGCCAAGGCGGCGCCGGGGTCGAAAGTCTATGTGCGCATTCTGACGGAAGGCTCGACCACGGCTGACTGGCCCTTGTCACGCAAGTTCGGTTGCCAGACTGATATGGCCATGGACTTGCTGGTGTTGGCTCGGGAGCTGGGTCTGGAGCCGCACGGCGTGTCTTTCCATGTTGGTTCACAGCAGCGCGATATTGGTGCCTGGGATGCGGCCATTGCCAAGGTCAAGGTTATTTTCGAGCGCCTGAAAGAAGAAGACGGCATTACCCTGAAGATGATCAACATGGGTGGCGGCTTTCCGGCCAACTACCTGACCAAGACCAATACCATGCAGACCTATGCCGAAGAAATTACCCGCTTTCTGCAGGAAGACTTTGGTGATGATCTGCCGGAAATCATTCTCGAGCCCGGCCGTTCACTGATTGCCAATGCCGGCATCCTGTTCAGCGAAGTGGTGCTGGTGTCGCGTAAATCACACACGGCGCTGGAGCGCTGGGTGTTTACCGATGTGGGCAAGTTCTCTGGTCTGGTCGAAACCATGGATGAGTCCATCAAGTTCCCGATCTGGACGGACAAGAAAGGTGAGCTGGAAGAGGTGGTGCTGGCCGGGCCGACCTGTGACAGTGCGGACATCATGTATGAAAGCTACAAGTACGGTCTGCCGTTGAACCTGGCCATTGGTGATCGCCTGTGCTGGCTGTCGACCGGTGCTTACACCACCAGCTACAGCTCGATCGAGTTCAACGGCTTCCCGCCGCTGGAAGCCTTTTACGTCTGAAGCGCGGAGCGCTTCAAACTCCCTGCCAGAAACCAGAAGCCAGAAAAAAGCCTGCACGGTGAAAACCGTGCAGGCTTTTTCAGCTTTCAGCTTTCAGCTTTCAGCTTTCAGCTTTCAGCTGCGCTCAAGCGAATTTCTGTATGTTCGCCATCAGCTCTTTCAGCGCTTCGATATTGTCTTTCGGGTGCACGGCACCTTCAAAGCTGCACAGCTGCTCGAAGTTGGCTGCTACGTCTTCAGGGGTGAAGCCTTCGTCGGGGTTGAAGCCGATACCCAGTGAACGCTCCCAGCGTACCTTGCCCATCCAGCCGCCGCCAACTTCAAACAGGCTGCCGGTTTCCTGGCAATCAGGTGAGCACAGGTAGGCCACCAGTGGGCTGACCAGTTCGGGTTTGAGCTTGTCGAAAGCACCCGCCGGGAACAGGCCTTCGGTCATGCGCGTGCCACCGGTCGGGGCGATGGCGTTGACGAAAATGTTGTTCTTGCGGCCTTCGATGGCCAGGGTGCGGGTAAAGCCGTACAGGCCCAGTTTGGCCATGCCATAGTTAGCCTGACCGAAGTTGCCGTAGATGCCCGAGGTGGACGAGGTGAAGATGATGCGGCCGAAGTTGTTGTCCTTCATGTGTGGCCAGGCAGCCTTGGTGGTCTTGTAGGCGCCTTCCACGTGAACCTTGTAGATCAGGTCCCAATCTTCATCGGTCATCTTGGCGAAGCTTTTGTCGCGCAGGATGCCGGCGTTGTTGACCACGACATCAATACGACCGAAGTTGTCCATCGCACACTCAACGATGCGATCACCGTTGATGACGTTTTCCGGGTTGGCGATGGCGGTGCCGCCAGCGGCCTTGATCTCTTCGACGACTTTCAGGGCAGCTTCGCTGTTGGCGCCTTCACCCTGTGCACTGCCGCCCAGATCGTTGACGATGACCTTGGCACCATGCTTGGCGAACAGCAAGGCGTGGGCGCGGCCAATACCACCACCGGCACCGGTAATAATGACGACCTTGTCGTCAAAACGGATATCGCTCATGGAACTCTCCTGATTCTGGGCAGAGATTAAAAAGGGCAGTAAGTGTCAAACAGTCGTTCGGACAAGGCAAGCATCGCTTGCCGGATGAATGGCGGACAATAAGTCAGAGTGTGACAGGGCTGTCAGGGACGGGCTGCCATTGCGGCAGCCCGGAACCCTGCAGATCAGATCTTGCCCTGGATGCGCATGGCCTTGAGGCGGCGGCCAGAGGCTGACTCGTTGACGTTGAGCACGTGATCGCCAATACGCTCAAGACGATTGAGTACGTCGATAAAGACGACGCCGGCCCGGGTGGAGTAGGTACCCTTTTCCAGGCGTGCATAGTGGGTGTCGCGGAACTTGTCGCGCAGGTCATCCACCGCATCTTCCAGCTCGATGGCATGGTCGAGGTTGACGCTATTGGGGTTCTTGCTGGCGTTTTTGTGCATGTTCTGGATGGCGGCACGCAGTGCGTTCATCATCTCGACCATCTCCGCCTGGGCGTCATCCGGCCAGTTCAGCTGGCCGTCATGCATTTTCACGAACAGCTTGGAGATCTGGTAATAGATATCGGCAATCCGCTCCAGGTCATTGATCATCATCTGCATGAAGCGCATGCGCTCGGTCAGCCCATGCTCCATGTTGGTGTGTTCACTGATGCGAACGAGGAAGTCGGAGATCTCGATTTCCAGCAGGTCAGTATCCTGTTCCAGCTTGTGAATACGTTCCTTGAGCTGTTCATGGTTGGCTTTGGGGTCGAACAGCAGCTCATGCACCTTGTCATGCATCTCTTCAACAATGCCGGTGAATTGCTGGATCTCGTTCTGTACCTGCTCGATGGCCAGCAGTGGAGAGGTCATCACCCCGGTACTGATATAGCGCAGATGGAAGTCGTCTTCCTTGGGGCTGCGGTCGGGCTGTACGTACTCGACAAAACGCACAATGTAGGGAACAAAGGCAAACAGCAGCACGACGTTCAGCACGTTGAAGGTGGTATGAAATAGCGAGAGCGCAAGGGTCGCGTTGGGGCGCGACTCGACCTCACCGGCCATGACCGATATCGGGTTCTCGGTAAACAGCTGCACGATGCTGTCCATCAGGTGCAGCATGGGGTAGATCACGATCAGCATCCAGGTGACGCCGATGATGTTGAAGAAAAAATGGAAGCGCGCAGCCCGTTTGGCATGCACGTTACCAACGATTGCGGCCAGGTTGGCGGTTACCGTGGTACCCACGTTCTCGCCCAGGATCATGGCGGCAGCAATCGGGAAAGAAATCCAGCCTTCAAACAGCATGACCAGGGTAATGGCCGTGGCCGCTGAGGATGACTGGGTCAATAGGGTCAGCAGGGTGCCGGCGACGACAAATAAGAGTAATGACAGGTAGCCGTACTCGGTAAAGGCATCGAGGAAGGCAAAAATTTCCGGGTTGGTGTTGATATCCGGTACAGCGCCCTTGATGAACTCCAGGCCAATAAAGAGAATCCCGAAGCCAACCATGGACTCGGCAATGTTGCGCATGCGGCTGTTGCTGGAGAACAAAAAGACAAAAAATACCCCGATCAGCGCAATGGCGATCGGGGTAATCTGGAACTTGAAGCCAAACAGGGCCACCAGCCAGGCGGTAATAGTGGTACCTATGTTGGCCCCCATGATCACGCCGGTGGACTGTACAAAGGTCAGCAGGCCGGCGTTGACAAAGCTGACCGCCATCACTGTGGTGGTGGTCGAAGACTGGGTGATTGCGGTGGTACCAAAGCCGGTCAGCACGCCGGTCAAGCGGTTTCGGGTCATGCCACTGAGAATGGCTTTCAGTCGTCCGCCAGCGATTTTTTGCAGGCCTTCACTGAAAATCTTCATGCCGAAGATAAAAATCCCCAGCGAGCCGACCAGTTGCAGGAAGTCAAACAGCGTATACGTCATGGGTCACCGCTTAGTGCTGTGCATGGCTACAACCAGGCTGTTACGGATGTTGGAACAGGCTGGTCGGGTTCATGAAAACGTCACAATTTTGCAACGTGCGCGCATTATAGCGGCCGATCTTGCGTTCGGCTGCCCTTGCCGGGATTTTTTTGCAGCCTGTATGACGCGCGTCAATTCATGAGATTTATTGGCGCATGCCGGCGGTTGCCGGGCTACGAACAGATACGCGCGTAGCCCGGCGCAGGGAAGGGTCGAATCAGAGCAGTTCGACCGCGACTGCGGTGGCTTCTCCGCCGCCGATACACAGTGAGGCAACACCGCGCTTGCCGCCGGTTTTCTGCAAGGCATTCAACAGGGTGACGATGATGCGTGAACCGGTTGAGCCTACCGGGTGGCCCTGGGCACAGGCGCCGCCATAGATGTTGACCTTGCTGTGATCAAGCCCATGTTCGCGCATGGCCAGCATGGTGACCATGGCAAAAGCCTCATTGATCTCGAACAGGTCGACATCATCCTTGCTCCAACCGGTCTTGTTGAACAGGTTGCGCATGGCGCCAACCGGAGCCAGGGTGAATTCGCTCGGGTCCTGGCTCTGGGTGGCATGCCCGACGATGCGTGCCAGCGGTTGCAGGCCGCGCTTGGCCGCTTCAGCGGCAGTCATCAATACCAAGGCGCTGGCACCATCAGAGATCGAGCTGGCATTGGCGGCGGTAATGCTGCCATCTTTCTTGAATGCCGGCTTGAGCTGGGGGATTTTCTCCAGATTGGCCTTGTGTGGCTGCTCATCGTCCTTGACGGTCAGCTCGCCTTTTCGGGTGCTGATGGTGACCGGCACGATCTCGCTGTCCAGGCTGCCGTTCTCGATGGCGGCCTGGGCGCGCTTCAATGATTCGATGGCATAGGCGTCCATGTCTTCGCGACTGATGCCGTATTGTTCAGCGGTATCCTGGGCAAATGAGCCCATCAAGCGGCCGGTAGCAGCATCTTCCAGACCATCAAAGAACATGTGGTCCTTGATCTCGCCATGGCCCATGCGCAAACCGCCACGGGCTTTCTCCATCAGGTAGGGTGCGTTGGACATGCTTTCCATGCCGCCAACCAGCATGACCTGGTTACTGCCTGCTTTCAGGCTGTCGTGGGCCAGCATCACGGCCTTCATGCCGGAACCGCAGAGCTTGTTGATGGTGGTGCAGCCGGTGCTGGCGGGCATGCCGGCCTGCAAGCTGGCCTGACGCGCCGGACCCTGCTTGAGGCCGGCGGGCAGTACGCAGCCCATGATCACTTCCTGCACATCAGCGGCGGCAATGCCGGCACGACTGATGGCTTCGCGCATGGCAATGGCGCCCAGTTCAACGGCGCTGAGGGCCGCCAGGCTACCCTGAAAGCCACCCATCGGGGTGCGTGCCCCGCTGACAATAACGATATCGTTATCCGACATGCTGATACTCCTGATACATGACTGTTATCTTGGTTACGGTCACAAATTGTACACTATATGATAAGCACGATTTTAGTCGTCCTCTAAACAGAGGTGTCATTCTGGTGTACTTTATGCTGATCAAAGCACTGGGGTGCATGCCAGTAGCCTATGAGTAATGACAATGCTTACTCGGCCCAACAATCTCAACAACAGGTAGGTCACGATGCTCAACACACGCGTACTCAAACCCGCAGATGAAGCCCATTCCACGCCGCTGCTGATCAAGAACCTGCTGCTGTCCGGTCGCCGCTACGAAAGCAGCCAGGAAATCGTCTACCGCGATATCAGTCGTTACGATTACAAGACCTTCAACGCACGTATCTGCCAGGTGGCTAATGCTCTGACCAAGGCGGGCGTCAAGGCCGGTGATACCGTGGCAGTGATGGATTGGGACAGCCACCGCTATCTCGAATTGATGTTTGCTGTTCCCATGCTGGGGGCAGTGATGCACACCATCAATATCCGCCTGTCTCCTGAGCAGATTCTCTACACCATGAATCATGCTGAAGATATCTTCGTGCTGATCAACAGCGAGTTTGTGCCTATCTACAAGGCGATCGAAGGCCAGTTGACCACGGTGGAGAAAACCATCCTGTTGACCGACGAGGCAGACAAGACCGCCGATCTGCCCAACCTGGTCGGCGAATACGAGGCCTTGCTGGCAGCGGAGCCGACCAGCTATGACTTTGCTGACTTTGATGAAAACTCGGTAGCCACCACTTTCTATACCACAGGTACCACAGGTAACCCCAAAGGGGTATATTTCACCCACCGCCAGCTGGTGCTGCATACGCTGGTGCAAGCCGGCTCCATGGGGGGCCTGGATTCGGTGCGTCTGTTGGGTAACCGTGACGTCTATATGCCGATCACCCCGATGTTCCATGTGCATGCCTGGGGTATCCCCTATACCGCAACTCTGCTGGGCCTCAAGCAGGTCTATCCAGGGCGCTATGAGCCTGAGCTGCTGATGCAGCTGATCAAGCAGGAGAAGGTGACTTTCTCCCATTGTGTGCCCACTATTCTCGGTATGTTGCTTAACACGCCCAGTGCCAAGGAGCATGACTTTGGCGGCATGAAGGTGATCATTGGGGGCTCTGCACTCAACCGCAGCCTGTATGACACAGCCAAAGCCAAGGGTATGCAGCTGACAGCGGCCTACGGTATGTCGGAAACCTGCCCGTTGATCTCCAGTGGTTACCTGAATCTCGAGTTGGAAGCTTCCAGCGAGGACGAGCAGGCACGGGCGCGTATCAAGGCTGGCTTGCCGGTGCCCCTGGCAGAGGCTCGTCTGATGGACCCCGAGGGTAATTTCCTGCCGCACGATGGTACGACCCAGGGCGAACTGGTCCTGCGCTCGCCCTGGCTGACCCAGGCCTATTTCCGCGAGCCGGAAAAGAGTGCCGAGCTGTGGGCCCACGGCTGGTTGCACACCGGTGATGTTGCCACTATCGATGCCAACAATGCGATTGAAATCCGTGACCGCATCAAGGATGTGATCAAGACCGGCGGTGAGTGGATTTCTTCACTGGAACTGGAAGATCTGATCAGTCAGAGCGCGGCTGTGGCTGAAGTGGCGGTAGTCGGAGTGCCCGACCCGCAGTGGGATGAGCGGCCGTTTGCCCTGGTGGTGGCCGCCCAGGGTCAGGAGGTGACTGCTGCGGTGATCCGTGATCACCTCAAGGGCTACGTTGAGGAAGGTCGCATCAATAAGTGGGCGATTCCCAGCCAGATTGCCGTGGTCAGTGAGATTCCCAAGACCAGTGTCGGCAAGCTCGACAAGAAAGTGATTCGTGGCAAGATTGCCGAATGGCAAAAAAACAACGAATCCTTCCTCTCTTCGCTGTAACAGCCTGCTAAACCGGCCCCGGCTGTCTTTGCCGCCGGGGCCGATTTTCTGATCAGCGGGCTTCACCCCCAGGGGTGATTTCGTTATAGTGTCGCGCTTCGAGTCAGGTGCTCTACCTGCCTCGACCATCCCGGACTTACCAAAAACTACACCGGTCCTGCTTCGTCACTCTTGCGTGCCGGCCTGCCGGTGTCCGTGCGTGTGCGCGTTGGCCAGACCGGGAGGCGACGAGTGCAATGAAATTACGCATCATGACTACCCTGGCAGCCAGTCTGCTGCTGGCCAGTACCGCACAGGCAAACAGCCCCGACGAACTGGGCCGCTCCTTGACTCCGATGGGTGCCGAGCGGGCCGGTAATGCAGCTGGAACCATTCCCGAGTGGACCGGTGGTCTGCCAACGGATGCCGCGCCGCTGCGCAACGGCACCTTTATGGGCAACCCCTATGCTGACGACCAGCCGCTGTTTGAGATCACTGCCGATAACTACCGTGACTATGAAGACCAGCTGGCCCCGGGTCAGGTTGCCCTGTTCCAGCGCTACCCGGAAACCTTCCGCATGCCGGTGTACGAGTCGCGCCGCAGCGTAGCCCTGCCGGACGCTATCAATGAGGCTGCTGCGTACAATGCACGCAATGCCAGCCTGGTTGAGGGTGGTAATGGTGTCAGCAACTACCAGTTGGCTCATGCGTTTCCGCTGCCGGACAACGGTCTGGAAGTGATCTGGAACCACATTACCCGCTACCGCGGTGACTCCATGCAGCGTGTTGTGGTGCAAGCAACCCCGCAGGTCAACGGCAGCTATACCCTGGTGCGTTTTATCGAAGAGTACGTGATGCCGAATGCGCTGACCGACTTTCAACCCGGCCAGCACGACAACATCCTGTACTACTTCAAGCAGCAGGTAACCGATCCGGGCCGTTTGGCGGGTAATGTACTCATGGTGCATGAGACCATCGATCAGGTTGCCACGCCGCGCAATGCCTGGGTCTACAATGCTGGTCAGCGCCGCGTTCGCCGGGCGCCACAGGTGTCCTACGACGGTCCGGGTACAGCCGCTGACGGTATGCGCACCTCGGATAACCTGGATATGTATAACGGCGCACCTGATCGCTACGAATGGGATCTGGTCGGCAAGCGCGAAATGCTGATTGCCTACAACAGTTATGGGTTGGGCTCTCCGGATCTGCGTTATGACGACATTATCGGCGCCGGTCACCTCAACCCGGAACATACCCGTTACGAGTTGCACCGCGTCTGGGAAGTGAAGGCCGAGGTCAAGCCGGAGTATCGTCACATCTATGCCACACGCCATTTCTTCATTGACGAGGACAGCTGGCAGGCTGCGCATATCGATCACTACGATGCACGCGGCACCCTCTGGCGTGTGGCCGAAGCCCATGCCATGCACCGCTACAACAGTCAGGTTGCAGGTTATACCGCAGAAACCCTGTATGACCTGATCGCCGGGCGTTACCTGGTCATGGGGCTGAATAACCAGGAGCGTAGCGATTACGATTACAGCTATCGCACCAACTCCAATGACTTTACCGCTGCTGCCCTGCGTCAATCAGGCGTACGCTGAGTAGTATGCTACTGGCGCCGGTCGTCGGCGCCAGCTTTGCTGATACCCGGCCGCGCGGCTTGTTTCGCTGGCGCGGCCGGCGTATAACACGGCTCTGAATCCCGGAGCCTGTTATGCCTGCCAGTCCTTCAGACGACACCCTGTCCGTCACCAATCCCGTCAGTTATCAGAGCGCCACGCCACGCGAATGGTGGGGCCTTGCCGTGCTTATGCTGCCGACCTTGCTGTTGGCGCTGGATATGACGGTGCTGCATCTGGCCGCTCCGCACCTGAGTGCCAACCTCAGACCCACCAGCGTGCAACTGCTGTGGATTCTGGATATCTACGGTTTTCTGATTGCCGGTTTTCTGATCACCATGGGTAGCCTGGGGGACCGTATTGGACGCCGCCGCTTGCTGTTGTTCGGCGCCCTGGCATTTGCTCTGGCTTCGATTCTGGCCGCCATGGCGACCAGCGCCAATCAGTTGATTGCGGCGCGGGCCTTGCTGGGCATTGCTGGCGCAACGCTGATGCCCTCAACCCTGTCGCTGATTCGCAACATGTTCCATCTGGATCATGAGCGGACCTTGGCGATTACCCTGTGGATGACCAGCTTTATCATCGGTAGCGCCATCGGGCCGCTGGTTGGCGGTCTGATGTTGGAGTTTTTCTGGTGGGGCTCGGTGTTTCTGCTGGCGCTGCCGGTCATGCTGCTGCTCCTGCTGGTCGGCCCCTGGCTATTACCCGAGTTTCGCGACCCGCAGGCTGGCCGCTTGGATATTCCCAGTGCGCTCTTGTGTGTGAGCACCTTCCTGTTATTGATCTATGGCCTCAAGGACATGGCACGTGAAGGGCTGGCAGTGCTGAATACCCTGTCCTTGCTTGCAGGCCTGACCGTTGGTGCGCTCTTTGTCCGCCGTCAGCGCAGGTTGGCTGATCCGATGTTTGATCTTGGTCTGTTCCAGCGGCGCGCCTTCAGTGTCTCGGTAGGTGCTATCTTGCTGACGATTCTTGCCTTGTCGGGCGCCTGGTTGTTGATCTTTCAGTACCTGCAAGGCGTGGCCGGGCTGAGCGCCTTGCAGGCGGGAATATTTATGCTGCCGGCGGCCATTGTGCAGACATGCGCAGCGCTTGCCGTGCCGCGCATGGCGCGCTGGCTACCGCCGGCACCCTTTGTCAGTGGTGGGATGTTGCTGGCGGTGATCGGCTTTGTCTGTGTCGCCATGGTGGGTGAGGGTGAGCAGCTCTATTTGCTCTTGCTCGGTTCGGTGATTCTTGGCGTTGGGGTCATGCCCATGCTGATTCTGGGTACCGATCTGGTGGTCAGCGCGGCGCCACCTGAAAAGGCCGGCTCTGCCGCTGCGACCTCGGAAACCGCGGCAGAGTTGGGTATGGCGCTGGGTATTGCGCTGATCGGCAGCCTGGGTGCGGCGGTCTATCGCCAGCATATGCTGGCCAGCCTGCCGCCTGAGTTGAGTGAGGCCGAGCGCATGATTGCCAGTGATACCATTGGTGGCGCACTGGGCTTGATTGCGGAGTTGCCCGCGCACTTGGCCGGGCCTGTCACCAGTAGCATGCAGCAGGCTTTTACCGCTGCTGTGCATATCAATGCCTGGGTGGCTGCGGGCATCATGTTGCTGACGGCGCTGTCGGTGGGGTGGTTGTTGCGCCGGGTACAACTGGGCGCCAGTAGTCATTGAGTGCTGCTGTCCATCCGGTTGCCGGATTTCCAGCCTTAGCACTGTTTTTGCCGGGGTCAGGGAAATAATCCGCCGGTACATGGTCTATGCTGTGTGTAATCTGCTTAAATGCCTGTCTGTTACAGGTGACGTCAAAAAGATGGTTAAGGAAAAAATGATGAAAAAACATGCTTTGTTGGTTGCTGGCCTGGCATCTTCACTGCTGCTGGCTGGTTGCGCCACACAGGATGCCTACACAGGCGAGCAGAAAATCAGTCGTTCGACCCTCTACGGCCTGGGCGGTGCGGCTGCCGGCGCGGTAGTGGGTGCAGCAACATCCGGCAGCAGTGATCGCGGTCGTGGCGCCCTGATCGGTGCTGCAGTGGGCGGTGCAGCGGGTGCTGGCTACGGTGCTTACGCCGATCGCCAGGAAGCGCGTTTGCGCCAGGAACTGGTCGGTACCGGTGTGCAGGTGGTGCGTGATGGTGATTACCTGCAGCTGGTCATGCCGGGTAACATTACCTTCGCCACCGGCTCGTCCGATATCTCCAGCAATTTCTATCCGACGCTGAATTCGCTGGTCAAGGTATTCAAGGAGTTTGACCGCAACGGTATCGATATTGTGGGTCATACCGACAGCACTGGCCCACGTGATCTGAACATGCGCCTGTCGCGCGAGCGTGCTGCCAGCGTGGCATCCTACCTGACCGGCCAGGGTGTACCTGGTGCTCGGGTCAGTACGGCGGGTGTGGGACCTGATTATCCGATCGCCAGTAACAATACCGCTGAAGGCCGGACCCAGAACCGCCGCGTGGAAATCAATCTGCGCCCGCTCTAAGCGGCTCCTCTTGATATCCGCCCGCAGCTTTAGCTGCCGGGCGGATACTCTTGGTGCAAGGCTGCCAGCTGCGCATCCTTTTCCAGCCATAGCTGACTTACCCAGGACTGGAATCGCTCGCGAAATTCAGCGTCCTGCTGATAGTCGTGGCCGAGAAATTCGCCAGGAATCTCGCGTAACTGGCAGCGCAGGACAACCTTGCGCACGCGGCCGCTGAGCAGATCCCAGAACTTGGGCGCACCATCCGGGTAGTGCAGGGTTATATCGACCAGTGCCTGTAGCTGTTCGCCCATGGCATCAAGGACAAAGGCAATACCGCCGGACTTGGGTTTCAGCAGGTAGCGATAGGGTGACCCCTGGCTATCATGTTTGGCTTGCTCGAAGCGGGTCCCTTCCAGAAAGTTGAACACCGCGACTGGCGTGGTCTTGAACTTTTCACAGGCCTTGCGTGTGGTGACCAGGTCTTGCCCCGCTTTTTCCGGATGCTTCTCCAGATAGGCTTTGGTGTAGCGTTTCATGAAGGGAAAATCCAGTGCCCACCAGCACAGGCCAATGATGGGTACCCAGATCAGTTCCTGTTTGAGGAAGAACTTGAGCATCGGCATGCGCCGGTTCAGTACATGTTGCAGGGCGAGGATGTCCACCCAGCTCTGATGGTTGCTGGTCACCAGGTACCAGCCACCATAACGTAGCTGTTCCAGGCCGTCAGTATCCCACTCGATGCGCCCGGTTAGGCGCATCCAGCCACTGTTGCAGTGCATCCAGTTTTCCGCGATACGGATCATGATGCGGGTGCTGGCCTGCTGCAGTAGCGGGATGGGCAATAGTTTGATCAGTGCAAAGGGCACCAGTATGGCAAAGCTCAACAGGGTATTGAGCACCAAGAGTATCCGC